>CALKHR010000129.1 GCA_937988885.1 uncultured Roseiflexaceae bacterium | reverse complement strand
CCCACATCGCAACCCGCAGCACAGCCTTCGCCCACCCGCCAGATGAGTGCCTCGACTGCGCCGATCGTGCAGGAGAGCACTGCGGATGCGCTGCCGCCCAATGCGGTGAGCGTGCCACGTCCGCTTGGCCCCGCGATCACGGCGATGGTCGATGGGGCACGGGCCGATCTGGCGCTGCGCCAGGGTGTGCAGGTCGATGCGGTGGGTTTGGTGGATGTATGGACGGTGGTATGGCCGAATCGCGGGTTGGGCTGCCCCGATCCGAATATGGGGTATCCCGATGTGCCAGCCGATGGGCTGTTGATTCGGCTCAGTATCGGGGAACAGCACTTCGATTACCACACCGATGGCGTGCGTGCGCCGTTCCTCTGCCTGAACAAGCGCCCTGCACCGCCGCTGAATGCGCCACCCGCTGCGAAGCCTGATGCTCCCACGGCGGCTCCGGGCGAGGCTACAAAGCCCGGCGAGATGGCGCCACCACCCGGTAACCCCTAGTCGATGCGGCAAAGCAAACGGGACGAGGCTGTGAAGCCCCGTCCCGTTTTGATTTGTGTTACGACGTTACTTGTTGACCTTGCCGCTCACGCAGGAGATGTTGACGCCAAAGATGTTGGAACTACTGAGTTCGGCGCAGTTCTGCCACGAACCAGTCTTATCACCCTTGGCCTGGTAAGTAATCACGCGCGTCTCGCCTGGCGAGCCAGGTACGGCACCGACGACAAGCTCGTCGCCTTCCTCAGGCAGGGTGCCCTCACCGTCGATGTAGTAGTTCTGGCCACGGTTACCGTAGCTGTTCTCGGCTCCGACGGTCAGGTAACCTTGATCACCAACGCCCTGGAGCGTGCCATAGGTGAAGGTGATGTCTTGAACACCGTTGATACCGATCCAGATCTGGAACGAGTTTGCGGTGGTTGTGCCATACTCAACGACCTTATCCCACTCCACCACAATCCAGGAGTCTACACCATCGGTGAGCGAGGCGATGCGGAGTGCTCCACCCTGAGCCGGGTTAAGGTCGGTCCAGAACGGCGCGAGCACGTTGTTTGGTGGCGTGCTATCGGGCAGGTGTTGATTGATGAAATCGACATCGGCAGCCGTGCCACCACCAACGACGGCGTAGCCATTACTGGTGATGCCGATACGGGTGTAAGTGACGCCACCATAGAGGAACGGCGGAATGTTATAGTTGACGATCGATTCGTCACCGATGTTGGAGATTGGCGCAATGCCAAACAGCTGCAGCGGGAGATAACCGCCCGCAGGCGATCCACCGGGTTGAGATGCAATGGTAATATCGGGCGGTGCTGCGCCAAACAAGGTACCATTGTAGCTCACGGTGTTACCGCTCGCCGTCGCACCACCAGTCACCGTGCCGGGTTGCAGCTTCAACTGCTTGGGCAGTTCATCGACCAAGCTCACCTGCGCATTCGAGAAGGTCGTGTTGACCATCGTGATCGTACAGGTGGTAGTCTCATTGCGCTTGAACTCGGTCGGATCGCAGGTCTTATCAAGCGTGAGCTCTGGCTGGCCGCGCACGATTGTGATCGGGAAGTGCAGGTCGTTCTTGCCACCTTCAAGGATCAGGGTGGCGTGGCGCACCTCACCCAACGGCACATCGCGCGCATCGACCGTGATGCTGAAGGTCACACTACCGTCTTTCGGCACCTCGATCTTCTTGGGCACCGTGATCTCCAGATCCTTCGGCCCCTTGACCTTGAACTTCCACGTACCCTTCTTACCCAGCACGTTCGTCACCGTGCGCTCCACCGTGATCTCGCCCGGCATCACTGGCACGTACAAGCTGGGATAGTTGGCATCCCACAGGTTGTTCTGCAGCGCCAGGTAATTCTCGGCGGTCTCATCGAAGGTCAGGCCCGGGTTCCACGCGGTCTTGAGGTCGATTCGACCCGAACCAACATCGAACGGCGTGGCTTCAGTCTTACCATCGGGCTGATAGACCTTCTTGTACTTTGCTGTGGTCATCAGCGCCGATTTGATCTGGCCGGGCGTCCACTCGGGATGGATGGCTTTCAGCATCGCAGCAGCGCCAGCCACGTGCGGGCTCGACATCGACGTACCAGCGATCGACTGGAACAGTTCGCCGGGAGGGCCACCAGCCTCGGTTGCAGGGGTTGGCGTGTTACCCGCCACGATCTGCAAGCCAGGTGCCGTCACGTCGGGCTTGCTGACGCCAAGGGTTTGACCAGGGCCACCGCGCGAGCTAAATACGGTGACAACATCACCCTTGACACCACGCTCCTTGCTGCGCTCGAAGGTGGCCGTCACACCCGTGTGGGTGCTGAGGAAGTCCAGCAGTTTGACACCTGCCGCATCCTCCAGGTGCACGGTTGGCACCCAGTGATTATCGGTGAACTCGTTCAGCAACGTGGCGTTGTACAGGATCATACCACCGCCACCGCCTTGGAACACATTGTGGCTCTTCAACACACGGTTCGGGCCGCGCTGGCAGACCACAATCTCACCGTTGAGCGAGTTTGCGGGAATGGGGCTGACACACAGCGCATCGGTGCCGACGCTCGTGCCCAACACCACGGGCCGTGCCTTGGTGATGCCATCGGTGATCGACGAGCCGCGCAGCTTCAGTTTATCGCCATTGCTGGCCTTCAGCACCAGGTCGGTCTGCCAGTGCTTATCGCTGGTGCTGGCAGCCACGGTTGTGACCCACGGACCACGGTGGTCGACGGTATCGGGGCTGGGGCCAGAGTTACCAGCCGAGGCAGCCACAAACACGCCAGCCTCATAGGCATCCAAGAACGCCAGCTCAACCACGTCTGCGAATGGGTTCGCACCACCGCTGATCGAGAAGTTGATCACATCCACACCATCCTGAATGGCCTTCTGGATGGCGGCGGCGGAGTCGGTCTGGTAACAGCCGAGATCGCCACAGACCTTGTAGGCGATGATGTGGGCGCGCGGAGCAATACCCGAGACAGTACCACGCGAGATATTGAAGATGCTCGCCTTCACATTGCGATTACCGGCTGCCGTGCTCGCGGTGTGCGTGCCGTGGCCGTTATCGTCGCGGGCGCTGGTATACTCACCTGGCAACAAGCTCTGGAACTGCCAGTACGTGTTCATAAAGACTTCAGCGCCGATCAGCTTGTTGTTGCAGGTGAAGGCCGGACCAGGATTCGAGCCGCCGCTGAAGACACAGTTGCGGGTGCCCGACACTGGCGGAGGAGGGGGAGCGTATGGCTTGCCCTTCGGATCGGGATCGGAGAACGAGGGATGCTCGGGCCAAATACCGGAGTCGATCACACCGACGATCACACCCTCACCAGCGGAATCCTGACCGCCATCTTCCTTCCAGGCGCTCTTTGCACCTATGAAATCAGGCGTTTCGTTGGTGTTCAACTTCTGGAGCTTGTCGGGCAGAATACGCTCGACGTTCGGCAGTTTCGCCAACTCGCCGAGATCATCGGGGTCGACCAACAGCGATACGCCGTTGAGAATAATATCGAACTCGTGGGTTGTTTTGGCCGTGGGAACCCTGCTCTTCAAATTGCGCTTGAACGTATCGCGCTGTGCACGCAGATGATTGAGGTAGCGCACACTATCGGACGAGCGCAGGTTCAATCGCTCTTCACCACGGGCCTTGGGGTTGGTGGCTGGCAGCCCAGCGACATCGCCCTCATACGTGGCGAGCGCATCTCCTTTGAACTGCACAAATACGCTGATTTGACCATCCTCATTTGTTTGGGCGGGCGTTCGCAACTTAGCCACTTCCAGGCTATAGCTGCTCTCCAGAACAGGTTGCTCTGATGCGAGGCGGAGTGACTTATCTTGCGCCCATACTGTTGAACCAGTTGCGGCCAACAGCAAAACAAGAATACTGGAAAGTAAGCGTCTCGTAAACGTTTGGAAACGCATACTCAATCCCTCCTCCGTAAAAAATGCGAATATCATTCACACATAGAACGCAAATAGTCTGTTAACCCTCTCCCTAGCCTCCTTTCCTCCGCGGGCAGGAACTTAATAGAGAAAACACCCTGTTCCTATTGATACGGCTCAGGGTGAGAACAAACGATGGCACAGTAAACACCAAATGATTCGTCTAGCAAAAGCTAAACAAATCACGCCCGACATACCTCATCGTCCCTACACAGGCCACGAGACACGATATTCACTTAACCCGGGGCAAAGAGAAAAGCCTGCAATATTTTTCGATGATATAACAAAGGGGTGCAATACCAAATATTGCAGTTGGGAGTACATTGAGTGTTGCAATGCTCGCTACAATCATACAACAAAATCAATTAGTGTACGCAGCCTTTACATTGGGTTAAAAGACCTTTTTACATCATTAGCATCACCTAAACACTGTTAACATCTTCCCTGAAAAATAAATATATTGTCATAAAAATCTCGATCAGCACCGAAACGACGTTTCCACCGCCTACAATGTTCACCTTTTTGAGTCGATGAGACAATGTTGATTTCACACCAAATCCGCTAGGGCAGTGTCAGTAACAAACTCGTTTTAACCTGCGTTGTGGTGTCGATACGTTGCTAGGCGCAGCGCATCGACACCACCTTCCCAAGAAATAGCGTGCTGATACCGTAAGCAATCATTTGGATTCGGTTTCAAGGCGCTTTCGGTATTGGTTCAGGAATCACAAAGGGGCGGCACGCGATGTGCCGCCCCGTGTGGTTGCGAATATCACTCCCCCATAACAGGTTCAGGAGCGTAGCTCTTGGCGAGTGGGATCTCGGGCAGCCAGATCGCGATCAGAATCAACTCGATCATCACAAGCCAGAACGAATAGTGGTAGATCTGCGTGATACTGGCGGTGTACGACAGCTTCACTGCGGTATCCACGCTTGGCCCAACCTGCACCGCCTCGGTATGCGCCGCCTGCTCAGCCTCATCGATGGCGATATTCACGCGCTGTAGCGCAGCAGGATCAACGCCGTTCGTCTGTTCCAACTCAGCCTGCACGGCTGGCAACGTGGTGGGGTTGCGCTGCAACTCCAAGCGGGCCGCTGCATCGCCGTTGCCCAACGCGGCCTGTGCAAGGCTGCGCTGCTGCTCCAGCGGGGCCAGTGCGGCTGCGGCGATCTGCTCGCCGATATCCATTGCCTCGGTGCTCGCACCCTCACCAACGCTCACATTGCGGTAGAGCGCAGGGTCCAGCGCTCGCTGCATGACCGGCGATACCTGGCTCAGGATCGGCGCAAAGTTCTGCTGCAATTGCACCGTCAGCGTGGTGGCCAACACCACACCAAAGATCGAGCCACCCAGTGCTTGGCCCAACTGCTGGAAGAACTGGCGATTCGCAGTCACCGCGCCCATCTGGCTGCGCGACGATGCGTTCTGCACGGCCAAGTTCAGCAGCGGCATCGCCGGGCCGAGGCCCAAGCCCACCACGAACACGCGCCAAGCTACATCGTAGACGTGCGTGTTGATGGTCACGCGCGACATCAACCAGAAGCCCACCAGCATAATCACCATGCCAAGCATGATGAAGCCCTTGTAGCGCCCGGTGCGCTGCACCAACAGCGACATCAAGTTGCTACTCGACACAAAGCCGATCATCAGCGGGATCTGCGTGATACCCGCTTGGGTGGCGCTCAAACCCAGCACATTCACCAGGTAGAGCGACAAGAACAGCACCGCCCCGAAGAACGCCGCGCCGTTCAGCACCGACACCGCCACACCAACCGCGAAGGTGCGGTTGCGGAACAGGTTCAGCGAGATGACGGGCGAGGGCACGCGCAACTCCACAATCAAGAACAGCACCGTAGCCACAAGCGCCACTGCGAACAAGCCAATGATGAGCGGCGATGTCCACGGGTGAATGCTCTTATCTAGCGTGAGGCCCAGCATCAGCGGCACCACCGCGGTGATCAGCAACACGGTGCCCGCCCAATCGATACGGGCTTGCAAGCCGCGCGAGAGCCGAGGCATCTTCGTCGCGATAAAGGCCAACGCCAGTAGGCCCAGCGGCAAATTCACGAAAAAGACCCAATGCCAGCTCAGTTTATCGGTCAGCAAACCACCCAAGAACGGGCCAACCACACTCGCAATGCCAAAGACGGCGCCAAACAGACCCATATACTTGGGGCGCTCGGCTGGCACAAACAGGTCGGCGGGTGTAGCGAATGCCGTCGAGGTGATCGCGGCTGCGCCGATGCCCTGCACCACGCGGAACAGAATAAGCTGAATCATGCTCCCTGCGATACCACTCAGCATCGAGCCGATCAGGAAGACAATGATACCCCACAGTAAGATCGCTTTGCGACCGTAGATATCCGAAAGTTTGCCATAGATTGGCACGGTCGCCGTGCTTGCCAATAAGTATCCCGCCGACACCCAACTGACTAAGTCAATGCCCTGGAAATCGCGCACGATTGCAGGGAGCGCAGTTGAAACGATCGTTTGATCGAGGGCCGCAAGAAACAGACCAACCATCACCGCGCCAAGAATCAGAAGCTTAGTGGAGTGCGGCAGAGTCGTCGCATCGATGCTCTGTTCGTTAAAAGTAGGCGATGATGTTGAAGACGTGGTTGCCATAACAACTAATCCTTACATCCATTCGGTGAGCCTGAAAACTTCACACACACCACAAACTAGGCTTTCAAAAGCCAAATAACACAAGGAGCCTCCAATTGAGAACTCCGCTTTCTCCACATTGAGAGGGTTGCCGAAATACGATGAGCGCCGAACCGTTCAGCTTCGCTCTAGCTGCGTTCGGGCTCCGGTTCAGGAGGGACGGGGGGTAATTGCTTTGCAAGTCGTTGAAGGACGTCGATCAATTGCTGCTGCAATTCAGGTTGAACGCCTAACACACGTTGCACCATACCCTCAACACGCGCCAAACGATACTCGTGGATCAAATCCTCACCCTCTTTGGTGAGTTGGACGACCTTATGGCGCCGATCTCGCGGATCTTCGACACGTGTCACTAATCCTTTTCCAACAAGCTTATCAACCATCATGCTGGTGTTAGCCAGCGAGAAATTGATGCCGTTGCTGATCTCAGAAATAGAACTCGCACCATTGCGCCTGACCAGGCTAAGAATGCCGATCAGGGGCATGTTCAGTTGCTCGCGTTTGAGCAACCGCAGCACATCCTCGGCGGAGTAACACATCACTTCTGAGACGAATTCAATCAACGTTTCACGTACAAGTTGTGCATGTTCAACGCTGAGCTCGATTTGTTGTTCTGTATTGTTCATCTTTTTTAATACTTCAGCTTTTTGAACCATTCAAAGTATAGCAACAATTTAGCGGCGAGTCAAGCCCAACCAACGATCATTGTGTTCCTGCGCACAAATCGCAGTTTATAGCTTTCCTACGCCGAATTCTCCCTTTCTCGCCCATCTCTGATCGATAAAAGTCTATCAAGATTTAATACAACGTTAACAGTCGCTTGCGATCGGTTTAATCGGGCGTCGTTATCTTAGCCTCACACACGATGACTTATCACGTAGAGAGGAATGACTTTGCGAATGTTCTCACCACGTTACGTAGCGCTCTTGCTACTCACGCTGATTCTTGCTGCTTGTGGCGCATCGGCCACGGGCATGACCCCAACCACGGCACCAGCCGCCACCGCGGCTCCCACCACTGCCCCAACAGCCCCATCTGCAAGCAATGAACTGCCCGAGGTGGACCCCGGCACCGTGACGGGCGACATTGTGACGGCGGGCAGCTCGACGGTCTTCCCGCTCTCGCAGGCGATGGTCGAGCGGTTCGCGAGCGAGGGCTACACAGGCAACATCACCATCGACAGCATCGGCACGGGCGCGGGCTTCGAGCGCTTCTGCACGGCTGGCGAGACCGACATCGCTAACGCCAGCCGCCCGATCAAGGAGAGCGAAATCGAGAACTGCGCCAAGATCGGGCGCACGCCGATCGAGTTCCGTGTCGGCACCGACGCCCTCTCGGTCGTCGTCAGCAGCGCCAACGACTTCGTGAGCGACCTGAGCATCGAGCAATTGGCCGCCATCTTCGGCGGCGACGCCAAGACCTGGGCCGATGTCAACCCAGCCTGGCCCGCCGAAGCCATCCAACTCTTCAGCCCCGGCTCCGACAGCGGCACCTACGATTACTTCGTGGAGGTGGTGTTCGAGAGCGATGACACCAAGCTCCAGGCCTCTGGCGCGCAGTTCAGCGAGAACGACAATGTGCTGGTGCAGGGCATCGAGGCCAGCCCCTACGCGATCGGCTACTTCGGCTACGCCTACTTCCAGGCCAACAGCGGCGAGTTGAAGGCGCTCTCGATCAATGGCATTGCGCCGAACGAGACCACCGCCGAGGACGGCAGCTATCCGCTCTCGCGCCCACTATTCCTCTACTCCGATGCCAACATCATCAAGGAGAAGCCCCAAGTGGCCGCCTTCCTAAACTTCTACCTGAGCTATGTCAACGACGAGATCTTGGAGGTCGGCTACTTCCCGGCGAGCGAGCAAGCCCTGAGCGCTTCCAAGCACGCGCTGCTCGACGCGATGAACTAGGAATATAGCGGCTGCAATGACGGTTGCGTGGAGCACCACGCAGCCGCTCATTGCCACCAAGCGTATGAACGCCAATTGTGAGAAAACGCATGGAACAACCAATCAGCGCTGTAGCCGAAAGAGCGGTGGTGACCAACAAAAGCCGCCATCAACCGATCGATCTTCGGCGCCACGCACGGCCCGGCGAGCAGATCATCCAGGTGTTGCTGGGGCTGTGTGGTGTGATCTCGATCCTGACCACGTTCGGCATCATCTACGTGTTGTTGCGCGAGGCGCTGATGTTCTTCAGCCTGCCGGAAGTGATGCTCTGGGAATACTTCACCAACACCACGTGGGCGCCGCAGATCAACGAGTTCGGTGTCTTGCCGCTGCTGAACGCGACGCTGGCTACCACCTTCTTCGCGATGCTGGTGGCGGTGCCGCTGGGGCTTGGCGCTGCGATCTACCTGAGCGAATACGCCACGCCGCGCGCGCGCAGCATCCTCAAGCCAGTGCTCGAAGTGCTGGCGGGTGTGCCCACGGTCGTGTACGGCTTCTTCGCGCTGACCTTTATGACGCCGTTGCTGCAACGGATCTTCGGACAGGACACCGTGCAGTTCTACAACATGCTCTCGGCGGGCTTGGTGATGGGCATTATGATTCTGCCGCTAGTCGCCTCGATGAGCGAGGACGCCCTGAGCGCCGTGCCGCGCGCGTTGCGCGAGGGCGCGTATGGCCTGGGTGCCACCCGCTTCGAGACGGCGGTGCGCGTGGTGGTGCCTGCGGCCATCTCGGGCTTGGTGGCCGCGTTTATCGTGGCGCTGGCCCGCGCGATCGGCGAGACGATGATCGTGGCCGTGGCGGCTGGTGCTGGCCCGCGCTTCACCTTCAACCCGTTCCTGGCCGCTGAAACGATGACCGGTCATATCGCCCGCATCTCCGGTGGCGATATCAGCTACGGCGACATTCAGTACACCAGTATCTTCGCCATCGGCTTGACGCTGTTCGTGCTCACCTTCGTGCTGAACATCATCAGCGGCGCGGTGGTGCGGCGCTTCCGCGAGGTGTATGAATGAGTGAACCAACTACGACAAGCGGCCTGCCGCAGGGCCCAGCCATCACCAAACATAGCGCGCAGCGGCGCCGGAAGGGCATGCTGTGGCGGGGAATGTTTATCGGCTCGCTGCTGATCGGCATTATCGCGCTGATCACGCTGTTCGCCACCATCATCAACGATAGCTTCGGGCTGATCGTGATCGACAACAAGGTTGACCCCAGCACGCTCTCGGATCAGCCGCTCGAATCGCTCGACAAAGCGGCGCTACAGGCGATCCTGCAGCAGCACATCTCCGCCGGGCGCTTCCGCCAACTGAACCGCGAGCAGCCGTTCGAGGAGCGCGACCAGAGCGATCTGCTGCAACTGCTTGAGGCGGAAGTGATCAAACCGTCGATCGTCGCCTCCTACACGCTGCAAGAATCGCTGTTCGAGCGCGAGCGCGTAGCCGCCGAGGCCGCCAAGAAGTATCCACAGGGCACGCTGACCTTCCACTCGTGGATCAGCGGCACCTTCCTGGTAAGGCCGATGCACAGCAACCCGGCGCTAGCAGGCATCCGCACGGCCATCCTCGGCTCGCTGTACGTGGTGATGCTCACTATGCTGTTCGCCGTGCCGATCGGCGTGGGGGCGGCCATCTATCTGGAAGAGTACAACGGACAGAACTGGATCAGCCGCATCATCGAGACGAACATCAACAACTTGGCTGGTGTGCCGTCGATCATCTACGGCCTGTTGGGCCTGGCGGTATTCGTTCGCGCGCTTGAGCGCTTCACCAGCGGCGCGTTTATCGGCATCAACAACGGGAATGGCCGCACGATCATCTCGGCGTCGCTGACGATGGCGCTGCTGATCCTGCCGCTGATCATCATCAATGCCCGCGAGGCGATCCGCGCCGTGCCTCAATCGCTGCGCCAAGCCAGCTACGGCTTGGGGGCCACCAAATGGCAGACGATCTGGCACCACGTGCTGCCCTCTGCGCTGCCGGGCATCCTGACGGGCACCATCCTCGGCATGTCGCGCGCCATCGGCGAGAGCGCGCCGCTGATCGTGATCGGCGCATCGACCTTTATCGCCTTCGATCCCAATAGCCCATTCTCGAAGTTCACGGTGCTGCCCATCCAGATCTACAATTGGGTGCAGCAGCCCGGCGAGCAGTTCCGCAGCATCGCCGCCGCCGCGATCATCGTGCTGCTGGTGATTCTGCTGGCCCTGAACGCCACCGCGATCTTCCTCCGCAACTACTACCCCAGGGGAGCAGTATGACCCTTCAAGCGAATGAGACGACCAACAGCGCCATCGAAACGCGCGATTTGCATATCTACTACGGCAATTTTCGGGCGGTGAAGGACATTCACCTATCGATCGAGCGCCAGAAGATTACGGCGCTGATCGGCCCGTCGGGCTGCGGCAAGAGCACCGTGTTGCGCGCCTTCAACCGCATGAATGACCTCGTGCCCACGGCTCGCGTCGAAGGTGAGGTGATCTTTCACGGCCAAAACCTCTATAGCCCGTCGGTCGATGCGGTTGAGGTTCGCCGCCGCATCGGGATGGTCTTTCAGAAGCCCAACCCCTTCCCCAAGAGCATCTACGACAACATTATGTTTGGGCCGAAGATCAACGGTTGGCGCGGCAGCAAGGCCGATGCCGATGAGCTTGTCGAGCGTTCGTTGCGCAGCGCGGCGCTGTGGGACGATGTGAAGGACAAGCTGCACAAGAGCGGTCTGACGCTCTCGGGCGGGCAGCAGCAGCGCTTGTGCATCGCGCGGGCGCTGGCGGTGGAGCCGGAGGTGATCCTGATGGACGAGCCGTGCTCGGCGCTCGACCCGATCTCGACGCTCAAGATCGAGGAATTGATGTTCGAGTTGCGCCGCCATTATACGATCGTGATTGTGACGCACAATATGCAGCAGGCCGCCCGCGCCTCCGATTACACCGCCTTTTTCTTGATGGATGAGGACCGTGCCGGGCAGTTGATCGAGTTTGGGCCAACTCAGCAACTGTTCACCAACCCCAAGGACCAGCGCACCGAGGAGTACATCACCGGACGATTCGGCTAGCGCAAAACCCAGCCGCTGCGCCACATCTTCGTGAAGAACTGCGCACGCAGCCGCCCCAGCGCGGGCCGGCGGGCGCGTTTCTGCATTCTTTCGCGCAAATTCCGCCCCCTCCCTCTCAGTCAATGCTATAATGGAGAGAACTGTTGCCGATTTTCGTCAGCAGTGTCGCACAAGCTCTGAAGTCTGCTTTTTCAGCGGCTCGTTGAGGGCTGCCTTAACGAAACAATCAACGTACCGCTCGCGTATCTGCACGCTGCGGCACGTTGTTTTCGCATATGAATGCTATGAATGGCTATCTTGGACTTGTGCTGACGGCACATGTACCATATCTACGACACGCAGGTCGCGATGCCCAGGGAGAGGATGCGCTGCACGAGACGATCGCCCAAGCGATCGTGCCCACGCTCAACGCCCTGTTCGACCTGCGCGAACTCGGGCATCGGCCCAGCCTCGCCCTGGCATATTCCCCCATTCTGCTGGAACAACTCGCCGATAACGTGGTCCAGAAGCATTTTGTGGTGTGGATGGAGCAGTGGATCGCGCGTGTTGAGGCGAGCCTTGCGCGGTGGGAGGCCGAGGGGCGCGAGCATCACGTGTACCTCGCCCGCTTCTACCTCGATTGGGGCCAGGGCGTGCTGCGCAGTTTCGAGGAGCGCTATGGCCGCAACCTGGTCAATGCGCTGCGCGAACTCTGCCTCGACGGCATTCTTGAGCCATTGGCTGGCCCAGCCACCCATGCCTACATGCCCTTGCTGAACAGCACCGAATCGATCAACGCACAGATCGATGTGGGCCTACTGGCCAGCACGCGCCACTTGGGCCTCCGTCCACGCGGCTTCTGGCTGCCCGAGTGCGGCTACAGCCCACAACTCGACCAAGCGTTGCTGTCGAGCGGACTGCGCTACACGATTGTGGACCCTTCGAGCCTGCCGAATGTACCGGGCATCACTCACCTGCGGCCACGCTGGGTGTACCCGCGCCGCTTCACCATCTGCGCCCGCGATGAGCAGGCCATGAAGCTGATCTGGTCGCCCGAACTGGGCTACCTGGGCGATCTGCTGTATCGGGCGCCGCAGCGCGATCCCGATTCAGGGTTGGCGCTCTGGCAGGCGGGCAAGGAGGGTGAGGAGCCAGCGCTCTACGATCCCTACCACGCCTTTGTGCGCACCCACGAACACGCCGATCATTGGCGCGACTACGTTGTTGCGCAGTTGGAAGCCTTCCGCGCCCAACACGACCGACCGGGTTTGGTGCTGGTGCCGCTGGAGGCCGAACTGCTGGGGCGACGATGGTTCGAGGGGCCAAACTGGCTGCGCGCCATCCTCGAAAGCTTTATTGCGCACCCAACCGTGGCGCTCACCTCACCCGCCGCGTACCTACGCTCGTTCCGGCCACGCCAGGGCGCAACCCCGCACGACGGCTCGTGGGGCGTGGGCGATCACAGCGCTTGGGGCGGGCGCACGCTCCAACTGCTGCGCCAAGCCATCAGCGAGAGCGAGGAGTGGCTGGCGCAACTGGTGAAGCGCTACCCGCACGCCACGGGCGATCGCGAGCGCATCTTGGCGCAAGCACTGCGCGAACTGCTGTTGGCGCAATCGAGCGACTGGCAGTTATTGCAAACCCAAACAGGTCAGGACGAAGCGCTCGAACGGCCAACCCTGCACATTCGCCGTTGCATGCAACTTTGCGCAATGGCCGAGCAGCCCTCGCTCAACGAGGAAGAGCAGTTTACGCTGGCGAAGATCGAAGAAGAAGACAATCCCTTCCCCTTCATTAACTACCGTTTGTTTGCCCGCAGGTAGCGGCATCAGCGGTACGCCACCGTTACCGACCAGACCAAGATCAGCACCGCCAACACGCACCACGCCACTGCCCAGAACAGGGCCGGAATCGCCGTGAGATCCTCCATAATCTCGGCGTCGGATTGGTGCGGTTGGCCGCTGCAGGCGATCCGCACCAACACAAACAGGCTATCGAACGAGGCCAGGATCGTCTGCACGGCCAAGAAGAGCAACACCAGGGCGGCCTGCTCCTCGGGCAGGTACGAGCCGGCCACGCACAACCCCACCGCGATGCAGAGGCCCGCGAGCAGGCCGAAACAGTTGCTCACAAAGCAGATGCACAGCACACCGAACAACACGCCGATCAGCAACAGCGCGGCGCGCGGAGAAAGATCGGCGGTGGTGAGCATGATCAGGAAGCCGCCGAACAGCGCCGTGCCCACGTAGCCCGCGCTCACGCCGATGCACCCCTGGCGCCCAACAAAGTGCGTGCTACCGCTGCGGTTTGGGTCCACCACAAGGCCACGGAAGCGCCGCCCCGTGAAGCCCAAGGCAAAGACATGCGCAAACTCGTGGATAAAGGTGTTGAAAAGCCAAAAAGGATACAAAACGAGGCGCAACAGCGGTACTTGCCGCAGTAGGAGTGTTACAAAGCCGATTGCCACAATCATCAGCACATCGGCCCTACTCCAAGCCATCCAAACATCAGTAAATGTCATAACAATCAATAAAATCGCAGAACATCGTATAAAGATTATAGGTTGGTGCTCTCCACACGGTCAAATCATTTTCTGCTACGTTGTGTGGCAATCTCCCACCTATCTATGAATTGCTTGATCGTGAAGCAGAAAAGCAATTCATCCTTGTGCTACGAAGTGTAAAGCGTTTTATTGGTCGTATCGGTTGTGTGGATGGGAGCGAATCTCATTGGACAGTAACAACCAGGTGTAGCCTGCGGCAGCAAGTTCGTTCCTGCTATTGAATGGTGCCTTTTCGCCAGAATCGCTCGGATTCGGCATCATGAGTCTCGGGCGCTGCCGGAACGAAGCGCGGGCGGATTGGTGTCATCGCCCGATGTTGATAGACGATCATCGGCATTTAAAAACGCCGTATGCGGCCAATTTTGATGCAGAGAGGATAGGTAGTGGGCGCAATGCTCGCCGTAGGCACGGAGGATCAGCGCCTCGGTGTGGAGCAGGCCCGGCCACTTGCCACGGCGACAATACACCGCACGAAGAGGCCGGGCGCGCCTCAGAGGTGATTACAGATCGTCGCGGATGGCGACCCGATGGCGTTTGCGTGCCTCTAGTACGGCACGGCGAATGATTTCGTGAACTTCGTTTGGGTTCGACACATTGCGCAGCACAAACTCCTGGTGGTGCGTATCGCCGCTGTGCATCGTGATGTCGCCGATATTGAGCATTCGCTCGCTGAGGTTCTGGGTGTGATCGATATCCTGAATGCGGAACAGTTCAATATCTTCGCGCTCCTTCGATAACAGCCCCTTGGTGATACGGATGCGCTCGTTGGTGACGCGGTAGCTCTCGGTGAGCGATAGGAATGGACGACCCTCCCACAGCACGCGCTCACCCTCCTCAGTCTCTGTCCCCGCTGTAGGTTGCCCAGGAGCCTGCCCAGTCGTGGCCGTATCGAGCAACGAGTTCACCTCCAACAGCACGCCGTTGGTGATCGCGTTGACCAGGATATTCATGCTATCGTGCGGGATAGCCGAGGTATCGACGCCGCTCTGGGCGATCGCCTGCCACACGCGACCTGTAATGCTCGCACGGATTTGTTCTATCGACATCGTGATCCCTTTCGACTCCACAGTTCATATTGTCACTAATCATACTACGTTGTTTGGCGTTTTGGAGTTGCGATTTCCAGTAATACCATTGCCACCTCCACGCGTTTTGTTGCCAGCGAGATCGATGACTGTTGCGACCCGAATCGGCCTTGCGGCGCAAGAGCGATGTTTGACGCAGCCCTGATCCGTGAGTATACTTCCGAGCGGCACATCTAGGAACATCGCGGACGTGCCACTTTCCAACTCGCATCACATCGTGAGCATCCACGGGTTGATTCAACCCCATCAACGGTGCCTCATTGCACCATCAAGGAACTTTGCATGAAGGGATGGTTCTGGGAGCGCGTCGCCATTGTTGCGGTGTGTGCGCTCGCACTTTCGTCGTGTGGTCAAGCTTCGACAGGCAGCCAACCGTCCAGCACCGCACCAACTGCTACCCAAGCAGCAGCAAGCCCAACAGAAGCACCAGCGGCTACCGCCGCGCCAACAAGCGCAACAGCGCAAGAAGGGAATGTTATGACAACTGCAAGCGGCCTCATTTATGAAGAAACTTTGGCCGGCACAGGCGCAACACCACAACCAGGTGATATTGTGTCGGTACACTACACCGGCACGCTCACCAACGGTACGGTGTTCGATAGCTCGCACGCGCGCAACGAGCCGATTACGTTTCAACTTGGCCGCGGGCAGGTCATCGCAGGTTGGGACGAAGGTATCGGCCTGATGAAGCAGGGCGGCAAGGCACGCCTGACGCTGCCACCGCACTTGGCCTACGGCGAGCGCGGCGCTGGCGGCGTCATCCCGCCGAACGCCACGCTGATCTTCGAGGTCGAACTGGTCGATATCCAGCCCGCACCGCCTCCGCCGCCGGAAGCGCCGACCAAAGTCGATGAATCGCAGTACACCACCACACCGAGCGGCCTGAAGTACTACGACATCCGCGAGGGCGATGGCCCCACGCCGACCAAGGGCACGGCTGTGCGGGTGCACTACACGGGCTGGCTGACCGATGGCACCATGTTCGATAGCTCGCTGCTGCGCGGCCAGGCATTCACGTTTGTGTTGGGCGGAGGGCAGGTCATCCCCGGCTGGGATGAGGGCGTATCGACGATGAAGGTTGGCTCGTACCGCCAGTTGGTGTTGCCACCGAACCTGGCCTACGGCTCGCGCGGCGCTGCCGGCGTCATCCCACCGAACGCCACGCTGATCTTCGAGGTCGAGTTGCTGCCGTAGCGCGTCCACATCGGCAGAACAAGATGAGTTCGGAGGAGCACAGGCGATCTGTGCTCCTCCGTTCTTTGAAAATCTGCCTGTAAAAGAACTTGCAGACAGGCGAGCTTCGGCATATAATAAGCGTATTCAGAGAAATGGTAGCCAAAGAACGGCAGGCGAGCAGCGCGGCAACGTGCCTTATTCGCCTGCCGTTTGGTGTATACCACCACCTTCAATCATCACCCGCAAAGACGCATCATATGTGTGCCGCACACTACTGGCATTGCTCAGGCCAGAGCGGATCGTAGGCGTAGAGGCAGGCGGCTGCCCTCACATTGTTGTGCGCGATAAGCTGACCCACTATTCTTGGCCGCTCCCTACGAGCGAAAGGTAAACCCTGGCAATGGCGCTTGCCGCATCGAAACGCGGCGGCGACAACTTCACGCTACCGATGGTTGCAACTAAGCGCGCTTATCGGCGGCTACACCGCACGAAGCGCCAAGCACAAAGGAACAGAATATGTCGCAACAACTACGCCTCGTAATTGCCGATGATGAATCGATCATTCGTATGGGCCTGAGGGAGACGCTGATCAGCCTGGGCTACTTGGTGGTAGGCGAGGCTGCCGATGGCCAGAGCGCGGTGAACCTCACCCGCGAGCTACGCCCCGATTTGGTCGTGATGGACATCCGCATGCCGAAGATGGATGGCATCACCGCCGCTAAGATCATCGCCGATGAACACTTGGCTCCGGTGCTGCTGCTGACCGCCTTCGTCGACCGCGATCAGGTGGCGCAAGCGAGCGCGGCTGGCGTGATGCACTACCTGATCAAACCATTCCGCGAGAGCGACCTGACCCCCGCGATCGAGCTAGCGGTGGCACGCTTCGCAACCACCCGCAGTATGAACAAGCAGATCAACGAGCTGAGCGAAATGCTCGAAACGCGCAAACTGGTGGGCCGCGCCAAGGGCTACCTGATGGATAGCCAAGGCCTGAAGGAGCATGAGGCGTTCCGCAAGATTCAGCAATTGGCGATGAACACTCGCAAGCCGATGCGTGAGGTCGCCCAAGCGATCCTGCTCACTGCACAGATCGAAGCGTAGAGATGCCGTATAGCTGTATTGCGGTTGGCTGTTCTGATCTGTCAGGACAGCCACTTTTTATTGTCTCGATGCCTTCGTGCTGCCGCCATCTTTCAATCATCACTGCCCAACTGCATCCACAAAAGAGCTAATTCATCAAATATAAGCTGTTATAATAACCATGCACACTACTTAGCTTCGACAACGAGCATCCGCATGGTTCAACACACGTCAGAGCAAGAAGCGCATGCGTTCAAGAGTTTCGGCAGCTTCTTACGTTTTCTGCGTCGTCGGGCACGCCTAACCCAGCGTGAGCTTGCGATTGCCGTTAATTACAGCGAAGGCCATATTTGTCACCTCGAGCGCGATCGTCGCCCGCCCGACCTCACGACGCTCGTCGCGCTGTTCGTGCCTGCCCTCAACCTCGAATCCTCGCCCGAAGATGTCGCGCAGTTGCTCTCCCTCGCTGCGGCGGCCCACACCGGAGACGCGTCACCGCCACCTGAAGCGCCAGCCGCTCACGCAGCGCCCACCGAGCACCACGCCCCGCTCGCCCCGCTGATCGGACGGGTGCGCCAACGGGCCGAACTACGCGCTCAACTCCTGCGCCCCGATGTGCGCCTGCTGACGCTGATCGGCGCACCGGGCATTGGCAAAACGCACCTCGCCCTCCAACTCGCCCACGATCTGCGCAACGACTTCGCCGACGGCGTCGTGGTTGTGGAGCTCGCCCCGATCACGCAGAGCGAGCTTGTGCTGCCCACCATCGCGCGCTCGCTCGACTGCACCGTGGGCACGCCTGAGGAGACATTCGCGCAGGTGGTCGCGGCCCTACAGCAGCGACGTATGCTCATGGTGCTCGATAACATGGAGCAAGTGGCCAGCGCTGCACTACAGATTCGGCGATTGCTCAACGCAGCGCCCGGACTCACCATCCTCGTCACGAGTCGCATCGCGCTGCGGCTCGGCATCGAGCACGTGGTGGAGGTGCCGCCACTCGCCGTGCCCGATTTAGCGCATCTGCCACCGCTCGATGAACTGGCTCGTATCGAATCGATGGCCCTGTTGCTCAACCGCCTCCAAGCCATCCGCCCCGATCTCAGCCTGACTGCACAAAACGCCCTGCCACTGGCGGCGATCTGCATGCGCGTGGAAGGGCTGCCGCTCGCGATCGAGTTGGTGGCGTCGCGGGCGCGGCTGTTCGAACCACAAGAGCTGCTCACCGAAGTGACCCAGCGCTTTCGGCAGTTGCGGCTGCGTGGCCGCGATGTGCCACCGCACCACCGCACGCTCAACACCGCGCTCGATTGGAGCTACACGCAACTCTCGCCGCCCGCCCAAGCGCTGTTTGCGCGGCTCAGCGTGTTCGTTGGCTCGTGGAACATCGATAGCGTGGAGTCGGTCTGCGATCTCGATTTTATCGGTCGCGACCGCATCCTCGATCTGCTAGAGGAACTGAGCGAACACAGCCTTATCCAGCGCCAGCCCACCGAGCACGGCATGCGCTTCAGTATGCTCATGATGGTGCGACAGTTTGCCGAGGAACAGCGCGCGCAACGGGGCGAGGACACTATCTTGATGGAACGCCTGCTCGACCACATGACAGAACTCGCCGATCGCTCCGAGGAATATCTGGCGTTTGGCTCCGAACAAGCTATGTGGATGGCGCGTATGGAAGCCGAACACGACACCATCCGCGCTGTGTTGCAGTGGACGCAGGCGACAAACAGATGGCGAGAAGGGCTACGGCTTGCCAGTGCGCTTTGGCGCTTCTGGTATATGTGCGGCAGGCTCCAAGAGGGCCGTGAATGGCTCGAACTGTTTATCAACGCCACATCCGAGCAGCAGACCGCAACGCGCGCCCATGCGCTCGATGGACTAGCGATCCTGATATGGCGACAGGGCGAACATCAGCAAGCCGAACAGTTGCTCCAGCAGGCCCTGCAGTACTACCGCGCTCTGCAACATCCCGTGGGGGAAGCGCGCACATTGAGCCACCTTGGCTTAGTCACGGAGACGAGCGGAGCCTACGATCGGGCATTCGCCTTCTACGAAGCCGCGCTCGCGATACACCGAGCACAGAACAACAGCATTGGCATCGCCTCGGTGCTGCACAATATGGGCAATCTGCACTGCCATCAGAACAACATCGAGCAAGCGATGGCGTTGTACAACGAATGCCTGGAGATCTACGAGCAACACGATAGCAAGAGCGATATCGCCCTGATCAGTTTGGGGATAGGCGCAGTGGCCCGCGATCTTGGACAGACCGAGGTGGCCCACCAAGCGTTCGCGCGCAGCCGCACCTTGGCCGAGGCGCTCGGCGATGAGTGGACGCGGGGCACCGCGCTGCTCAATCTAGGCGATGTAGCTCAGGATGCGAATAACCTATCCGAAGCGAAGCAGTGCTACGAACAGGCGCTCGCGATCTTCCAGAAACTCGGCGATCAGCAGATGATCGCGGTGACACAGACCTCCATCGCCCGAGTCGTGTTGGCGTTGGGCGATCCCCCACGAGCGATCGAGATGCTGCGCCAGAGTCTGATGTTGGCGAACGCCTTGAACCACACCGATGGAGTACTGAACATCCTTGAAGAGCTTGCGTTTAGTGTCAGTACCTCACAGCCGCTACTGGCCGCAAAGTTGTTGGCGGCCTGCGAAGAAGCGCGCGCTCAGAACAAACTCCCCAAAGCCTTAGCAGAAATGTCGCGCTACAGCGACTTGTGTGCGCTCATCCAGCAGCAACTCGGCGCGCAATGGCAGCAGGCTTGGGCGCAAGGTCGCACTATTCCTCTTGCCCAAGCCGTGCAACTTGCGCTCACACAAGTGCGCCCCGCCAGCGAGCCGCGTTAAGCTTCCCCAAGAACGAGCTCATACCATCAAACGAAATCGCCCTCTGTGTAATGTTTGTGTTCTGGTTTACGTACTTAGGTACAAGGAAACACAAAAAGGACAACCTGTACAGCATTGGTTAAAATTTCATTAAAATCAACAAATACTGTCATACGTTATTTTTTCTGCAAATAGGCAATTTTATATGCTATTTGTTACATTTAAGAGAGATAGCTAATGATATAATTTGGTTATACTCCCATTACATGGTGTGTTGACCAACCTCGATTACTAGCTGGAAAGACATAAACCAACCATGCCACTACTCACTGCACAAACGCTCATCCATAACCGTTACCAGATCGTGCGCTTGGTGGGGCAAGGTGGCATGGGCGCGGTCTACGAAGCATTCGATCAACGCTTGCGCATCCCCGTGGCGCTCAAGCAGTTGTTGCTCAACGAGCCACAGATAGCGGCGGCGTTTGCACGTGAGGCACACCTACTGGCGGGCTTGCGGCATAGCGCACTGCCCTGCATGATCGATCACTTCGAGTATGCCAATGAGCACTTCCTGGTGATGGAGTTTATCCCTGGCGACGATTTAGCCACCCTGTTAGCGCAGCGAGGACACGCCTTCCCTGTGCAGCAGGTGCTGAATTGGGGCGATCAGTTGCTCGATGTGGTGGAATACCTGCACCAACGCCAGCCACCGCTGCTTCACCGCGATATCAAACCGCAGAACCTCAAACTCAGCGATAGCGGCGCACTGATGCTACTCGACTTTGGGCTAGCCAAAGGTCTGCAAGCAGCTTCGGGCGTCACAACAGCGCCGAGCTTGATCGCTTACACGCCGCAGTATGCGCCACTGGAGCAGATCCAGGGCGCCAGTGCCGACCCGCGCAGCGACCTGTTTGCAATCGGCGCTACGCTCTACCATTTGATGACCGGCACGCCGCCGATCGATGCGCTGACGCGGGCTGCGGCGCTCATCGCCAACCAGTCCGACCCGCTGCCAGCGAGCCGCACGCTGAACAGCCAGATCCCGCTGCACGTGGATGCGGCGCTCACACAAGCGCTGGCCCTCGCGCCAGATCACCGACCAGCCAGTGCAGCAGCGATGCGCCAAGCGCTGACGCTCGCCATCACACCAGCGACTGGCGCAACCATTGTGATAAAAAAACCTGCAGAATCTACTGCGGTTACAGCACAAATACCATCTACGCCTTCTAAGCAACGAAAATTCCTGCCAATCTGGTTGGGCCTCGGCATCTTGGCGCTGGTTGGGGCGCTGTTCGCAATCCCAAAAAGCCAACCACAGCCAGATGAGGCATCGCGCATAGCGACGACCGTGTTCGCGCCAACGCGCGTGCCCACCCAAACAACATCGCCGAGCGCCGCGCCCTCCCCGACACTTCCGCCAGTGCAGGCAGTCAAAGCAGGAACAGCGGTGCCTGTATCGCAAACACCGATCGCACCCGAACAGCTCGCTCAGGTTGTCGAACTGGCCCAATGGGGTGAAGGTGCAGTCAATTCCACCTATCTCTCGCCGGATCGCCAAACATTGGTGTATGTGGGCGATCTGCGAGTAGCGGTGATCGCACTGCCCTCGTTGGAGCTACAGACCGTTATCGAGCTGCCAAGCCCCGCGATGGAGACATCGTGGATCGCACCTAGCCCGAACATCGCGATCAACGATCAGGTCATCGTGCTTCGCTTGCAAGATGGCACAGCACGAATATGGCGTCTCGCCGATGGTGAACAGATCGCGCAAATTGGCGGCCCTGGCGATACGATAGAGGAAGTAACGCTCTCGCAAGATCAGCGTTTGCTAGCGACCTTGCATCGTAACATTGGCGCTTATAGTCTAAAATGGTGGCATGTCGATGATGCGCAATTACAGCAGCAAATCGACCTTCCCAGGCAAGTGAGTTATTTTGGAATGCGCTTTCAGGAGCAAGATCAACGTATCGCTATTGAGGGGAGATCGCACGAACGTGAAGGATCTCCTTCTGTGGGGACACTTACCATCCATCCAGCGAGCGGCACGCTTGAACTTCCCGTGTACGAAGCCTTACCCGCCGATATGCGCTCCTTCGCGATCCATCCACAACTCCCCCTCGCAGTCTACATCCTCAAAAACGGGCAGGCTGCTGTCCAAACGCCTCAATCGGCGTTGAAGCTGTGGCAAATCGCCGAAACAACGCCCTCAACCATGGTGCTGCATCCCACCCTGCCGATTATGGCGATCACAACAGCGGATCGGGAGGCCCTCATCTGGCATTTGGAGCAGCAAACGCTCTTGGCCCGTGAAGAAAACAGTTGGAGCATTACGATGCATCCCACTGCTCCAATCGCAGCATTTCGGAAAGGTGTCGATACCATCATTTGGGATCTTGCGGATAAAGAATCCATCCTGGAAATACCCGAGGCCCTTCAAATCACCTTTTCACTGGCCAGAGATACGTTTGCGACACGCACGTACTCCGATGTTGACATATGGAGTTTGAGAGATAAGCAACCCCTGGAAATGATACCGAACGCCATTCCAGGAGAATTCTTCTTCAGCGATGAAAACAACCTGATCCTAGCCAATAACAACACCATCGAAGCATACAACTCGCAGGATGGCCGTTCGCATGCTATTCAACATCTTAGCGTCTTTTCACCGCCGTTCACCGATACGATCGTATCGTCAGATAACACGATGATAGCGATTGTGCGAGACTCGCAGGATATTGATGTGTATGACATTGCGAGCGGTAAAGTGATTCATAGCCTCTCGGTCCTGGCGGCGAATAGCACCATCCACTTTTCATCAGATAATCGCTCGCTGTGGGTCAGCGCTGAACGACAGATTGTGCAATGGGATCTCGCGACTGCGACCACGGTATCCGCCGTTCAAGCAAGCAAAATAGTGAGGAATATCGCCGTCACACCCGATGGTCAAACGATCCTGGCAGCATTCACCGATGGTTCGATTGAGCTATTGAATGCTGAAAATGGCGTAGTGCAACGCAGTATCGCAGCCCACGATGGGCTCATCTCCAAGCTCCTCGTAACGCCGGATGGCCGATTGATGATCTCGGCCTCCAACGATGGCAGTGCGAAGATCTGGCAACTCAGCGATGGGGTGTTGCTCCACACGCTGCAACATACCGCCGCAATCAACGATGCTGTCCTGCTCGCGAATGGCAGACAACTCGCCACCGCCTCGGACGATGAAACGGTCGGGGTGTGGAATATCGAGGATGGCAGCCGCGCCATGAGCTTGTCGATCAATTCGAAAGTATGGCGTTTAGCGGTGAACCCCGCGCAGCAACTCCTGGCGCTCTCCAGCTACAATGCAACGATCGCACTCTGGTCGCTCAATGATCAGCAGGAACTTACCCGCCTCACCAATCATCGGGGGCTACTGCGGCGCCTAGCCTTCACACCTGATTCGCGCCTGCTCATCTCGGCTTCGGATGATGGCACTCTGCGGCTTTGGGGCATTCCCACAAGGTAAAGGGGGACATTATGCTGTGTCCACGATGTCAGTCTCAACATGTTGCCCAAGCGCGGTTCTGCGTGGTCTGTGGCGCTGCCCTCCTGCCCGTCGCACCGCCGCCATCAGGCGTCGAACCCGCAGTGGGGCCAACGGTACGCTTGTCTGCACCCCCAGAGCCGAGCGCACCGCAAACGCCTCCTCTTGTACAGCAGATTTACATTCAGCAGATATACACACAACAGCCCGTCGTAGTGATGTCGCCCCCGGAGAAGCCCGGCTATATCCAGGCGATTGGTGTGATGTGCCTGATCGATGGTATTCTCAATCTGGGATGGGGTGTTGGGCTGATATCAACCATCTGCTTTGCGCCGCTGGGCCTGTATGCCTTCGCGCTCGGCATCTTCGAGATCGTCCATTCCACCAAACTCCTGAGCAACCCGATCACTGCCAAAGAGCCAAACAAAGTCTTGGCGTGGATGCAGATCGCCAATGTCCTCACGGGCGATATCATTTCGCTGACGATCGGTATCCTGAGTTTAGTGTTTTACAACGACCCGAAGGTTCAACGCTACTTCGAGTATGCAGCTAGGCAGTGACCCTATTGTGTTCTTGAATGAGCCTTAACACATCCGACACGCTCGGTGGCTGATCTTGCGTCGATCATACCAAATCCGAATGATTACGTACACAAACAGCACGTGAATGTTATGGCGTGATGCTGGTTTTCAATCGATACCCACATCTCTCGAAACAGGTGATGTCGAGGCGCTGCGCGTAGCAGCGCCTCGACATCACAAAAAGAAGAAAGTACCTTGCTGCCGCAGGCTAAAACGAGCTTGTTACTGACACTGTCCATCCGGATTTAGTATCAGCCACCGCATGTCTGTAGATACCACCACACCATGGCGAAGAAACTCCCGCACAGCACCAATCGTCAAACCATACGCCCACCAGAGGATGTTCGGCATCATGTTGCATCTCGTGTGCTGGTACATCCAAGCATACACTTAGCAAATTGGTTATACTGATGCAACAGAGCGCAAAGATACGCGTATATGGTATGGGCAGTTCAAGAAGCGAGCATCCCGAATGCTGAGGAGGAAATCATGGTGTGCCCCCGATGTGGAAACCAAAATGTTGCACAAGCACGCCTCTGTGCAGTGTGTGGTGTCACACTGTTGCCGATAGCGCCACCAACAGCCGATCCCGATATCGAGCCAAGGACCGGGCAAACGCAGAACTTAGGTGCATTACCCCCGCATCCCGCCGATCCCTATACAAAGCAGTTCTACGAGCACCAACCCGACATCCAAGATCCGTGGAACCCGCTGATGTACTCCAATAAGCCCGGCAACGTCACGGCGATCGCCGTTATGTGCCTAATCGATGGCATCCTCAACTTGGTTTGGGGTGTTGCCTTGATCAGCACCTTCTGCCTAGCGCCGCTCGGGCTGTACGCCTTCGTGCTCGGCATCCTCGAAATCGTCTACTCCACCAAACTGTTCGGCACCCCAATCACCGCGCGAGAGCCGAATAAAGTCTTGGCTTGGATGCAGATCGGCAATATCTTCACCGGCGATTTTATCTCGCTCACTGTTGGCGTGCTCAGCCTAATGTTTTACAACGATGTGAATGTGCAGCAATACTTCCGCGAATCCGCTGCGCGACAACCGATCAATTCTGTATAGGAATGAGCGCTCGCTACGGGAGGCACACCTACTATCGCGAACGCCACGCCAGAAGCACTTTGCAGCATTGTAGAGGGTAAACGTGTCGCCAACACTACCAAACAAGCCAGAATATCTCCAAGCGATCGGGCTGATGTGTTTAGGCGATAATATTCTCCTTCTTCTGTGGTTGATGATGAGCGGCTTCACCAGCCTGATTCCGCTAGGCGGCCTGTATATGCTCGCTATCTGCATCCTCAACATCAGATACGCCAGGAGGCTCCTGAACAAGCCCATCAAAGCCACGGAACCGAACAAACTACTGGCTTGGATACAGATCTTCAGTCTCTTCACCGGTGATGTTATCTCACCCATCGTTGGCGTGCTGAGTTTAGTGCTTTATAAAAACTCCGATGTACAACACTATTTTTTCGCTGTTCAAGCTCTGCAAGCAAGGGAAACACAAAAAGTCTAACGGTTTTTCACATTACTTTTTGTGCAATATCCAAGCACTTACCTGATATGAATGCACCAAAACGCTACCACACTCGCTCGTATGTAGCCAATGTTAGAAAATACGTACGAAAAGTGTGGACGCGGCCACCAGTTTGTACTATCATGCCAGGATATTATTTAAGTTGCAGCGAAGGCAACTATCAGAGAGGAGCAAGGTATGAGTAACGATCCTGCAAATGTCCTACAGCAGTTCTTAGCCACTGGCGCGGGGCAGTCCGACGAGGAACTTGCCCAGCGATTCCACACAATCATCAGCCATCTACCTGCCGATGTTGCAAAGGAAGCGACCAACTTTGCCTTCTCGCAATTGCCGACAGATGCGCAACAAACCCTCGCAGCCTCCCATCAGCAAGCGCAGAGCGATGATAGCCCGCTCGCCTCGGCCAAGGGCTTTGGCGTTCGCTCGCTGGCTGCGTCGGATCCCGCCGCAGGCCCGCTCGGCGGCCTGTTCAGCCAGGATTCCGAACTGGGCAGCACCATCAAGCGTATGGCCCTCGCAGCCCTCGTCACCTATCTCACCCAACGCTTCCTCAGCGGCAACAACGCCGAGCAAGGCCAGCAACAGCAGCAGGGCGGCTTGGGCAGCATTCTAGGCAGTATCCTCAACAGCCAGCAGCAGGGCAACGCCTCTAACCAGGGCGGCATCGACCTTGGCTCGCTGCTCGGCAGCGTGCTCAGCGGCTCAGCGCAGGGCGGCGGTCGCTCAAGCAACGCCCCCGCTGGCGGCGTCGATGTTGGCTCGCTGCTCAGCGTATTGCTCGGCGCAGCAGGCAATCAGCAGACCGGCAGCGTCGGCCTGCCTAAGCCCGGCCAGTCACAACCGAGCAGCGCCCCCGCAGCGGGCGGCCTCGATCTCGGCACCATCCTCGGCGGCCTGATCAACGCCAGCCAAAGTCAGGGCGGCGCAGCAGGCAACCAAGGCGGTGGCATCGACCTCGGCTCACTGCTCGGCGGCATCCTTGGCGCAGCGCAGGACAGCCCGACAAGCAGCAAGCCCGAAAACAAGCCGAACACCCCGCTCGGCAGTATTCGCAAGGATCGTTCCTAAACCTTCAGCCATCCCGCATCTAGCGCGTCGATACAACCTATCGGCGCGCTACAGCACCCACAGCATTCCCAACTCGATACCGTTGTGCTATGGAGCGCCCGATGAGCCAGCCCAGTTGCTACTACTGTCAGACCAGCGTACAACTGCACGCGCCTACCTGCCCTACGTGCCAACAAATGCTGATGCTCCGTGGCCGCGGTGCGCTCACCTTCTCGCCCGATGGCGCGCTGCTCTGCGCGGGCTACGACAACGGCGCAGTCACGAT
>CALKHR010000128.1 GCA_937988885.1 uncultured Roseiflexaceae bacterium | reverse complement strand
GCTCCGTTGGCTTGATCATCATCATAATACGCATAATTCTTAAACACGCTCTGAAACGAGCGCTTAATAATCGAAGCTAATTCCACTGAGGATATTGAGCTGTCTCAGGCCAATAAACTGTATCATCGCATCAATATCCACCTCAAAGCGAGATAAAAGCACCTAGCGGCGCTGATAAATTACCTATTGTGCCAATCAATCAAATGTCTACCTATTTTCATCCAGATAGAGTAACAATGGTTAATAATTAGGGAGTCCAGACATGCTTTTCAGTTTCATTTCTACACTTCGTAAAGATAAATCTACATCATTTCTCCATTTTTGGACCACTTTTTGACTGCATTTACAGGGTTACCTTTAATTAGAGATGCTGTCATCGCTTCTTTGAGATGAAACTCACCTGGTATAGCTGGCAGTGTTGGTTTAAAACCAATACCACCACTAACACTACCTGTTTGATACTGACCACCAGTATTTGTATCTTTTGCAAAGGCAATATCACCACCTGCAATTAATCCGCCACCACCAGAGGCACCAACAACTGTAGACAATCCTTCTAAAGCGTCAATATTCGGATTATTTAAAGAAAGTTGTAATGAGGCACCCATATAACCACCTACAGATGATGATGATGCACCACTCGCTACGCTAATAGTTAATGATACATTACCTTCTCCATCAAAATTTAGACCTAGAGATCCCCCAAAGGTGGTTCCCATAACATCATAAGAACCATCTATAGATATACCAAAAGTCCAATGCTCGGTCGGGTCGGTGGCATTGAGTGGGTTATTCAGCGTATAGCTGTAGCGATTGAGATCCTGCGGGTTCACTGGCTCGCTGCCACCCGAAGCCCAAGCGCTGCGCTCCACCGCGTCGAGCGATGCAACCGTCAGCGGGCCACTCCCTGGCACCACCGTATCCGCGCTGATAAACCGCCCCAGCAGCGGGTCGTTGATGTCGAGGCGCAACACAGCGTTATCCAGTTGTCACATAGATCAAGCATTTGGTGGTGTTGATCGGTGATCAGTGCGCCATCGAGACTGCCGTGGCGAATAGCACCGTGGATGAGCGCTATACCGGCTTGCGCGGCGGCTACAAGGGTAATTCGGCTATCGGCCATGAGATGTAGAGCAGATCGGACGTTACGCGGATACTGAATAAGTTGTTTTCTGTTTTAATAACAGCAGAAACGCACAACATCAATGAAAAGAGACAAACTAGCGTTTATTACATAATAGGATTATTTTAACACCCGTTCTAAGCGCCCTGTTGCGCTGAATATAAATACCCATTTTCAACACAGAATAACCCCATCAATATCATATGCCAACGTTGAAAGCGAGCCGCATAGATAAAACTTCCTAGGCTCAACCAACAGGCGAAGAATAGAAGTAAGCCAAGTTAACGATAAGCAACGTTTCCATAATCACCACCCATAAAGACGATATCAAGTCATATCGTAGGTACTCCAACCCAATTCACGAATCAAAAACTTTATATGATGAAAAGCTGTACGTGGTTGCCATAATCGCCATGAACGCCTAAATAGCCCTAAAATACAATACGCTCAATCACACTATACTTTGAGTACGTTTGCCATTGAACACCATCCAATATTTTCAAGGCGCGCAACGTAGTAGGGTGATGGAGAGCAGCAACAGGGTGTTCACGGAGCAATGCGGGATTCTGCCTGAACGACCTACGTGAATGAAACGAGGATTCGGATGCCTGGCCGTGTTCCTGCAAGCGCATCGCTGACCAAACGCATCGGTAAGCACATGAATATCATCTATTGTAATAACAAGGGCAGGTTAAGTCAAAGTAACGGCATCAAGTATCATTAAATTACTGTTATCTTTCTTAAACTGGTTAAAACAACAGCGTTACGGCATTAATGAACTGACACTCACTACACCGCCAACCAAAAAAGCACTGCTACCCCTCACGAGGGATAACAGTGCTTTTCGTTGCTGAGCGAGGGCGACTAGACCAGGAAGCGCGCCGCCAACAGCGGGAGCTGCTTGATCGGCCCGGTGCGCACCAAGGTGTGCGGCAGCGAGTCCAGGAACTGCTGGCCGTACTTCTTCGTGAGCAGGCGCTTGTCGAGCACCGCCACTACGCCGTGGTCCTCCTTCGAGCGTATCAACCGCCCAAAGCCCTGCTTAAAGCGCAGGATCGACTGCGGCACGCCGAACTCGTGGAACGGGTCGGCGAAGCCCTCCGAGCGCGCCGCGAAGATCGGGTCGGTCGGCACGCTGAACGGCAACTTGGCGATCACCAGCACCGAGAGCGCGTCTCCCACCACATCGACGCCCTCCCAGAAGCTCGTGGTGCCCAACAGCACCGTGCGCGGCGATTCCTTGAAGCGCTCCAGCAATGCCCGCCGCGAGCCGTCGATGCCCTGGCCGAGCACCGCGATCTCCTGCGCTTCGAGCGGCTCCTGAATGGCGCGGTAGGTCTGGCGCAGCGCGCTATTGGCCGTGAACAACACCAGCGTGCGGCCACCAGTCGCCGTACACAGGGCGATCAGCGCCTCTTCCAGCGCAGGCTGGTAGCCCTTCTGGTTCGGCTCGGGGATATCCTGCGGAATATAGACCAGCGACTGCTTGGTGTAATCGAACGGCGATTCGAGCATCAGTTCGGTCGGCTCGTGCAGGCCGATCCGCTCCTTCACATATTCGAAATCACCCGCAACGCTCAGCGTCGCCGAGGCCAAGATCGTGCTCGCCTTCTGCTCGAACAGGTTTGTGCGCAGCAACTCCGCCACCGACAGCGGGGCCGAGCTCAGCACCAGCGTGTCGCGCATCCGGTCGTGCGAGAGCCACGTGATCAGTTCATCGTTGCCACCCAGGATGATGTAGCCCATGTTAGTGCGCACATCCTCGCTGAACCGCCTCAGCGACTGTACCCGCAACAGCAACGCGTCGTAATCCAGCAGTTCGGCATCCTTAAGCTCGCCGAGCAGCGCTTCGAGCTTGCCCAAACCGTCGGCGATCGCCTTCAACTGTAGGCTCAGGTTCTCCCAGGCCTGCTCCACCTCGGGCCACGCCTCGTGCTTGCGCACCGCCGCAGTCAACCGCAAACGCGGGTCGTAGGCCGATACTTCAGCCTCCTGCGTGATAAACACCATTAACCGGTTGAAGCAGTCGTAGGTGCTTTCGCGCGCTCGCGTCACCGCCGGGCCCATCGCCTGCGCGATAGCCGTGGCTTTGTCCATATCGCCCTGGGTTGCGGCGCTCTCACGGAAGTGCATGGGCAGCTCGGCCACCAATCCGCCCGATACGTTCGCCCCACCTGTCTGGAACAGATCGTCGAAGAACTGCACCAACTTACTCTGATCAACCTCGAAGCCGAACTGATCGGTGGCGACATCCTCGATATTGTGCGCCTCATCGACGATCACATGGTCGTAGTAGGGCAACACGCTCGCCTCACTAGCGAGGTCGGCGAGCATCAGCGCATGGTTCACCACCACCAAATGCGCGGCCTCGGCCTGGCGACGCGCCTGGAAGAAGAAGCACTCGTTGAAGTCGGAACAACGCGGCCCGATACACGTCTCAGGCGTCACATTCACGCGACCCCAAGCGGTGTTCTCGCGGTCCATCAGCATCAACTCGGCCTTGTCGCCCGATTTCGTGAGTGGCAGCCAAAGCTGAATCTTCAACAGCGTGCGAATCTCATCCTCGGTTAGGCGCGGATCGTTGCGCAACTGCTTGTAGCGCCGCAAGCAGAGATAATTGCCGCGCCCCTTGAGCAACGCGGCGGAGAAGGGCGGCTTATCGGGGTCGGTGGCCATAAGCCGCTGCAGCGCCGGGATATCCTTGAAGAACAGCTGATCCTGCAGGTTGATCGTATTGGTGGAGATCACCACGCGCTCGCCACGTTGCATGGCAAACATGGCCGCAGGCACCAGATAGCTCATGCCCTTGCCCGTGCCGGTGCCCGCCTCGACCATCAAGTTATCGCCCTGATTCAGCGCCGTGGCGACCGCCTGAGCCATCTCGACCTGCTGCGGGCGCTGCTCGTAGCCCTCGAAGGCGCGGCCCATCGGCCCATCCGGCGAGAAAAACTCCCGAATACGCTCAAGATCGATCGGATCGGTCTTACCTGTCGGCTTCAGCGGGATCAACTGTGGAGGCGTAGGTTTGGTGGGCGTGGGGATGGCGGGCGCATCCACAAACACCGTGCGAGCCTTGGCGCGCTCGGCCTCTGCGAACAGATCGCGCAGCGACCAACTCATCCGCGACATCATCCGGTTGATCTCGGATAACTCGCTCAGGTCCAGCCCGTCGATCTTATCTAACAAACGCAGGAACACCTGACGCGTCACATCCGCGTCGCTCAGGGCACGGTGGGCGTCGTCGTGGGTGATGCCCAGCAGCGCTGCCAACGCGCCCAAGCGATAGGCAGGGGCCTGGGGGATCAACAAGGTCGCAAGATCGAAGGTGTCGTAGGCGGGCTGCGTAAAGTTCATGCCCTGCGCCTTGAGCATCTTAATATCGAAGCCGATCGAGTGGCCCACCAACGGGTAGCTCTTGACGAAACGCACAAGCTCCGGGGCGATCTCCGAAAAACGCGGGGCATCGACCAATGCCTCCGCACTAATACCTGTAAGCCGAGAAATCTTCAGTGGCAGCGAATGCTTGGGCTTCACCAATTGGTCAAAAGTCTCGAGTACCTCGGTGCGGCTGAATTTCACCGCCGCTACCTCTATGATCTCATCGACCCCGGCCTCAAGGCCCGTCGTCTCCACGTCAATCGCCACATAAATCCGATCCATACCCAAACCTCGCTCAGATGTTCCGCTAGACTCGTGCATTATACCCCATTCTTGCTACCATCTAAAAGAGCGAGCCGAAATTCGCCGCCTTCACTCCAATCGTTTCACCGCATGTGCTGCCGCCGACGAAACGAGCCTCCCATCATTGTGCTCCATTGGATTGAATGTGGCAGCCAACCATCTCCACCTCAGGGACGCTGCTCCAAATATCCACAACCAGAGTAGCAAATTTTGATCAGCCGGTTGCAAACTGACCCCATCCTATGAGCCAACCATGCAAATATCTACAACCAAAGTAGTAATTTCACACTAAGATCATACAAATAATACCAAAAACCTCTTGACACCCCGCCGACCCTATGATAATATCACCACATCGATAGAACTTATTGACATATACGTTGTCACTTATTGACACAAAGCGAGGTAATCTATGCAACTCCTAGATAACCAAGTTCGAATACAACAGGAACGGCAGCGCGATTGGCTCAACGACGCGATGCAGGTGCAGCGGGCCAAGGATGCGTTCATCCACCGCCCGGGTGTCGCTCGCACCATGGCGAAGGTGCTGGGCAATAGCCTGATGTGGCTGGGCGCGCGGGTGCTCCGCTACGGCGAGCCCAATCGGCGCGGATCGGCAAGCACACGTCTCACATCTAACTGAATGAACTGATGAATAGCGCAGCATACTGCAGTTAAGGAGGATACCAATGCAAAACACATCGTTTACGGTCGAAGCGGGCAGCCACCTGCGCGTGCACAGCTACAACGGGTCTCTCGCTATTCACGGCTGGGAGGAAGCATACATCGCGTTCGAGGGCTCGCCCTCCACGGCTATCGAAAAGGACGGCAACATCTTCAGCCTCCAATCGCAGCAAGGCGATGTTGTCTTGTACGTCCCGAGCCATCTGGCCGTCTCGATCAGTGAGCATACCGGCGATATCAATGTACAGAACGTGCGCAGCCTCGCCGTCGCCGTTGCGAAAGGGCACGTCGCTGCCGAATCGATCAGCGAAAACGTGCAACTGCGCGACGTCCTCGGGCAGGTCAACGTGAGCCGCGCCAATGCGCTCACCATCGAGCGCGATACGCAGCGCAAATTCTGGTGGCACTCGATCACGCAGCCAGTGTTCCGCTCGATCTATGTGGACAACACCGCCGTGATCGTGATCGCCGAGGCCCGCAGCGATCTGCGCATCAACAACGCCCAACACGCCGAGATCCACGCCGTCGGCGGCGATGCCGAAGTTCACGGCATCGGCGGTAGTCTGCGCATCGATGCAGTCGGTGGCAACGCCACGCTCACCAACATCGCACAACTGAACTTGGGCAGCGTGGGTGGCAACGCGCATCTGGAGGCGATCGGCAGCGTCAGCCGGATCGACAATGTCGGCGGCAATCTCTTCCTGCAGACGCAGCAAGTCGCGGCGAATCGCAATCTCAACACCAGCATCGGCGGCAACGCCACGCTCGTAGTGCCCGACGAGATCGATCTCAACATTCGCGCCATTTTCGGCGGCGCCCTCTACCACGCCAACGAGCACATCAATTTGAAGGCGATGGCGCATATCGCCTATGGCAATGGATTGGCGCCTGTCCATCTCACCATCGGCGGCGACTTGTACCTCCAGGGTGGCGCTCCACAGTTCAGAAGCATGTTCGGCAGTGGACGCGCAGCCTCGCGCGCGCCGCGCCCCAACGCCAGGCAGATGCCGGTGCAACTCACCGAAGTCGATCACGCTCGCAGCACCATTTTGCATCTGGTTGCCAACGGCCAACTTTCGCCCGATGAGGCCGAGCGGCAACTTGAAGCGCTGGAGTACGCCCGTTAGGTGACAATATCCCCTACTAGAAACTTACTGGGAGTTGGATCATGAGTGAAGCAATCGCTGTACCACAAGCGCCTCCTCACCCCATAGCACAACCAGCGCAGGCGAGGGCAGGATCGAAGGCGGTGATCGTTGATGTACGCGATTTGCGCAAGACCTTTGTCCGGCGGGTGCCCGATCCAAACGCACCCGCCTGGCGAAAGTGGCTGCCATTCGGCAAGCGCATCAGCGAGACCTACAACGCCGTGAACGGCATCAACTTCACCATTCACGAAGGTGAGATCTTCGGCCTACTTGGCCCGAACGGTGCAGGCAAGACCACCACCATCCGCATGCTCAGCACGCTCTTGCAGCCGAGCGGCGGCAGCGCCAAGCTCAACGGCTACGATGTGGCCACACAGCCGACGCAGGTGCGCCAAAACCTGGGTGCGGTGCTAACGGGCGAACGCAGCATCTACTGGAAGCTGACCGGGCGCGAGAACCTGGAGTACTTCGCAGCGCTCTACCACATTCCGCCCGCCATCGCCAAGAAGCGCGTGAACGAACTGCTTGAGCGCCTTGGGCTCGCCAACCGCGCCGATGAAGCCGTCGAGCGCTACTCGTCGGGCATGAAGCAGCGCATCGCGATCGCCAAAGCGTTGCTCGCCAACCCGCCGATCGTGCTGCTCGACGAGCCAACCATCGGCCTCGACCCGCAATCGGCCCGCAACCTACGCGAACTGATCGCCGAGATCCGCGCCGAGGGGCGCACCGTACTGCTGACCACGCACTACATGGAGGAAGCCGATCTGCTCTGCGACCGCGTGGGCATTATCGACCTTGGGAAGATCATCGCGCTCGACACACCGGCCAATCTCAAGCAATCGATCAAGCAGCTCGATGTGGTGCAGCTCGAGATCGACGAGTATACGCCCGCAATCACAGCCATGCTCGAACAGTTCCCCGAGATACAGCACATCGGCGCGCACTACAACGATGCCGATCGGGTCTGGTCGCTGAAGCTCCACACCAACGAGAGCCGCAGTTTGCTGCCGCGCTTGCTTGAGCAGATCAACGCAGTGGCCGGGCAGATCCGCCATCTGACCATCAAACAGCCTTCGCTCGAAGATGTGTTCATCACATTGACAGGCAAGCAGTTGCGCGATTAACAGGAGGGCACACGATGGTACAATCAATCGTCCAACGCAGCGCCGTATCCGAGCTTCGCGCCCTGCTGATGATAGCGAAAAAGGAATGGTTTATCTTCCTGCGCTACCCCAGTTGGATCATCGCATCGCTGATCTGGCCCGTGCTCTTCCCGGTCGGCTACATTTTTATGGCCAAGGCGCTGAGCGGCCCCGAGGGCACAAGCCTCACGGATTTTCAGGCGCTCACAGGCACCACCGATTACCGCAGCTTCATCATCATCGGCTCGATCTTGTGGATGTGGATGAACGCCACGCTCTGGAACAGCGGCATGCAGCTACGCGAGGAGCAGATGCGCGGCACGCTCGAATCGAACTGGCTCTGCCCGATCTGGCGCGGCTCGCTGCTGGTCGGCGGCTCACTCGTCAAGGTGCTGCTCTCAATGGCCACGCTCGTGATCTCCGTGATCGAGCTGCGAATCATCTATGGTATCCAGCTGGTCGGCTCCAATCCTGGCTTGCTCATCTTCATCCTGTTCCTGGCGATGATGATCGTCTACGGCATCGGCATGGCCTTCGCAAGCCTGGTGTTGCGCTTCAAGGAAGCAAACGCACTGGTCTTTTTGGTGCGCGGCATCTTCATGATCTTCTGCGGCGTCAGCTTCCCGATCGAGGTGCTGCCAGATTGGATGCGCTCCGTCGCGATGTGGCTGCCACTCACCTACGCGATTCGCGACATGCGCCTGGTGCTGCTCACCGATGTGACCCTGAGCCAACTGTTGCCCGACCTGCTGATCTTGACAGGTTTCGCGATCTTCTTGCCATTGCTGGGTTACGGGATGTTCGTACTCGCCGAGCGCACCGCGCGCCGCACAGGCGAACTAGCGCGCTACTAGCCGCCAACGAGGTGTATCATGATGAACACACAGCTTTCACAAATTAGTTGGCGATCGTATGGGCGGGCCGTGCTAGCCATCGCCAAGAAGGACGCGATCCACTTCATCCGCTACCCGCTCCAGGCCGTGTCGCGCATCTTCGAGCCGTTAACCTGGCTGACGCCGTTCTACTTCCTTGGCAAAACGTTTGCAGGCCCCGAGGGGAACAGTGGCTTCGCCGCCTACACCGGCAGCAACGACTATATGACCTTCATCCTGATCGGGGCGCTGCTCGCGAACTACATCGCAGCCGTCTTTTGGGGCATGGGCTTCGCGCTCAAGCAAGAGATGGACTCGGGCGTGCTCGAAACCAACTGGATGACACCCATACCACGATCGCTCTTTCTGGTCGGCCAAACCATCGCCAATATGTGTATTACAACGTTCAATGCCTGTTCGATGCTCTTTTTCGCTTGGCTCTTGTTTGGCTTCCAGATCCAAGGAAACGTGATCTATACCTTGTTGATTATGATCCCGTTGTTGCTGGCGCTCTACGGCTTCGGGTTCGCCTTCGCGGCCATTGTGCTCACCATGCGCGAAGCCAACATGCTCGTTGACGTGTCGAACTACACCATCTCGTTGCTCACGGGCAGCCAGTTCCCCATCAGCGTACTGCCGCGCTACGTCCTGCCGATCTCGCTCGCGCTCCCGCTGACCTACGGCTTCGACGCAATTCGCGGCCTGCTGATGGGCACCACAACGCTGTTACCGATCGAATATGAAGTGGGCATTCTGATCCTCTTTATGCTCATCACAGTACCTGGCGGCTACCTGATCTTTAAAGCCATCGAACGACGCGCACAGCGCCTTGGCACGCTCAGTATGCACTAAACTAGGAGATACACCTATGTACCCATTACTCACTACCTGCCCCGTCTGCAACGGCACCCTGCATGTGGAGCGCCTCGGCTGTGACGAATGTCACTCGACCATCGAAGGCACCTTCACGCTCGGTTGGCTAGGTCGCTTGACCCGCGAACAACTCGAATTTGTCGAGCTGCTGGTCAAAAACCGTGGCAACATCAACGGCGTCGCAACCGATCTCAAGATCGCCTACAATACCGCCCGCAACCGTCTCGATGACATTGTGGCCGCGCTCGGCTACACACCGCCGCCCGATGACAGCCGACCGGAGCGCCGCGCAGTGCTTGATCGCCTCGCTGCCAAGGAGATCTCGGTTGAAGAAGCGATGAAACTGTTGCGCAGCTAGCCCAAAACGGAGCGCCCTATGGCAACATCAGACGAACGCCTACGCATCCTGAAACTGATCGAACAAGGTCACGTCAAAGCCGATGAAGGCGCGCAGCTTCTTGAGGCGCTCGAAGAACGCCCAGAACGCGGACGCGGCTCGACGCGCCAGCAGACGCTGCGCATCCGTGTCAGCGATATCAGCAACCATCGTCAGAAGATCAACGTCGTTATACCCGTCAGCCTGATCGACATTGGTATGAAACTCGGTGCACGGCTCTTCCCACATGGTGGCGGTCCCACCATCGAAGATATTCGTCGCACCATCGACAGCGGCATTACAGGCCGGGTATTCGACATCCAAGACCTCGACGAAGGTGAACGGCTCGAACTTTTCATCGAATAACTGGAGGATCACCTTATGAGCAGCACAACATACAGCGTCGGAACGGCCCCGCTGCTGCATCTCGGCGACTGTCATGGCGATATCAGTATCCGCAAAGGCGAGCCGGGAAGCGTCATCATCCGCGGCGACCACGCGCCCCAACTCATACAAAGCGATACAGGCTGGCGTCTCGATAACATCCGCGATGATCTCACGCTCATCGTGCCAAGCGACGCCACTATCGAGATCGACCACTGCGCGGGAGATGCCACCATCAACGGCATTCAAGCCATCGACGTGCAGCAAGTCAACGGCGATCTCCAAGTGCGCGACACACACACCGTCAAGGCCAAGCGCGTGAATGGCGACCTCTCGCTGCGCAACATCGCCATCGCCGAACTCGGCACCATCGGCGGCGAGGCCAGCCTCGACACGATCAGCGAGAGCGTGCGGTTCAGCAACATTGGCGGCGACTTCGCACTGCAGGGCACCGCCAACACCACCGTGAACGGCAACGCTATCGGCGGCGACGTCGGTATCAACACCGTCAACAGCGTCTCTATCGACCACATCGGCGGCGACGTGGGCCTGAACAACAGCGGTGATGTAACGATCGCCCATGTCGGCGGCGACGTAGGCCTGAACGGCAGCGGCGACGTGAAGATCGCCCATGTCAGCGGCGATGTCGGCTGCGAACAGGCCGCAAGCGTCAGCATCGCCCAAATTGGCAGCGACGCCTCCTTCAACACCATCACAGGTGACCTGCACCTGCACACCATTGGCGGCGACCTCAACGTCAACAATGTTGGCGGCACGCTGCGCATCAAAGACATCGGCGGCGATGTCAACATCAACACAGTCGCGTACTTCGATGAGATCGGCATCATCGGCGGCGATCTGCACCTCCACAGCCTCTTTCAGGCTGAACACCCAGTGCAGATGACCGTCGGCGGCGACGCAGTGCTCCGCTTCGTCGAACCGATCAACGTGACCCTCCAGGCGATCGTTGGCGGCGAACTGAGCGGCGCCCAACTGAGCGCACAAGACAGCGGCAGCTTCACGATCGTGTATGGCGATGGCAGTATACCGCTCTCCATCACAGTAGGCGGCGACCTCCGCCTCGGCGAAGGCAAGCCGCACCGTTCCAGCGCAACGTGGGGGTGGAAAGGTCGAGGGTTTGAGAACGATATGAAAGAACTTGCTGACACAATGCGGCAATTGGGGCAAGAACTCGGTCAGATCGGCAAAGAGTTTGGTCGCAGCATCGCCGAAACCTTTGGCAGCCTTGGCAGCGACACCCAATACAACGTCGAAAAGACCCGTCAGCGGCTTGAGGAGCAGATGCGCCAAGCAGCCGAGCGCATCCGTCAGGCCGAGGAGCGCGCCCAACAAGCAGCCGAGCGCAGCGATGAGGAGGAGGCCGCCCAAAGTGGCCGCGTATACGTTCGCATCAACGACCGCGAATGGCGCTTCGACGCCGAACGGATCGAGCGCATCAAGCAGCAGGCGCGCGACGCCGCACGGGCAGGGCTAGCCGGTGCGATCGAAGCGGTTGAACGGGCCTTGGCAGGCATCCCGGTGCCGCCCGAGCCGCCAACATCGTCCGCCGCCACGGGCCAAACCGTGCGTATCGATATCGAAACGCCCGAGCCACCCAAAGCACCCACACCGCCCGAAGCGCCTGCCGCTAGCGCCAACGACGCGCCCAAAGCGCCTGCCGCTAGCGCCAACGACGCGCCCAAAGCGCCCGAGCCGCCCAAGGCACCCACGCCGCCCGAGGCGCCGGTCGCGACAGGGCAAACTATTCGTATCGACCGCGAGGACGCCAACGCGGCAGCCGCTACCGACCAAACCATTCGGCTCGGCGCAGACAACACCGCGAACGACAGCGCCCCGCCGGATCGCGATGCCGAGCGCGCCGCCATCCTGCAGATGGTCGCCGAAGGCCGCCTCACCCCCGAAGAAGGCGACCTGCTACTCGACGCGCTCAACTAAACCGCACACAGTGGGGAGCGCCATGCTCCCCACTCATTTGTTACCATACACCTCCGCAATGTGCGTATTTCCCCACTTCACGCACAATCCGAAGCTGTTAACCTTCGAGTATTCCCCACTCATCCCACAACATCACCGAACAAGATGACGATCTCTAACAAGGTGACAAGGTGACCTGGTGACTTGGTGAAATCGGCTAAATACCGCGTTATGTTCAACGAACAGCACTGTCATCTCGAACGGTCGAAGCCCTGAACAAAGCGAATGGGGAGAGATCTCAAAGCCCAATACAATGCAGAACAATGAGGTTCCTCACTTCGCCTAGCGGCTTGTTCGGAATGACAATGAGAACTGTCAAGAACATATAAAACAATGAACTGATAAGGAGAACACAAACCACACCGCCAATCGCCACCGAGCGTCTCCCCCACACCACCACCCGTGACGTACGACAAGGCATCACCACGGGCGCTTCCCACGAGGCAGCCTTCCACTTCGGGGTCCAAGGGCGATAAGCCCCTGGGCGGGGTTTCCAAAGGGCCGCGACCGACCCTTTGGGCCTGCGCAGCAGCCTACACCCTCGTGCGAACGCGTCCACCCGCCGAATGGCGCATCCCACGCCCTCGCGAAACGAGCACTACAGCGCGCCAACACCACAACAAAGAAATCTAAAGTCGGAACAACACAAAGATCCGCTATAATGAACAAAGGTTCTCCTACCAAACCGAGGAACATATGACGCAACTCAAGCTCATCTCTTGGAACGTCAACGGCATCCGCGCCTGCGAAAAGCGAGGCTTCCTGAACTGGCTGCAAAGCACCAACGCCGACATCGTCATGCTCCAGGAGACCAAAGCGACCCCCGAGCAAGTCAGCGACGCCCTACGCAACCCGCCAGGCTACACCAGCGCCTGGTCCATACCCGAAAAAAAGGGCTACAGCGGCGTCGCCACCTATTCGCGCGAACCAGGCTCCGTTATTCGCGGCTTCGGCGAAGAACGCTTCGACCGCGAGGGGCGCGTCCTGATCAGCACCTTCCCGCAACTCACCGTCTTTAACATCTACTTCCCATCGGGCAACAGCGGCCCCGAACGAGTCGCCTACAAACTCGACTTCTACCAGCGCTTCCTGACCGTGGTGCGCGAATACATCGCCCGCGGCGAACGAGTCGTCGTGGCAGGCGATGTCAACACCGCCTACGCCGAGATCGACCTGGCCCGCCCACGCGAGAACCGCAAAACATCGGGCTTCTTGCCCGAAGAGCGCGCCGCAATCGGCCAGTTCTTCGAAGCTGGCCTGGTAGACACCTTCCGCTACCTGCACCCCGACAAAGTGAAGTACAGTTGGTGGGCGCAGCGCAGCGACTCCCGCGCGCGCAACGTCGGCTGGCGGCTCGACTACATCTTCGTCTCGGAGAACCTGCGCGACTCGATCGTGGCCGCCGACACCCATCCCGAAATCGAAGGCTCCGATCACTGCCCCGTTAGCGCCATCTTAGAGCTATAGCCTCACCACGTTCAAAAACAGCGATGTCGAGATTCACAATGAACCTCGACATCACCAACCTACAACGCTCTGCGAAACAGGGCAGGTTTACTTCAGCATCGCATCGGGAGCCATACGGCCATCGGCCACAGCCGCACGGAAGATCGCGATCGTCTCGGCCACCGCATCCTGCAACGGCGTGATGACCGGCTCGCCGATCACCTTCGCCAGCGGCGAAGCGTCCACATCCTCGGGCAGCGGGAGCGGCTGCGGGTTGACCGTGATCGTCCCCTTCGCCTCAGGAACAACCGCCTCGATCGCAGCCACCACATCATCGACCGTCACGACGCTGCCACCCAGGTTGAAGATCTCGGCGCCTGTGAAATCGGCACGCGCACAAGCGATGAAGGCCTTGGCCACATCATCGGCATACTGGTAGACGCCGCGCCCGCCGAACGGGATGTGATACGGCTGGCCGACCGCCGCCGCGAACATCGCCTTGGAGGGCAGTGAGGTCATACCCTGATCGCGGCCAGGGCCGTAGACCGTGTAGGGCCGTAGCGCCAAGCTCGAGATCCCGTGATCCTGCCAGTAGATGCGGGCCGTGCCCTCGTTGGCCTGCTTGAACACACCGTACAAGTTCGCCGGATGGCCGGTCGTACCGTGCTGCACCACGCCATCGTTGGCATCGGTGGCATCGTACACCGCCACCGACGAAGCGTAGGTCACGCGGTTGATACGATCCTTGCGTCGGGCCACAGCCTCAAACACATTCACAGTACCCACCACATTCACACGCGCGCCAAGCGGTGGGTCAGCCCGGCAAAACGGCACCTGAAGCGCAGCCAAGTGGATGACATGGGTAATGTTGTGCTCGTCTAGTGCGTTCTCAACGGCACCCAGATCCGTGATGTCGCCGTTGACAAACGTCACCTTTGCCAATTCTTCAGGCGTCATAATCAACTTCAGGCGGTGCGGATTGGTCGCCAAGTCGAATACCACCGTGGGCACGCCCTCTCGCACCAAGTTGCGAACCGTCCATGCGCCGATACAACCCAGCGCACCAGTTACCAGAAATCGTTCGGTTGTCACTGTAGATCCTCTCGTGGTGTGGTAAGAAACCCTGAACATGACTACGACGGGTGAGCCGTTGCGTAGCTGCATTGTACCCGATCTTTCGATCACAAAATACCCGCGCCGATTGACACATCGACGCGGGTCACAAGATAACGAGAGATCAGTTGTAGCCAGCAGCGCGCCCTAGAAGAAGAACTTCGCGAGCTTCAGGATGCCCTGCTTCCAAGGCACACGGTGCGAAATACCCGAAGCGTTCTGGAACTGATCCAGATGCTCGATATACCACTCATAATTGCGGATCAGCGCATCCTTGTTCGAGTACTTCGGCTTGAAGCCCAACAGGCGCTCGGCCTTCTCGATCGACACGAACGAGTCGGTGGCGGCGGTCTCATACACCCACTTGTACAGCGGCGAGAGCTTGAGCAGTTCGAGGAACCGCAGCGTCCAGATCATCGGGGCGGCGGGGAAACCCACGATCTTCTTGCCGAAGCCCGCCCGATCCAGCACAGCTTGGTAGTCCTCGCGCATCGTCGTGAACTCCTTCGCGCCGATGTTGAAGGTGTCGTTGGCGATGTTCGGATCGACGGTGGCCGCCAGATAGATCGCCTGACAGAGATCTTCCACATCGAGGAACTGGTAGCGGTTCTTACCGTTGCCGATCATCGGGAAGCCCTTGCCGTCCTTGGCCCAGTCGTAGAACAGCGCGAACACACCGAGCCGCTCCGGCCCAATGAACGACTTCGGGCGCAGGATCGGCACGCACATACCTTTCTGGCGGTACTCCAGACACACTTCCTCGGCCTTCACCTTCGCGATGCCATAGGGGCCAACACCGTCGAGCTTATCGGTCTCCAGCAGCGGGTGGTGATCGGGAATACCGTACACCGCCGTCGAAGAGATGTGGATGACCCGCTCGACCTTGTGCTCGAAGGCCGATTGCAGCACATTGCGGGTGCCGTCGATATCGGTCGAGAAAATATCCTCGGGCTTGTAGAGCGGCAGCGCAGCGGCGGTGTGCACAACCATCTGCACACCCTCCATCGCACGGTCCACCGCCGAACGATCACGGATGTCGCCCTTGATCACTTTAATGCGGTCGCGCTCGGGGTAATCAAAATCAGCAAAATCGAGCGAAACCACCTGATGCCCACGATCGAGGAGGTAGCGCACCAAGTTAATGCCCAAGAAGCCTGCGCCACCAGTAATCAGATATGTTTTTGCAGTCATATGTCGTCTACCTTCAGTTTAGTGTATGGTGTGAGAGCTTCGTGCCGACTCACTTCAGTAACCGCTACGACTTGCCCTGCATCGCCTCTTGCGCCACACGCTGGCCGAGCTCCACAGCGAAGTTCGTGCCGCGATCCCATGGGTAGACCTGGCTCATACTAGCCCAGTATAGCCCAGGGAGCGGCGTGGCGAGCGACGGGATCGAGCGGGCGTGATTGACGGGTACGATCGGCTGCGCATACGCCTCGCGGTGTAGCCAACTTGCGCGCACCCAACTGCGCTCGAAGTTCGGGTTCACGATCTTGAGCGCGGGCAGGAAGCGTTCGAGCAACTCCTCCTGCGTCAGAGTAAAATATTCGTGCGATGGGTCTAGATAATCGCCACAGTATATCAGATGATCGCCGCCGTAGTGACTGGAATCGATAAAATTGGTATGCTCGACCAACGCCAGAAACGGAAACTGATCCTTGGGCGTGTTCAGCCAATAGGTGTTCTTGCTGAGCGGCTTCGTCAATGCGATCGTCATCACCACCGCGCCCATCGAGCGCAGCTTCTTGAGTTGGCCGAGGTAATCGGGCGGCAGTTGCGGCACGAGCTTGTTCAACAGGCCCGGCGCGCCCGTCACGATCACGCGGTCGAAGTCGGCGCTGGTCCCGCCATCCGTCATCACGCGCCAGCCCATTTCGGCGCCGTTCGCATCAGCAGCGAAGCGCGTCAACGCCGTGATCGGCGTGCCGAGGTGCACCGTCACACCGAGTTTGCGCACGTACTCCAGCAGCGCATCCACGAAACCCTGGAAGCCACCCACGAAGTAGCCGAGCTTGAAGCTGCGAGCCTTGAAACGCGCCCACAGCCAGGCCATATTCACCTCATCGGCGTAGGGGCCGAATTTGCCCTCCAACAGCGGACGAATGAGCGTGCGGTAGGCCGATTCGCCCATCCATTTGCGCGTCCAAGCGGCGGCGGTCGTCTGTTCGAGCGAACGCCAATTGTTGGTGACGTACTTCAGGTACGCGATCGTCATGCCGAAGCGCACCCGCGAGACAAACGGCAACGCGGGGAACTTCAGCACCGGCAGCACACCATCGAGTGGGTAGCTGTTGCCACGCCACCACTGCGCGGTGACTGGGGCTTTGAAGAACAGCTTATCGCCGAAACCGATCTGATCAACAAGGGTGCGGAGAGCGGTATCGGTCTGGAACAAGTGGTGGTAGAAGCGCTCCAGCGGCCATTCCCAGCGCTCGTCTCGGAACCCCGAGGCCAAGCCACCAGCAATGGGAGCCGCCTCGTAGACTGTGACCTGATGCCCAGCCTTCGCGAGATCGTGCGCGGCTGCTAGACCAGCAATACCCGCACCGATGATCCCAAACCTCATGAACGCCCCCCAACAAACGCTACAAATACGCGATAAAAAAGCCGTATACGCAGAGCGCTCGGCTGACTATCGACGGCTGATATCACGATGAAACCTCCAGGTTGCGCTCTTCGGTCGCACGCCCAAAGTCGCCCCAACCTATATGTTCAAGCACCATATAAATCGCACCCAGCACCGTAATCGGCAGCCACAGGGCAATATGCAACACCAACGTGTAGCCCGCCGCGATATCGTGCGGCACACCGTAGGCGCTCAGAATGCTGATCCCCGGCAGATCGAAGGTGCCCACATACCCAGGTGTGGAGGGCAGCGTGGTGAACAAGTTTACCACGGCTGTCATCAACATCAACACCGGGAAGCCCACCTCGAAGGGGAAAGCGTGCATCACAAACCAATACTTCGTCGTCTCGGTCAGCCAGATCAACGCCGAAGAGAGGAAAATAAACGCCAGATCGCGTGGGCTGCGCAGCGATTGCAAACCCTCGATAAACGGATCAAACAGACCGTGGATGCGGGGCCGCCACTTCATCGGCACCACATGATCGACCACCCAACCGTACACAACGCGCATCCGCTCCGGGCGAGCGGCCAACACCAGGAACACCAACAGCGCGATGATAAACAACACACTAAAAGTGGTGATCAGCACGGTATAGTTGCCCGGCAGTGGCACGAACGGCAGGGTGACGAACACGAACAACAGCATCACCAAGCCATCGAATAGGCGCTCCAGCACCACCGTGGCCAACGAGGCCGTCACAGGGATGCCCTCTTTGCGTTTCAACACATACGAACGCAAAAACTCGCCAGCCCGCGCCGGGTAGACGTTGTTGCCCATATAGCCGATCACAACCACGGGAAACAGACGAGAGAGGGGGACATGCCGAATATGTCGCAGCATGTAATGCCAACGCCAGGTGCGCGCCCACACGGCACCGAAGTAGACCGCGATACCAGGGAGCAGCCACCAATAGTTGGCCTGGCGCACCGTCGTCCAAAAGCCTTGGAAATCAAGCCCGCGCAACGCAAAGGCCAGAAACACAATGCTGACGACAACTCCCAACCAAAATTTCCAGCTCCGCAACGCTACTTCCTCGCGCTAGTCGCTACTCTTGAGCCAAAGCCTAGCACTTGCATCGTGCGCAGGAGCTTGGCGTATTGTTTGGCGTGCGTGAATCGCTATGCACAGAAACGGCAAGCAGGTTCGCGTCAAGTGATGGCTTAGGCCATCTCAACCAATGAGGGTTCGCTGATCTCACAGCTTAACCCAAGGCATGATACTCGTGCTTTTTTTACTTGTCAAAGCGCGGCCAAAGCGTCCAGAGCAGCACAAGTATCGCAAGCCCCCACGCACCGAACGCCTCGGTGCTAAACCCATAGATACGTAGCACAACGCCACCGCCAAACAGCCCAACCATCATCAGAGCACTCGTCAGGCGCGCGGTCGCCCGTTCCATGCGCTGCATGCCCCGCTCCAGCCGCGAGAGATCGACTCGCACGCGCAGCTCGCCACGGCTGGCGGTGCGCAAATAACTGTCGAGCTGGCGCGGCAGCGTCAGGCTGAGCTGTGCGAGGTCGCTCAACTCATGCTGGATGCGCTTGGCCCACTCACCTACGCCCTGCTCATCGGCAATCAGCGTCTTGGCGAACGGACGCAGCGTCTCGAAGATGTTGATCTCGGGATCGATCATCGTCGTCATGCCCGAGACCATGCTGACCGAGCGCCCAAGGTAGATCAGGTCCTGCGGCATCTGGAAGGGCAATTCGCGCACCAGATCGCCAACTTCATCGAACACGCCCTGCACATCGATATTCTGCATCTCGCGCAGGTTGCGGTCGTAGGTGTGGCTGAACAGCACTTCGGCGGCACGCAGGATCGGCTGGCGATCAGCGCCCGGCAGAATCATATCGAGCGCTTCGAGCGTGGAGACCAGGCGCTCGGGATCGTTGGTGGCGATAGCGATGGCTGCCTCGCGCAGCGTGGTACGCATCTTCGGCGTCATGCGCCCCACCATGCCGAAGTCGATAAAGATCAGCGTAAACTCCGTCGAGCCGTCGGGCCCCGGTCCTTCGGGGCGCACAAACAGGTTGCCCGGATGCGGATCGGCGTGAAACACACCATCGATAAACCACTGCTGCAAATAGGCCCGATAAAACCGCTGCGCCAGCACGCCACGGTTGATGCCCGCCTGCTCGATCGCGGCCAGATCGCTGATCTTGATGCCGCTGATGCGCTCCATCACCAGGACACGCCGCGTGGTGAGCTGAGCGTCCGGCACGGGCACCGTCACGCCCGACAGATGCGCCAAATTCGCGCGAACCTGTTCGGCGTTGCGCGCCTCTTGCACATAGTCGAGCTCCTCGCGCAGCACCCGCGCAAACTCCACAAACAGCTCATCGAGCTTGGCGCGGCGCTTGATGGCCGGGTAATTCTTGATGATCTGCACGGCCCAATGCACGGCCCGCAGATCGACCTCGACGATCTCGTCGATGCGGGGACGCTGAACCTTTACGGCCACCGCGCTGCCGTCGTGCAGCTCGGCGTAATAGACCTGCCCGAACGATGCCGCCGCGACCGGCGTGGGATCGAAATGTTTGAAAACCTGCTCGGGAGGCGCGCCCAGTTCAGCTTCGAAGATGGCGATCACGTACGGAAGCGGCGCGGGCGGCACTTCATCCTGCAAGCCCGAAAGCTCGGCGGTGATCGGCTCGGGCAGAATGTCGGCGCGGGCGCTGAGGAACTGGCCCAACTTGATCAGCACGCCGCCCATATCCAGCGCCAGATAGCGGAAACTGCGCGCCAAACGCACCCAGCGCGTCATGGCCGTGCGCTTCACATAGCGTCGGCTGAACCACCAGCGGCCAAGGAACAGATCGAAGAAGAAAACGTGCAGTATTGCGCGTAAAAACCACCAAAAGATGCGAATGAACCGCCATCGACGGCGAAGGGGTGGCGGCTCCTGCGATGGCACCCGAGTTACGCTTGTTGTGGTGTTCGTGATATGTTGCACAAAGGTATTATACCTGATACAGAAATTTGACGCTGCCTTTTGCAGATGGTACGATCAGCGCAATCCGATTAGAAAGCGCTCTACCATTATGCGAACCAGTATTTGGCTGATCCGCCACGGCCAAACCACCCTTAACCGCGAACGACGCTACCAGGGTAGCAGCGATCCGCCGCTCACGCCCTACGGCCAGCGCCAAGCCGAAGCTCTCGCCGAACGGCTGCGACGCCTGCCCTTCGACACGGCGATCGTAGGGCCGCATCAGCGCGCCCAGGCCACCACCGAAACGATCCTGCGCAACCGCACTGCCACCACCATCATCGACCCGCGCTGGGCCGAAGTGAACCACGGCGCGTGGGAAGGGCTGACCTACGCCGAGGTGCGCGCCCGCTTCCCCGCCGAGGCCGCCGCCCGCTTCTCCGATCCGCTGCATGGCCGTGCTAACGGTGGCGAGAGTCTCGCTGAAGTCGCCGCCCGCGTTGGTGCGGCATGGCGCGAACTGCCGCAGCGCTACCCGGGTGGTCGCCTGCTGATCGTCACGAGCGCCACGCCCATTCAGATCGTATTGTGCCTGTTCAGCGGCACGCCCATCGCAGAGCATTGGCGCTGGCGCGTCGATCTGGGTAGCATCACGGCCTTCGATTGCTACGCCAGCGCGACGATCCTGCGGGTGGCCAACGAAGTGCCACGGCTGCCCCATTAGCGCTTTGTGGTATCATCGCCGCATTTCACTCCAGCCAACAAGGAAGGCACTGTATGTCAACCAAAGTCCTGCTTGACACCGACATCGGTTCGGACATCGACGACGCTGTTTGCTTAGCCTATCTGCTTGCGCACCCCGAATGCGACCTCCTGGGCATCACGACGGTCTCCGGTCAGCCGGTTGAGCGTGCTCAGTTGGCGAGCGCCCTGTGCAAGGTTGCGGGCAAGGATGTGCCGATCTATCCAGGCACCGCCGATCCGCTCCTGATCCCGCAGCGCCAAACCCGCGCCCGCCAGAGCGCCGCGCTGCCCCGTTAGCCGCACCAACGCGAATACCCGCAGGGCCAGGCGATCGAGTTTCTGCGCCAGACCATTCGCAACAACCCGGACGAAGTGACGCTGCTGGCGATCGGCCCGATGACGAATGTGGCGCTGCTGTTCGCCACCGATCCCGAGATCCCCGCGCTGCTCAAATCGCTGGTGCTGATGTGCGGCAAGTTCACGCATAAGCTCCCGAACGTGGGGCCGCGCGAGTGGAATGCACTGCTCGACCCGCATGCGACTGCGATGGTGTACCGCGCTCGGGTGGCGCAGCACCGCTCGATCGGGTTGGATGTCACCTGCCAAGTGACGATGCACGCCAACGAAGTGCGCGAGCGCTTCAAAGCGCCGTTGCTGCGTCCGGTGCTCGATTTCGCCGAGTTGTGGTTCGAGCAGCATTCGATTATGACCTTCCACGATCCGCTGGCCGCCGCCACGATCTTCGAGCCAAACGTGTGCGGGTTCGCCGCTGGCACCGTCGATGTGGAGATCACCAGCACGGGCATGGGCGGCTACACCTACTGGACGTCGGGAGGCGAGAATCCACCGCACGAGGTCGCGCTTGAGGTCGATGCCCCTGCCTTCCTGGAGCATTACAGAAAAGGCGGCAGAAAGCCCCGTACCTTTAGGCCAGGGATGAAAGCCGTC
>CALKHR010000127.1 GCA_937988885.1 uncultured Roseiflexaceae bacterium | reverse complement strand
CACTTTCCTCCCAGCACCTGCATATTTGGAGCCACAATTCTTAAACGCCCTCTAATAGTCGTGTTTTAATAAGTGCATTTTATCCTGATTCGGATGCTTATTCTATTTATGTGAACTGGATGATCTTACCTTCCGGTGAAGTATATCGTGTAAAAATGGATGTTGATGCTATGAATGAAGATCCTCCACGTTCTGTTATTGATACCTCTGTAGAGGCGGAAATAATAGAGATATAGTGTGTTGTCTCTGCAATTATACTGATCGAAGGGAGATTTACCTATTTGAGCGTGCCAGACATTTGATGGCACTCGGTTATGAGTGTACACAACTCTTTGATATAGACGCTGATATTGTACCCTCTCCAAAAAGCTCGTTAGGCAAGCAGAGCGGCGCGCAGCCGAATATGGTTAACCAATGAAACAGCGTGTTGCATAGCAATCCACCGCCACACACTGCATTGCGGTGCGTCCTTGCGGTACCGCATTGTGCAACAACCATGTTTCGGCCTTGAACGGTCGGGGCGCATAGTATCGCCTGCAGCTCGTTGAGCGCCCATTCCTGAACCCCTCGGCGACCCCGTACCCCAACGCGACGGCGACATCGGCGCGGTGCACAGCGTGGCGCTGGAACATCGCTGCCAGCCAATGTATAATCTCGCTGTCGCCGTTGCTCACACCTTTTTTGTCGGCGATGAGCAGTGGCTGGTGCATAATGCGGATAGGAAATGTATTATCAAATTGGGATTCTCTACTATTCTGGACTGCGATGCAGGCAAAAATATCCCTGGTTTAGACTATCGTCAGTGGCATGATGAAGGTATAACTCAATATCCCGACAATCAATTTTGGTTGCAATTAGATGAGGTATTACCAAAAGCGAAAAGGATCAATTTTATCATTGTCGTAACCTTTCAGGAGATGGATAGAGTTTCAAAAAATTACCGAAAATTCTCAGTAATCGTTCACTCTAATGGGATTAATCTTGTGGTGGTCGATATATAACGTCTCCTTTTTCCGATTGCTCAAGCAACGAACAACATATCTTTCATAGCATTCCCTCCACACCATCACAGAGCCATAACGACCCTCATCACGTCGCAGTGCTTAACCTAGCATCTCGGCGCTACGCGGCAACGAGCGTAATGTAGTGCCTTGTTTTCTACGCCCTTCGATACATCAAGTTACCCTCTCAACAGCTTTAGCGCTGATACAGACCCCGCACCCCCAATGGCGATGTGCCAATTAGCGAGATCCAAGTTGGCGACCAGGTACTCGCTTACAACCAGAAGACTGGCGAAACAGGCAGCTACACCGTCACTGCTGTGTTCTCTCCTGTGAAAGTATAACTGCTACGTTCTTTTCCTCTGGATGCCTCTTTTTGTTTGTATAGCCGCAGGTAGAACTCCATCTTTGACCCCACTCCTCAATGCTGCGCCCGTGGTATCATATGAGAAATCCTTCCTCTGATGAGCGAGAGTAGCATGACTACAACTGAAGCGAAGCGCGCCCTTGTGATCGGCGCGCACCCCGATGATAACGAGTTCGGCGCTGGTGGATTCGTCGCCAAACTCACCGCACAAGGCTGGGATGTCACCTTTATCATTGCCACTAACGGAAACAAAGGCAGCCACGACCTCGGCATTTCGCCCTACGACCTGAGCGAGCGCCGCGAGCACGAACAGCGCGCCGCCGCCAAGGTGCTCGGCGTTGAGCGCGTGATCTTCCTGCGCTACAACGATGGCGAACTGGAGCGCACCCCAGCGCTGCGCGCCGAGTTTGCGTTGTACATCCGCCATTTTAAGCCTCACTATGTGTTCACCCACGATCCGTGGAAACACTATATGATGCACCCCGATCACCGTGCGGTCGGCTTCTCGGTGATCGATGGCATCGTCAGTGCCCGCGACCACCTGTTTATGCCCGGCCTCGGCCAGATCGGCCTCCCGCTGTGGCGACCCGAAGCGCTCTTCCTGTGGGGCGCAGAGCAGCCCGATCACTTCGAGGATATCACCGAGTTTGTCGAGCAGAAGATCGCTGCGCTGCGCGAACACCACACTCAGCTCGATGAGAGCACGACCTGGGAGGAGCGGGTGCGCCAGAATATCACCAAGAACGGCCAGGAGCACGGTTTCGGCGCTGCCGAGGCCTTCAAGAAGTTGATCGTCTAACGCTTGCCAAACGCCTGCCAATACTGCAACGATGCAGGCTTGCGCCAGCGGGTTGAATAGCAAGGAGACGCAACGTGAAAGAGACCACGCTGTGGCTTGAGGGAGTGCGCTTCCCCGAGCTTGATGCTGCACAGCCTCTTCCCGAACAAGTCGATGTGGCGGTGATCGGCGGCGGCTACACTGGTTTGACCGCAGCTCTCGCGTTGGCAAAACGCCGTGCGAGCGTGGCTGTGCTGGAGGCGCAGAGCCTCGGGTGGGGCGCAAGTTCGCGCAACGGCGGCCAAGTGCTGACGGGCCTCAAGCTCGATAGCGCCACGCTGATCAAGAAGTACGGCCTCGAACGGGCGCGCCAGATGTTCGCCGCCTCGCTGGCTGCTATCGATTGTGTCGAGCAGATCGTGCGCGAACACAACATCGACTGCAACTTCGAGCGGAGCGGCCACCTGTTGCTGGCCGCCAAGCCCAAGCACTTTCAGGCACTGGTTACCGAGGCGGCCCTGCTCAAGCGCGAGTTCGGCCACGATAGTTATCTGATCGCGCCGAGCGAGCAGTCGCGCGAGATCGGCTCGAAGGCGTACCACGGCGCGCTGCTCGATCCTGTGAGCGCTGGTGTGAATCCGGCCCGTTATGTGGCTGGCTTGGCTTGGGCGGCGCAGCGGGCTGGCGCGCAGTTGTTCCCGCATACCCCCGCGCAGCGCATCAGCCGCTCGCGCAAGGGCTTCGTCATCAATACGCCCCGTGGCCACCTGCGCGCCAAAGAGGTGGTGATCGCCACTAGCGGCTACACCGGCGCCGCAACTCCCGTGTTTCGCCGCCGCGTCATCCCAATCGGCTCGTACATCATCGCCACCGAGCCCCTGCCCGCCGATCTGGCCCGCGAGTTAAGCCCGCATCGGCGGATGATGTTCGATACGAAGCATTTTCTCTATTACTTCCGCCTCACCCCCGATCGGCGGATGCTGTTCGGCGGGCGGGCGCGCTTCTTCCCCGAAAGCCCCAGCACTGTGCGCGAGAGCGCCGAGATCCTGCGTAAAGGGATGCTCTCGGTCTATCCGCAACTGCACGACACGCGGATCGAGTATGCCTGGGGCGGCACGCTCGATTTCGCCTTCGATATGATGCCGCACGCTGGCAAACTGCGAGGGATGCACTACGCGCTCGGCTACGCTGGGCATGGCGTGGCGATGGCGAGCTACCTCGGCACGCAGATCGGCAAGCACTTGGCTGGCGAGCCTGCCGATAATCCGTTCGCTGGTATGCGCTTCCCCACCGCGCCGCTTGGGGCGTATAACGGTCACCCGTGGTTTTTGCCGTTTGTTGGCTTGTGGTACCGCATCCTCGATATCATTCATTAACACTGACGCTCGATGTGTGAGGAGTGCGCGTTTTATGACGGAGCAAGAGTTCGATGCGTTGGTCGCTGTCCTCGAGCGCGATAACAAGCAGAATACATCGGCGTACCGTACCAAGGTGATTTTGCTCGCACTGCTTGGGTACGTGTATATCTTCGCGGTGTTGTTGCTGCTGCTCTTGCTGGCGATCGGTATTTTGTTGCTGCTGTTCTACGCGCGGCGTGCTGGTGGCGCGGCTGTGCAGGCGTTGGTAGCGCTGGGTGTGTTCGCGTTCATCATCGCGCGGGCACTGTGGGTGCGCTTGCCCACGCCCGAGGGCTTGTCGCTCGCCAAGTACGCGCCTAAGTTGCACGCGGAGATCGAGGATATTCGCAAGAAGTTGGGCGGTCCCCGCGTGCACGAGGTGCTGCTGACCGATGAGTTTAACGCGGCGATTGTGCAACTCCCGCGCTTCGGGCTGTTCGGCTGGCCGAAGAATTATCTGATCCTGGGTCTGCCGCTGATGCTGGCGCTCTCGCCTGTGCAGCTTCGGGTGGTGATCGCGCACGAGTTCGGGCACCTTTCGGGTGGCGATGGTCGGCTGGGCAATTGGGTGTATCGCGTCCGCAAGAGTTGGTACCTGCTGATGGAGAAACTGGAGGCGCAGCAGCACTGGGGTGCGGCGATCTTTCGGCGCTTTTTCACGTGGTACGCGCCGTTCTTCGGGGCGTACTCGTTTGTGCTGGCCCGCGCCCAGGAGTACGAGGCCGACCGCATGGCCAGCGCCCTGACGAGCACGAAGGATACTGCGGATACGCTGACGCGGGTAGCGACGATGGCTCCGGTGGTGCATCAGGTGTTTTGGCCCGAGGTTTACAAGCAGGCCAGCGAGCGCCCCGAGCCGATCGCCACGCCTTTCCACGAGCAGCAGCGCTTCTTTATGCAGGGTGTCGCGCCTGAGATGATCCAGCCGCTGTTTCATCGGGTGTTGCAGATGCCAACGAGCACTGCCGATACGCACCCGTCGCTGACCGATCGCCTGGCGGCGCTGGGTGAGCGCGCCACACTTCCCGAGCCTGTTGAGGTGAGTGCCGCCGAGGAACTGCTGGGGAATGATCTGCCGACGCTTCAGACGCTGTTGGGGCAGCAGTGGCGTCAGGTGGTGGGCCGAGCGTGGCAGCAGCAGTTCTCCAAGGTGCAGAAGCAGACGCAGCGATTGACGGAGCTCGATGCCCAAACGACCTTCACGAACGAGGAGCGTTGGGAGCATGCAACGCTGGTGGAGGAGTTGCGCGGCGAGGCCGAGGCGCTGCTGCTCTATCAGGCGATTGTGGATGCGAACCCCGACCATAGCGGCGCTTGGTTCGCGCTGGGGCGCGTTATGCTGGAGCAGCAGGATGAGCGAGGGATCGCGCATCTTGAACGGGTGATGGAGCGTGAGCCAAATGCGGTGATCCCTGGCTGCGAGTTGATCATTGAGTTTTTGCAGAGCCAGGGTCGCTACGCCGAGGCGCAGCCGTACCTGCAGCGGGGCAAGGAGTGGGTGCGCATCCTTGAGCAGGCGCACGCGGAGCGCAATACGCTGCGGCAGAGCGACCCACTGCTGCCGCACGGATTGGATACCGAGACGGTGAGCGCGATCAAGGCGCAGGTCTTGCAGGATACCGAGGTGCGTAAGGTCTATTTGGTTCGTAAGCAGGTGAAGCACTTCCCCGAGAGGCCGTTGTATGTGTTGGGGGTAGAAGCGCGCCGCAAAGTGTGGTATCGTGCTCGCACGGCGGAGGATAACCGAGCGTTGCAGCAGCGGCTGATCGAGCGCAATACGACGTTGAAGGGTGAGGCGTATGTTGTGACGTTGGGTAGCACCAATGCGAAGTTGACCCGCCGCATCAAACGTGTTCCGAATGCGGAATTGTAGGAGGGCTTGCTATGTTGGTGTTTCTTGGCATTCTGGTCGCGCTGGGTGCTGCGGTGACGTTCCTGGCGATCGGGGCGCTCTCGCTGTTCGGCGGGGTGCGCGCCACCACGGGGCAGGTGTTGCCCGGCTTTAAGCCCGACCAGCCAAGTGCGTTGGTGCGTGGCTTGGCCCTGTTGAGTCTGTGGGGGCCGATAGCTCTGATTGCGCTGTTGTGCTTGTTGGTGGGGATTAAGTTGTTCCAGGTGGCGGTTGCGGCGTTTTGATGCGCGCTGCTGATCCTGCGATGACCTCCTGCGGGTGCAGGGGGTCGTCTTTGTGTAGGCCACGTACGGCGATGCGCATCCGCGAGTACAGCGGCGCGCGTTTTGGCGCGAAGCGCCACATCTGTCCGAGCGCGCACACGTTGTACACGACGTTGTTTGCCCGCAGCGACGGGCGCTTACAAGGCGGTTGCCTCTTTTTTCCCAAAAATAAATGGACTGGTGTGGTTATGGATCGATGTATTGCTGGATATCGCGAGTGAGCTATCTCCTCGAAAACAAACAGCGACATAAACGAGAGCGCGAATAACACACCGCCGAGCACTCCATACCCTAACCCACGCAGAATGCTGCGCCACGATAAATGCCAAACCACCCAACCACGGTTTATTGCATGCTCCTTGGTGATGAAGGTAAGGTGCCGATGTGACGGCTTCGCTACTGTTGTAGCGCTTGATAGGCCGATTGGGTGCGGGTGTTATGGCTCGATTTGAATGGTTGCGATCGGGATGCGCCCAACGGGTTGCCCGTCGATGCTCATCGGCGGCTGTGCGCCACTGTCGATATCGTACATTCCGACTGCGATGGTGTATTGCCCGGGTGCTAAGCCCTCCGGCAAGGCGATGTCGTTCACATCCACCACCAGTGTGTCGGGTTGCCAGGTGCGGGTGGGGAAGCGCCCCTGCCAGGGTGGCGTGATGCGCTGGGTGACGATAGTGTCGCTGGCATCGACTACATGCACAAAGATCGAGAAGTTCTGCTCGAACGGCTGCTCGACCTGCCAGAAGGTGCGCAGCCCAAGGATGTCGCCAGCGCGGAATGTGAGGGTTGGCTCTAACACGCCGAGTTGCGGCGCCTTCGGGTCGGGGTGGCCTATCGTCGCGCCCACGAGGCGTGCGCCTCCCGCGTAGGCCTCATCGGCGAGCTGCTGGGTGGCGTCGCTGGCTGCGAGGCCGGTGGCGTAGATCACCAGATGCGGCCCGTACATATAGTTCGGGTCTGGCCCTCCGTAGTCCTCGATCGGTGGTTGCCCCGCAAACTGCGCGTATTCCTCGGGGATCTGCCATTGCTTCCACGCATCCGACGAGGCGACCAAGTAGGCGTAGCCCTGCTGCCGATACCATGCGAAGTCGTGGCGCAGCAGGCCGGGCGCCTCGGTCCAGCGGCTTTCGAGCGGGCCGGGCTGTGGGCGCATCTCCGCCGCCACTCGCACGCCGGGCGGCACATGCTCGTCGATCCAAGCCATCGTCTTGAGGCGCGAATCGCCGCGCAGTTGCCGCTGCATGTAGACGGTTGTATCGGAGACGATGGGCACCAGCAGCAGGAGCGTGCCAAGCATCAGCGCCGCCGTGCGCGTTGTGGCGCTCTGCTTGGCGCGCCAGATCTCCGAGGCGTAGACGCCGATCATCAGCATTGCCAGCACCACCACGGGCAGCATATTGCGGTTGAAGTGGCTCGACTGCATCATATGCAGCAGCAGATACGGCACCACAAAGCTGAGAAAGATCAGATTGGCCGTTGCGAATCTTCGCCAGCGCCACACCATCAAAACGACCAACCAGAGCAGACCGACCACGCTCAGTTCATTGGCGAAGAACTCGAAGTAACCTTTGACATTCCACGCTTCGGTGAAGTCGCCATGCGTGATGCCCGAGTAATCGGCGATCTGGCCCTGGAGGCCTCGCCAGAACTCCTGCCAGCTCAGCAGCGCGTAGGGCGTGCCGACCACAAAGCCCGCCATCGACGCCAAGGCCGCTGCGAACAGCCGTGGCGATTGGCGCACCACAGCCCCAAAGCCGTGCCCCCCCGAGGGGCGCCACCAGTAGAGGCAGTGTGCCGTCGCCACCATCAGCGCCGCGACACCCGCGTTGTACTTCGTCGAGGCGGCGAGCCCCGCGAACACGCCTGCTGCGAGGTAATCGCGCAGCCGACCGTACTGCGCCACCGCCACCGATGCGCCGAATGTGAGCAGCACTAACAAGCCGCTCGCGACATCGGTGGTGACGTACTGCGAGTGCTGTAAGTGGAAGCCCGAGAGCGCCACCAACAGTGCCGCGATGATCGCCGAGGCTTTGCCACCCAACCGCCGCGCGTTCACAAACACAAACACAACCGTCAGCGCCGCCAACGCCACCGTCAATGTGCGACCCCACACAAAGAAGCCCGGAATCGTGGTGTACAAGTGCGTGGTCACGTTCATCTGCGCGATGTCGCTGTACACGCCGTTCGCCAGGCCCCAGCGATAGTGCAGCATCGTCACTGCCAGTAGCAGGTAGACATAAAAGGACGGTTTTTGGAAGGCGTGCGGGTTCGGGTCGCCGCTGCGCAGCATCTGCACAACGTAGTTGACGGGGTTCGGCTCGTCGGGGTGATCGATGAACGGTAGGCTGCCTGGGAGCGTCCACATGCGCAGGCCGACCGCCATCACGGCGATGAGTGCCAGCGCGCCCCATTCCCAGTAGCGCAGCCACGCGCGGCCTGTCGGGCGCGCCGTTGATCGATGCACGGTGTTGGTGGTACTCAAGGGTTATTCCCAATGATAACTCGGAACATGCTCCCCGCATTATACGCCACATGGCAGAGCGCTCCGTCATGTCGAGAGAGTATCCACAGATTACACAGATTGAAAAGAAATGCATCAATCACAACACTTAGGTGTTTTGAGGCGGAGTATACTATTTAGAAGCCTTCTGAAAAGCATCAGGAGGTTTTGTACAGAGACACATGCGTGTCAGAACGCCAAAAAACGCATACAGACCACCGAACACGGACCATATCGAGGAACCAAATGATACAGGCATCACAGAGCGGATTCCTTTGGGGTCCAGGGTCGATAAGCCCCGGCTGGGGGGTTTCAAAGGGGCCGCAGTCGGCCCCTTAGGGCTTGCGCAGCAGCCGAGTTGCTCGTGAGTACGCGCTCTCTCGCCGAATAGCGCATCCTACGCTCTCGTAAAGGAGATACATACATCTCAAAACGCGCAGTACATTTATCGCTTTTCTGTTTTCCGCATTAGAAAGCTTTTCGGAAAGCCTCTTATACCAAGTCCGACTGGATGGTTGTCATTGGAAAACGGTTTTAGTGCATCGTTTTTTCACTGTTCTCATTGTCATTTCGAGATGCCGATATCGCGGGCGATATAGAGAGGGCAGAAACTAGTCTTGCGCGCCCATTCAACGACCAGTTCTCAAATAGAGTCATTCTGAACGGAGTGCGCAGTACGAAGTGAAGAATCTCTTCGTCCCTTACAGACTTGAGCGTTTGGGGCGCGTTCTACTCGACTCATCCAACGGCCAGTTTCTGAGTAGCGAGCCGCGAGGCGACGCGAGAAATCTCGTCGTTCTGTATTGTAGTGTGCATTGAGATCTCTCCCCATTCGCTTCGCGCAGGGCTTCGACCGTTTGAGATGACAGAGCTTTCGTTGATGGGAAAGAGGCGCATCTACTCAATAGTGCGGTTCTGCATTGCTGCCGCAGGCGAAAACAGCTTGGATAGAGCTACTTTCCAACCGGATTTGGTATTACATGTCTAACTCTGTTTCATTGGGCACTATGGGTTGCTGTGTTCCTCGCTTCAGTTACCTCATCCTAAATAAATATTTTGTAATGCTTTTTGGTTGCTTCACCTACTCCTTTCATAAGTAAACATCCTTTTTGCAGATTAAGGCATCAGCAGGCGCTTTTCGAAATGGGGTACTAAATCTTTTTACAAATAAAGAGAATAGTACTAGATTGAGTAGTGAGAGAATCAAGTCATGATCGAGCGGGAATAGTACCCTGGTAGGGTTTCTGCGTGGTACAATATCGAACGTGTTTGTAACGTTTCGAGTTGGAAGCGTCTAGGTGATGCGTACGATGCAAACCTGGCAGTCGCCGCCAACCAACACGTACCTTGCGAACCACGCGGTCCATGTATGGCAGGCATCGCTTGAGTTGCCAGATGCTGATGTCGCGCATCTCAGCTCCCTGCTCGCGCCCGATGAACGCGCCCGCGCTGAGCGGTTCCGTTTCGCTCGCGACAAGCGCCGCTATACGGTAGGACGAGGCGTTCTACGCCAGATACTTGGTCGGTACCTTGGAGTCGCTCCGCAACAACTAGCGTTTACGTATAACACTCATGGCAAGCCCGCGTTGGCCGAGCTGTACGCCCATACTGGGATACGGTTTAATCTCTCGCACTCTGGAGAGCTCGCCCTGTACGCGGTATCGTGTGAGCGCGACGTTGGGGTGGATATCGAGCAGCTGCGCGACGGCATCGACGAGATTGCGATTGCTGAGCGCTTCTTCTCGGAGACGGAGCGTGCCCAACTTCAGGCGCTGCCGCCCGATGAGCGAAAAATCGCCTTTTTCCGCTGTTGGACGCGCAAAGAGGCGTATATTAAGGCGCACGGCGATGGTCTGGCGATGCCGCTCGATCAATTTAGTGTTCCTTTGGAGCATCAACCAAGCAGCAAACGTATTGTCACTAGCGATGCCCGTGAATCCGAGCGCTGGTCATTCGTTTCGCTAGACTGCCATCCGGCATATGCCGCCGCTGTAGTGGTTGAAGGAAGTGATTGGCAACTTGATTGTTGGCGTTGGCTATGAAATGATGATTAGATAACCATCCTGGCTCTGGCTGCTTAGCATCGTGCTCCGCAAACTAGTTGTAGCAGTCTAACCCTCTGTGTTCGGTAATCCTCGGTTTACCCTGCCACTCTGTTCGCTCCACGATGCCCCAGGTTACTACCAAAACATTACTTTTTGTTTACATTACGGGTGTGGTACCTATTATTACGCAATAGGTTCGTTTTCGTAATAACGGCCTTGTAATATATGATCATAGCATATGCCACTCTACATATGCTGTTCGCTCAACGGAGCGCATCTTGGTCGTCGCACGTTTGTGATCTATGCCTATGCTCGTATTAATTCCTTTTTAACTTATTATAGGTGCGGTTTTCTTCCTCTCCGCAACGCCTTTGTATAGTCTTTGACCTAAGGAGAGCTTTCATGTCCATGGCGACACGTAAGGTTCGTCAGTTATTGCTGCCCTTTTGGATAGCAATAGCACTTTTTCTTGCTGCCTTGCTGACAGTGCAGACTGTCGCGTTCGCCGCGGCGCTGCCGACCTCAACGCTGAGTGTCCCTGCTAATGTGCAGATCGGTGAAACGTTCGATTTCACCGTGACATTCGATAGCAGTGGCTCAACAGGGTATGGCCCATTCATTGATCTTATCTTTCCGGCAACCGGAGCGGATGGGGATGATGGGATTACATTTAATAGCGCGACATATTTGGGTGTAACTGTCCCCGCAGTTCAGTTAACCTTCCCCGGGACTGGCTGTGTGGAGCACCCGTACGCTGAAGATACAATGCGCGCGCCGTTGCAGGTGTGTGGAACCCCTGGCGATACACTTGTGGTGCTGCAGTTGCCGTTTGGTTCGTTTACCCCCGGGCAACCCCCTGTGGAGGTAACGGTCAACGCAACGATGAGCAACTTGGCCGACTTGAATGTCGCCCAAACCATTCGCTCGCGCGCTGGCTTCCAGTACGGCAACGACGCGCTCAATAACCCGTGCTGCGATCCTTCGATCACCAACCCATCGAGCATCGATAGCACGACCTGGCCCGGCGCCTCGGTCTCGCCCTTCTTGTACTCCTTGAGCAAGGTGTATTCTGGCCCCGAGGACGAAACGGCCACTGGCCCGAACTTCCCACGGCGCTACCGCATCGAGATCGATGTTGCGCCCGGCCAGACGCTCACCAATCTCGATGTGAGCGATATCCTGCCCAATAACTTGGTCTTCGCAGGTGTGGCTGGTAGCAGCCCGGTAGGCGCTACGGTGACGCAGCAACCGCCGCTCAATGTGCCCTCAAATGCGCCGAACAATCTCTTGACCGTGCGCTTCCCATCGGTGACTGGCACCACAAGCGATGTTGATGCTTGGGTCGATATCGATGTGTATGTGCCGCTGAACAACGCCAATGCGCAGCGGGTCATCAATGCCACCAGCGGCGATGATGCGGTGGTCAACAATAATGCCGAAGCATCCGCCTCGTGGACGCCGATCGACACGCGCGACCCGGTGATCACGGCGACCGCAAACGGCGTTGGGGTTGGCCCCGAGCATGTGCTTCAGGCGAAGTCGATCGCGGTGCAGAAGTCGGTCGATATTGCGAACGATGTTGGCATGCCCAATTATTCGGTTGGCGATACGCTCGAATACACCATCGAGTTCCAGATCTCCGATTTCTTCGCCTTCCAGAACGTGGTGATCTCGGATACCATCTCGGATGGTCAGCGTTTCGATCCTTCGTTTACTCCACGCCTGTCGGTGAACGGCAACGGGTACGTGTCGGCGTCGGCCCCGATGAACGCCGCCAACTACACCGTAACGCCGAATTACACGCCTGCCAGCCCCGCGCCCAACGATGGCTCGACCACCTTCACCTTCCGCGTGTCGGATGAGATGGTGTCCCGTGGGTTTGATGGCACCCTGATCGGTGGTTGTATCCCCGAGGCTGGTACGGGTGGCGGCGCGCCGAATTGTGCAACGTACAACGATGGTCCAACCACTGGTACCCTGACGTTCCGCACCATTATTCAGGATGCGTTCTCGGATGATTACCCTTCGGGCGATCCGTACATGAACTCCGGCGACATCCTCAATAATGCGGTAACGATCACGGGCGATCTGCTTTCGGAGACCGATACCTCGGTGGCTCTGGGAACAAGCGAATCGGATTCGAGCGCTACCAGCATCAACATCGTGTTCGGCGAGTTGAGCAAGACGGTCTACGCGATCAACGGTAGCACCACGTTCAGCACGAATCCGATCAACGTTTCGCCCGGCGATACCGTGACGTATCGCATCAGCTACGAGTTGGCATCGAGCGACTTCGAGAACCTGAAGTTCATCGATAACTTGCCGTTGCCGATCTTCTCGGCGACCGAGATCACCACCTTCGATAGCGTCTTCGATCCGTCGGGCGCAGCTCCGGCGGCTGGCCACTACAAGCTTGGCCCGAACGATACGTACCACTCACGACCCGGCGCTCATACGCCTACGCTCACAACGAACGCCACCGATAACAGCGTCGCGTTCGATTACGGCACCTTCAACGATCCTGCCAACCAGGCATCGACCATCGATCTGCTCTTTACGGTCACGGTTGGCGGCACGCCGTTCGCCGATGGCCTGTTCCTGACCAACCAAGTGCGCGAGACCGATGGTTCGACCAATGGCCCGACTCACGTTGAAGATGCGATCATTCAGATCAAGCTCAATGAGCCTGTGCTGCAGGTGCGCAAGGGTGTGATCGCCACGGATCGCGACGATGCCACCTTGAACCCTCCCGCTGCTGGCCCGGTCACCTTCACCGATCCCGGCTCGACGGGCACGCGCTGGACGGGCACGATCAGCTCGTCTGGCCTCGACGCTACGCCGATCGATAGCGATATCAGCGGCGTTGATGCGGGCGACCTGGTCAGCTTCGCGATCGTGATCGAGAACACGGGCAATAGCCGCAACGGCGCCTTCGATATCACCATCACCGATACGATTCCGTTGGGCTTGACCATCCCCACTGGATCGCCTGGTCTGAACTTGCGCGTCACCTACGGCGACGGCACGCCGATCTCCTTCACGGGCCTCACCAATGGTGCTGGCGCTGCGTTGGACCTGTTCGGCGCTGGTATCCGCCTGGATGACCCGGCTGGCGAGGGTGTCTGCCAGACCTACGATCCCGATAACGGCAAGAACATCATTGTCATCACCTACGACCTGCAGGTCGACTCGAACGCTCCTTCTGGGACGATCATCCCGAACTACGCGAGCATCACCAATTATTCGAGTGTCGAGGGCGGCCCGAACTTCGTGCCGGATGACAAGCCCACCGATGCGGCAAACACGGGCATCGCTTCGCCAGAACTGAGCAAATCGCTCATTGGCACCAGCCTCAACGAGAATGGCAACACGAACACGCAGGCCGCGATCGGCGAGTTGATCACCTACGAGGTGGTGGCGACTATCCCCGAGGGCCAGACCGAGAATGCAACCATCGTCGATACGCTCGATAATGGCTTGGCATTCGTGGGTGTCGATTCGGTGACGCTCTCCAGTGGCCTCACGTCGAGCAAGACGGTCGGCACGGGCACGAGCCCGAGCAATACCACGGTGACCTCTAATGGCCGTATCATCACCTTCGATTTTGGTACGATCACAAACAGCAACACCGATAACGCGGTCGCAGAGACGATCACCATCCGCTACACGGTGGTGATGTTGAATGTGGCCTCCAACACCAGTGGGGCAACACGCAACAACTTGGCTCAATTGACGTGGGAAGAAGGTTCAACCTCCACTCAATCGGCCAGTAATGTGACGGTGGTCGAGTCCGATCTGAGGATCAACAAGACCATCACGCAGAATGGTCACGATGCTGGTGATATCGTTACCTACCAGTTGACGATCACGAATACCAGCAGCGTCACAGCGCACGATGTGGTCGTGGTCGATACCATCCCAACGGGTCTGACCTATGTGGCTGGCTCGTGGACTCAGACTGCAGGCGTGGCTGGTACGCTGAGCGATGCTGGTGCGCCAACCCTGCAAGCAACCTGGGCATCGCTCGAGGGTGGTCAAGTCGTTACGTTGACCTACAGCGTCACGATCGACAGCAATGTCGCGCCTGGCCAGCAGTTGGTGAACAACGCCAGAGCCACTTGGTCGAGTTTGCCCGGCGACCCTGGCCAGATCTCAACGCATAACACCAATTCGACCGAGCGAACCGGCGGGACGGGTGTGAACGATTATGTCCACACCGATACCGAAACAGTCACTGTCGATAACATCACAGTGCAGAAGTCGCTGGTCGCTACTTCCGAGGATCATACCTCTGGCAACAATGTGGCGGTCGGCGAGATCGTGCGGTACCGCCTGGTCTCGAAGATCCCCGAAGGCGTTGCGCCAAATCTGATCGTGCGTGATCAGTTGCCGGATGGCTTGCAGTTCATCAATGATGGCACGGCGCGTATGCGCTTCATCAGCAGCAATGCGAACGGCCTCGTATCGAGCGCAGAGCCTGGCATTCCTGCGATCGCATGTGTCAACTTTATCGGCAATGCGAGCAGCTTAGGGACGCTCACATCGAGCGATATCGACTGCGTGTTCGCCGATGAGAACATTTCGGCATCGCGCACAGCTCATACTGATTCCTACACTTCGGGTACCGATGTCTACTTCAAGGTGGGTACGATCACCAATAACGATCGAGATGCCGATGAAGAGTATTTGGTGATCGAGTTCAATGCATTGGTGATGAACAATGCCTCTACCAATGCGGGGAACCAGTTAAACAACAATTACTTCGTGAGTTTGAACGGCAGCGCCACTCAGCACGGCTCCGTATCAAATAACGTTGGTGTACGAATCGTCGAACCGTCGATTCCGTTCAACAGCACAACCAACAACAAGACGGTGACACCTGCTTCGGGCGATGCGGGTGATGTGGTGACGTACACCGTGACGTTCACGAATGCGAACGGCACCTACAACACCGACGCCTTTGATCTGGTGCTCAGCGATACCTTGCCGCCCCAGGCGATCCTGGATCTCAGCAGCATCACAGCCACCGCGAGCGCCTGTACGCCGGCTCCGAACATCACCAATCAATCGGCTGGCAATACCGTCCAGTTCTCGATCGATCGGTTGCCGACCAACTGTACCATTACAGTTACCTACCAGGCCACGCTGGCGACGAGCGTATTGCCCAGCCAGGAGTTGGTCAACACTGCTAACCTGACCTACACCAGCTTGCCGGGCACGAATGGCACGACGACCAACCCCACAGGTTCGAGCGTTACCAACGTTCCAGGCAACCCCTCGGGCGAGCGCGACGGCTCGGGTGGTGTGAACGACTATAGTGGCAGCGACACTGCGACTGTCGAGGTGTTCGCGCCAGCACCGGTCAAGGCGCTGGTCAGCACTTCGGAGGCGCACACCAGCGGCAGCAGCGTGGCGATTGGCGAAATCGTGCGCTACCGCCTGACGGTGCAGGTGGCCGAGGGTTCGTCGCCCAACTTCCAGATCACCGACTTGCTGCCGAGTGGCTTGACCTACTTGGCCGATACCGCACGGGTCGCGCTTGTTTCGAGCGATCCTGGCTTGTCATCGAACACCCTCAGCGGCGCGGGCCTGCAAGTGACGGGCAATGAATCGACGCTCGCTTCCATCACCCCGACCTTCGCGCTGCCGAGCAGTGCGATCTCGGGTGGTACGGGCGCGGCTGGCGCCTTCCAGTCGGGCGATGATCCTGTGTTCTCGCTGGGTGACCTGACCAACAGTGACGACGACCTCGACCTTGAGTACGTCGTGCTGGAGTTCAACGCCCTGGTGAACAACGTGGCGGGCAACCAGGCTGGCACCAACCTCGACAACACCTTCACGGTGAGCGTCAATGGTTCTGTGATCACAACTTCCGACGTTGTGCGCGTGACGGTGGCCGAGCCGAGCATCACCAACCTGAGCAAGACCATCACCACCTCGCCGAGCGACGCAGGTGACGAGGTCGTGTACGAGATCACCTACTCGAACACCGCCAACGGCGCAAACCGCGCCACTGCCTTCGACGTGGTGGTGAGCGATGTGCTCAACGCCAACTTGGAGTTGACCAATGTGGCGGTGACGGTGCCGAGCGGCTCGACCTACGTCGATGCCTCGACCTTGGGCGTCGGTGGGACGGTGCTCGTGACGGTGGATCAACTGCCTCCTGTCGTCGATATCCCTGGCGCGGAGAAGGGCGTGACCGTGGTGGTTACCGCCAAGGTGATCGACACGGCCAACAACGGCCTCATCATCCCGAACACGGCCAACTTGGTCTACACCAGCTTGCCGGGTTCGCACGGCACCACCACCAATGCGACGGGTTCGAGCACCCCAGGGACTTCGGGCCAGCCTTCGGGCGAGCGCGACGGCTCGGGCGGTGTGAACGACTACAGCGATAGCGACAGCATCAACTTGACGTTGAGCACGCCAACCGTGCAGAAGTTGGCACCCACGCCAACCAACTACACGATCGGCGAGGAGGTCACCTACGACATCCGCGTGACTCTGCCCGAGGGCGCGACGAAGGCGATCACCGTGACCGACGTGTTGCCGACGGGCCTCACCTACGTGAGCCACAGCATTGTGACGACAGCGGCTGCCAGCAACGGCAACTTGACTGCCGATTACAACGGCTCGCTCGGCACGCCGGTGGAAGTGACCAACAACGGCACAACCTTGTCGGTACTGTTCGAGAATGTTCAGACCAACGGCAGTGGCCCCGCTCAGGGCAGCAGCGCGAACCAGTTCCTGCTGCGCGTGGTGGCTCGCGTCGAGAATATTGCTGGCAACCAGGACGGCACCACGCTGACCAACACTGCCAGCATGAACTACACCAACGTCAACACCGATACCTCGGTCAACGTCTCGGGCGGTTCCCAGACGATCACCGTGGTGGAGCCGAGCGTGGTGATCGATAAGTCGGTCACGCCTGTGAGTGCAAATGTTGGCGATACCGTCACGTACCACATCACCGTCACCAATACATCGTCGGTCACGGCCTACAATGTGTTGGCTCAGGATACCTTGCCCACTGGCCTGACCTACGTGCCGAACTCGTTGCAGGTCGTCAGCGGCAGCGCGATCGTTACCGATACGGCGGCTCCGCTGATGGAATGGCTGATCGAGAGCCTGGCGGGTGGGGCTAAGGTTGAGGTCGAATTCCAGGCCGTCCTCGACGGCAGCGGTGGCAACACCATCACCAACCAGGTCGCAGCCACGTGGTCGAGCTTGCCGGGCAACAACCCGAACGAGCGCGACGGCAGCGGCGGCGTGAACGACTACTCGACCGACGATGATGTGGACGTTCAGATCGCATCGTTCGTGGCCGATAAGCGCCTCGTTTCGCCGGTCGGTGGCTTGGCGGGTGTCAATGACACCGTCCGCTTCAGCATCACCATCACCAACACTGGTGCAACGACGCTGGCGACCATCCCGCTCACCGACACCTTCGATGCGGACAAGCTCGACTTCGTCTCGGCGACCGTCGCACCGAGCAGTGTCACGGCGGGCCAGTTGGTGTGGACGAACGTTGGACCGCTCGCGTCGGGCGCCACCACCACGATCCTTGTGGACTTCAAGGCGCTGGCCTCGACCGATGATCAGAATGGCAAGCAGACCATCAACCGCATCGACGTGAGCGGCACCGATGGCTTCGGCACTGATGTGACCACCACCCAGAGCACGGCGTCTGTGGCGATCGGTGCGCCGGATCTGGTCGTCACCAAGACGGACGGTGTGACGAGCGTCACCACCGACGACCTGGTGATCTACACCATTCAGGTCACCAACACGGGTACCTACACCGCTACAGGTGTGATCATCTCCGAGACGTTGCCGGCGAACACGAGCTTCAATGCAGGCGCGAGTACGGCGGGCTGGACCCCGTCGGGTGGTGGTACCTACACCTTGGCGGTTGGCACGCTCGGCATCGGCAAGAGCGCCACGTTCATTTTCGCGGTGAGCGTCGATACGAGCGTTCCGGCGGGTGCCGACACCATCGACAACACCGTCAGCGTGGCGGACGATGGCACACGCGGCCCCGACCCGACGCCGGCGAATAACACGTTCACCGATACCGACGTGCTTCAAGCGGCACCGGACCTTCAGATCGTGAAGGATGATCACGGCATTACGGCCACCGTCGGCAGCGTGATCACCTACACCTTGACATACACCAACACGGGCAACCAGGATGCGACGGGCGTTTACATCACCGAGGTGGTGCCTGTGGGCACGACCGCGAATGTGAGCGATCTGCCGTTGTGGACCTGCACGCCCGATGGCAACGCATTCAGCAGCTGCAATTACACAGTTGGCAACCTGGCTGTGGGCGCGACCGGCAGCGTCACCTTTACCGTGACGGTTGACAGCACGCTGCCCGCAGGCCTGATGGGCATCGAGAATACGGCTGCGATCACCGACGACGGCACCAACGGCAGCGACCCGACCCCGGCTGATAACACCAGCACGGTCACGACCGCTGTCACGGCTGCGCCCGAGTTGACGATCGTCAAGACCGACGCCAACGCCAGCGTACTGGCGGGTGGTACGGTGGCGTACACGCTCACCTACAGCAACACGGGCACGCGTGGCGCGAGCGGCGTGGTGATCACCGAGACGGTGCCGCTGCACACAAGCTTCGACGCAAGCGCGAGCACGGCGGGCTGGACCTGCACGCCCGATAACGGCGCGGGTAGCACCTGTACCTTCGCGGTGGGCACCGTTGAGCCAGGCGATACCGGCGATGTGACCTTCGCCGTCGTCGTTGACTCGCCGTTGCCCGCTGGCGTAACGTTGATCGACAACACTGCATCGATCGACCACGACGGCACCAACGGCACCGAGACCGACACGTCGGATAACACCAGCAACGACACGACGCCTGTGCGGGCCGCGCCGGACCTGGTGATTACCAAGACGGGCGATAGCGTCTCGACCAAGCCGGGCGCGACGATCAACTACACGTTGACCTACACCAACGTGGGCACGATCGCCGCAACAGGCGTGGTGATCACCGAGACAGTGCCGCTCAACACCATCTTCAACGCTGCGGCCAGCGCGCCGACGGTGTGGAGTTGTGCGGATGGCTCAGTGGCTGGCACGGTCTGTACAACTTCGATCCCGGGTACGCTGGCTGGCGGCGGTGCGGGTGGCAGCGTCAAGTTCAGTGTGGACGTTGTCGATACGCCCGATCGGAGCGCGCAGCAGATCGATAACACCACCAGCATCGGCGATGATGGTGCCAATGGCACGGACATGACTCCGGCCAACAACACCTACACCGCCACGATTCCGTTCGCACCTACTGCCATTGCGCTGTCGAGCTTCACCGCCACAGCCGAGGGCAATGCGATTGTCGTGCGCTGGGTCACGAGCGCTGAGTTCAATACGTGGGGCTTCAAGCTCTATCGCAGCACCGACGGCACGCGCGCCAACGCAGTGCTCGTCACAGCGCAGCCCATCCTCAGCACAGGCCGCGGCGGATTGGGTGCGAGCTACGAATGGCGGGATACCAACGTGCAGGCTGGTCAGAGCTACACCTACTGGCTCGAAGAGATCGAGCTCAACGGTGTGACCAGCGAGCATGGCCCAAGTTCGGCCACCGTTGCCCCTGCCGCTGCCGGTTATCGGTTCTTCGTACCGATCGTTAGCCGCTAGAGCTCAACCGTTGTCGTGGGTTGTGGGCCGCAATGGCTCATAACTCACGACCATGAATAAAAGGTCTCAACAGTGAATCGCATCTTCATTCAGCGACTACTTCAAATGTCGGGCATCGCCCTGCTGATTATGGCAGCAGCCTTGGCGAGTAAACCCGTGGCCTATGGTGCGCCACTGCTCGTGCTCACGCCGTCCGCTGAGCCTGCAACACCTACCCCGATGCCCACCTCAACGCCGGAGCCGACCGCGACACCGGAGCCAACTGCAACGCCGGAGCCGACCGCGACGCCGGAGCCGACTGCCACGCCCAAGCCGGAGCGCAAAAAGGCCAATCCGACGATCAGCAAGTCGGTCAGCCCTGCCGAGGCCCGTTGGGGCGATACCGTTGAGTTTGTCTTGACTGTCACGAATCGCGGTGAGGAAACCGCCGACAATGTGGTGGTCAACGATCCGCTGCCCGATTTCCTCGATGTGCTAAGCGCATCGACCGAGCAGGGCGACGTTTCGATCAATGGGCGCACCGTCACCGTTTCGGTCGGTTCGGTGAAGCCCAACCAGGTGGTGCGCATCCGTATCCGTGCTCAAGTCAACTTGAGCGCGCTGCCTCCTGGTGGCCTAAATACGGCGTATCTCACCACCACCAACAACAGCAACAACACCGACGACGACAGCGCGAGCGCCTATGTCACGATCATCGAGACGACTGACACGCTCTCGGAAGGCGTGGTGCTGACGCCCGAGGCCACCCCCGATGACTCGATCAACACGGGCGACGAGGGCGACAACGCTGGCGACGGTGGTAACGCAGATGGCAATACTGGCGGTAACACAGGCGGCAATGCTGGTGCCCAGCCGGGCATGCCCCGCACTGCTGGCGAGGACTTCACGCCGATGGCAACGCTGCTTGTGCTGATTGGCGCGATCTGCATCGTGGCGAGCTTGTTCTTGCGGCGGCGCAACGTCCAATAAACCGCATCTCGTCGAGAAAACGGCGCGTGACATGCATCTACTGCATGCCACGCGCTGTTTTGTTTATTCCCACAAAAAGCTCTGTGATGTTGCGCTCAACAACGCTGAAGCGCATTTCAATAGATACCACTCGATATCACATCAAACGAAATGCTCATTAAAACGTGTTGAACTGAATTTGTGAAGATTTTGGTATAAAATCTGATTGTCATCCGCATTGTAGAGTGTTATAGTTGATATTTATGACCTCACTGATCGACTGTGCCAAAGGCCTAGCTGAGTCAGCGATATACTGAACTTGCGAAAAGCACCTGTTGTCTCCCAGTTTGATACTATCGTAGTTGAGGCGTAGGGCAAGCATACCCCCAGTTTTCGGGACAATGCAACCAATGCATCTTCAACGCGGCCATAGAGAAAGGATGTTGGGCCATGCGTCTTGTTTTCACTACGCATACATTACGGCTGGGAATCGTGCTTGTTGTGCTGATTATTCTTACTAAGCTCGTTATGCTAGGGCTACACACTGTTCCTTCGGCAAAAGCTGTATCCACAACACTTGTTATCAGCCAAGTGTACGGTGGGGCTGGCTGCATGACGGCTGGTTGTTCCACCTATAAAAACGACTATATCGAGCTATTCAACCGCAGCAGTAGTCCGGTCTCCGTCAACGGCTGGTCGGTCCAGTATGCTTCGGCAGCTGGCACCACATGGCAAGTCACCAACTTACCGAATGTTTCTGTGCCTGCAGGCGGCTATTTGCTGATTGCCGAAGGTACTGGCATAAACGGGGTCAATAACCTTCCCACGCCTGATGTGACAGGCTCAATTTCGATGTCCGCCAACACCGGGAAAGTAGCGCTTGTTAATACGACCACGGCCCTCTCTGGCGGCTGTCCTTTAGATGCTAACATTGTGGATTTTATTGGCTATGGGACGACAGCGAACTGTAACGAAGGCGGTTCAAATGCTCCCGCACCTTCCACCGTAACTGCCGATCTACGTGCTGGCAACGGCTGCGTAGACACGGACGATAACAGCGCGGATTTTATGGTTGACGCGCCTAATCCCCGTAACTCGGCCTCGACTCCCGTCTCATGTGTGCCTCCCTCCAGCACACCGACACAAACGGCAACCAATACCTCAACCGCAACACCGACGAATACACCGACCAATACAC
>CALKHR010000126.1 GCA_937988885.1 uncultured Roseiflexaceae bacterium | reverse complement strand
GGCCTTTTTCTTCCCCAAAAAAAGCTGGTGTTACACTGTTGCGGCGTTGTAGGTTGGATGATCGTCTTTGTTTTTGGGCGCGAATGATCACACAATCGCATGTGGTATGATGCACATACATCTGTCACACATGGAGACATTGTATGAACGACTCTCTCAAGGCCCTCTCCCCGCTCGATGGGCGCTATCGCCCTGAGGTGGAGAAGCTCGAAGCTTTTTTTAGCGAGGCGGCGCTGTTCCGTTATCGCGTTCGTGTTGAAATTGAGTATTTGATCTTCCTCGCAAAGGCCCGTGAGATTGACTTCATCCCTCAATTGACGCCGCAGGCTGTGGGCGAACTGCGCGGCTTGTACCGCGCGTTTCGCAGTGAGGATGCCGAGGCGATCGCGGCGTGGGATCGCAAGGTCAACCACGATGTGAAGGCCGTGGAGTACTGGATTCGTGAGCAGATCGGCAAGTTGGGGCTGTCGGAGTGGAGCGAGGCGGTGCACTTCGCGCTGACCTCGGAGGATGTGAACAACCTGGCTTATGCCTTGATGGTGCGCGAGGCTCGCGATTTGGTGCTGTTGCCCGCGCTGACCGAGCTTGGCGGAGCGCTGCAGGAGTTGGCGCTGCGCGAGGCCTCCACGCCGATGTTGGCACGCACCCACGGCCAACCCGCCACCCCCACGACGATGGGCAAGGAGTTGGCGGTGTTCGTGTCCCGTTTCCGGCGCGCCCACGCGCAACTGGCGACCGTTTCGCTGACGGGCAAGCTCAACGGTGCGACGGGTACCTACGCTGCTCACGTTGCAGCGCTGCCGAATATCGACTGGTTGGCGTTTGGGCGGGCGTTTGTGCGCTCGCTCGACTTGGAGCCGGTGCAGCTCACCACGCAGATCGAGCCGCACGACTCGCTGGCCGAGCTGTTCGACGCGCTCAAGCGCCTCAACACCATTTTGATCGATATGTCGCAGGATATGTGGCGCTACATCAGCGATGGCTATTTGGTGCAGGCGCCCAAGCCTGGCGAGGTCGGCTCATCGACGATGCCGCACAAGGTCAACCCGATCGACTTCGAGAACGCCGAGGGCAATCTGGGCTTGGCGAACGCGCTGCTGGAGTTCTTCAGCCGCAAGTTGCCGATCTCGCGGCTGCAGCGCGATCTGTCGGATAGCACCGTGCTGCGCAATGTGGGCGTGAGCTTTGGGCACAGCTTGTTCGCCTACCGCCGCTTGATCAAGGGCTTGAGCAAGGTTTCGGTGGATCACGGGCGGTTGTTGGACGACCTGCGGGCGCACCCCGAGGTGTTGGCCGAGGCGGTGCAGACGATCCTGCGGCGCGTGGGCTACCCGGAGCCGTACGAGGTGTTGAAGAGCTTAACGCGGGGCAAGGCGCTCACGTTGGAGAGCTTGCACGCCTTCATCAAGACGTTGGACGTGGCCGAGAGTGTGAAGGATGAATTGCGCGCCCTGACGCCCGAGGGGTATGTGGGCCGCGCGCCGGAGTTGGTGCGAACGCTGATCCGTTCGTACTAGCGGGCCAGCGAGACATAGGAATGACGCTCGGAAGCGTGCATTGGTATGCGTTCGCTTCCGAGCGTTGTGTTTGAACTGCGAGAGGTCTTGGTTTCTGAACATCTGCTAGTGAGCTGGAGGACGCGGGTGAGGTGCAGTTGTAGCACACTAGATGGTTGTGTATTGCCCAAACCCTCAGCTTCTTGCATTTAATTCCTCTGCGCTCCTTTAAGCACTCCTCGCACCGTATTCAGCAGATCCTTGAGATCTCCTGTTTTTGAAGCGTAGGCGCTGAACCCTTGAGCGACGAATTCGCCTGGGGTCCGCTCGACGCGGGCGGTGAATGCGATAACTGGACAGCCAATGCCGCACTGGCGGAGTTCGCGCAGCGCGGTGATGCCATCCATTTGAGCCATGCTGATATCGAGCACGATTAAATCTGGTGGATTGCTTTGTGCGACCTCGATTGCTTCTTTGCCACTCCCAACTGACTGAACGGTGTAACCGCCGACATAGCGTAGGACTCGCTCGGCCATGGAACGAGCAATGAAGACATCGTCCACAAGTAGGATACTGGCCATAGTATCAAGTTCCTTTACATCGTGTGCAACTCTGCATATGAGTTGTCTACAGGCTCCGCCGTTGGTTTAGTAGGGTGAGAGTAGGTTGTTTCGGCATTGAGCGGAAGAGTGAAGAAAAAAGTGCTACCAATACCTGGTGTGCTTTCGAGACCAATTTTCCCGTTGTGCATTTCAACGAGCCACCGACAGATCGAAAGGCCGAGCCCTGTACCGCCCCGTTGGCGGCTATCGTCGCTTTCGGCCTGCTCAAACTCACCAAACATGCGAACTTGATCCTCCGGCGCGATACCGATGCCTGAATCGCGCACCCAAATCAATACCTCCTTATCGTTCGCCCTGGCACCGAGGGAGATTTCGCCTTCGTCGGTAAATTTACTGGCATTCGAGATGAGGTTCAGCAACACTTGGCGTATCCGCGTCTCGTCGGCAACAATCGTCGGAAGCGGAGAGGGCCAATCGCGCGTTAGCACCACAGGACGGTTGAGCAGCAGCGCTCCAGCCGTCTTGTACATTTCTTCCAGCAGCGCTTCGATCTGGAACGGTGCTTTGTGAAGCTCAAGCCGTCCGGCCTCCACTTTGGCAAGATCGAGGATATCGTTGATGAGGCCGAGCAGATGCTGGCCACTGGCGCGGATAGCGCTGATATCGGCCTGGTATATCTCGGGCAGCGGTTGCATCTCGTACATCTCGGGATGCTCCAGCATTGCGTTGCTAAAGCCGATGATCAAGTTCAGCGGAGTGCGCAGCTCGTGCGACATCCGAGCCATAAAGCTCGATTTCGATTGATACGCCGCCTCGGCAGCTGCGCGCGCCGCTTCAAGATCACGGTTAGTGATCTGCATGGCGTTGTTCAGGCGCTCTCGTTCGTAGATCGCTTCTTGCAACTCGTGTTGCGTCTGGCGTAGCAGTTTCTCGCGTCGCTCGGATTTGGCCGATGTATCGAGGGCCCAAGCGATCGTGCCCAAGATCGTATCGCTGGCCCAGCAGCCCAAAGCCCCAAACCCCAACAGAAGCAGGATCAACAGGGCCTGTGATAACAGCGCGACTGTTGGGTTCATGAAGATCGATACGATCAGCATGGCGATGCCGATGCCCGCGATCGTAAAGCCCACACGGAACGGCAGAATCAACGTGCCAAGCAACACACCCAGGGGCGCAATGAACATGATCGAATTGCTGGAAGGACTATGGGTAAAAACCGTAAAGATCGGCAATAGGCCAATCGTATACGACATCAGTGTGGCTGCAAAGAAGAGTTTGTTATGCTGTTGCGCCTGTTGTGCGATGAGTGTGTTGAGCAGCAGGATTGCGGGAAAGATGAAACTGGAGATGCCAACGTCACTCCTCGAACCGGCGATTAATGCCAGTGTGAGCAGTGCAAAAAGTGCCGATGCGACAATCAACGGTGTGAGAATGTCAGCGATCAGGCCATCGTGTGAAACATCTTCATGTTCGGCGTGGAGCATGTTTTAGTGTTGGATTACAAGGACGACCGATACGTTGAAAGACTCACGGACGGCTACCAAACACAATGGAACATTGGTGAATCGATCATAACAATATGCGCTCATGAAGTCAAGGAAAAGGAAGGAAATATTTCTACTACAAAAGCGTTTAAATACAGGTGTAGAAATGCTGCAAATCGCACCATCGTTTCTACGATTCGAGCCTATTTCACCACCTTACATGAGTCGCAATGATCGATCGAGATTAAATTATGGCCGATGCAAGAATAAAACGGTTGACAACCTCCTTATCGAGAGATGAAATACGTGAGTTGAATCGGGTAAAATCCGAAAGAACTGTAAAACGAAAAGGAACGAGTGCTGTTCGCTGTTTCTGTTATAAATGTAACTGTTTCTCAATGGAAAGTATATTAGTAAAAGTGATCGGAATCATGCTATTACGTGATCATCTCTGATCTTTTGTGATTGAATTTAAACCTTTTTGCGGGAAGTTGCTTGTTGGTTCGTCTCAGAAGTGCGACCATTCTATTATTTCTGTATGCAAAATATTTGTATATGGATGTAGTTGTGGCCTCATGAAAGCGGTTGAAGTGTGCGGTTCCTATTGCTTGAAAAGGTGACGTTCTTTTGCTGGAAAATGGCGTATATCATATATCTTTTATGGTTGATAGCAGGTCATATCTACGGCATTCCTATGCCAAATATGCCTAATCGGAAATAAAGCGATCTACACCTCTCGAAACGAACAATTCGACCTACTAGGACTGTAGGGCTAAATGCATATAAGTATAGGTACCGTCTTGTGTGTAACCCTCGTTCCTATTCACTTTTGCGTCATGCAATGTTACAGTAAGTTAGCTGTCCTGGTCTGAGGGATGGTGGCTTGCTACCAGCACGTGATGGTGAGCCATTCCTTTCTCTAGCCAGGACACACCCCTTTTTTCCCAGTTGCTCCAGCCGTTTGATGATGCTCCCCTTCGCTCTGCATAAATATCCCCCGAAAGACGGATGAACGACCGATTGACCGAGGCTACATGGCTGTGATAGGCTTATCTTGTGCGGATTGGCGCACGGTTCATCGAGCTGGATGTTTGTTTGTGATGATGTCAGTGATGCTCCAACTGCATACGCATCGTAATTTCCGCCAGAAAGGCGCCACATACGTTACTGTAGGCACCGCTGGACATAGGCGTACTATGCCCATGTTCCAGCGTTATTTCAGCTAGATCAGCGAAACGTAGAAGAACAGCCGCGGGCGTAGTACACGCCCGCGGCTTTTTGATTCTTGCCGTGGGCGTGCTGCGCCTGCTGTGTATCGGTGTCGAGGAAACGCTTGCCGAAGCAGCAGACGAAAAGGAGGCCCTATGGCTCCGCAGATGTTTTGTAGATCGATCGCGCGCTCCATTTCGAGCCGCAATAATCCTCGCATTAAAGCGATACGCGAGTTGCGCCAGCGGAAGGAGCGCCAGCGCACCGGTTTGGCGTTTGTTGATGGTATTCACCATGTGATGGCGGCGGTGCAGTACGGCGCGCAGATCGAGCAGTTGGTGGTCGCGCCGGAGTTGCTCACCAGCCGCGTCGCGCAGGATCTGCTGCACGAGCAGCTTCAACGGGGCGTCGATTGTCTGGAGGTCACCGCCGAGGTGTTCGAGACGCTGGCGACGAAGGAATCGGCGCAGGGCTTGGGCGCGGTGGTGCGTCAGCGCTGGCACTCGTTGGCGCATACGCACCCGGGCCACGGCCTGTGGGTGGCGCTGGAGGAGATCCACTACCCGAACAATTTGGGCGCGGTGTTGCGCACCTGCGAGGCGGTCGGCTGCGCGGGTGTGGTACTGCTGGGCAACACCTCCGATCCATACGATCCTACGGCGGTGCGGGCGAGCTTGGGCGCGGTGTTCGCGCAGCCGTTGATACGCGCCTCGTTGGCCGAGTTCGCCGCTTGGCTGAACGAGTACGGTTGTACGGCGGTCGGCACGTCGCCAGCCGCCAGCGTCGATTACCAGGCGGTCGCCTACCGATTGCCGTTGGTGTTGCTGATCGGCAACGAGCCGCGTGGGCTATCGGCGGCGGGCTTGGCGCTCTGCACACAGACGGTGAGCATCCCGATGGTCGGTCGGGGCGATTCGCTGAACCTCTCGGTGGCGGCCAGCCTGGTGCTGTACGAGATCTTCAACCAGCAACGGCGCGTGAGGTGACGCGGCGAGCGTGGGTGCTAGGGCTGCAGCGCAACGTTGTAGACCATCACACCCACGCTGCGATCGTCGGGGTTGGCGCGGTCGTAGTCGCGCGGGCGGAAGGTGGGGCTGCGCAGGGTGATCTCAAGCGGGCCGGGCGCGACGCTGATCGGCAGCGTGTAGTCGGCTGGTGCGCTGGTGAGCGTCAGGGTGCCGAGCAACGCACCATTGGCGAGCACCTGAAGCTCGACGGGCGGCGCGTTAGCTGGTCGCCCGGAGCCGACGCGCACCACAAGCTGTTTGGCGTCGGGTGGGGCCGTCAGGGCGATGTGCGACTCGGCGGTGCTCCAGCGGAAGCCCTCCGGCTCGGGCAGCCAGAAATCCCGCACAAAGCCGAGGTCGAGCCCCGCGCCGACCGCTATGTCGCTCGGCGGTGGGCCGAGCGGCGCGAAGGAGTGCTGCGCCCAGCGTTGCAGATCCTCGCGCGAGGCGCGTTCGTAGGCGAGTTCGCTGCGGGCGGCTTGTAGGTCGCCTTCGGCGCGTAGCAGCGCACCACGCAGTAGGTGGCCCTGTGGGTGTGCGGGCAGGGCTGCGATGGCGGCATCGGCGGTGGCACGGGCAGCGGCGAGGTCGCCTTGCACCAGCGCGGCCCGTGTGAGAGCCACCTGCGCCAGGGCCGAGGCTGGATCATGACTCAGGGCGGCGCGGGCGGCGCGTTCTGCGGCTGGGCCATCGCCACGTTGCAGCGCCCGCTCGGCTTGGCTCAAGCGCAGGTGTTTATTCGCCAGCATCCAACCTTCCGACGGATAGGGGCGGTGCAGGAGCAGTAAGCCGAGGATGAGCAGCACCGTGCAAGTCGCTAGCACTGGTCGCATCACACGGAGTGGTTGCGGCGGTGAACGGCGGATGCGCGGTAATCGCGAGAGCAACCAGGCCGCGTAGCCCAGCAGCGCGGGGTAGATCGGCAGGCGGTAGCGCAGTTCGACGTGGAAGATGAGCGCGGTGAGCAGCGTGTAGAGCACCCACGGCACCATCAGCCAGCGCGGGTCGGTGAGGGCCAGGCGTTGGCCGAATGTTTGCCAGCGGTTGGTGGCAGTGGGCGTGCGCACGAGCGGCGCGAACCAGAACCCCAGCACGCCGCCCAACAGCAACACGAGCCAGAGCGCATCGCCCAGCAGTAGCCGTAACCACACTTCCAGCGGCGGAATCCAGATCGCTTGGCGCTGGCGCATGTCGTCGAAGTATTCCAGCGCGAAGAATTTGGTGGCCTCGCCCCAGGCTTTGCGGATGAAGCGCCCGGGATCGGCCAGGATGACGGCGGTGCCGCGCTCCAGCGCGAGCTGTTGGCGACCAGCCATGTTTTGACCCATGGCGTAGAGCTGCTGTTTGACGGCTTCGCGTCCGGCGGGGTCGTTGTCGAGCCACAGGTTCTCGGGGCCGGTAGTGTCGATCAGGATGGGCGCGCCGTAGGTGAGGTAGTTGCGGGCCGTCCACGGCAGGATCACGATCAGCGTGCTGAGCACGAACAGGATGGCGGGCACGAGCATGCTGAGGCGTCGGCGGGATGGTGCGCCGTTCAGGCTGTGCTGCAGGAACAGCCACACCGCGCCGAGCGGCAGCAGCGGCAGCGCCACCGAGCGCAGCAGGGCCAATGTGCCCACGCCAAGCCCGGCTAGCACACTCGCGAGTAGCGCCCAGCGGCGGGGCAGCGCGTTCGAGGGTTCCAGCAGCAGCCAGAACACGGTGGTCAAGCCAAACACGAACAGCGTCTCGGTGAGCAGTTCGGTGGCGTTGCTGGCCAGGGTGTAGTTGAGGGCGAACAGCGCCGCCGCCACCAGGGCGATCGGGCGGCTGCCGAACAGGCGCCAGGCCAAGCCGTAGGCGGGCAGCACGGTGAGCGCGCTGATGAACGCCTGCACCAAGCGCAACTGGTGCACGACCGAATCGCCGATGATGTAGATGCAGGCGGCCAGGAAGCCAGTGTAGAGCGGCGGGCGCATCAGGTTCAGTTCGACGTAGCGGCGGTCGCGCAGCAGCGTGATGGCTTGGTTGAAGTATTCGCGCTCGTCGCCGCCGAGATCGTAGAGCCGATGCCAGTCCCAGACCAGCAGCCGTAGGCCCAATGCGAGCAGCATCAGGAGCAGGAGCGGGATGTGGTTGGCGATTCTGCGATACACGGGTTTCCTCTCCAGGCGCGTCTAGCGCAGTTCGGCCCAATCGAGGCGCACGCCGAGTTCCTGCACTTGGCCGACTTGGCTGCCTTGTTGGCTCAGGTAGCGCGCGGCATCGGGCACGAAGGTGGGGGTGCGCAGGGTGATCACGATGTCGGCGCCGGGCGCGACGGCTGGTAACGCGATGCTGTATTCGGCCACGTCGGTGTGGCTGGGCGTGAACGTGCCCGCCAGTTGTTCGCCGAGATAGACCTGGACGGGCGGCACGGGCAGCCATCCGTTGAGCCAACCGCGGCCATCGGCCCGCAGCACCAGGGTTTGCGGCGCGCCCGTGCCAGCGCGCGGGAAGCGCAGTTGCGCGCCGTCGGTGCACCATCGGAAGGTGCCCTGTGGATCGCCTTCGCCCAGGAAGCAGCCGGAAATGTAGCCCAGGTCGAGGTCGCCCGCGAGATCGAGGTGCTGATTGGGCAGCGGCGCGGGGGCGAGCCAGTCCCAGGCCCATTGCACGGGATTGGCGTCATCGACGAATCCGGTGGGCATCTGCGGGCTGCTGCGACCGAACATAGCGCGGGCCTCGTCGTACTGGCCCAGGCTGCGCAGCGCATCGCCCCGCACAACGATCGCTTCGACATCTTTGCTGCTGAGGATGCTGCTGAGCGGTGGCAGCGTGTCGAGCGCCTGTTGCGGTTGGCCTTGATGGCTGGCGAGCAGGGCGCTGATCAGGGTTGGCACATCGGCGGCTTTTTGGTTGATGCGTGCCATTGCGAGCGGGCCGCTGGCCTGTAGTTCGCGCACGGCGTCGAATTGGCCGCTCTGCAGGGCATCGCGAATCCGCTCGGTGCGCAGGTAGTTGTCGCGCTCGCCGATGCTGATGATGGTGCTGGCGAGGCTCGATGGGTACGGGCCGAGGTAGGATGGCAGGTTTTGGTTGGTCGGCGACAGGTAGGCATAGGGCGAGGCGGCGATCACGAACAGCACCAGCCCCAGGCAGGCCCAGGCCATGCCCCAGCGGTTGCGCAACAGCTTCCAGTCGCCCTGCGCGAGCAGCACCAGGGCGTAGGCGGCTGCGATGAAGGCGAACGGCAGCAGCGGCAGGCGGAAGCGGTTGATCGCGAACAGCAGCGGGGCCAGCGCGACGTTGTAGGCGCACCACAGGCCCAGCAGGATGTGCAACGAGCGCGTGGTTTTGCTGGCGTTCTGAGCGCGGGCCAGCGCCCAGCCCAGTAGTGCGAGCGGCAGCGTCAGCACGTAGATGGTGTCATCGAGCAGGAACAGGCTGAGCGCGTACCAGATGGGCAAGCGCCCGGTGGTGAAGCCGGTGGTAAGCCGCTCCGCGCCGGTGTAGTTGATCTGAAACAGATCGATCAGTTCGACCAGCGATTTGCTGATGAAGGCGAACGGATGCCGCAAGATCAGGCAGATCGCCTCGCTCGACATGGCGGCTTGGCGAGCAGCTTGGTTGGGCAGCGGTGTGGGCGACGTGCCACAGGGCGCGCTGGTGATGGTGTCGGGATTCTTCTGCCCCAACAGCGCCAGCACGAAGTCGCGGGTAGCGGCATCGTTGCGGTTGCCATCGGCGGCGGTGCGTCCGCCCAACAGCAGGTTGAACGGCCCGGTGGTGTCGATGATGATCGGGCCGCCGTAGATGCGGCTGTTGTAAACGGTCCAGGGCAGGATGGTGCCGAACGCGAAGGCGGCCAGCAGGATCGGGGCGAGCAGGCGGCGGAGCATCTGCGGCCCGAACGGGCGTCCCCACAGCCAGAGCATGATGATCGGCAGGAACATCAGCGTGATCGAGCGGGTGAGCGTGGTGAGGCCCAGCAGCACGCCTGCGGCGATCAGCGGCCAAGCGGCCCGCAGCAGAGGGCGCAGCGCAAGGCCGAGCAATGGCTGCGGTCGCCAATATGTCAGCATCAGGAAACTGCTCAGCAGGAGCGTGAGGAACAGCGTCTCGGAGAGCAGCATCTGCGTGTAGGTGGCGAAGGGCAGGTAGAGCGCCATCAGCATGGCGGCGACCAGGCCGACGGGCCGTGGCGCGGTTGGCGCGCACTTTTGGGCCAGCGCATAGACCAGGGTGACGTTGAGCAGGCTCAGGATGGTTTGGCTGATGTAGATGGGCGTGAGTGTTTCGCCGAACAGCGCCAGGTGCAGCGCGATAAAGAGCGGGTAGAGCGGCGCGCGCGTCCAGAGATAATCGTGATACCAGTTGAAGCCGTGGCCGTGAATAAACCACGTCGCGGCTGAGAGATATTCGCCTTCATCGGAGATCAGGCCGATGCGCGGCAGTCGCTCCCACAGGAGCAGGCGCAGGGCGAGGCCCAGCAGCAGGACGCCGAGCAGCGGCCCGTAGCGGCGCACTGCGCTTGTGTGTTGCGGTGTGGACACGTCTTTGACCTACGGTGTTCGCGGGTTTCCGAGCCGTTATTATACGCGATTGGCGTCGGCCCGACGCTGACGGCTCGGTGAGGGCTTGGTGAGATGCGGCGCGTATAGCAACATTTCGGCATTCCTGCGCCAGAGACTGGGCTTGTGCACTCAAAGTCTGTATTATTTTATTTCTCTGGTAAAGTGTAAAGAGGATGCAAAAAGGGTGTATTCTCTAAAAAATAACGTTTTCTTGGTACTTTAGATGTAATATTAATGTGGGGTGAGCGTTATTTGCGGTATACCTAAATTATAGTGCGAGGTGTATTTATCAACAAGCACCATAGGAGCATCTATGA
>CALKHR010000125.1 GCA_937988885.1 uncultured Roseiflexaceae bacterium | reverse complement strand
GTGTACGCGATGCGCTTGCGACCTGCCACTGTCCAGATCGAGAGCGTACCATCGTCACAGAAACGAGCATCACGCCCGCGCTCGCCAACCAGAAACAGCGCGGTCGGGCGCTTGAACTCGAACGGGCGCAGCGCAGGCTTCTTGTTCGAGCGGGCGGCAGCGTAGGCTCCGGCAACCAGTCGGATCGCCGTACAGGTCATCTGGCTGCTGATCACACCCTTGACATCCTGGTACACCGCGATGTGTCTCTTGCGAGAGCGTGGGATGCGCCACATCCGAATGATTGATTACAGGATCAGTACGCTTGCCGAATAACATTTCTTCGGCGTTAGATTTAGCATTTTCAGGAAAGGTGATGTCGAGGAGCTGTTACGCGCAGCGCCTTGACATCACAAAACGAAGGAATACCTTGCTGCCGGAGGCTAAAACAGACTTGTTATTGACACTGTCCAACTCGGGTTTGCTTTCACTTCGCTTGGCTACTCATGTGAGATGGGTTGATGAGCACACAAAAACGGGGTTGCTTCACGCAACCCCGTCTCCGCCCAATGATGATAATGATCAGGAGAAAGCTCTAGCCCTTGACCGAGCCAGCCATCAAACCACGTACAAAGAAGCGTTGCAGCGAGAAGAACACGATCAGCGGCAACAGCATCGAAATAAACGCGCCAGCCGTCAGCAAGTGCCAATCTTGACCGCGCGAACCGACTAAGTTCGCCAACAGCATAGTGAGCACCTGGACGTTCGGCTTCGCACCGATGAAGATCAACGCCACCAGATAGTCGTTCCACACCCACAAGAACTGGAAGATCGCGAAGGATGCCAGCGCAGGCACCGACAGCGGCAGCACCAAGCGCACAAAGGTGGTGAACGGTGTTGCGCCGTCGATAAAGGCCGATTCCAGGATCTCGCGGGGCAGCTCGCTGATGTAGTTGTAGAGCAGATATGTGGCGAGCGGCAAGCCGAAGCCAGTGTGTGCCAACCACACAGCCAAGAACGTACCGTTGATCTCAAGCTGCATAAAGTCGCGCATAATCGGCACGAGCGCGAGCTGGAGCGGCACCACCAAGAGCGCCACAATGATCGTGAACAGAATCTTGCGTCCAGGGAAGCGCATCCAAGCGAACCCATAGGCAGCGAACGCCGCCAACAAGATCGGAATCACCGTCGAAGGCACCGCCACGGCCACCGAGTTCAAGAATGCATTACCGAAGTTGGTGCCCGCGTCGTCCTGTTCTTGACCATCGACCGTTCGCGTCTTACCGGTCAACACACTGCGATAGTTATCGAGCGTGAAGTTTGTGTTCGAGACGATTTGCTTATTCTGCACTGCGATCGTGCGTTGGCGGCGGCTCTCCCACATCACTTGGCGACCATCGTCCAACGTGTAGCCCGCCTGCAACTGCTCGTTCGATAGCGTAATGCCCAGGCTTGGGATATTGATCGGTTGATCCAGCGGTGTCTGGCGATCAAGCGTGATCGTATCCACCTTCACGTACTCGGAGTGGGGGAAGATCGTCCACCACCCGGAGCGGCTGATCTCCTCACGATCTCGGAAGGACGACACCAACACACCGATCGTTGGGATTGTCCAAACAAGGCAGATCAGCGCGAGAACGCCATTGACGAAGAGGCTGGCCAAGAACTGGTCGCGGCGCGCACTCGGGCCGCGTTTTGGTTGCGCGATGCTGCTCATCTGAAGCCCTCCTGCTGGTTCAGTTGGCGCAAGTTATAGACGATCACAGGCGAGATCACGATCAGCAGAATCATCGCGATCGCGGCGCCGCGACCAAAATCTCGATACGTAAAGAGCTGACGATAGAATTGAGTAGCGATCACGTGCGTACCGTACTGCCCACCCGTCATCACCATCACAACGTCGAAAATCTTCAGCGAGAAGATCAGAATAGTGGTTGTGACCGTCAGGATAGTGGATTGGATCGTGGGAATGATGATACGGAAGAAGGTCTGCCACTCATTCGCGCCATCGACGCGGGCCGCTTCGAGAATATCAGCCGAGATGCCCTTAATCGCCGAGGAGAAGATCACCATCGCGAAGCCTGTCTGCAACCAAATCATGATCACGACCAGGAACAGGTTGTTCGCTGGCTGGATCAGGCTTGTCCAGGCTTTTGGCTCGCCGCCCAAGAAGGTGACCATCGCGTTCAGCAAACCAATCTGGGTTTCGCCAGGAGGAGCGTAGTAATACACAAACCGCCAGATCACGCCCGCACCGACGAACGAAATCGCCATGGGCATGAAGATCAGCGCTTTCGCCACTGTCTCAAATTTACTGCGATCTGCTAGAACTGCGATGATAAGACCAAACACGACGCATCCACTGGTGCCGAAGAACATCCAAATCAGATTATTTCGGAACGCTTCGAGCATCGTGCGGTCGGTAAAGGCGAAGATATAGTTTTGAATGCCTACGAATTGGGAGGTGTCGGCGTTAAAGAAGCTGAGGTAGAGGGTGCGAACAGTTGGAAGGAACAGGAACCAACCGAGCATAAACACGGCTGGACCGACAAAAATAAAAGGGCGCAGGAAACTCTTGATCGTGTCGCCAAACTGCTCGGCCAAGAAATTCGCGCTTACAAAGAGCGCTGCAACCCCGCCAACACCCCATACAATCGCTATCACCGTCGAAACGAGCTTGTGCATCGTTTCTTGGCTATTGCGGAGAAAAATAAATCCAAACCAAATTACAGCTAACGTGACAATGAACCCCACCAGAGCCAGCAGCATTTGTGCTGGCGAACCTTGTTGGCTTTGCGACTGACGTTGCGGTTTGACTTCAGTTACGTTTGCCATCGTTTTTCTCCTGATGCCTGCACTTGGGCGTTGTGCGTTTGGTTGCTGAACAGCGCTGTTTAGGTAAACCGCAGTCGCGCACAGGTGAGTTGCAGTCTTGGTCTTTGCTGTTGCTAGACAACGTATCACCAAGTTCTAAGTTGGTCAATGGGCGACTACGGCTAGCCGAAATCGCCCATTGCCAATTACCTAGAAACTGCGCTAGCGAGCTTCCTTACTGTTGAGGCCAACCAGCTTGGATCTCTTCCATCGCCTGATCGAGGTCAAGTGTACCAGCCACGTAGTCGGTGATACCCTTCCAGAAGCTACCAGCACCAACTACGCCAGGCATCAGGTCCGAACCGTCGAAGCGCACACTCTCGGCCTCGAGCAGAATGTTCGCCACATTCGCATCGATTTCGTTGGTGTACCACGAGAGGTCCGAGTCCTGGTGGGGCGAAGTCGCGCCACCCGACTTGATCCAGCGCTCGACCGATGCGCCAGTGCTGAAGAACGCCTCAACCGCGCGAACCTCAGGGCGATCGTTGAACATCACCATCAGGTCGCCCGAGAACAGCAGCGGCTTGCCGTACTGCGGATCGATCGGCGGCAGGTAGAACACGTCGTAATCGACGCCCGGCACAGCCGAAGCTGGGAAGAAGCTGGTGATGAAGCTACCCTGCTTGTGCAGCCAGCACTTGGGATCTGGCTTCTCAAACATCGGGGCAGTCGAGTCACCGAAGCTGGTCGTCACGATTTGAGCGCGACCACCGTAGACATACTTGTCGTTGAACCAGATATCCGACCACGCCTTCACAGCGTTCTTCACGATCGGGTCGGTGAAAGGCAGCTCGCCAGCGACCCATTTGTCGTAGTTCTCCAGCGAGGTGGTGCGCAACATGGTCTCCTCAGTCCAGTCGGTTGCTGGCCAACCAGTTGCAGCGCCGGACTCGATGCCGATACACCAGGGGGTGTCACCGTCGGCAACGATCTGATCCATCAGGGCGATCATCTCATCCCAGGTCTCGGGGATGGTGTAACCAGCATCCTCAAAGGCAGCCTTGGGGTACCACACCAAGCTCTTGGGGAAGGCGCGGTGCCACACGCCCGCCATGATCGGGCCGTCGGGGCTCTCCATGGTGGCGATGTCCAAGTAGCTAGCGGTGTAGTTCGACTCCAGCCAGTCGCGGCTGATGAAGGTGCTGACATCGACGACCTTGCCGGCCTGCACAAAGCTGGCCAACAGACCAGGCTGCGGGAAGTCGGCAATGTCGGGGGCGTTGCCACCATCGACGCGAGCGGCGATCGTGGCCTCAAACTCCTTGGTGCCTTCGTACTCGATGTCGATGCCGGTCAACTCCTCGAACACGCTGAACGAGTCGTTGAACTTGTTCGCGTCCTCATCGACCTGCGGGCCGGTGATCGAGACCTTGGTGCCACGATACTCGCCAGCGAAGGCGGCAGCCAACTCAGGGCTGATCGAAGCAGCCTTGGCGATCAGTTCATCCATAGCTTCGCTGCCCGAAGCTGCAGGAGCAGTCTCCTCAGGAGCAGCGGTCGGCTCAGGAGCCGTGGTCGGCTCGGGAGCGGCGGTCGGCTCGGGAGCGGCGGTCGGCTCAGGAGCAGCGGTCGGCTCGGGAGCGGCGGGAGCCGTAGTCGCTGCGGGAGCGGCGGTCGGCGTAGCAGCCGTGCCACCACAAGCTGCCAGTACCAGGCTAACGATCAACGTCAGCGTGGCGAACAATAGGTGTCTGTGTCGCATACGAACAATTCTCCTCACAATGTTACGAACCCATATCGGTCGAACAGGTCCCATCAGTGGAAACAAGAAGCCTTGTACCTCCTTTGGTTTACATATGCGATGTTGGTGATATCTCTATCGAATAGAACTATTCGATAGCGAACTATAGCAAAGATACGTCGCTTAGCCATAGTATAAGCGACATATGGAAATAAGCAATGAAACTACGTTGTAATACGTGCCCAAAACGTTTCAGTGCTAGGATGCAATATCGAATTGGAAAAATTGATTAGGAAGGTGCGATTTACGTTTAGATCAACCGAAAAACGTATCTTTCTTCGTTAAGCAGTTTCTCGTTGAACAATCGTTAATGGTAGGCGAACATGTTGTGGAGGTCGCGAACGATTCGCTAAGCGCCCTAAAAGTAACTCGACAGCTACACGACCCGATTCCTCAAGCGGTTGACGGACGGTGGTTAACCCAATATAGTCCGCCATTTCCACATCATCAAACCCAATCACAGCCACATCTTTTGGCACCGCAAGATTTCGTTCTCGAGCAGCTTTCAGTACTCCTAGAGCCTGTGTATCGCTCGGTGCAAAGATCGCTGTTGGTGGTACAGGAAGCGACAGCAAGCGATGTGCCAACTGTCGGGCCGATTCTAACCCATGCGGCCCAAGTGCAATGTAATCGGGTGGTAGCTCGAAACCCGCACTGAGTAACGCTTGTTGATACCCGGTTAAGCGCTTATCACTTGTATGGATGGAATAATCTGGTCCCTCCGCGTCGCCCACAAAACCAAACCGTCGATGACCACGCTCAATCAAGTACTCAGCGACTAACCGCCCTCCGCCCGTATCGTCGATCTCGACGCTACTGAACGAAGGGTGACCCACTTCGATCAATACCGTCTCAAGCTCGTTGATAACCAGTCGTTGTGCAGCTTCCTCGTCAATCGGGAGCGCCATCACGATCAGGCCATCCAAACGACGTGTTACCGGCAAGGTAGAAAGGTAACTGTCGCGCCGTGAAGCTGAGTCGACGTTGTACATCACCATCTCATAAGATGAGTTGGTGAGCGTTGTGACACCGCGAAGCCGTTGGATGAATGATGGATAGGTGAGGAAAGGCGCGAGGACCCCAATCCGGCGAGTTCCCTTGCGGGCACGCGCTGCTGCATCTGCACGAGGCACAAAACCGAGCTCGTCGATCGCGTTCAGTACCCGTAATCGCGTCCCTTGATTGACCTGCTCCGGAGAATTAAGGACACGCGAAACAGTAGAGATACTGACCTGTGCTCGCTCTGCAACATCGTAAATCGTGGCATCCGGCATTGGAAAACCTCCGCTTCCAAGCGGTATCAGAACGATGTATGAAATTGAAATGTCCTTTTATGGAAGCACTTTCAGAAGTATAGCACGGAACAATTTGCTTGTCAAAGGGCAACTTCCAGCACTCCTTGAGGATCAAGCGTTGTTAGGGGTGCAGGGGATCGCCAAGAATCCGAACAATTCCACGCATTGCGGCGGGAACGGCTCTACATCCGCGAAACCTTCGCGATGCGATCACGTATATACTCGTGATCTTGGCACAAAACGTGCTACATCCTCTTGATTGACTTCCGAGATTAGTAAAGGGAGGGCATCGTGCTCGGTAATATCTTCAATCGGAATAAAGACAACGACAAGGACGATGAAGAAAAGCGCCAGATGGTCGAGGGCATTCAGAGTATGAGTGACCAGATCTTGGCGTTGAACAATCAATTGAACGCCAAGAATGCCGAGATCGAGCAGCTGCAGAAGGCCGTAAAGGATTCTACGGCAAAGGATGCTTCTGAATCAAAGGCCCTGCAGGCTGCCCAGAAGCAAGTGGCCGATCTGCAGAAGCAGCTTCAAGAGCTACAGCGCCAACTCGCCGCTAGCAAGGCGGCTCCGGCTGCTGCTGCGGCACCAACCGGCGGCAAGTCTGCCGAGACGACTTCGACGGGAGGCGTTGCAAGTGCTGGTATTGGCGCGTCTAGTGCTGCGCCCGCTGCGCCCGCCGCAACCGGTGGCCTCACCGTTGGCAGCACCGCCTATGTCACCCGTCAAGGTGGCCTGCCGCTACGCCTGCGCAAAGGCGCTGGCCTCAACCACGAACAGATCGATCGCTTGGCTCCCGGCACGCAGATGACGTTGCTCGAAGGCCCACGCGATGCCGACAACTACACTTGGTGGCGCATCCGTACGACGGATGGCCGCGAAGGTTGGGTTGCTGGCCAAGAGCTTCGCTCACAGCCCGACTAATCGTTTTGGAAGAGATCACAAACGCGGGTTGAGGTTATCCTCAGCCCGCGTTTTGTATGCAGGAAATGGCTTCTAGCTCGGCTCGGCGATCGTGATCAGCCGTTTGGTCATATCCACCACCTCGCCACCCACGATCACACTATCGCCGTAGCACGACACCAACGTGACCATCTCGCGCCCCTTCGGCAAAATGTAGTGTACGTCGCGTGGGTTGGCCTCGACCTGCCGCACGATCGTGTAGTTGAAGGCGTTCCCTTGCGCATCGTAGAGCGTGATGGTGGCACCGATCGGCGCATCTTTCAACCGCTCAAACGGCGCGGGGATGTTGGGCGCTTTGCGGAAGCGCAGCACATGGCCCCACAGCACCACATTCTCGCCCTGGCCCGGCTTGGCGCTGGCGTTGTACCAACCGACATCGTGGTCCGGCACCACCAGTTCACCTTTGGCATCCATCCCGACCGGGACAACCCGCCCGCTCATATTGATATGGCTGATCTCGATGCGTGTTGGAGCGCTGGCCGCTCGTACAGGCGCGCGCGAGGCCACTGGCGACGATTCGTTGCCCAGCAAGCCCAACAGCACACGGTACGGCGCGGGATTCGTGGGGTGCAACTCGAAGCGCGCCCGCTCGAACCATTGCACCGTGTAGCCCTTGCCATTGATCTGTTCGGTGCGGGCGCTCGTGAGCGGTAGGCCGAACAGCGCTAAGCTCTCCGATTCCGAGATGGCCGGGTTGCGATCGAGTTGCAGGCCGCTGGAGCGCCACGTGGTCAGCATTTCGCCGCAGATCGGGTGTGGACTGCCCGGGAGCACGAGGCATCCGTCCTCGGCTGGCGCGCTGGGCTGCGCTTGCCAGTGCGGGTCGTGGAGGGCTAGCCGCTCAGCACCGAGCCGTCCGAGCAGCACATCGTAGGGGCGAGCGTTCTGTGGGTGCAGTTCGAGCCGATTGCGCTCGAACCACTGCACTTGCACCGATTTGCCCTCGACCTGTTCCACTTGCAGCGGCGTGATTGGGAAGCCGAACACCGGCAGTCCACCGTTTTGCTCCCAAAATTCGCGGATACGGCCAGAGATGCAGTAGCCGGTTTCATCGAAACAACGCGTGCTGGTTTGGGCCTGTGTTGCGGTGGGCAGCCAAAAAGTAAAGAGCACGATACTAACAAATGCAAAAGCAGCGCGAACGTGCAGTTTGCTCACGAGGTAGCCTTTCTTTCTAGAACGGGATTGGTGGCCCTGCCGAGGGTGTGGGTGTGGGCAGCGCGCCTTGGTGAGTAGTATACATCAAAAACTCATCGCGTTTAGCATGTCGGCAACCACTGTTTCGAGGTCGAGTTGTGCGCCACGGGCGAGCGCTTCAGCGAGTTGTTCGGGCGGAAGCATCATCTTCAACTGTCGCTCGAACAGTTCGGCCTGGATGGTTATGTCGCTGTTGGAGGCCGGGTGATGTTTGGCAAGCCCTAGGAGTTCGGCTGCCGCCACTGGTTGCTCGGCGCTGGCGAGTAATCGGGCCTTGCCGATCAGCACTTCGAGCGATAAGGGGATCGCTCCAATATCTTTGGTGATCTGCAGCGCCTCATCGAAGCTGGCCGCCGCTTCCTCATACTCGTGCAGTTCGCAGTAGGTGAATCCCAGGTTGTTCAGCACGATGGCGGTGCCGCGCAGGTCGCCGATGGTGCGCGAGATCGTCAGACTCTCTTGATAATAGGTGCGGGCCGCGTTGAAATCGTGCTGCAAGTGCGCGACCCAGCCCAGGTTGCTCAGGCAACTGCCGATGCCCAAGCGATCGCTGATCGACGTGCGCAGTGCGAGGCTCTCTTCGTAGCAATAGCGGGCCACATCGTACATATGCCGATCGACAGCGCTGTTGCCCATACCGTTGAAGACTTGCGCCGTGCCCGCCAGATCGCCGAGCGCGGCAAAGAGCACCAGGCTCTCCTGGAAGTACGCCTCGGAGCGCTCGAAGTTCCCCTCGCTCATCGACATATGCCCCAGGTTGGCGAGCACCTGCGCGGTGCGCGCGCGGTCGCCGAGGTCATGGGCCAACTCCAGGGCGGCTTGCAGGTGTTGTTGCGCGTTGCGGTAACTGCCCGTATCGGTCGCGATACGACCAAGTTGGTTGAGCGCGTTGATCATGCCGCTGGTGTCGTTAAGGGTGCGCATCAGCGTCAGGCTGGCCTCGAAACACTCCTCCGCCCGACCGAACGCGCCGCTCTGATATTCGGCCTCGCCAAGCAGTTGCAGCAGTGTGGCTTGTTGATGCTGCTTCTCGCTCCCATCGCTCACGTCTTCGAGCAGTTGCAGGGCTTGTTCGAAGGCGGCCCGTGCCTCGTGCACCGCGCTGATGGTGAGCGCGTAGCGCCCCGCCTTTTCCAGGTACGTGATCGCCTTGCTCGTCACTCCCGCCTTCCCCCAATGATGAGCGAGTAGCGGGTAGTACGGCTCTAGCTTGAGATGGTTGGTGAGGTGTTGCGGAGGCTGCGCGGGTTCGCGGATCGAATCGCTGGTTGGCTCCTGTTCGGCGCTGCCAAAGGCGAGCTCGTACCACTCGGCGATCGCGCGGTGGAGTTGGCGCCGTTGCGCGAACAGCATCAGATTGTAGACGACATCCTGCGTGATGGCATGCTTAAAGATGTAGGCCAGTTCCGGCTCCGCCGCCTCGATAGGCGTGATGTTAAGCTGCGCCAACGTGTTCAGATCGGCGTGCAGATCACTGGGGTTGGTGGCGATGGGGTAGATCGCTCGGAGTGTGCGCATCGGGAAGACGCGCCCGATCACGCTGGCGACCTTGAGCGTGAGCTGCTGAGTGGGCGTGAGCCGATCGATGCGGCTGATGATGGCGCCCTGCACGGTATCCGGGAACGTGAGCGCGTTCAGGTCGGCGGTGGGCGAAAGGTGACACTCGCCGTTGCTGATCTCGATCAAGCCCGCGTCGCGCAGCGCGTAGGCCAGTTCTTCGCTAAAGAAAGGATGGCCATGCGCTTTATCGTGGATCAGATCGGCGACGGCCTTGGGCAGCGAGTTCACGCCCAAACGCTGGCAAACGAGCGTGATCGCCTCCTCCGGCGCGAGGATATCGAGTTGTAGCCGTAGCAGCGCGTGACTGAGCAGGTAGCGATATTCGGGCTGGCTCGGCGTGCTGGGTGGGCGCAGCGTGATCAACATCAGCATTGGTTGCACCCGTTGGCTGATGGCCACCGCCAACTCCCACGAGGCCGAATCGAACCAGTGCGCATCCTCAAGGATCAGCAGGTGCGGCTGTTGCTCGACGTCGTGTTGCAACAGGCGGATCAACAGATCGCGGGTGGCTGCGGCGCGCCGTTGCCCCTGAAGCTGTTTGGTCTGTGGAGTATCCGGCAGATCGAGCGGCAGCACCACGTTCAGCAGCGGTGTGAGCGCGGCGACATCCGGCCCGAGCCACTGTACAAGCCGCTGATCGAGCGCCTCGGTGGTGTGCGGCTCGATGATCTGATGAAAGACGGTGCGCCACGGGTGATAGGGCGTGGACTGCTCAGTGGCGTCGCCTGTGCCGAACAGCGTCTTCAACTGCAGGTCGGCGGATAATTGCCGCACGCGCTCCACCAAGACCGATTTGCCGATCCCGGCCTCGCCCTCGATCAACACCGTGCCACCCGGCTGACCGCGCAGCATCGTGTGGATCTGTTCGGCGAGCAGATTCTGTTCGTGGATTCGGCCAATCAGCGTGCCCTGATGCCGCGTGTGTCGGCTGCGCTCCGCATTGGGGATCTCGCTAAGCGGCTGGTAGACGCGCACCAACTGCTGTTTGCCTTTGAGGCTGATCGGCTCCAAGGCGCGGAACGTGATGCGCGATTGGCTCTGTTGGTAGGTCGCCTCGTCGCAGAGGATCGTGCCGTGCTGCCAATCGGGGGCGCTCTGCAATTCCTTGGCGCTTTGCATCAGCCGTGCGGCGACATTGACGATATCGCCGATCATCGTGTATTCGCGGCGGTAGCTACTGCCGATCTCGCCGCAGAAGGCCTGGCCGCTGGTGATGCCGATGGCGTTGGCGTGGCCCATCTCGCGCAGCGCCTGGGCGATGCCGAGAGCGACCTGCACGCCTCGCAGCGCGTCGTCCTCGTGCGCGAGCGGCGGCAACCCCAGCGCCGCCACCAGTGTGATGCCCTTGTCGTCGATGGTGATCTTATTGACGCTGCCCTCGTAGCGGTAGAGCACGCTTTGGAGCGTATGCACGACCTGCTGAGCTTGGGCTAGCTCGGTGGTGTGCGAGACGCTGGGCAGATTCACGAACAGCACGGTGATGCGGCGCAGTTCCGCAAGCCAACTCGTTTCGCCCGCCACTAAGCGGCTGAGCACCGCGCCTGGAATGAACGAGCGCAGCGCCGTGTTCATCTTGGGTGTAAGCTTTGGCGGTTGGCTGGCGACGAGTGGGATCGGAGTGTGAATGTGCTTTAATCGCATAAACGGCTGCTCGGATGTTCCGCCGACCGGAGTGCCGTTGCTGCGATCTGCGATCTGTTCCCAAGCTTTGGGCGTCAGTACCACCTCGCCGGGCCGCGCGAGGCGCTCGGCCTTGCCCATTTTGAGCAGCGGCTCGCCCGTCACCAGCAGTTCCCATCGCCCGTAGATGCCGCCCACCTGCAAAGCTGTGATCTCGCCAGTGGCGATGCCGATGCGCAGTTGAAGCCGATCGCTCTCGATCAATTGATAGAAGGTATGGAGGCGTCGGTGAATGGCCAGGGCGCATTGTGCTGCTCGAAGCGTCGCGTGTTCGTCGTCGTCGGGCCAAAACGCCAGCAGCGCATCGCCCGCGAACTTCAACACATCGCCGCCGTGCTGCTCGATCAGTTCAAGCATTTGGCTAAAGGAGAGGTTGAGCATGCGGCTGAGCTCTTCGACGCCCGATGAGCCTCGGACGGCGAGCCGTTCTGTGAGGGTGGTAAAACCGGAGATATCGGCGAATAGGCCAGTGCCACGAAGCGTGTACTGAGCCGGGGACGCTAGTGGTTTCGCATCAGCCTGCAGGCGCTGAAGGATCAGCGTTGGTAGATAACTTGCAAATGTGTTGAGCAACGTTGACATAAGTTGTTAGGCTGATGAAGCAGCACTATGAGTATTGTACATCCGCTCAATCTGTGCCGCAACCCAACATTTCTTGATGTGTATTTACTTCATGCATCGACTGTGGTAATTTGCTTTCAAACCGTTGCGTTCATCGCGTCTTTGCGCCTTGTTTGGCTTGTAGGCGCGTAATTTGCTACATGTGACGAGCGTTGTGAGTTGAGAAGTCTGCCTTGTCGCCGTTGGTGGTGCCTTTCAAGCGAACAGCTCAATCTGATGCGACATGTGCCGTTGTGATGGTGAAAACCATTGTTGATGAGCGCCGTTTTTTGTTTACGCAACGCGGAACCTCGTGTATACTAGCTTGCGAATGCTGGCTATCGCGATGGTATGACTGAACCAGCCGAGTCGCTGGTGAGGCGCTATCCGAAAGGAGCCTGTGTGCAGATACTACGCTGGGCAGGGCGTTTGTGGATTGGCGTGCTGTCTGCGACCACGTTCGTGGTCGGGCTATTGTTTGCGCTGCGGCTGCTTCTGCCGCTTTTTTCTTCTGCGCCTGTCGTGCAACGAATCGAACCGAGCGATGGCTCTACCGATGTATTGCCTCGCTCGCAAGTTCAGTTGCAGTTTAGCGAGCCGATGAATCCTCGCAGTGTCGAGCGTGCCCTGCGGATCGATCCGCCGATCGATGCAGTGTTGCGCTGGAACGAGGATCGCACCACGCTCATCATTTCGCCGACGCGTAGTTTGCAGCCTGCTGTGCAGTATCGCGTGCAAATCAACGATGTTGCGCAGAGTCAGCTATTCCACCCGCTCGAGGAGCCTCAAGCGTTCAGCTTCCAGGTCGCGCCCGCGCCAGCAGTGCTATCGGTCTTGCCCAGCGATCAATCGAGTGATGTGGCGCTCGATTCGCCGATCAGCATCACGTTTAGCCGCCCGATTGTGCCAACCGACACGGTGCTGATGCCCCGCGAGTTGCCGGAGTTGCAGTTTGACCCGCCCGTCGATGGCACGGCGATATGGCTCGATTCCACCACGGTGCTATACCGCCCCAATGCGCCATTGCTGCCGGGCACGACGTACCAAGCCACGCTCACCGCGCAGTTGTCCGATGTTGGCGGTGGTGTGTTGGGCCGTGATGTGTCGTGGAGTTTCCGCACCCCGGCGCCCAAAGTGCTCTCGACAACACCGTCGGTGGGGGCGCGTTGGGTGGCTCCGCGCACTCCGCTCACCCTGCGCCTCGCCCACGCGCTCGATCCGAACACGCTCAGCGAGAGCTTGACGATCTCGCCAACGCTGCCGGTTCAGTTTGAGGCTACGCTATTGCCCGATGCGACCCAACTGATCACCTTTACGCCAACCACCGATTGGAAGAGCGGCACAAATTATAGCGCTGTGTTGCGCCTGAATCCTGAACCCGATGCGCCAGAAGTGGCGCGTTGGAATTTTACGGTCACGCCGCAGCCCGCTGTAATCGGGCGGTTCCCGGGCGAAGGCCAGGTGTTGCCCGCTGGTCAGGATATCCGCCTGATTTTCAATACACCTGTCGATAGCGCCGCATTGCAGGAGGCGCTGACCGTGACGCCGGAGGTGAGCGGCCTGCGCGTCAGTGTGAACGATGTCGAGGCGCGTATCTCAGCGGAACTGCGTGCCGCAACGGTTTACACGGTGACGTTGCCCTCCAGTCTGCTGGATCGCAACGGCGTGCCATTGGGCCGCGACTACTTGCTCCGCTTCATGACCTCATCGGCTTCCTCGTCGTTGAGTCTGCTCGATACGACGGGGCACGTGCTGCATGTGCGGCCCGATCAGGAAGCCAGCGTGAACATTCGGCGGATCAACGTCTCGGCGCTGAATCTCGACCTGTACCGCCTCGACGAAGCCACGTCGGTGCGGGCCATGGCGTTCGAGCCGCGCGATTGGCGCGACTTCCAGCCCGAGCGCTACGGGCAGCCGTTGCTGCGCGAATGGGTGGTGCCGCTGACCGATACGCTCAACGTGCCGACCGAGGAGCGCCTGCCGATCACGCTTGAGGACGGCTCGCCCTTGGACGAGGGCATCTACTACTTGCGGATTCGCACGCCGGAGGGGCCGCGCATCGACGTGATGCTGTTGCGCTCGCGGGTGCGTTTGACCTTCCAAGCCAGCCCGAGCAGTTTGTTGCTCTGGGCCACCGATGTGATCAGCGCTACGCCCGTGGCGGATCTGCCGTTGGTGCTATATCAGGATGGCGCGCTGATTCAGCAGGGCATCACCGATGCCAATGGCCGTTGGCTGATCGAACGCGCGGGAGGGACGGCTGGCCTACGCTACATTGCGATGGCGAGCGACCAAACGCCAGCGCTGGCCAGCAGCACTTGGGCCGATGCGGTGAACGCCGCGCCGACCGAGAATTATCGCGTTTGGTTGACGACCGACCGCGCTGCGTATCAGGCTGGTGAGACGCTTGAGGTGGCGGGCGTGGTGCGCCGAGCGGTTGGTCAGCGCAACAGTCTGCTCTCCACGCCGTTGTTGGCGCAGTTGACGGTGCGTTCGCTTGGTGTGGCGGAGTTGTTGCACAGCCAGCAACTCTCTATCGATACGACTGGAGTGTTCAGTGCGACATTCGCGCTGCCCGATGATGTGAGGTCGGGCGAGTACATCGTGGGCTTGGCGATCAGCGGGGCGGTGTTCCATACCACGTTTGCGGTGCGCGCCGAATCCACCGCGCCGCTCGATCTCCAGATCGCCGCGCCAACGCAGGTCGTGGCGGGCAATGGGGTCGCGATCCCGATCGATCTGCACACGTGGGACGCGCGACCGATCGCCAGCGCTTCCATTTCGTGGACGCTGAGCGCCGAGCGGATGCCGTTCCCCGCGCTGGCCGATTACAGTTTCGGCGATGATGAACTGAACTTCGAGCGCCCGCAACCCCGCAGCGGTTTGGGCCTCACCGATGCCGATGGCCGTTTTCTGTTGACGATCACCGATACCCTGAACCTTGGCGTGCCGCTGCGCTACCGATTGGCGGTGCGGGCCAGCGAACCGGGTGGGGCCGTGGTGGATGGCGACGCAATTTTGCATAGCTTGCCGGCGCTACGTTACGCAGGCGTTCGTTTGCCGCAGCGTGTGTTGATGGCTGGGCAACCCGGCGTTGTTGAGGCGATTGCGCTTAATCTCGATGGGCTACCCGCATTGGGCACGCCCGTTGAAATCTCGGTGTACAAGCGCGAATGGCTCAGCCAGGATGGTGATGAGGGTTCAGAGAGCGTTGGGGAGCTAACGGCGCAGGATCGGCGCGTGCTGCTGCGCGTGGTGTCGAGTAATGCCGAGGGCAAGGCGAGCCTGCCGATCACACTGGGGGAGCCTGGCGAATACCGCGTGTTTGTGAGTGTGATCGATGATAACGGGCGGCGGATGACCTCGGCCACATCGCTGTGGGTGGCGGGCCCTGGCTTCACCGCTTGGCCCGGCACGTCACCTCGCCTCCTCGCGGATCGGACAGTGTATCGCGTTGGCGACACCGCATCGTTGTTGCTGCGCGTGCCCCACGCCGATGGCACCGCCCTGCTGACCTTCGCCCGCGCCGATACGCTGGTCTCGGAGGTGCGCAGTGTGCGTGCGGGTGAGCCGATCACCGTCACAATCACGCCGGAGGATGCGCCTGGAGTGCGCGTTGCCGTGTTGTTGGTCTCCCCCGCCGACGCCGATAGCGTGCCAGCCGTGAGCGTAGCGACCACCACGCTGCCCGTCATGGTCGAGTCGCGCCCGGTCAATGTGCAGATCACCACCGATCAGGTGGAGTACGCGCCCGACTCGACCGCTACGCTGACGATCACAACCACCGATGCGCAGGGCCAGGCCATTCCGGCCCACGTGATGCTGAGCGTTGCTGGTGCCAATGCCGCCCCGCGTGGCGATATCGCAAGTTCGTTCTTTGTGAATCAACCGCCCGCCCTCGCGACGGGTTGGCTGCCGAGTGCACCATCGCAGATCGCGCCGATGCCGACGCGCCCTTCGCAGCCCGTTGCCCCGCAGCTCGCCGCCCGCCCGGCACATGGCGTGTATTGGGACACCGCACTGCGCACGAACGACAGCGGCGTGCTGACCATTACGCTGCGCCTGCCGAACGAAGCGGGGGCGTTCCGCGCCGTTGCTTGGGCGTTCCGCGATGCCGACAGCTTTGGGCAGGGGCAGGCGAGCTTCACGATCTCGCAATCGCTCGACTTGACAATCGATGCGCCACAGCTCTTGCGTCACGGCGATAGCGCTGAGTTGGTGGCGCTGGTGCGCAACACCAGCACAACGACGCAGACCGCCACGCTCGCATTCATCAGCAGCGGCCTTCGCCTGATCGAGCAGCCGTCGAGCCTGAATGTCGAGTTGGCATCGGGCGAGTTGGCGCGGGTGGTGTGGCGGGTCGCGGTCGATAACGGCAACCGCGCGCGCTTCTGTATCGATGCGACGGACGGTGCGGCCTTCACGCAGACCCAGGAGCGCGAATTGCCGATCGAACCGACGGCTGAGCCGCTCGCCATGCTCACGAAGGTCGGCGTGCTGCGCGAATATCTCGATCCGTTGACCAAGCAATCGCTTGAGATCACACAGTTGCGTGCTGGTCAGCTTGTGCGTGTACGGCTCACACTGATCAACACCGCGCACTATCAAGATGTGCTGGTGATCGAGCCGTTGCCGGGTGGTGCTCGCCTGGTAGAGGCGAATACGCCTAGCTTCGGGCAACTCGAAGTGCGAACCGAGCAATTGCGCCTCCATAGCTCGGCGCTCACGCCGGGCATCTATCAGTACGAATACCTGCTGCGGGTTGGGCCTGCTGGAAGGTATATCGTGCCAATGAGTACGTTGAGTCAGGCGAACGAGGGTCTGCTCGGCTCCAGCCAATTGCTTCAGCTTGAAGTTGTTGCGCCGTAATCAGCTTTCGCGCCTCATCGGTCGAAGATGAGGATCTTTTGCTCTCGACAATCGATCGTTGCTCAGCTATAATCGTTCTATGAGGATCTATTTGGTGAGCAAGTAGGAGTGTAGTGTTTCATCGTCGTACCTTCAATGTAGCATTCCTCATTGCTCTGGTGCTCGTCCTGTTGCAGACGCCACGAATCGCACCAGCAGCCCCCGAGCGATATGCCCCGCCGCTCGATGATGCTCCATTTGGCCTGAACACGCATTTGGCCTCGCGTTACCCCGATCTCGAAACGATCGATCGGCCTGTTGCCGTGATCGAGGACGCCGGGGCTGGTTGGGTGCGCGAAGATATCCATTGGTATCGCATTCAGCCCGATCCTAACACGTGGGATTGGAGTTTCACCGATGCGATGGTGCGCGAGTTGGCGCGGCGCAATATCAAGATCGTGGGTGTGTTGGGGCATCCGCCTGGTTGGGCGACACCCTACTCTGGCGATCGGCCCTCGGCGATCTCGTTCTATGCGCCCGATCCGCAGCGCTTCGCCGAGTTCTCGCGCGCGGTGGCCGAGCGCTATCATCGCTATATCGATCACTGGGAGATCTGGAACGAGCCGGATAACACGCTATTCTGGAAGCCGAAACCCGATGCGGCTGCCTACGCCGAGGTGTTGCGCCTGAGCGCAGCGGCGGTGCGCAGCGTCGATCCCGATGCGAAGATCCTGCTTGGCGGCATCAATCCCTACGATACCTCCTTCCTGCGCGGCCTGATCGCGGCTGGCGTATGGGACGATTTCGATATCCTCGCGGTGCATCCCTACGTTGATCCTGTTTCGCCTGAGCTTGGCAACTTGCAGGCTTCGCTGGATGCGATCAATGCGTTAGCCTCGCGCTTGGGCGATAAGCCGATTTGGGTGACGGAGATCGGCTGGCCCAGCGGCAACAGCGACCGCGACACGTCGGGCACCGCCGATGAGCAGACGCAGGCGAACTACCTTGTGCGCTCGCTGCTGCTGTTGTGGCGCGCGGGTGCCGAGCGGATCTTCTGGTACACCCTGAAGGACGACCCCGGCAATCCGTATGGTTTGGTGGGCTTGGGGCGCGGCCAGAGCGATTATAGCGTGCGCAAAGCGTCGTTCTACGCCTTCCAGACGCTGAATCGCCAGCTTGCGAACACCGAATTTGTGGCGATGCACGATCCGTTCGAGCGGAACGTGGTGCTCGATTTTGAGACGTTCGGCGAGTGGCTGCGGGCCGATCAGCCCAACGGTCGCTTGCGTCCGGCCATTACGGTGCAGCATAGCGGTGAGGGGGCGGCGCGGCTGGATTATAACTTCCAGAACACATTCAACGATTATGTGGTGTTCCAGCGTGCCTCAGCGGCACCCATCCCAGGCGAGCCGCATGCGTTGGGCATATGGGTGTACGGCGATGGTTCGGGCAATACACTGAAGGTGTGGCTCCGCGACGCGGAGGGCGAACTGTTGCAGTATGCGCTTGGGGCGGTCGGCCCGCCTGGGTGGCGTTACCTGCAAGTGCCGTTGCTTAAGAAGGTCGGCCCGGGCGATCGCATCAGCCCGAACGGGAACGGCGTGCTCGATTTCCCCGCTCGTCTCGATGCGATTGTGCTCGACGATGCGCCCGATACGTTCCAAGGCAAAGGCACCATCTTTCTCGATGACCTGATCTCGATCAACGGCCCCGAAGCCTATGATATGGAGTTGCGCCGTGGCAAGCAGATCGTGGACGTGCTGTGGGCGAGCACGCCGCTTGTGGCCACGCTCAACAGCAATGGCAACACCGCGCGGCTGATCGATCGCGATGGGCAGCGCCGCCTGATCGAGGCGAAGGATGGCAAATTTCATTTAACACTCGGTCCATCCCCCATTTTTGTCATCCAGAATCGTTAATATGATCGCGAGTGAGTGTGCGCTTGCTGTTCGGGAGGCGGAAACCGTTCGGTAGTACTCTTGTACTAACTTTTCGGATTGTAACCTCTTGGTAAGCTCTACTCATAAGATTGTAAAGAACGACATGCTATAATAGAAAGCACAGGAGGAAGGTCGAGGGCGTCGTAATTGCTCCGTTTGCTTTTTGTGGATGTGCTTATTCCCAGGTGACGGCCATGTTTAGCCGAGCCACCTGGGATTCCTGTCCCCTAAATTCGCCGAGAGTGATGTGTGGCGCATCGTTACGGTACGAAGAACGCCTTGACCATACAACACGATGTTTGATCATGAGACATGGCGACGTGAAATTGCCCAGCGATTACGAGGTTTTGCTCGAAATCCGCGCCAAGAAATGCAGTTAGCAGCGGCACCAAGTTTATTGTCTTTTTTAGTGCTGCGCACGCTTGAGCCGTTTTTGGAGGCATTTCAGCGCGAGCCGATCGCGGCGGTTTTAGCCTTGGCCGAGATCACTCGTGGCCCTGGAGCTGATCAGATCGTCCGCCGCGCGGCGCAGATGCGGTATCAATCGGCTGCTCAGCTGGATCGAGAGCTTCGCACCAATAAGGATGTGCGGGTCGCACTGGAGCAATTGTTGATCGAGTTGCAGACGGTGGCCCTGGTGCGTCAACGCCTGAACGGTTCGCGCGAGGATTGGTTGCGCATCACTGTTGAGCGTGAGTTCGATGCCTTCCCCGGTGAGTTTAGCCAGTTGCGACGCGCCCTGAGCGATCCTGGCTGGCAGAATCGTTATGAGGCGCTGCGGGCGCTGCGTGCGCGCAACGGCCACTACACCCCCGCCGATCTCGTGTTGATCCACGATGGTCTTTCCGATAGCGCGGCGCATGTACGCTCGATCGCGGCGCGCATGTTGGGCTTGATCGCTGATCGGCCACCGATTTTACTGATCAAGACGTTGACTCGCGTGGCTCTGCACGATTCCGACGCCGAGACACGGTTCGCGGCGGCTCGTGCGGTCGGCGCGCTCCGCGAGCACGTCACTTCACCGCAGTTGCTCGATCATCTTTCGGCCTGCTTGTTCGATGAAGATTCGTTCGTGCGCTCGGCTGCGGCGCTGTTGTTGGGCCAGTTGGGCGAATTGGCCGGCGCGCCGATGCTGATCAAGAACCTGCTGCAGTTGATCGACGATAAAGACCCTTACGCACGAGAGGCTGCTGTGCGCACCCTGGGGCAGATCGGCGCTCCCGCCGTCACCCAAGAGGTGTTTGAGGCGCTGACGAAGGCCGCGCAAGAGGGCGATATCAATATCCACGAGGCGGCCACCGATGCGCTTGCGCGCCTGCGCGAGATCGCTATGCAGATGCCGTTGCAGTCGAATATGATCTCTGCCTAGGCTTGGGCTTGAAGCTGAAGCGGATGGTGCATATCGCGCCATCCGCTTTGTTATGCTCAAAACAGGTTTTTAGCTCGCAAGGCGGCTATCACCCGCTCGGCGGCGCGTTCTCCTCGTTCGTTTTGCGCTTTGGTACGACGACCCTTCCCTCATATTCTGGCCGTAGGAACCGCACGGCGAGGAACATCAGCAACGCACTGACCAACAACGCTAGGCCCACATAGACGATCCACGGGCTTGGCACGATCAGTTCGACTCGGCTGATGCGGATCACGCTGTAGAATGGGCTATCGCCGTCGGAGAGGAACGCTTCGGTGAGGCCCAAGGCGATAAATGGGTGGAAGCAAAGGACAGTGCCGCCGACATAAACGTAGAGGCTCGCTTCGAGCTCGCTGGGTCGGTTTACTTGGTAGTAAAAGACGGAGGAGATCACCCAGAGGAATGGGATCAGGAGCAGGATGGCGACGATCGTACTGAGTGAGATGATGGTGGCTCCCAGGCTGCTTCGCATCACGGTGGACCAGAACAGACCGATGCTCGCGTAGAGGATGGCTGTGGTGAGCAGGCCGATCAGCGCGATCACCACCTCGGCGAGGATAACGCCGCCGAATAAGAACGAGAGGCTCATCACGGGCAGGACGGCGATGATCAGGATCACTGCGAAGGCGAGCGCCGAGCCCAGTTTCCCCCGCACGATCTGCCCAGGCGTGAGCAGTGAGGAGATCAGCAGATCGTAGCTTTGGCGCTCTTTCTCCCCCACGATGCTCCCTGCGGTGAGCGCGGGTGTGATCAGGCAGACCTCGATGAGCGCCACGGTGGAGATGCTCAGAAACAGGATCTTGCCGATCTGACGGCCCGCGTTCATATCGTTTTCGAGATTGCTAGCGACCGCAAGGTAGATCAGCATGGTGATGCCGCTCAGCACTAGCAAGTAGATGGTGATCAGAATAAAGGCTCGCGCGCCGCGCATTCGGTTGCGCAACTCTTTGATGAGCACTGGATTTAGTTCTCGCATGCGGTTTGCTCCACGCAGGGTGATGTCTCAACAACTCGCGGGTTATTGGACCATGCCTTGGGTCACTTGCATGAAAATATCTTCGAGATCGCTCGATTGCTCGGCAAAGCGCGAGACTGCGACGCCGTTCGAGATCAGCAAGGCAAGGATATCACTCATCCCCCGCTCGTCGCCTGTGTAGTCGATCAAGATGGTCTGTGGTTCATCGTCGGCGCGCTCGTCGTCGGCAATGGGTGGCTGCTCGCCTGCTGCGCCGTCGGGCGAATCCGCTGTGTCCGCTTCGGCTGGTTGTTCTGCATCCGTCGCGCTATCCTCTTCATCAAGCAATGTGTCGCTGCGCACATCGAGGATGGTGGGTTGCGCACGGAGCAGTTCGAACGCCAGCTTTGCGTTGCGCAATACGCGGATTTCGAGGGTGCGGTGCGGCTGCAACGAGCGCATGATCGCCTGCACGTTGCCTGAGGCGAGCAGTTTGCCCCGTTCGATGATCGCGATATGAGTGCACATCTCGGCCAATTCGGTGAGGATGTGCGAGCTGATCATAATCGTCTTGCCGAGCGCCCGTAGCTCCTTGAGCAGTTCGCGCAGCTCGATGCGTGCACGTGGATCTAGACCGCTGGCCGGCTCATCGAGGATGAGCAGCTTGGGATCGTGGATCATGGTGCGGGCCAGGCTGAGGCGCTGCTTCATGCCGCGCGAGAGGTTCATCACATAATCGTCGCGCTTGTGCCCCAAGTCAACCAAGTCGAGCAGTTCGCCGATCACGCTGTTGCGGCGTTCCGGCGCGATGCCATAGGCCCGCCCGAAGAAATCGAGGTATTCCCACGATTTCATATTGTCGTACACGCCGAAGTAATCGGGCATGAAGCCGACGAGTTGACGCACTGTGCGTGGCTCTCGCAGCACCGAGCTGCCCGCGATCCAGGCTTCGCCGCTGCTTGGCTGCAGCAGGGTGGTAAGGATGCGCATGGTGGTGGTTTTGCCTGCACCGTTCGGCCCGATAAAGCCGTAGATTGCGCCTTCTGGGATCTGGAGATCGAGATGATCGAGGGCGAGGGTGGTGCCGTATCGTCGGGTGAGTTGTTTAATTTCGACAAGTGCGGACATGCTGGCTCCGTATCTGCCTGAGGTTGAAGGGCCATGGCGCTCGTGACCATGCGCCATTCAAGGACGGATACTGTTTTTCTTTGTGCCTATGCTACAATAGCATAGATTTAGCGCTTTCGACAAGGGTGTGCGGCGATTTTCTCACAAGAGTGTACCTTTAGGCGCGGAAGCCCACGAGCTTCAGCCGTGGGAGGAG
>CALKHR010000124.1 GCA_937988885.1 uncultured Roseiflexaceae bacterium | reverse complement strand
AGAGAAAGATTATGGTTTGCTAATGCTTTGGGTGCTCGATGCAGTCAATGAAAAATATGTGGGATTTATAGCAATAAATCCATTTACAGGCCAGATTATCAAACAACATAAAATAGAGCGATAGAGCGCTTATCCAAGCGTTATACTGTCCCCCGTCATAGTCGCCAACCCCATCGCATTGCGCCGCTGAACCGATGCGACCAATGCCCGCGCTGCACACGCTCGGCACGAAGCGGATGCGTATGATCACGGCGCGGTATACCCCTCAACCGCCCAATAATCTCCTGCCATTTGTGTAGAATATCTATACGCCTTTTGCGCTGTTTGTTACGCGCTGCAGCATGTCTATTTGGATGAATCTACCAAAAACAGACCTCTTTGCGAGCGATATTGGAAGTACATGACAAACTTGATAAAGTTTATTTAATTTTGTCTGTTGTTCAAATGATCTAAACATGAGCGCCTGATCTGAGAAAAACCGCACAAACCTATTGACAAGACCTAGGTGTACGTGTATAGTTCGCTTTAACCAAACTTTTGCGGATTGCAATGATGCCCGCAGCGGCCCAGTGAAGGGGGTCAGGCTGCGGGTTTCTTGTACGCGCCAGTGTGGGCGCGGCAGCCAGTGGTGTCCCCTTAAATTGGCCACACTCCGCCTCGTTCAACGACGACGAGCTAACCTCCAAACAAAATTGCTGCCAACGCATGGCGATCCACCCTCCTATTTGATATGCCATGCATTCATTCGGGCTTGCTCTGCAGCATCGCAGGGTTCCTGGAAGATCCCTGGAGCGTGCTTCTCCTCGTATGAGAGAAGTTTCGGTCGATCGTCTGCGAAGGAGATTGAGGTTTTTATGACGAATGCAGCTGAAACACTCGCAGGGCGTGGCCTTTATGACCCGCGCTTCGAGCACGACGCATGTGGGATCGGCTTTGTGGCCAAATTGTCTGGTGCGCCCAGTCACGAAATTCTTTCGATGGCTCTGACAGCGGTTGGAAATATGGCGCACCGGGGTGGTGTAGGTGCCGACGGTAAGAGCGGCGATGGCGCGGGGGTATTGACGCAGATACCACGCGCTTTTTTTGCACGCGAACTGGCACGGCTTGGTGTTGCCCATCCTGTCGAAGATTTAGCGGTTGCGATGGTGTTCTTGCCGTCCGACCGGGATGCTAGTACCACTGCACGCCAACTGTTCGAGCAAGGCTTGGCGCAATTTGGTCTGACGTTGCTCGGCTGGCGCGCCGTTCCAGTGAATATTGAGGCCCTGGGCGAACGCGCCCGCTCTGCTTGCCCCACCATCGAGCAGGCGCTGATCGGTCGCCGTGGCATCGCGGTCAACGCGACCTCGGTCGATGGCGCTGATGTCTACGCCCGCACGACCGAGGAGTACGAGCGTGTGCTGTACCTGGCCCGCAAGGCCATCGAGACTTCGGTACAGAACCACGGCCTCACCGACTTCTCCATCCCCTCGATGTCGTCGCGAACGGTTGTCTACAAGGGCCTGCTTGTCGCCCCGCTGTTGCCCGAGTTCTATTTGGACCTGCGCGATCCGCTGTTCGAGACCGCGATCGCCGTGTTCCACCAGCGCTACTCCACCAACACGTTCCCGACCTGGGATATGGCCCAGCCATTCCGCATGCTCTCGCACAACGGCGAGATCAACACGGTCGATGGTAACGCGACGTGGTTGCGCGCTCGCGAGGCCGAGTGGCGCTATGCCGCCGAGCAACGCCAGAGCCTTGATCCGCAAAGCTCCACTTCTCTGCTGCACACCGCAATCGTTGAGGGCGGCGCGGCGCTAGCGGAGGCTGTGGTGCAGCAAGGTTCGCTGCTCAATATGCGCGGTAGCGACTCCTCGAAGCTCGATAATGTGCTTGAATTGATTGTGCACGGTGGCCGCGATATCCGCCACGCGCTGACGATGCTTGTCCCCGAGGCTTGGGAGCGTGTTCCCGATATGGCCCCCGAGTGGCGCGCCTTCTACCAGTTCCACGCTGGCTTGATGGAGCCTTGGGATGGCCCCGCTGCCCTGGTCTTCTGCGATGGTGAGGTGGCTGGTTTGGCGCTCGACCGCAACGGCCTGCGCCCCGCTCGCTTCTTGCTGACCGACGACGGCCTGGTGATCTGTGGCTCGGAGGTCGGCGCTGTCGAGATCGATGAGGCGCGGATTGTGCGCAAGGGCAAGGTTGGCCCCGGCCAGATGATTGCTGTGGACCTGCGCACTGGTCGCTTCGAGGAGAATAGCGATATCAAGAGCGCGTTGGCAGCCAAGCAGCCCTACGCAAGCTGGTTGGCCAGCGAGATGCAGGTGCTCTCGCCCGCAAGTGCGCCCCATATCGTGGAGCCGAATGAGCCAGAGTCCACTTCGTCGCGCGAGGCGAAATCGGCCTTGTTGGGCGAGTTGCAGCGCGCCTTCGGCTATACCGCCGAGGAGCTGGCTGTAGTTCTCCGACCGATGTTGCGCGATGGCCAGGAGCCGGTCGGCTCGATGGGTGATGATACGCCGCTGGCGATCTTCGCCGAGCGCTCGCGCCCGCTGTTCGGCTACTTCAAGCAGCGCTTTGCCGAGGTGACCAACCCGCCG
>CALKHR010000123.1 GCA_937988885.1 uncultured Roseiflexaceae bacterium | reverse complement strand
CCCTTGGTGAGCACGAGTCGGCCCTCGATCGGGGCGACGACGTAGATCTCGAAGATGCGGCCCACGCCTTCTTCGAGGACTTGGCCGTTCGGGTCGGTGGCGACATCGGCGACGACGGCGGCTTGCAGGTCTTCGCCTCCCATGGGGACGGCGCCACCGCCTTCGATATAGATGCCTTCGTCGTCGGCTGCGAAGGTGAGTTGCTCGATTTTGCCGCCGTAGAAGCGGATGAAGGTGTATTCGTCCTCGGTGAGGGCTTCGTTGCGCAGTTCTTTTTCGGCGATGGTTTGCAGTTGCGCGGCGATGTCGGCCATGGCGACGAGGGCGGCTTTGTCGTTTTCGGGCAACAGGCCGCGGCTATCGAGGCCGTCGATGGTCATCTGGGTGAGCGCGCGGATGCGGGCGTAGAACGCGGGCACCGGTTCAACGTAGCCTTTGGGCGGCTCGGGCGCGGGTGGCGGCAGTGCGCCTGCGCCCCTCTCGGCGTAGACCTGCTTGGCGTAGAGGATGGTGTCGCGCTTAAGCTGGGTCCACGAGGCGAGCGAGGTGGTGAGTTGTTTGTCGAGCCAGGCCTCCGAGCGCATGAATTGCGGGTAGCCTTCGCCGACCGGCTCGATCAGCGGGCGCAGGCTGTGAATCCAGGACCAGTAGAGGTTCTGCGTCCACACGTCGTCGTTGTAGGTGTTGAAGGTGTCGCGCAGTTTCTCCATGTTCTGGATGTAGTTAGGCATGGCGGTGTCGCCCATGGCTTCGAGGTGGCTGAGCGCCCGATCGGAGCCGAGCGCCGCGAAGAAGTCGAGTGCTTTGGGCAGCATGCGTTTGTCGACGTTGCGATGGATGAGTTGGCGAAAGACGAACGCATCGGGCACGAAGCGCTGCCCCATGAAGCGCAGGCCTTTGGTGGTCTCTTCCTCGTCTTGGTCTTCGTTGATGACCATGCCGAGGATCTCGGGGGCGCGCAGGTCGTTTGCGAGCTGTTGGAAGGTGGCGAACTTCGCCTCATCGACCAGGTCGGTGACGCCGTTGATGCGACCGTAGGCGCTGTCGAGCGCGATTTCGTATTCCTGCGGCGTGAGGTCGTCGCTGCGGCCCACGAAGAAGACGGTCGGCTCGTAGATGCCCTGCCAGACGACTTCGGCGGATTGCCCATCGACGGTGGTGTTGAGGAAGGCGTAGGTCAGCAGGGCGGCTTGGCGTGTCTCGTTGGCGTCGCTGGCGCGCATGGTCATGCGACCGTGCCACATCATGGCGCGGAAGTAGCGTTCGAGCTCTGGCGACTTGGTGTAGTGGCCGCGCGGCACGTATTGGCTCCAATCCTCGCCGTAGGGCAGTGCGGGGAAGATGGCCGATGGCGCAAGGCCGCTGTGCGCTTCGATGTTGGCGAGGTCCGGTTCAACCAGGTCGCGCAGGCCTTCGGGCACGGGCCAATCGGGGTTGAGCAGTTTGACAGCGACGGCGAAGTAGGCGGCGTTGCGGCGGGCGGCGTCGGCCCAGGGTGTGCCTTGCAGTTCTTCGTACTGGACGACGGAGGTGTTGAGCATTTCCCAATCGAGCCGCGCCAGCATGGGGATGAACGATTCGGTTTCGGCGCGGCGCAGGGCTTTATCGAACAGCAAGTGATAGACGTGCAGCAGCGAGTCGGAGGTGACGAAGATCGGCACGTAGTCGTAGCGGGCGCGTTCGTAGAGTTCGTAGAACTCTTTGGTGTCGCTCGGGCTGACCGCGAAGCCGTTCTGGGCGATTCGTTCGCGCTGTTCGGGTGAGAGGATGACCGAGAGCGAGACGTTGCTGAGATCGGGGGCGATCGGCTCAGCCTGCACCTGTCCATTGGTTTGCACATCGGGCAGGATGTAGCTTGCGAAGGAGTCGCTCTCGATGCCCTGGAAGGTGGCAGGGACCTTGGCGGAGATCGGCTCGACCGCGCCGATCGGGCCGGAGGGCATGGGCATTGGTGTCACTGTCGGTTGGGTGGGCGGCGCCGGCTCGACAGTTATGTCAACGACAGTCGGGTTAGGAGCGGGTGCCGGGGTAGCTTGACCGACCGGTTCTTGCGTGGTACAGGCATTCAGTAACAGCAATAAACACAGGAGCGCACCAAGGATGCGATGGATTTGTTGCATTGTCAACTCCTTATTCTGCGTTCGGGGCGTGTTGAGTGAACAAGACGGATGCACAACGTGAGGATGATATGTAAAAGTGGAACGCTATGGTGTTGTCTCATTAGCATACAGGGGTTCCAAGCGAAACACAATCCTTTTTCGATTGCACTTTCATCATAGTTTGCTGATTCCCAATCGATGAGCGCGATCGCTGCGTACGTTGGCCGTTAGCAGAGGAACATTCGATGGATACGCTCTCCTCGGGAACGGCAGCAGATTCGCTTGGAGGGTAGTGGAGAGAAGAGTGTGTCAGTCCGTGAACATGCAAGGCTTTGCGTCTACCAAATTCACTATCATATTATCGAATTATCGAAAACATTTACATAGAACGCTAAATATTTTATTCCACAAATGTATTCATTATGATATTCACAGGAATGTATCATCATAAAAAAATACATTTTGTCCAACAATGATTTAACATAGAACCAGTAGTATTCCATTTGCAGCATTCGTTAGTAAGGACGTTGCCGCAGACGTGGCGTTTCACTGTCGCTTCATAGCTAATCTAGCCATCTTGCAATCAATTCTCTACTATTACGTCTACGTAGACCATAGCAAAATCCTCATACATGGCATACAATACAGGTCTAGCGATGGGTTGTCGATACAAAGACAACATCGATTGACACTGGGAGCATCAAATCGACTAACTGACTCATATCTCGAATCGCTGGATGCTCTATTCAGATCCCCCACGTAGTGGCCATATCTCCGTTGATTTGGAAACTATTGCCCCGCGGCTCTTGATCTGTCCAAGCCTCGACGATCTCCCTGAATATCGCGATACAACGATTTGATAACCTGCCAAGGCCGCCTGCTCGTGCTCTCTAAACACCAAAAGCCGAACAGGTACGAAGGAATCTGATGATCGGTTCCACCACCTAGAGTTAGGGAGCCGAGTTGCTAAGCTGTACAGATCAAGAGGGTAGTATGACTATTAAGCGTATCACCACTGTGTTATTGTCTTTAAGCGTTGTTGCTGTGCTCCTGCTTATTGTGATGGCCGTCATCAATAATCAAACGCAGTACCTAATCATCGATATAGTTGGGCTGGCATTAACCTGTGGTTTGCTGATTGCGCATCTCAACAACTTCCGCTGGTCGGGGCAGGTATTTGTGGTTGGCGTCCTCATCATCACATTGGGCGGAATACCGCAAGATCCATCTCAACAGCTAACCTACGCTTTCAATGTGCTTACACCAGTGGTGCTTGCGGCAGTGTTGCTGCCATGGTATTGGAGCATCGCAGTCTTCCTAGTCTGTTACATCGGCATGGCGATTGTTCAAGGCGGCCAAGGCATGATCTTCAGCCCCAGCATCGCGATCCTGCTCTTTCTGCAGGCTGGCGGTATCGCTCTCGCATCGTTGGTGAGCCGACTGGCGCAACAGAACACCGAAGCAACCGCACAACGCCTGCGTGTCGCGCTTGAGCAGGCCGAACAGCAACAGCAGATGTTGGCCGAACAAACCGCCACACTCTCACAGCAGAATGAAGAACAGCAGCGCCTGCTCGAACTCGTGACCACGCTTGAAGTGCCGATCATCTCCCTCGCGAACCAAGTGCTCTTTGCGCCGCTGGTCGGCTCGCTCGACAGCCGACGGGCCCAAGAACTGACGAACCGCCTGCTCAATGCGGTGAGCAAGCAACGCGCACATCTCGTTATTCTGGATGTTGCGGGCATCGCCACCATCGATACGAACAGCGCCCAAGCGCTGATCACCACCACCCAAGCTGTGCGATTGCTCGGCTGCGAGGTGATTATCTCGGGCATCGCTGTATCGGTCGCCACCACACTCACCCACCTCAACATCAACTTCGACGAGCTCCAGATCACGCGCTCACCACAAGAAGCGCTCGAACTGTACCAGGAACTCACCGCCAAAGGCGTCAAAATGAATGGCTTCAAGGCACCTGGTTACGAAAACAATTAATCACAGCTACAAGTGAACATCTACAAGGCCGTTCTCCGACAATAGGACGGCCTTTTTGCAGGTCGATGAGCACGCAACAGATCATGCCTAACTCACAGCGGTGCCAGCAAGATACGGTATAATGGCGCACATGGAAAAGACACATGCGCCATCCCCAGAACAGATTGCAGCAGCACTTGCCGCCGTGCAGATGCTACTCGATGACGAGCAACCTGAGCCGACAGCCGAGCCGCCCGTGCGACCTTGGCAGGTAGCAGCTAAACTCGAAGCACAACAACAACCACCCACCCGAAACGCTGCTCATCGAACTTGGGGCAGCGTCGAACGTGCCCGCCGAGCCAACCGTTGGAGTTTTGGAATCACTGGACTTTAGCATCGGTTGGCGGTACACCACCAGCAACCATGCCTGATTGAGCATAGATGTATGTTTGATACCGTTCTCATCGCAAATCGTGGCGAGATCGCCCTGCGCGTTATGCGGGCCTGTAAAGAGCTCGGCCTGCGCACCGTCGCTGTCTACAGCGAGGCCGACCGCGATGCGCCTCACGTGCTCTACGCCGACGCTGCCTACCTGATCGGCCCCGCACCCGCGACCCAAAGCTATCTCGATGGCAACACCATCATCGAAGTCGCCAAAAAAGCTGGCGCAGGCGCCATTCACCCCGGCTACGGCTTCCTCGCCGAGAACTCCGCCTTCGCCCACGCCTGCACCGAAGCAGGGCTGGTGTTCATCGGCCCGCCCGCATCGGCCATGGAGCGCATGGGTGGCAAAGTCGAAGCGCGCCGAGAAGCCATCGCCGCTGGCGTGCCGATTGTGCCGGGCACAACCTCACCCGTCGCAACCCCAGCCGATGTGCGCCAACTCGCCGAAGAACATGGCTACCCGATCGCCATCAAAGCAGTGGGAGGCGGCGGCGGGCGCGGCCTGCGCGTCGTGCGCTCCCCCGAAGAGATCGAAGCGGCCTTCGAGAGCGCCCAACGCGAAGCCGAATCGGCCTTCAAAAATCCGCTCCTCTACGTCGAGCGCTACCTCGACAACCCGCGCCACATCGAGATCCAAGTGCTCGCCGACACCCACGGCAACGTGGTCTACCTCGGCGAACGCGACTGCTCGGTGCAGCGCCGCCACCAAAAACTGATCGAGGAATGCCCATCACCCGCGCTCACTCCAGCCATCCGCGCCCAAATGGGCGCCGCATCCGTCGCGCTCACCCGCTCGGTCGGCTACGTCGGCGCAGGCACGCTCGAATTCCTGTTCCAAGACGGCGCGTTCTACTTCCTCGAAATGAACACTCGCATCCAAGTCGAGCACACCGTCACCGAAATGGTCATGGGCATCGACTTGGTGCAGGCCCAACTGCGCATTGCCCAAGGTGAAGCGCTCTGGTTCAAGCAAGAAGACCTGCAGCCGCGCGGACACGCCATCGAATGCCGCATCAACGCCGAGGACCCCGCCGCCAACTTCCGGCCCGCGCTCGGCACCATCGGCGCCTACAGCGAACCGACCGGGCTCGGCGTGCGCGTGGACAGCGGCGTGCACTCGAACTACACCATCCCGCAATACTACGACTCGCTGATCGCCAAACTGATCACCTGGGCCGAAGATCGCCCCGGCGCAATACGGCGCATGCAGCGCGCCCTCGCCGACTATCGGATCGAAGGCGTCATCACCACCATCCCGTTCCATCAGTTGGCCATGGCGCACCCGGCCTTCGCCAATGGCGAAGCCACCGTCAACTTCATCCCGCAATACCTCAGCGAAGCGCTCAGCAACCTGAGCAGCCCGGCCATCACCACCATCGACACCGCGCCGGAGGCCACCGAAGCGCGCATCTTCGATGTGGAAGTCGGCGGGCAACGCTTCGCAGTACGCGTCGCCGAACGGGGCGGCAACGGCACACGCCGCAGCGCCAACGCCCAGCAGAAAACCAACCGCCGCGCACCCAACACCCGTCGCGGCGCAGCCAGCGCACCCAGCAACGGCGTCGTTAGCTCACTGCAAGGCACCGTCGTGGCCGTGCGCACCGCAGCGGGCCAAACCGTCGAGGCGGGCCAAGTCCTCTTCATCATCGAAGCGATGAAGATGGAAAATGAGATCACCGCATCGCACGCAGGCACCATCGCCGAAGTGCGCGTCGAAGCGGGACAAGTCGTCGAGCCAGGCGCGATCCTGGCGACCTATCAAGAATAGCGCACCACCGTGCATCGGGCACCACCTCGCCCGATGCACGAACGACCCAAACCATGCAACTGGTTGGAGGAGCAGCGTATGACACCACGAATCCAAGGGGTATTATCCCCGGTTGTGACCCCGTTCGACCAAGACCTTCGACCGGATGCCCAACGCCTAGTGCGTCACTGCCGCTGGCTGATCAGCCAAAACGTCGGCCTCGCCGTCTTTGGCACCAACTCCGAGGGGAACTCGCTCTCCGTCGCCGAAAAGATCGACCTGCTCGAAGCGCTCGTCGAAGCTGGCCTACCGCCCGAACGCATGATGCCGGGCACCGGGACCTGCGCCCTACCCGACACCGTCGCGCTCACCCGACGAGCCGTCGAACTCGGCTGCGGCGGCGTCCTCATGCTGCCGCCGTTCTACTACAAAGCCATCACCGACGACGGGCTGTACCGCAGCTTCGCCGAAGTCATCGAACGGGTCGGCGACGCGCGACTGCGCATCTACCTCTACCACATCCCGCAAGTCGCTAACGTCTCGATCAGCCTCAACCTGATCGAACGGCTGCTCAAAGACTACCCAACCGCCATCGCAGGCGTCAAAGACAGTTCGGGCAACTGGGAGAACACCAACGCCATGCTCGAACAATTCCAACCGCACGGCTTCGACGTCTTCAGCGGCAGCGAAACCTTCCTGCTCGCCACCAAGCGCGGCGGCGGCGCAGGCTGCATCAGCGCCACTGCCAACGTCAACCCGGCGCCGATCGCGCACCTCGCCGACACCTGGCAGCAGCCCGATGCCGACGCGCAACAAACCGCCCTCAACGCCGTACGCGCCATCTTCCAACAATTCCCGGTCATCCCGGCGCTCAAAGCCGCCATCGCGCACTACAGCAACGACCCCGCCTGGCTCAGCGTGCGCCCGCCGCTCGTCGCGCTCGACGAAGCGCAACGGCAAGCCCTAGTGCAAGCCCTCACCGAGGCCAACTTCGCCATGCCCGGCTTGACCGCCTAAAAGCAAAAGAGCGGCGCTCGCCCCAACGAGTGCCGCTCCAACAACATCAACCTCACCACAACCCCGTTCATATTTGGGAAAAGCAGAGCAACCGCAAACGACAGCCCGTCGCTACGGGCAAACAACGTCGTGCACAACGTGTGCGCGCTCGGACAATGATGGCGCTTCGCGCCACAACGCGCGCACTTTACGCGCTGCTCCGCAGCGCATGCCTGCGCCACCTTCACGCCTCGTGATCCGTGACAGGGTGACATAGTGACCAAGTGAATCGACCACATACCGCGTTATGTTCAACGAAAAGCATTGTCATCTCGAACGGTCGAAGCCCTGAGCGAAGCGAATGGGGAGAGATCTCAAAGCCCAGTACAATGCAG
>CALKHR010000122.1 GCA_937988885.1 uncultured Roseiflexaceae bacterium | reverse complement strand
CGCTCCCCGCTTGTCAGTCCAGCATATTTGTGCTATTCTTCACTACGGAACCGAATCACGTAGAGCGAAACTCGCGCTCTCACGAGGAATACGGCATGCCAAACGCCCAAACCCACGATCGCATTACGGTCATCAGCGGTATTGCTCTTGCCCCCATTAGCTACACGGTCCAAGTCGGGTGGGGCATCGATCCAAGCATGGCCTTCACCTACTCTGCGTTGCTGGTCGGCGCGCATCTGCTCTCGGGGATTATGTTCTCGCCCGATCTCGATATCGACTCAAAGATCGACGATCGCTGGGGTATCTTCAAGTGGATCTGGTGGCCCTACACCACCATCGTGCCGCACCGCCACCGCTGGCTGAGCCACGGCCTCGTTATCTCGCAACTCCTGCGGTTGCTCTACTTTTACCTGATGGTTGTGCTGGTGCTGGCTGGCTCCACATGGCTGCTTAGTCAAGTCAACCTGATCATCCCGCGCTATCACGTGCAACTCACCAATAGCCTGCTCCACCTGATGCGCAACTACCCCAACGAGTCGATCGCATTCATCGTCGGCTTTTGCACTGGCGGCGCAGCCCATACCATCGCCGATTGGGTCGTCACAGGTGGTCGGCCTATTTTGCGCAAATTCGGCATCCGCGTCACGAGTAAATATCTGGATCACGACCGCTGGCTGCCCCGCGCATTACGGCGACGCATACGCAGCCTCTAGCCCGTCGTTCAGGAGATAGATACCATGAACGATATTCAGAGCGATTCTGGTCTGGCCGAACTGCTCGCACAGCCCGATGGTGCGCACCTCGCGTTTGTGCGCGGCTCGTTCCGCCCCGAGGAGTTGGCCGAGACGCTGGCGGCTCTCGCCAATAGCCAGGGCGGCACTGTGGTGGTGGGCGCGCCGGGCCGAGGCAAAGCCAGGGGCCGCGCTAGCGCCACCATCGAGGACCTGAACGCCGCCCGCGAAGCCGCGCTCGATGCCGCGCTGCTCTGCACGCCGCCGCTGGTGATCCCGCTGCCCACCGTGGCCCGCTACGAGCAACACGACCTGCTGCTGCTGCACGTTCCACCCGGCCTGCCGCACGTCTACAGCGTGCACGGCAAATACCTGCGCCGCGTCGGCGATAACGACGAGCCAATCCCGCCCGATGCCCTGCGCCGCCTGCTGATCGAGCGGGGCGATACCAGTTGGGAACGGCTCAGCCCGCCCAATAGCAGCCTGGCCGAGCTCGATGTGAACAAGATCGCCGCCTATGTGCGCCGCATCGGGCCAGCCGCCGAGGCCGACCCGCGCCTGTTCCTGTATCGGCGCGGCTGCCTGGTGCGCGACGATTCGCCCGAGGGCTTCCGCCCCACCAACGCGGGCCTGCTGCTGTTCGGCGATGATTCCGTCGTCGAGCACTACTTCCCGCAGTGCGAGATCACCCTGGTGCGCTACCGTGGCCGCGACATGAGCGACGAGTTTATCCGCGAGGATATCCGCGATACGCTGGTCGAGGCGATCCGCCGCGCCGAGATCTGGCTCTCGGAGAATATGCGCCGTGGCAGCCGTATGATCGGGTTGGAGCGCCAGGATTGGGTGCAGTTTCCCTACGGCGCGGTGCGCGAGACACTGGTGAACGCTGTTGCACACCGCGATTACACCGCCCATGGCGAGGGAATCCGCATTGCGCTGTTCGGCGACCGCCTGGAATGCTACTCGCCAGGGCGCTTGCCCGGCCATATGACGCTACAGAACATTATGGAGGAGCGCTACTCGCGCAACGAGACGCTGGTGCAAGTGCTAGCCGACCACGGCTTGATCGAGCGATTAGGCTACGGCATCGACCGCATGTTCCGCCAGATGGCCGATGCGGGCCTGCCGCCGCCCGAGTTCCGCGAAACCGCCGCCGGATTCCTGGTGGTGCTGCGCGGCCACGTCGGCGATGACCGCAGCGATGCTGGCGGCGTCAACACCGACGAGTGGCGACGCCAAGGCCTCAACGAACGGCAGATCGCCGCGCTGCTGCACCTCAGCGAGCACCGCCGCATCACCAACCGCGACCTGCAAGACCTCGCGCCGGATGTCTCGGCAGAGACGCTGCGACGCGATATGGCCGACCTCGTCGAGCGCGGCCTGCTGCTCAAGGTCGGCGAGAAGCGCGGGGCGTACTACATCCTCAAATAAGTGCCACTCCAACGAATGCACACGGGACGCTCTGCACATCACAGAGCGTCCCGTTTGTGAAGAAGGAAGCGCAACTACTTCTCGATCATCCGCCAAATGATATGACTCAGGCTCAGCAGCGAAGAGATCACCAAGATGATACCGAGGCCGATAGCCCGCATAGCATTCGAGACTTCTCTTCTGTTCATACGAAAATCACGGATCTCGGCGATATCCATCCAGATAAATGACCCAGCAAAGACGATTATAATAATACCAATCAACAAGGTAGACATGCCTAACAGCATCACAATCGGGCTTCGGCGCACCGCAATTGCACGACTACGTGTGGCATACACCTCCTCCACGATCGGCTGCAATTCGTTCCACGAAATCGCGAATCGCTCGCTTAACGCCCGAGCTACCGCTTCGATATGATCCTCACGCGCTAGTTCAGCTTCGATATGATCACGCAGTTCCTCTTCCGTGAGCCCTGCTCTCGCCAACGACTGCTCGAACAGCATCGCTGGTGGAGTTGAAACTTGCTCGCGAGATACCAGTTCGGCAGATTCAGAAGGGGTTTGCAGCACATTTAACACATGTTCGGTAGAAGGAACAGCGGGATGCTCCGATGTTGATGCCTGATCGAATGGCGATACAGGAGCCACCTTCGGCAGCATGGCGAGGCCGCGCTGCGCCGCAGGATGCTCGGGATTACGCATCAGCACCTGTTCCAAGCAATACCGCCGTTCGGCGTCGGTCTGCACTACGCCCGACAACCACAACCACGCCTGTTCGTGGCGCGGCTGGCGTATGAGCACCTGTTTGAAGAGAAAACTCGCTGTCGAGAGGTCGTTCGCCTGCGCAGCCGCAAGGGCTTGACGAAAGAGTTGGTCGGTTTGAGATGAAGATTGCATTGTGTGTTCCTTACAACAAGAAGAGGTGCAATCCTGCCAAAAGAGGGGGAGAGAGGGCTTGTGGATAGAATGCGGGGTCGCGTCGATACGATGATGCAGTTTTCTTGAGAGGATGGGGTTTTGCGCGCCGGATGACAGCTGCGCAGCTGCATAGCGGGATATATCGGGGGAACTGATAGAAAAGCAACCGTCAACCACATACACCAAACCACGCTTCTAGCAATTCTATCTCTAAAAAGGGCAAGGTCGATCTGAGCACTGTATCGCCTGATCGCATGACCGTATGAGCAGAGGTATGAACTATCGAGTACATCACGAAACCCTCTTTAAGTTATGTGTACGCAGTTCCCGCGAAAAAGTTGCAAATTGGTATAGATGCTACGCAATGGCGCTTATCGAGGCCGCCTCAGCACAGGTATGGTGCGGCGCTGATGCAGGAAACGCACACTTGTATCACTGTGCTGCTCGGCGTGCTATAATCTGCGCAGGCATCACAGTAGGAGGCAGCCGCATGAAAGAAGAGGCACGCTTTCGCATCTACCTGTGCGGCGGCCCGCATTGCACCGCCAGCGGACGAAGCGCCATTCTCAAAGCGCTCGAAGATGAGTTGTGGGCTTGGCAACTCGACAGCAGCGTCGATGTGCGCGTGAGCGGTTGCCAGGACCGCTGCGACGACGCGCCAAATATGACGGTGTGGCCCGGGCCGTATCACTACGCCAACCTCACGCCCGAACTGGTCGCCCGAATCGTCGAGCAACACCTGCTGCACGAACAACCCCTCCACGAGCATTTGCAGCCAAGGCGCACCCGCCGATAGCGCATTACAATGCTGGATATCTATTTTCGATAGCTTCTTCTTTCGGAAAGTGCTATAATGCACGAATACAAGCGTCCGCTCGAACACGTCATGGCGATCCCCGATATTCAGGGGCTTGCCGTGCGCCGGAGTTTCTATTTATGGGCTTATTTTCTCGCGGAGGCGAGCAGCGCCTGACAGAAGAATTAGTGATGCGAGCGCTGTCCACCGTTCAGGAACCCGAACTTGGCGGCGATCTCGTCTCACGCCGTATGATCAAGAACGTCAAGATCGATGGCGAGCGCGTGAGCTTTATGGTCGATCTGACCACGCCTGCTTGTCCACTCAAGGACCAAATTCAAAACGAGTGTATTAAAGCCGTACAGACGATCGCCGGAGTCGCGCCGGAGAATATTTCGATTGAATTCGGCTCCACCGTGCGCCCACGCGGCGGTGTGATGGATAAAGCCGCCGTCCCTGGCGTCAGCCATGTGATCGCGGTTGCAGCCGGCAAAGGTGGTGTTGGTAAATCAACTGTATCAACCAATCTCGCCGTGGCGCTCGCTCAGGAGGGCGCGCGGGTCGGGTTGCTGGATGCCGACGTGTACGGCCCCTCGGTGCCGCTGATGATGGGTGTCTCGGGGCAGCAGCCAACCGCCGTCGATGGGCCAGATGGCCAGCCGATGATCATCCCGATCGAAGCGCACGGCATCAAGATGATGTCGGTCGGCTTTATGGTCGAGGACGATAAGCCGATCATTTGGCGCGGGCCGATGGTGTCGCAGTTGCTGCGCCAGTTCCTCTACCAGGTCAACTGGGCGCCGCTCGATTACCTGATCATCGATATGCCCCCCGGCACCGGTGATGTGGCGCTCACGCTCGCCCAATCGCTCCAGAACGTGGGCCTCACGGGCGTCGTCACCGTCACCACGCCGCAGAGCGTCGCTACGCTCGATGTGATGCGCAGCATCGAGATGTTCAAGAAGGTGAACGTCGATCTGCTGGGCATTGTCGAGAATATGGCTTACTTCGTGGCCCCCGACACCGGGAAACGGTACGATATCTTTGGCACAGGCGGTGCCGAACGGTTGGCGCAGCGCGAAGGTCTACCGCTGCTGGGCCAGATCCCTCTGGGCATGAGCGTGCGCTCAGGCGGCGATAGCGGTCAGCCCGCGGTGATCAGCGACGCGCCCGACGCCTACGCCGAAACCTTCCGCCAACTTGCCCGCACACTCGCAGCACGCGTGAGTGTGATGGAATACGCCTAAGAGTCAGGAGTTGGTGTTCAGACGTTCGCCCAGGAGGCAAACGCTCGGTTGCCATCGCGCAGCCAAGCCGATGCCTCCTGGAAGCGAATTCGTTGATCTGGCTTCTGTCTCCTCACCTTGTTGAGGTCGCTATGGCAGCACAAACCCTGAACGCAACCACCATCCCACTGTACTCGTCCGACGCGCGCCAGACCATTCCCACCTACGACACCTCCGCACCCGCCCACGATGCCTTTGATCGTCGGATCGATTACTTGCGCATCTCGCTTACCGATCGCTGTAATCTACGCTGCGTCTACTGCATGCCAGCCAGCGGAATGCACTTTATGCCGCGCCCCGAGTTGCTCACCAGCGAGGAGTTGGTGCTGGTCGTGCGCGCCGCTGCCAAGGCTGGCTTCCGTAAAATTCGTCTCACCGGCGGCGAGCCAAGCCTGCGCCCCGACCTGATCGAGTTGGTGCGGGCGATCAAGTCGGTGCCCGGCATCGAGCACATGGCAATGACCACCAACGGCCTGCGGCTGCACAAAACAGCCGCCGCGCTGAAGGAAGCAGGGCTGGATCGCCTCAATATCAGCATCGATACGCTCGATCCGGTCAAGTTCCGCCAGATGACCCGTGGCGGACGACTCGATCAAGTGTGGGAGGGCATCAAGGAGGCCGATCGCGTGGGCCTGCACCCGATCAAGCTCAATGCGGTGATCGTGCGCGGCCTGAACGATGACGAGGTGCCGCAGTTGGCGGCGCTCACGCTCGAACACCGCTGGGAGATGCGCTTCATCGAGGTGATGCCGCTCACTGGCGTGGCGAACGTCGCGCAGGACGGCGTGGTGAAGAGCGAGGAACTGATCGCGCAGATCGAGGCGGCGTACGGCCCACTCGAATCGCTGGGACTTGCGCCCACCGACTCAGCACGGCGCTACCGCATCCCAGGCGCACAGGGCAAGCTCGGCTTTATCAGCGCCATCAGTGACCCGTTCTGCTCGACCTGCAACCGTATGCGGCTCACCGCCGACGGTCGGCTGCACCTGTGCCTGCTACGCGATGATGAGGTCGATCTGCGCGCCGCCATCCGCAGTGGCGCGAGCGAGGCCGAGATCGAGCAGTTGGTGCGCCACGCGGTCGCCATCAAGCCCTGGGGCCACGGCCTACCCGAAGGCGTACTGCCGACCCTGCGCGGCATGTCGGAGCTAGGCGGCTAACACGCCTCGCCGAACGAGGCAACGTTCAATATCCAACAAGCGCGCGACGGGGTGAACTCGTTGCGCGCTTTGTTTTAGCTCCGACTTTAGTAGGAAACCTGCCATGAACGACCCCAATTTTGTTGATAGCCGCCGCAGGGTTTGGTATACTATCGCACATTAGTGCTGAACAACTCCGCCACGAGCGCAACGTCCTCGACCAACTCCATTGAGTCCGAACGAGCGCCCAATACTGCCGCCTACATAAACGGTTGCTTTGTATGACAAATCCCTTCATCGAGCGCGAACAGATTGTGGACCCCGAGCGTTTCACCGGGCGCTGGGCCGAACTGTCGCAGATCTTCGAACGGCTAGAGGCTGGGCGTCCAGTGTTGATCAGCGGCGTACCGAAGATCGGCAAATCCTCGCTTCTCAACCATATCGTGCAGTCGGCGGCGGTGAACTTGGAGATTCCCGAACTGCAGGGCTTCTACCTCGACTTGGTGGGCGCGAACAGTTCCGCAGCGGTCTATGAGACGGTCATTCGGGCAGTGGGGGGACGCGGCGACACGGCGTCGGCGCTGGAGATCGCGCTGATCGAGCGCGGCGACCCGGTGCTGCTCTGCCTCGATAACGCGCAGGCCGCGTTCGAGCAGCCGTGGGGCGAGATACTGCTGGAGGCATTGGCGCGGATCGTACGGGGCGGCTTGCTGATGCTGGTGGTGGCGATGACGGGCCGACCACCCACACTGAGCGAGCGGTTCGCCTATATGACCTTGGGCGCGATGGGGCCACCCGAGGTGCGCCTGATGACCGAGGCGTATTTGGATGCGACCAATGTGCGGTTCACGCCCGCTGAACTCAACGAGATCTCCCGCCTGAGCACCGGGCATCCAGCCTACATCCAGCGGGCCGCGTACCATTTGTTCGAGCATAAACAACGCCCAGATCACGATTGGCGGGCGGCCTATTTGGCCGAGGCCCGCGACATGCCCGTCCCGGGGGCGCCGCTGCCACCCGGAGTCTTCGAGGGCCAGCATCAGGGCCAATCGGGCCAAGCAACCTACAACGATCTCCCCACCGAGCAGGCAGTCGTGTATCCACAACTGGCCGCCGTACCCAACACATCGCGCTGGCTGCTCTGGCTCATTCCCTTCGCCGTGGCATTCGTGGTGATGCTGTTCACTCAGCAGATCGTCTTTGCGGCGCTGGCCGCTGGCCTGATAATTGCTGGCTTACTGCTGTTGATGCGCTCATTGCATTAGGCGTATACATCCTCATTTGCCACGTCAACGTCGTACCCACATACCACTCCCACATCCCATCACGCTCATTCTCGCGAACAGCTCACGTTTTGTGCAGATCGCCTTTGTGTTATTTGGATGATGATGGAATTGTTGATTGAGGCGTATCGCTATTGGCTTCAAAATCAGGCGCACTTTTGGGAGGCGTTGTCGCGCCACCTTATCCTGAGCCTGTCTGCACTGGCGATCAGTTTGTTGATCGGCCTGCCGCTGGGTATTTGGATCTCGCGTCACCACCGCAGCGCACAATGGGTGATCAACGGGTTTGGCGCCTTGCGTTTGGTGCCGAGCCTGGCGATTCTGTTCCTGGCCCTGCCCTACTTGGGCACCGGGTTTCGGCCCGCGCTGTTCGCGCTCACGCTGCTCGCCTTTCCCCCGATTCTCATCAATGTCTACGCTGGCATTCGCAACGTCGATTCGGCAGTTGTCGAGGCGGCGTACGGCATGGGCATGTTGCCTTCACAGGTGTTGCGGCAGATCGAGTTGCCGCTGGCACTACCGGCGATGTTGGCCGGAATCCGCATCGCAGCGGTTGAAGTGATCGCGAGCGCCACGTTGGCCGCGTTTATCGGCGGCGGTGGGCTCGGCGATTTTATTACACGCGGTTTCGCCCTGTTGGAGCCGCGCATTATGCTTGTTGGTGCCATCCCCGTTGCTCTTCTGGCGCTGTTCTCTGAAGCGTTGTTCAGCAGCGCACAGCGTTGGTTAAGCCCTCTCACCCAGTAGCACCAACAATCAAGGAGTGTTACAGATGACTAAGATGCGATGGTATCGATTCCTGCTGCTTGGCGTACTGAGTGCGCTGGTGTTGGCGGCCTGTGGGACCACCACACCAACGTCGATGCCCGCCGAACCCGCCCCAACTGCGGCGGCAGCGCCGACTGCGGCGAGCAGTGAGCCAGCCGCGAGCGGGAGTGTCGTGGTTGCCTCGAAGGACTTCACCGAGGAGTTTATCGTCGCCGAGATGTACGCGCTCTTGCTTGAGAACGCGGGCCTCCAGGTCGAGCGAAAGATCAACCTGGGTGGCACGCCGATCGCGCAGGCGGCGATTGTGGCGGGCGAGATCGATCTCTATCCCGAATACACTTCGACGGGTCTGCTTACCGTGCTGAAGCAAGACCCGCTGAAAGACCCGCAGGAGATCTTCCAAGCCGTCAAGCAGGGCTACGAGGAGCAATTCTCGCTGACCTGGCTGACGCCCTCGCCGTTCAACGATACGCAGGGCTTGGCGACCACCAAGGAGATCGCCGAGCAGTACGGCATCACCAGCTACTCCGACCTAGCGACCAAGGCCAGCGAGTTGCGCTTGGGCGCGCCCGCCGAGTTCACCGAGCGTGAGGACGGCATCAAAGGCTTGCAAGAGACCTACGGCGGCTTCGAGTTCAAGGAACTGAAGCAGCTCGGCACCGGGCCATTGCGCTACGATGCGCTCAAGAACGGTGAGATCGACGTGGTGGTGGTATTCACCACCGATGCGCGAATCGCCGCCGATGGCTTGGTGGTGCTGAACGACGACAAGACGCTCTACCCGATCTACAACATCGCGCCGGTGGTGCGCCAGGATACGCTGACCAAGTACCCGCAGATCGCCGACGCGCTCAACAAGCTCGCTCCGCTGCTGACAGACGAGGTGATCACGGGGCTGAACGCCAAGGTCGATATCGATGGCGAGGACTACGCGGCGGTCGCCAAGGCGTTCCTGACGGAGCAGGGTCTGATCCAGTAGCAGTACGGGTTGGTGGATGCGCGATGGTCACCGCGCATCCGCCACACAAATCTCGCATTGAGTAGAGGTAGCATTATGAGCGCGATTCGCGTCGAGCACCTGACCAAGCAGTTCCCCAACGAGTCGCGTCCTGCTGTTGATGATGTCAGTTTCACGGCTGAAGAAGGCGCGTTTGTGGTGTTGCTTGGTCCTTCGGGCTGCGGCAAAACCACACTGCTCAAGATGATCAATCGGCTGTACGAGCCGAGCAGTGGGCGCATTCTGATCGGCGATATCGACGCGCGCAGCCTGCCCGTCACCGAGCTGCGCCGCAAGATCGGCTACGCCATCCAGCAGACCGGGCTGTTCCCCCATATGCGCATCGAGCAAAATATCGCTGTGGTGCCCAAGCTACTCGGTTGGGACCGCCAGCGCATCGATGCGCGAATCGACGAGTTGCTGGATTTGGTGCGGCTGCCGCGCAGCTACCGCACCCGCTACCCGCGCCAACTCTCGGGTGGCGAGCAACAGCGCGTGGGGCTTGCACGGGCGTTGGCCGCCGATCCAGCCCTGATGCTGATGGACGAGCCATTCGGCGCGATCGACGCGATCACCCGCACCAAGTTGCAGGATGAACTGCGAGCGATCCAGCGACGGCTCGGCAAAACCATCCTGTTTGTGACGCACGATGTGGAGGAGGCGCTGCGGCTCGCCGACAAAATCATCGTGATGCGCAGCGGGAAGATCGTACAGTACGATACGCCGTTGCGCATCCTGACGCAGCCAGCTGAGCGCTTCGTTGAGCGTTTGGTAGGCACCGAGGATGTGTTGCGGCGCTTGAGCCTGATTCCGGTTGAGGATGCGCTGGCAGCGCAGCAAAACGGGCAGTTGGCCCACACCGACGGCCACACGGCTCAGATCGGCCCGCGCGACGATCTGCGCCAGGCGATCTCGCTGCTCCTGCGCAGCGGCACCGACTCGCTGGCAGTCGTCGATGGCGATGGCCAGGCGATGGGCACATTGTCGCTCGAAGACCTACGCGCCGCTGCGATGCAGCCGCGCACCACAGACGCATAGAACAGTTATGCAGCAACTGATAAACGGCTTCCGCTTCCTGTTCGACAATCAAAGCGCGGTGTTGGCTCTGCTCGGCGAGCACATCCGCTTGGTGGGCATCACCCTGCTGATCGCCCTAGCGATCGCCCTGCCGCTCGGCTGGCTGCTGAGCAAAGTGGCGTGGCTGCGCTCTCCGGTGTTGGGTGTGCTGGGTGTGATCTACACCATCCCGAGCTTGTCGCTGTTTGTGTTGCTGATCCCGCTGCTGGGGCTGGGGGCGCGCACGGCGATCGTGGCGCTGGTGGCTTACGCCCAAGTGATGCTGGTGCGCAACGTGTTGGTCGGCTTGGTCGGCATCGATCCGGCGATCATCGAGGCCGCCAAGGGCATGGGCATGAACGGCTGGCAGCGCTTTTGGCGGGTCGAGTTGCCCCTGGCTCTGCCGCTGATCCTGGCGGGCACCCGCATCGCCACGCTCTCGACGATCGCGATCGCGACGGTGGCGGCGTTTATCGGGGCTGGCGGGTTGGGCCAACTGCTGTTCCAGGGCGTCGCCACTGGCAGCCGCGCACGGATTGTGGCGGGCAGCATCGCCATCACGCTGCTGGCGCTTGGCGCACACGTGCTGCTGCGTGGACTGGAACGCCTCGCGGCACGTCCGCTGGGTGGCGAGGAACAGCGCCAAGCCAATTAGCCCCGCTGGGCGTAGAACTCCACGATCGCCTGGGCCGAGCGCACCACGAGATCGCGCAACTCGGGCGGCTCCAGCACTTCGATCTGCGTGCCGTAGCTCAACACATACTCGCAGGCGCTGTGCTCCACCTCGAAACGAATCCGCACCGTCATCCAGCCATCGTGCTCGGGCGGGCCGACCTCCTCGATCCGCGCGTAACGACTCTCCGAGCGCATCCGGGGCAGGATCTCGGGCGCGACCCGCAGCACCGCCGGGTAACGCGGTAGGTTCGCCTGAAACTGCGCGGTCGACTCTCGCCAGTAGCTCGCCAGATCGAAATCGGGCGGACGAGTACATGGCTCCGCGCAGAGTTCGGCTCGTCGCACGCGCGACACGCGATACGTGCGCGGGGTGCCCTCCGACGCCGCGATCAGATACCACAGGCTGCCTTTCGCCACCAAACCGAGCGGGTCAAGCAGGCGCTCCACCTTCGTGCCGTCGCTACGCTCGTATTCCAGCAGCAGTTTGCGCTCCTGCCACACAGCGGCTTGCAGTGTCGGTAGGTGCGACACGTCGTCGGGCGATTGCCGCCAACCACCCGGATCGATGTAGATGCGCTGGCTGGCGCTTTCGGCGTTGCGCCGCACGAAGCTGGGCAATTCCGCCAGCACCTTCACTAGCGCCGAGTCCGCCGCTTGCTCCAGGCCCAGGTCTTTGAGCAGGGTGTCGGGCAGGCCCAGAAACAGCGCGCGGGCCTCGTTGGCGTTGAGGCCGGTCAATTTGGTGCGATATTCCTCCAGCAAGCGCCAGCCGCCACCCACGCCACGGTCGGCGATGATCGGCACACCCGCCGCGCTCAGCGCCTCCATATCGCGGTGGATGGTGCGCTCAGAAACCTCCAGGCGCTTCGCTAGTTCTCGCGAGGTGAGCCGCTGCTCGACTTGCAGCAGCAGCAGAATGGCGACTAATCGATCGGCCCGCATCAGGGTTCTCCAGGGTTTTTAATCCACAGATTTCACAGATTAGAAAAAGCAAATCAATGTATCTACAATGCAGTTCATTGCCATGCTTTGCCGACCTGACAGGTCAAAATCAATGCTGTTCATTGTCATTCCGAACGTAGTGCGCAGCACGAAGTGAGGAATCCCCCTGTCTCACGCTGAGATCTCTCATTTCATTCGAGATGACACTGTTTTCTTCGTAGTTTCGTTGTCATTCCGAACGTAGTGCGCAGCACGAAGTGAGGAATCCCCCTGTCTCACACTGAGATCTCTCATTTCATTCGAGATGAGATTGTTTTCTTCGTAGTTTAGTTGTCCTTCCGAATTGTTTGCTTCGTAGTTTCATTGTCATTCCGAACGTAGTGCGCAGCACGAAGTGAGGAATCTCCCTGTCTCACGCTGAGATCTCTCATTTCATTCGAGATGACATTGTCTTCTTCATAGCTTCATTGTCATTCCGAACGGAGTGCGCAGCACGAAGTGAGGAATCCCCCTGTCTCACGTTGAGATCTCTCATTTCATTCGAGATGACACTGTTTTCTTTGTAGTTTCATTGTCATTCCGCATTGTTTGCTTCGTAGTTTCATTGTCATTCCGAACGGAGTGCGCAGCACGAAGTGAGGAATCTCACTGTTCCGCGTTGCATTGCACTTTGAGATCCTTCAGTTTGTTCAGGATGACACTGCATTTCGTTACATACAACAGAGCGAACCATTTCCCTTTTTCAATCTGTAAAATCTGTGTAATCTGTGGATACTCTCATCATCGCTGAGCTTGAAACATCTCCCGTAGTGTACCACCGAAATATGACAGAGGGTGTCATCTATTAGTTGTACACTGAACGAGTATGGTGCAAAACGAAGGAGATGGGCAATGAAATACGGTATTGTACTGCCCTGCGGCACTGCTCGCGATGCAGCCGACATTGCGTACGAGGCGGAGCAGGCTGGATGGGATGGCTTTTTTGTGTACGAGACGGTTTGGGGCACCGATGCATGGGTTTCGCTGGCGGCGGCGGCGATGCGCACCACGCGCATCAAGCTCGGCACCGACCTGACGCCGGTCTCGCGCATGCGACCGTGGAAGTTGGCGAGTGAAACCGCCACGCTCGACGATCTCTCGGATGGGCGGCTGATCTTATCGGTGGGCTTGGGCGCGCCCGAGACGGGCTTCGCGGCCTTTGGCGAGGTGACCGACCGCAAGATTCGCGCTGAACTGCTCGACGAAGGACTCGATATTCTGAATGGCCTGTGGGCCGGGCAACCGTTCAGTTATCACGGCAAGCACTACCATATCGAGCCGTGCGATTTCACTGGGCCACCGCCGCCGCCCAAGCAAAAGCCCCGCATCCCGATCTGGGTGGCGGGCATGTGGCCGCGCCCGAAATCGATGCGCCGTGTGCTGCGGTGCGACGGTATCCTGCCCGATGCATGCGATGAAAACGGCGTGCGCCGCCCACTGACCCCCGAGGACTTACGGGCGATCAGCGCGTTCGTGGCCGAGAACCGCACCTTAACGACGCCGTTCGACGTGGTTATGGAGGGCGAGACGCCCACCAATGATCCCGATGAAGCGCGCGAAATCACCCGCAAGTGGGCCGAGGCAGGCGCAACGTGGTGGATCGAATCGCGCTGGAACCTGCCGCGCGACGCGACGGGCTTGGCCGAGTTCCGCGAGCGCGTGCTGAGCGGGCCGCCTCGCCACTAGTTACGCGCCGAGCCAATCGGCGAGCGCTGCCAAGGTGGGCACCTGCGCCAATGGTGCAGGCCCACCTGCGGGCAGCGCTTCTTGTTTGCGGTTCACCCAGACCACCGGAATGCCGAGCGCGGTGGCGGGAACGACATCGTGGAAGTGGCTTTGGGCGGCGTGCAACCATGGCTGATCGCCGATCAGCGTGCGGGCGCGCTTGAAGTGAGCGTGCGCTGGCTTGTACGAGCCAACCTGCTGCGCGGTCACAATGAAATCCATCGGCACGGTGAAATGTCGCAGCGTGGCCTGCAATAGCGCGGTGTCCACATTCGAGAGGATGCCCAAACGATAGCCCGCCTTCGCCAGCCGCTCCAATGCGCCGTTGGTATCGGGAAACGGCGTCCACTGCGGCAGACTATCAGCGAAACGCTGCGCTACCGCCTCGCTCATCTGCCAACCCTGTAGCGCCACCGCTCGGCGTGCGGTCTCCGCGAGAACCGCGTGGTAGAGCCGAAACTGTTCTGCTTCGACCTGTGGCTCGATGTGATGGTAGTCGATCAGCGCACGTTCAGCATCGAGCGCCACCCTCTCGGCGCGCGCTACGTCGGCGAAGGCGTTGGCAATGCCACCCTCCCAATCGATCAGCGTCCCGTAGCAATCGAAAGTGATCACCTCATAATTGGCGGGCATAGCGTCCTCCTGTTCAGATTCGCGGCGGGGCTGGGCAGGATGTAGTGCGGCGTGGAGCCTTGAGTGTAGCGCCGCTTGCCCAAAGCGTCAACTAGCGTTGACACGCTGGATTGTTGCGCGTATCATCACCGCTGGATGCTGTCGATTGGAAGATTCCTATGCGTCGATTTGCTCGGATTGGCCCGTATTGGCCCGCACTGCTCGCTGGATTCGCCGCGCTGCTCGCCCTATTGCTGCTGTGGATGGTCCGTGCCACGCCGATCCAACCGTTGCCGCTGCTGCGTATCGATGCGCTGAGCGCGTTCTATGCGGCGTTGCTGTTGGTCGGCGGGGCGTTGTTGGCGTTCCTGCAACCCACACACTGGGCCTTCGGCTGGCGCGACCTGGCAGTGCTGGCGTGCCTGTTGCTGGCCTGGTTCACCACGCCGATCCCGCTGCTGTTGCTCTGTTACGCCGTGGTGGCGCTGTTGAGCGCGGATCGTGCGCTCGGCGATGAGGCCGCGAGACGCTGGGGTGTGCGGCTCGTGTGGGCGGCACGCCGCGAGCTGCTGAGCGTTGGCGCGTTGCTGGTTGGCTACGGCGCGCTGGCCCTGCGCGGCAGCTTTTTGTACGATGCGCGCACTGCCGGAGCTGGCCTCGACTCGTTCAACTTCTGGTTTGTGCTGCTCGCAGCGGCGATCCCCGCCATCGATTTCTGGAGCCGCACGTCCACCTCGCCGCTCACGAACGTGGCGCGGATCGCTTGGCTCTATCCGCTGGCCCGTCTGTACACGCTCGGCCCTTGGAACAGCGGCTGGTCGTTCGCGACGGTGCTGCTCGGTGGTGCGCTGGCGCTGTGGGCGGCTGTGGCAGCATTGGCGCGCCCCACCGAACGCGCGTACCTGAGCCAGACGAGTATGCTGGCGTTGGCGCTGGCGGGCTTCGGCTTGAGCAGCAGCGCTGGCGTGGCGGCGGGCTGTTATGCGCTGCTCACGTTTGTGATCCTGGTGCTGGCCCAACCCGATGAGGATGCGGAGAAAGATCCGCAAAAAGGGCTGCTCGGCTGGTTGCTGACGGGCGCTGTGCCGTTTACTGCGCCGTTTGTGGCGGCGTGGATGTTGATCGGCGCGGCGGTGGCCGGAGGTGTGGCGCTGCTGGGTGGCGTGGTCTGGCTGGCCCTGTTGCTGAACTGCTGCGCCGCTGCGCTGGCCGACCTAAGCGGGCGCGAGCCGTCGCTGCGGATTGCGGCGGTTGCCAGCCTGGTGGCGGGCATCTTCGCGCCGTTGGTGGTGCGCTGGGGCATTCAGCCCGTGCTTGAGCAGTTGCAGGGCGGCTTGACGCCGTTCGGCGACATCAACATTTGGCCGTGGGTCGGCATGGCGGCGATCAGCGCGGGGCACACGCAGATCACGACGCTGCCCACGATCGCGGTGGCGGCGCTGATGCTGGTGCTCTCGGCGTTGGTGTACGTGGTGACGCGGCTACGCGACACTTGGCGCGACACCGACGATTCGCCCGATGGGCCGACCGCCGCCGATGTGCTGACGTGGCTGCGGGCCGAGGTGCCGTGGTTGCGCCTGGTGTTGCCCACGGAGAAACAGGAGCGGCCCGTTGACGGCGAATGAGTTGCTGGCGCTGTTGGGGCGCGCTTGGCCCCGTCTGTTGCTCTACCCGGGCGGTCTCTTTGCCTTCGGCGTGGTGGCTGTGCTGGTGTGGGCGCAACAACGCCGCTCCGCCGAGCCGTGGTGGCCGCCCCGCTGGTGGACGCTGCATTCGTGGCGCGACCTGAGCGCGTTGGTGGTGCCCTGGCTGGGCTTGGCGCTGTTGCCGCTGCCCCGTGCGGCGAACCTCAGCCGTCAGTTCGATCTGGTGATGCTGCTGGCCCTGCTGGAGTGGCCGCTGCTGCTCGCGGTCGCCAGCGAGTTGCGCGGTTCGCCCGATGAGCGCGCGCAGAGGTTGCGCCGTTTTGCGGCGGCGCTGAACAGTTACCCGTTGTTGATCGTGGCGGCGCTGCTGATGGTCGCCGCCTACGGCTCGCTGGAGGGCGGCGTGCTGCTGCGCACCCCCGACGCCGATACGCCGTTCCAGACGGCGGCGTTGTTCTGGCTGGGCGCGTTGGGTTGGCTGTTGGTGCTGCCCGCCGCGCTGGGCTTGGGCGCGTTCGCCGCCGGTGCCCCCGCGAATCCTTGGTTGCGCTTGGGACTGCGGCTGCGGATGGTTGGTTTGGTGGCGCTGGCCGCGCTGCCGTGGATTCCGCTGGTGGCCGACCCGATCACGGGGCACCAGGCCGAGGCTGAGTTGCCGTGGTTGGCGCTGCCGCTGCCGCCGCTGGTGATCGCCGGGCTGCTGTGGGTGTGGCACCGCGCGACGCTGGGGCGCTCGCCCCGTGGCTGGGCTTGGGCGATGCTGGTGCTGACGTTGGGCTTGGTGGGGGCGCTGCTGTGGGCAGCTACCACGGCCTTGCAGGCGCGCTTGACGTGAGTGGGATCATCCACAGATTGCACAGATTTGGTTTGGGTAGGAGTGACGTGGTCAGCGTTCGATGATTGGCATTGTCATTCCGAACAAGCCGTTAGGCGATGTGAGGAATCGCGTTGTTCTGTGCAACGGCGATGCGATAGGTAAGCATTGTATTCATTGATGCTGCATCGCCGTCGCCACACTGTGTGAGGGTTCGCGCTGAGTGCGATACTGCCGATCCGTGCCTTCATACGCGGAGGCATGGGGCAACCACGTTCAACACGACCCTCACTTCACTTCAAACCATCCCGCTTAGGATTTGATTGGGATGACGAGTTGCTTCGGGAAGGGCGTCAGGCTCTCGAAGGTGCCCTCCGGCGTGCAGTAGAAGGTGTCCTCGATGCGCACGCCCATGCCACGGTCGGGGTAGTACAGGCCCGGCTCGATGGTGAACACCGCGCCCGGCTGCAGGACATCGCCGCGATCCTGGAGCGATGGGAAGCCGAAATCCTCGTGTACCTCAAGGCCGATGCCGTGGCCCAGCGAGTGGATGTAGCCCTCCTCGATCGGGTATTTGCTGCCGATCGTCTCGTGGCCGCGCTCCTCGAAGTAGGCGCAGGTCATGTCTTGGTAGACTTTGGTTGGCGCGCCAACTTCGAGTTCGCTCACGACTTTCTCGAATGCGCCGTTCACTTCGTCGTAGAGCTTTTGTAGCTCGGGCGGCGCGTAGCCGATCGCGAAGGTGCGGGTCATGTCGTGGTAGTAGCCGCTGCTGATCTCGCGCGGGTAGATGTCGAACACGATCGATTGACCGAGCTTGAGCGCGGCTTCCTCGTCGCCTGCGGCGTGCGGCAGGCCCGAATCGCGGCCCTGCGAGAAGATCGTGCCCGATGGGTCTTCGAGGCCCTGCGCAGCCAACTCGCGCCGCATCAGGGCTTTGACCTGACCGATGGTGATGGGCTTGCCGTCGGCATCGACGAGGGTGTCGCCCTCGGCGCGCCCGGTCTGGATGAAGTCGATCACGGCTTGGACAACGGCGCAGGTCTTCAGGCCGACTCGCCGCATCACTTCGATCTCTTGCTCGTCTTTGGTGAGCCGCGCTTGCGAGATCACATCTTTGTCGTACTCGGCTACGACTTCGAGTTCGGGCATGCGTTGCATCAGGCCCGAGAGCACCGCGAAGTATTTGCTGGCCTGGACGGTGCCGTAGAAGCCGACGCGCCCTTTGACGCCGAGGTCGGTGAAGATGCGGCGGCGCAGTTCGATGGCGGCCAACAGGCGGTCGCCACCCGTCTCGTTCAGGATCTCGCGGTTGTTCCAACGGCTGGTGGGCACCAAGACAAGGCCGGTGGCTTCGGCTTGGATCTGCTCCCAGGGGCTATGGATGAGCATGGCGGGTTCGCCACGCTTCTTGATCACGGTTCCGGTGATATGGTGGCCGAGGACGAAGTAGTTGTAGTCGGAGTTGGCGCTCCCCAGGCCGTCCGGCCCTTCGACGACGATTGCGTCGATGTTGCGCTCGGCCATTAATCGATCGAGATCGCTTTTCAATCAATCCTCCTTTGATTGCATTGGACATTTGGGCGTGTAGCTGAGGTGGCGTTTATGGTTCGGCGTGCCACAGCCACAAATTGGCATCTGTACCGTTGGCAGTCAGGCCGCCAAACAGCAAAATATCTCCGGTTGCCGGGTTGCGGCCCGTGGCTAGGCTGCTGCGAGCGCTTGGCCCCGTTGGCTCACTGCTGAGTAGCCAGGTGTTGCTGTCGATAGTGTAGCGCCACAGTTCATTGCTTGCGCCGTTGGTCGTCAAGCCGCCAAACAGCCAGAGCACCCCCGCGCTGCTATCGAGCTGCATGCTTGGGTTCGAGCGTGGCGTGGGCGCATTACCTATTGGTGTGAGTTCGCTCCAGGTTTGGCTCGTAAGATCGAACGCCCACAGATCGCCTTGCGGGCAGGGGCCAAACCCCGACGAGCAGCCGCCGAACAGGAGCAGTTGCTGGCGCTTCGCATCGTAGCTCAGTTCGTGCAGACAGCGCTTGAGCGGTCGCAGACTGTCGGGGCTGTAGTCGCGCCACGAGGCGGTGGCAAGGTCGAAGGCCCAAGTATCGTCGAAGCGGCCCTGATCGGAAAAACCGTGCGAAATCCACACGCGGCCCGCATCATCGAGCGCGGCAGATTGGCCGTAGCGCGGGCGTGGGCCTTCGTCGGGCAGATTGGCCTGGAGTTGTATCCACTCTTCATTGGTTCTATCGAGCGCCCACACATCGTTGAAGAAACCGCTTTGGCCCTGGCCCATCACGATCAGCAGGCGGTTGGTGGCAGCATCGAATACTGCGCCATGCCCGAAGCGTGGTTCCGGGCCAGAGGCCGCCAGTTGATGCCAACTGCCAGTCGCAAGATCATAGGCCCAGGTGTCGTTGAAGATACCATCGCCACGTCCGCCAAATATGAGCAATTGATTTTGGTTGCTGTCGAACACCGCGCTGTGGTCGAAGCGTGCCGATGGCCCATCGGCGGCCCCTAGTGACCAGCCTAGCGGTAATGGCGTGGCGGTGGGTGTGTGACTAGGTTCGATACTCACGGTCGGTGGCGTAGGGACGGTTGGCGTGTTAACGATTGAGGTTGTCGTCGGTAGAGTGAGAGACGCGGTAGCACTAGGGATGATGGTTGGCGGGGCTACTGTGGGCATGGCGGTTGGCATGCCGCAACTGGACAGCAACAGCACCAACAACAACCCCCAACCCGAGTGAAAGGGTTGCGCAAGAGGTGTTTGGCGAATTGCGGTTTTGCACTGAAGCCAAAGGTGCTTACGCATTTTACTCCTTCTTCAGGAAGGTGTACATCGTGGCGTTGCAGACTGGGCAGGTGCCACGGGCGGCGCGGCGTCCGTTCTCGGTCTGCTCCTCACGCGGGTCCTGCATCTGCCGACGCTCGCGGCAGCGGTTGCAGTAGGCGTAGATGACACGTTCCTCGGCTTTGGCTTTTGGTGCGGCCTTGGGCTTGGTGCGCGATTTGCCACTGCTCTTGGGCTTGCCGTTGCTCTCGGCCTTCGCCTCAGCCTTGGGCTTGCCGTTGCTCTCGGCTTTCGACTCGGCCTTGGGCTTGGCGTCTGTGGTCGCCTTTGGCTCGACCTTGGCATCCTCCTCGGGATCTGGCGCAGGCTCAGCCTTTGGCTCGGCTTTAGGTTCGGCCTTAGCTTCCTCCTCGGGATCTGGCGCAGGCTCAGCCTTTGGCTCGGGTTTGGGCGCGGGTGCAGCGCTCGCCGATGCGGTTGAGGAAGCGGCAGGCGGAGTGTAGGCAGGCGAGATCGGCGCGATATACGGGCGTTGATAGTGTTGCGTCGCTTGGCGTTGGCGCCAGAGCAGCCATAACGCCCAGAGACCGCCACTGATCAGGGCTAGTTGAAGCAGTCGTTTCAGCATTGTCCCCCCACTTCTAGCGTCGCAAATCGGTTGCAGGAGCCTGTTGCGGCAGCCTATTCCGTGATTTGCTTTGCAGACGATACGCAAAGAGTCGAGGCTAGGATTCTCCCCTGAACAGAGCTCGTTTGTTTATGCGGCGATCAGGCCGCGCAGTTTGGCGAGATTCGCAATATCTTCGGCCAAATCGTCGCCTTTGGGTGTTTCGAGAATGAGCGGCAGGTGTTGAAAGCGTGGGTCGTTCACGAGCAGGCCGAAGGCATCGAGACCAATGAACCCTTCTCCGATGCCTGTGTGGCGATCAACGCGGCTGCCGAGATCCTTCTGCGAATCGTTCACATGAAAGACTTTGATGCGGTCGAGGCCGATGATGCGGTCGAACTCGGCGAAGGTGGCCGCGTAGGTTTCGGGAGTGCGGATGTCGTAGCCCGCCGCCAGCAGGTGACAGGTATCGACACAGACGCCCATTCGGTCGGGGCGCTCGACGTGTTCGATCAGGTAGGCCAAGTGCTCGAAGCGCGAGCCGAGCGTGGTGCCCTGGCCTGCGGTAGTCTCGATCAGCACCATCACATCGCCGCCGACTCCCGCCGAGAAGAGGCGATTCAGCGCTTCGACCTCGCGTTGCAGGCCCGCTTCCTCGCCCGAGCCTGTGTGCGCGCCCGGATGCGTGACGAGGTAGGGGATGTTGAGCGCGTGGCAGCGTTCGAGTTCTTCGCCAAACGCGGCGATCGACTTCTCCCAGATATCGTCTTTGGGCGAGGCGAGGTTGATCAAGTAGGAGTCGTGAACGACGAGCGGCCAATCGGGGTGACGCTGCCATGCGGCGGCAAACGCCTCGATCTCAGCAGCCGTGAGCGGCTTGGCACGCCACTGCTGTTGGTTTTTGGTGAAGATCTGCAGCGCATCGCAGCCGGCTTTTTCGGCCAGGGCAAAGGCGTTGTGCAGCCCACCCGAGATCGACATATGCGCACCGAATTTCATCGAACACCTCGTCGTGATTATGCGAAAGCTTCCTCGTAGCTTCCTACGGCTACATTGTACTTGGCATTATACACGAAGGCCGTATGAAAGCCGAAGAGTCGCGCAATAATGCGCGACTCTTCGTGCGTACGTCGTTTGTTGCGGGCAGCGGTTATTTGCTGCTGGGTGCGCTGATGATCTCGCCGAGCGTGATCCACTCGCTGGCGTTATCGGCATAGTCGATCGTTTGGACGCGCACGACATAGTTGCCTGGGCTCAAGGCTGGTAGCTCCAGCGATGGCGTCGGCGTGAACCATTCGGAGGTGCCTTTCGGATCTGCACCAACGTATACGCGGTAGCCGGCCACGCCCGAAGCGTTATCGGTGGCAGGCTCCCACTCAAGGGCGGTGGGCTGATCGGCCACCACCGTGATCGGCTCGATCTGTGCGGGTGGTGTTGGCGGCGTGATGTCGTAGCCGATCGGGCCGTATTCCGCCACGATCTGACTATCGTCGCCACCCCAAGCGCGCACATACAGCGTGTGCAAGCCTTCGCCAGCCCAACTGAGCTGAATATAGCCTGTACTCGCATCCTTGAACTGCGGCTCGGCTTCACTTGGTTGATCATCCCAAGCCTGGCTGAAGGCGGTCACATTGCCGCCAAAATCGATCCGCACATCGCCGCTATACCAGCGGCCCGGCTCGCCACCCGCGAACTCGATGGACGGCGGCCCTTCGGGCAGCGGTTGCGCGTTCCCATCGGCGGTCACCTTGGTGCCACCGTGCTGGTTGCAGCCACCCACTTCGGGTAGGCTGACCTCTGCGAAATGCAGTTCAACTGATTGACGCCCACTTGCAGAAATGCCATGGCCTGTAAAGGCAGTAAAGTGGAGGTGGGGTGTGCCTGGCGACCCACGGTCACCTACGGTGCCAATCACTGTTCCGCGCGCGACGAACTTATCGCGCTGTGTGCTGACGACGCTGGACATATGGGTGTACATCGTGTAGAACCCATCGCCGTGCGACAAAATCAGCGTTCCGCTCTTAGGCGTCCAAGACCAGATCCGTCCATCGGCAGCAGCACGAACCGGCGCACCATACGTGCGGCCATCGCGATTCGCCAAGTCGAGCGAATAGCGATCCCAGCTATTGTGCGTACCACAAGCGTAGCCTTGGATAATCGTCCAAGTCTCGCCGGGCGGTGTCGGCAACCACAATTGTGGTGCAGCCTGTGCCGGTGTAGTTGACCCAAGTAGAACCGAGAGAAGGATCAGAAACCGAAGGAGCGGAAATGCCGGAATGTAGTGGAGCAACGGAAACGACGTACGAACGAAATCGGTCGCGTGCTGTCGAGGCACTCAAACCTCCCTGGAATAAGTGAAGTTACACGACACCGCTACAAACCGACGCAGCGGGCGCTGTGAATTGGGTTAAGCATGATTCCGTGCTGTAAAGCGCACATCCATGCTATTCACTGTAACTTCGTGAACCTTTTTCTGCGTTTATGCAGTTACCAAAGCATCTTGGCTCAGGATGGTCGCGGAGGATATCATAGCTCTTTGCAAATGTCAAATTGAGGTTAAAGTATTTTGTTCTTTTCTTCACAACATCAATAAACGAATAAAGCAGCCAAGTGCCATGTTTGTACATTGCTAGCGAGATACGTATTGTTGCATGACAAACCACAAAGTTGCCGCCAAGACAGCTTGGCGTTACAATAGATTGTTCGTAGAGCATGAACTACTGAAGGAGCGGCTGTGATCACCTATGACGAACTCGCAGTTGGATTAGAAGATGCATGGCTCATGGCAGGCCTTCACGAGCATTTGCTTACCGAAAGCGTTGTTCCAGAAACGCTTGATCGCATCTACCGAGTCGAGTTGTTCCCCGAACACCCTGAACCACTTGGTGAAACACCGACTCCACCATGGGTCGAGATGACCTTCACGTGGACGCCTGCACATCAACTGCATGCCGAAGGGCGCGAGATATCTCCTGGCCCGATCGAGCTGGCCTGGACGTACACCGTCGATGTGCGCGAGCAATCCGACCGGGGCGATTACGATCTCACACGGGCGTTTAACGCGGCGGTGCGTAGCGCACTGCGTCGCGCGGCACCCGATATCCCCGCGCCAGCCGAGTACGTGGCGATCGAGGTGCGTCGCGGCTATCGTTCCAGCAACGATAAACCAATGCTGGCGTATGTCCAGTTGGTTGGCACAAATGTGACAGATCTGAGCGACTTGTGGGAGGATCGTAATCCCGATGCGCTTCGAGAAGCACTTCGCGACGAGTTGATTATTGTTTCGGCGCTTCTCCACGCTTTGGGCGAAACATTCGCTCCAAGTGGTTTGGGTGGGTATCGCCCGGTCGATACAGCATAAATAACGAATTTTCGCTCAACTCCCATACAACTGCATTATCGAGGCTCACATAGCAATGTGCGTGTGATTTCTTGTGATACAATAACCACACCTGACTCAGCTATTGGCACAATTGAGGAGTTTTATCGTCATGGGTTACGAAAAAATCACCGTCCCCGAGGGCGGCGCACGTATTGGTACCGCTGGTAACACACTGCAAGTACCAAATAACCCGTACCTGACTTATATCGAAGGTGATGGGACAGGGCCAGATATCACCCGCGCCTGCTTGCGGATTTGGGATGCGGCGGTGGAGAAGGCCTATGGCGGACAACGCAAGGTCAGTTGGGTCGAGATCTACGCTGGCGAAAAAGCTGCCTCACTGTACGATGGCAACTACTTCCCCGATGAGACGCTTGAGGCGATCAAAGAATTTACCGTTTCGATCAAAGGCCCACTCACCACTCCGGTCGGTGGCGGCTTCCGCTCGCTGAACGTAGCGTTGCGCCAGGAGTTGGATCTGTACGCGTGTGTGCGCCCGGTGCGCTACTACCCAGGCGTGCCTTCACCGCTGCGCAACCCCGAGGATGTCGATGTTGTGATCTTCCGCGAGAACACCGAGGATGTCTACGCCGGTATCGAGTACCGCGCAGGCACCCCCGAGAACGAGAAGCTTGCTCGCTTCTTGCGCGAGGAGATGGGCGCGAACTTCTTCGAGGGCGCGGGCTTGGGCATCAAGCCCGTGAGCGAGTTCGGCAGCAAGCGCTTGGTGCGCAAGGCGATCGAGTACGCCATCGAGTATGGCCGCAAGAGCGTCACGCTGGTGCACAAGGGCAATATCCAGAAGTTCACCGAGGGTGCCTTCCGCAATTGGGGGTACGAGGTTGCCAAGCAGGAGTTTGGCGACGTGACGATCACCGAGGACGAACTGTGGCAGGCGCCGTACAACGGCAAGGTCCCCGAGGGCAAGATCGTGATCAAGGACCGCATCGCCGACATCATGTTCCAGCTGATGCTGCTGCGGCCCAGCGAGTTCGACGTGTTGGCGACCACCAACCTGAACGGCGACTACCTGTCCGACGCGGTTGCAGCCGAGGTCGGCGGTATCGGTATCGCTCCTGGCGGCAACATCGGTACCACGCTGGCCGTCTTCGAGGCCACGCACGGCACCGCGCCGAAGTACGCCAACCAGGATAAGGTCAACCCTGGCTCGCTGCTATTCTCGGGCGTGATGATGTTCGACTACATCGGCTGGAAGGAAGTCGGCCAGTTGATCACCAAGGCCTACGAGAAGACCGTGGCCGAGAAGATCGTGACCTACGACTTCGCCCGCTTGCTCGATAACGCTACCGAGGTCAAGACTTCGGAGTTCGCCAGCGCGATCATCGAGCGACTGTAAACCTGAAACGCACGCTTCTCTGTGCAACGGCGCAGGCGTGGACCGAGCGTTCCTCGGCCACGCCTGTACTATTTAATCGCTCACAAATGTGGTCATTCCAATTGAGGGCCGCATCAACACCACATCGAGTAGCTTGCTGCGGCGGTCAACAACGCATTGGATCGTATGGCTGTCGTATCGGCTCTGGCATCACGATCTTCGAATGTTTTTCGGGCAAAATTGCCTATTATAACCATTCTTAAACTTGAAGATCGTGGTATCACCACGTATAATAATCGTTATAAACGAACAAGCATTGGCTAGCGTACTTTAGCGCGTCTGTTTTCTTTAACAACATCTCTTATGCACTTGGCGCCTCACTACGCCATCGTTCGCCTCCTAAGAGCATAAGAGTTTTCGCTCATAGTGACGCCCGCTACATCCTTGTGAGCATTTCTTTTCCAGCATTCTTAATCATATGCGCTACGGCGTACTCCGTGAGGAGACGCGTATGTCTGCCAAGTATCACACGCTATCAAGCGGGGTCGCACGACTGCCGCTTGGGTGGGTGATTGCGTTTTTATTGGCAATGATGCCAGGTATGCCTGGGGATAGCTCGCGTGTGCAAGCAGCACGTGGGCTGTTTCAAGATGTCGTGCAGCAGATAGCTGTCACTACAACCGCCGATATCGTTGATGGGAATACGGCCAATTTCACAACGTTGGCCAGCCAACCCGGCAACGATCAGGCTATTTCGTTGCGCGAGGCGTTATTGGCGGCGAATGCCACGCTGCCAGTCACGCTGCCGCTCACCATCACTTTCAACCTGCCACTCACCGACCCAGGCTACGATAATAGCACCGATACGTGGATGATCGAGGTTGGCTCGCTGAGCGGCGAGGCGCTCCCAAGCCTCTCGCGGGGCAACTTGCTGCTCGATGGCAACAGCCAGGCCACCGGCGAGCGCCCCCGCATTATGCTCGATGGCATGGCCGTCTACGAAGCCGATGGCTACAACAATGGCCTCACGATCACATCGAGCAATAACGTGATTCGCGGCCTGATTATCTCGAATTTCTACGACAATGCCGTGGTGTTCGAGGGGCCGAACAGCGCCTTCAACCAAGTGGCGAACAGCTACATCGGCACCGACGCGCTTGGGATGCACCCGCAGATCTACGGCTGGCGAAACATTCTGCTGCACGCTGGCGCCCACGATAACCTGATCGGCGGCAGCAGTGCCGAGCGCAACTTGATCGTGGGTGCACAGTTCGATGGCATCGCGATCATAGGCCCGACCACGACCCGGAATGTGGTGGCGAGCAATTGGATCGGCCTCGATAAGACGGGCCGCCTCCCCCTGAACACGCATATCGCCGCTGGCATCGATATCAAAGATGGCGCGCACCACAATACGATCGGCGGGATCAACCGTGGCAATGTGATCGTGGGCAATCTCTACGGCATTCTGCTCTCCAACAGTTCCGCCAACTCCGTCCTCGGCAATCTGATCGGCATGCCCGCCGTATCAGGCAGCACGCTCGATCCAACCCTTGGGAATTTCATCGGCATTATGATCGAGCAGGGTGCCCACGATAATATGATCGGCGGCACCACTCCGGGCGCCCGCAACGTGATCTCGAATAACGGCGTGAATAGCCCGTATGGCCAGGGGATCTACATCTACGACCCGAATTCCACCAATAACATCATCCAGGGCAATTACATCGGCGTGGATAGCAGCGGGGTCGCGCCAGCAGGCAACCGCGCCCACGGCATTCTGCTCGGCAACCAGGCCAACGGCAACACCATCGGCGGCACAGATCCTGGGGCCGGCAACGTGATTGGCTACAACGGCCAGGCTGGCATTTACATCGATACACAGGCGAATATGGTGGCGGGCAACTTGGTGGGCGTCGGGACCGATCTGTTCGCCAAACTGCCCAACCAGCGTTCAGGCATTCACGTCAACGGTACTAACAATATCATCGGCCCGAACAACCTGATCGCGAACAACATGCTCTCGGGGATTCAGGTGAAGGGCTTCAACACCACGATCATCAGCAATACGCTGCAGAGCAACGAGCGCTCGGGCATTTGTGTGACGGGCAGCAACACGCGCATTCACAACAACCGCATCACCTACAACGGCGGCATCGATATCAATAGCCCCGAATGCAAGATTCAGGGCGGCGTGGTGATCACTGGCACCACGCGCAGCGAGATCTTCAACAACACCATTCAGAACAATGCAGGCGCTGGCGTGACGGTGCTTGCAGGCAGCGAGCACAGCATCATCAGCAACAGCATCAGCCAAAATGCGATGGTCGGCATCCTGCTCAGCAACGGCGCGAACGAGCACATCGCCGCGCCTCGCATCACTCAAGCCTCCTCAAATAAAGTGCTCGGCCAGACCTGCGCGAATTGCTTGGTGGAGCTGTTCAGCGACGACGACGACGAGGGGCATACGCTGATCACCTCGACGACGGCGTTGAGCACTGGGGTGTTTAGCGTCACCTTCGACTTCGACAAGATCGATCTGCCCTACATCACCGCGACCGCCACCGATCTGCACGGCAACACCTCACCGTTCGCCACGCCCGTACTGATCGGCAAGGCGCAGGCTTCCGAGAATCGACGCGTGTTGTTACCAATGGTGCAATTCGTCCCAGATGTGCCGCCGCGCCCTATCACTCCTACCCAACTGCCGATACAAATACGCCCTCATTGAGATTGTTCTTCTTGACACAAATAGGAATCCACGTATAATTCAGCCTGAATCCGCTTGCCCGTCATGCTGATCAACATTCATAAGAATTAATGTAAGCTGATGAGCCTTACGGCTGCGGTATGTGTCGGCTGCACAAATACGATTCCTCCCGAACGTGCAAGGAGCTCCTGTCATGCTCGTAGGATACGTGCCAATCCTGGTTATGTTCCTGGTGGCACTATTTATCGCCACTTTTGTAACTGTCCTCTCCAACCTTCTAGGGCCGAAACGACCGAGTCGGCGTAAGTTACAGCCCTACGAGTCAGGTATGGAGCCGATCGGTTCAGCGCAACGGCGCTTCCCGGTGAAGTTTAACCTCGTCGCGATGATCTTCATCCTGTTCGACATCGAGGTCATTTTCTTCTTCCCTTATGCGCTCGTTTACAAGCGACTGGGCATCTTCGGCCTGGTTGAGATGGGCGTATTCTTGCTCATTCTGCTGATCGGCTTTATCTACATCTGGAAACGAGGAGCGCTACGATGGGATTAGAAGAAAAAGCCGGTAATATGGGCATCGTCACCACATCGCTTGAGTATGTGGTGAACTGGGGCCGTACAAACGCAATGTGGCCGCTGTTGTTCGGTTTGGCCTGCTGCGCTATCGAAATGATGGGCACTCAGGCGTCGAACTATGACGTGTCGCGCTTCGGTATGGAGATCAACCGCGCTTCGCCGCGCCAGGCTGACTTGATCATCGTGGCTGGCCGCGTATCGCGCAAGATGGCTCCTGTCATTCGCCGCCTCTACGATCAGATGAGCGACCCGAAGTGGGTCGTGGCGATGGGCGACTGCGCATCGTGCGCTGGTATCTTCAACAACTACGCGATTGTGCAAGGTGTTGACGAGATTATTCCAGTCGATGTGTATGTGGCGGGATGCCCGCCGCGCCCAGAAGCGCTGATCGACGGCATCTTGGCCCTGCACGATAAAATCCGCCGCACTAGCATCACTGGCGAAGTGCGACCGGCCGAGCCAATCCATGTCTAATATGCACGAAGAGCATCGCCCAACGGCCATGCTCTCGTTGCGTTCTGCCATTTGCAAATCTGAGGGTATATGGATAACGCGACTGTCATCGAACGGCTGCGGGCAGAATTGCCCGATGCGGTTCTAGCAACCAGCGAGTTCCGCGGCCAACTGAGCATCGTGGTCGCACGCGAGGCGATCGTCGAGGTCGCGCGCTTCCTCCGCGATGATCCAGAATTAAGCTATAACTTCCTCGAAAACCTGTGCGGTGTCGATTATCTCGGTCGTGATCCGCGCTTCGAGGTTGTCTATCACCTGATCTCGCACAGCAACCGCCATCGCGTCTGCCTGAAGGTGGGCCTGCCAGAGAGCGATCCTTCGGTACCCACTCTCACGACCCTCTGGTCGACAGCCAACTGGCAAGAGCGCGAAGCTTACGATATGTTTGGCATTATCTTTACGGGCCACCCAAGTCTTGAACGCATCCTCATGCCAGAAGAATGGGAAGGCTTCCCGCAGCGCAAGGATGTACCACTTGGTGGCGAAGAAGTTGCGTTCACCTTCAACGCCGATCGAGTCTACGCACGTAAAATCTTCGCTGGCAAGTAGTGTCGAGTTCTAGGTCCTTTGTTATACATTGATGATTAGTATGGCGTGCTTCATACAAAGCACCTAGGACTACCGTAGAGGGTAGTATGACGATAACAGCAGATCCGCCCAAAGTGACCTTGCCAGCAGTTCCTTCGCCTAAGGAGATTACGCAGCCTGCGCTTGAAGGTCGCACCGAAAATATGGTCCTCAACATGGGCCCGCACCACCCCAGTACGCACGGTGTGTTGCGCCTCGTGGTTGAGATGAATGGCGAGACGGTGGTCAGAGTCGCGCCCGATATCGGCTTCTTGCATACCGGTATCGAAAAGACCATGGAGAGCAAGACGTACCAGAAGGCTCTGGTCATGACCGACCGGATGGACTATCTGGCCCCGCTCTCGAACAATCTAAGCTATGTGTTGGCAGTCGAGAAGTTGCTCGATTGCGAGGTTCCACCCCGCGCTATGACGGCCCGCGTGCTGCTCACCGAGTTGACGCGCATCTCGAGCCACTTGGTCTGGCTCGGCACGCACGCGCTCGACTTGGCCGCGATGAGTGTGTTCCTCTACGGCTTCCGCGAACGCGAGCAGATCCTCGACATCTTCGAGCTCGTGTCGGGCGCCCGCATGATGACGAGCTACTTCCGGGTCGGTGGCTTGGCCTACGATCTGCCCGAGGAGTTCCCCGCCACGGTTCAGGCGTTGGTCGATGTGATGCCGAGCCGTATCGATGAGTACGAGTCGCTGCTGACCGGCAACCCAATCTGGTTGGAGCGCACCGTCGGCGTCGGCGCGATCAACACCGCCGATGCGATCTCGCTCGGTCTGACAGGCCCAGGCCTGCGCGCCACTGGCTGCCCGTGGGACTTGCGCAAGGATATGCCGTACTGCGGCTACGAGACGTACGACTTCAACGTGCCGGTCGCAAAGAATGGCGATATCTACGACCGCTACTTGGTACGTATCGCCGAGATGCGCGAAAGCGTGAAGATCGTCAAGCAGGCGCTGCAGCGGCTGAAGGATATCGGCCCTGGCCCTGTGACAACGCTGGATCGCAAGATCTCGCCGCCTCCGAAGGCCGAGATCACCGAGAGTATGGAATCGCTGATCCACCACTTCAAGCTGTGGACCGAGGGCTTCAAGCCGCCGATCGGTGATGCACTCGCGGCAGTCGAATCGCCGCGTGGCGAGCTTGCCACCTACATCGTGAGTGATGGTAGCCCGAAACCATACCGCGTACACTTCCGCGCGCCGTCGTTCATCAACCTCCAATCGCTCGATGTGATGGCGAGAGGGCGCTTGATGGCCGACTTGATTGCACTGATCGCTTCGATGGACCCAGTGCTCGGCGAAGTTGACCGCTAATACATGTGCTACAATCCGTTGTCCGTTGAGTTCGACCCAACAGACAGCGGACAACGGACAAGGATCATAAAGTATCATGGCACTACGAGAGAAATACAGCGAGGAGATCGATACCATCCTCGCTCGCTACGCCCAGTCGCGCAGCGCTGTGCTGCCACTGCTCTACATCGCTCAGGATGAGTACGGCCACCTGACCGACGAAGCGATTCGAGAGGTCGCTGAGATCACCAACGTACCGCCCACCGATGTGTTCGAGGTGGTTGGCTTCTACACGCTGTTCTACAACCGCCCGGTCGGCAAATGGGTGCTGCAGGTCTGCGACGATGTGCCCTGCTGCTTCTTGGGAGCCGAGGAGATCGTGGCGGATCTGGAGAAGAAGCTGGGCATCGAAGTCGAAGGCACAACGCCCGATGGAATGTTCACGCTCCAGCGCGTGAAGTGCTTGGCCGACTGCGACCATGCACCACTGCTTCAAGCAAACCTGGAATACTACCGCAACCTCACACCCGAGAAGATCGATGTGATGCTCACCGAGCTGCGACAGCGCGCCGAGTCCGGCGAGAAGCTGAGTATCTCGGGGCGCTTTGCCGAGAAATAGCAAAGCAACGCGGTTTTATAACGGCGCATCACTCTCACTGCGCTGATATAATACGATTTCCTCAACGGGCTGATGGTGCTCTCGTGGCATCACAGCCCGTTGTTTTGCTTTCTTGTCGCTAAAGGCGCTATGGTTTACAATACAGCTAGTCTAAAGGGAATAGATGATGACACACAATCGTTTTGCTCCGTACGCCTGGGGTGTCCTCGGCTATAACGTATTGGTCATTCTGTGGGGCGCGTTCGTGCGGGCGACTGGCTCCGGCGCCGGTTGCGGCGCGCATTGGCCGCTCTGCGATGGCCAGGTGATCCCCCGGGAGCCAGCCATCGAACAAATCATCGAGTTTAGCCATCGGATGAGTAGTGGCCTCGCCATGCTTCTGGTGCTTGGTCTGCTGATCTGGGCCTTCCGCGCCTACCCCAAAAAACACCGCGTGCGCTTGGGGGCCGTCCTCTCCTCGGTCGTCATCATCCTCGAGGCACTGCTCGGCGCAGGATTGGTGCTCCTGGGCCTAGTCGCTGATAACGATTCGGTGGCCCGCGCACTGGTGATTATGCTGCACCTGATCAATACGTTCCTGCTGCTCGCCTCCCTCACGCTGACAGCCTGGTGGGCCTCCGGCGGCGCGCCGCTACAACTCCGTGGCCAAGGCAAAAAGCTCGGCTTGCTCAGCATCGCGCTGGTGCTGATGACGATCCTGGGCGCTTCCGGCGCGATCACTGCGCTCGGCGATACGCTGTTCCCATCGGTGTCGCTGGTCGATGGTATCCGCCAAGACCTCGATAGCAGCTCGCACTTCCTGATCCAACTGCGCGTGATCCATCCGATCCTAGCGATCCTGTCGAGCCTGTACATCCTTGCGATCTCCTGGAAATACAGCCGAGAGCATAGCGATGGCAGCGCTGGCAAATTCGCCTGGGCCTTGGGCTACCTGTTCCTGGTGCAGATCGTCTTGGGCGCGATCAACGTGGTGCTGCTTGCACCCGTCTGGATGCAGTTAGTCCACTTATTGGTGGCCGATTCGCTCTGGATTCTGCTGGTGTTGTTGTCCGCGTCTGTCTTGGTGCAACCCAGGGAAGCGCAGGTCCACGTACCTGTCAACGCTCAGTTACACCCGCATCAACACTAAGGGTTACGTTCTTTCGGGCGAATCGTTCGCCCTTTCATAGCTTGAGGAGCACGCATGCGCTTGCTGATTGCCCTGACGTACTATCGACCTTATACCAGTGGCTTAACTATTTATGTCGAGCGTCTTGCTACTGCCTTAGTGAAACGCGGCCATACCGTCACCGTCCTCACATCACAGTACGATCCCAGCCTACCCCAACGTGAACTGCTCAACGGCGTGCGAGTTGTACGCGCTCCGGTCTTGGCCCGCGTCAACAAGGGCGTGATCATGCCCACGATCGGTTGGCTGGCGAGCGCGCTGGCCGTGCAGCACGATGCGATGAGCCTGCACTTGCCGCAGTTCGATGTGCCTGGCCTTGCGCTGCGTGGCCGCCTGTTGCGCCAACCCGTTGTGCTCACCTACCACTGCGATGTGAAACTCGCGCCCGGCCTGTTCAACCGCGTGGCCAATTTCGCCGTGGATACCGCCAACCACCTCGGCGCGATGCTCTCGACCGCGATTGTGACCTACACGCAGGATTACGCCGATCATTCGCCCTACCTGAATCGCTACCGCTCCAAAGTGCGGATCATCCCGCCACCCGTGGAGTTGCCCGAAGTGAGCCAGGAGGAGATCGAGGCGTTCGCCCGTCGCTGGAATATTCAAGGGCCGATCATCGGTATGGTGGCGCGGCTGGCAGCCGAGAAGGGCGTAGAGGTGCTGCTGGAAGCGCTGCCCCGCGTGCTGGCCGAGTATCCCAACGCCAAAGTGATGTTTGCGGGCACCTACCAAAATGTGTTGGGCGAAGAGGCCTATGCGCAACGCCTTGCGCCGATGCTGGAGCGCTACCGCGACCGTTGGATCTTCATGGGCAACCTGAACCAGCGCGATCTCGCCGCGTTCTACCCGAATATTTCGGTGTTGGTGGTGCCCAGCCTCAACTCCACCGAGGCGTTCGGGCTGGTGCAAGTCGAGGCGATGCTCAGCGGCACACCCTCGATCGCGAGCGCGCTGCCCGGCGTGCGCCAACCTGTGCACCAAACGGGCATGGGCGAGGTGACACCGATCGGCGATAGCGACGCGCTCGCTGCGGCGATCATCCGCGTCATCCGCAACCGCAAGGATTACATTCGCCCCCGCGCCGAGATCGCCGCGCGCTACAACACCGAACGTACCGCCGCCGAATATGAAGCATTGTTCGCTGAACTGGGCGCTCGTAACGTGTAATGAAATTAGGATGCCATGACTGTTCAAACTGATTTTCTTCGCCCGCATTTGCTGACCTTGCCGATCCACCGCGTGATCATTCGCTCGGTCGAGGCGCGCCTCTTCGCCGAACTCGCCCCTTCGCTGCCCGAGCCGATCATCGATATCGGCAGCGGCGACGGCACCTTCGTGCAGATCGCCTTCCCCGGCAAACAGGTGTTTGGCATCGACCCGCGCGTCGATGATACCCACGAGGCCGATAGACGCGGCGTCTACACGGGGCTGAGCGTGGCCGATGGCTCGGCACTGCCGTTCCCCGACAATCACTTCGCGAGCGCTATCAGCAACTGCGTGTTGGAGCACGTCATCCCGCTCGACGCGACCCTGCGCGAGGTGGCGCGTGTGCTGCGGCCCGGCGGCATCTTCGTAGCCTCGGTGGTGGGGCATCACTTCCCCGAATGGCTCTTGGGCACCACGCTGCTCAACAGGATTGGCCTCGACGGCAGCCGCTATGGCCGCTGGTTCAACAAGATCGCCTATCACTTCAACACGTTTAGCCCCGAGGGTTGGAGCAAACGCTTCTCGAATGCTGGGTTCGACACGGTGACGATCCGACCGTACATCAGTTCTAAGGCGCTCAAACTGTTCGATTTCAGCCACTACTACGGCGCGCCTTCGCTGATCACCCGCAAATTGACCGGGCGCTGGCTGCTCGCGCCACCCTTCACGCCGAACCTGCTCTGGGAGCCGTTGCTGCGCCGCATCTACAACGCGCCGCCAGCCGAGGATGGCGCCTGCTACTTCTTCATCCTCCAGAAGCGCGACGAATAACGCATTGCTGCGCGGCGATGTATTGCTTGTTTATGCAGCACCATGCTACAATACGCCAAATGATGTGACATTCGGAACGGATAGTTGGGCAATGACACGCTTCCCAAGCACCATAACAATCGATGGCCCCGCAGGTGCCGGTAAAAGCACGGTTGGTGAACTGCTCGCCAAACGCCTCGATTACCTGTACTTCGACACAGGGACGATGTACCGCGCACTGACGTGGGCTACGCTTCACCAGCAGATAGATCCGCACGATGGCGCAGCGGTCGCAGCGCTTGCCCACGCGACCGATATCGATGTGCAACCTCCCACCGTCGCCGATGGCCGCCAGTACACCGTACTGGTGAACCAGCACGATGTCACGTGGGAGTTACGCTCGCCCGAGGTGGAGCGCGCGGTGTCGTTGGTGGCCCGTTACCCCGAAGTGCGTGCAGTGATGCGCGCCCGCCAACGCGAGATCGGGCTGCGCGGAAGCGTGGTGATGGTCGGGCGCGACATCGGCAGCATTGTGATGTACGATGCGCCGCTCAAGATCTATCTGGAAGCCTCGCTCGATGAACGCGCCCGCCGCCGAGCCGCCGAACTCGCGCGACGCGGCCAAGAGGCAGACTTCGACACCATCCGAGCCGATATGGCCCGCCGCGATGAGCTTGATCAGCATGTGATGGCGGCTGCCGAGGATGCCGTGGTGGTGCAGAGCGATTCGCTCACGCCCGACGAAGTTGTTACCGAAATACTGCACCTTGCCGAACACGTCGTACACTAATCTGCGCCGGAGCCACTCGGCGTAGCTGTGAAGTGCTCGTACCTTCAAGCCGCCTTTCAGCCAGGAGACGATCATGCTGTCGGTACAGCCGAGAATAACCCTGGAACTCGATGAAAACGAGCGTGTCCTGCACGTCGCGCGTCGCCATTGGATCGTGTTGCTCCAACGCGGCCTTATTCCGTTCATCCTCGGGATCTCAACTGCGAGTTTGGCCTTTTACCGCGCTGTTGGTGGCACGTTCCTGGTCAGCGGTGTGACATTGGGCGGCACCAACGATTTTGCAAACTGGTTGATCCTCGGAGTGATGTTGGTGTTTCTCGTGCTTTGGCTGCGAGGTCGCACCAAGAGCACAACTGGTATCTTCACCCGCGATATCCCCTATCTGATGCTGATCAGCATCTTGGGCCTGCTGTTCATCTTTCGCTACGGCGGCGGGCGCTTGTTCCATATCGATCCTATGCGGATCGGCACCAACGATACGCTCAATCTGTCGTTGTTCACGGTGACGATCTTCTCGATCTTGATGCTGATCTACATCGTGATCGACTGGGCCAACGACTTCCTCATCCTCACGACGACCCGCGTGATCTACGATGATCAGCAATTATTTGTGCGCCATATCCAGCAGCAACTGTTGGTCAACGATATTCAGCAGGTGAATCTGCGCCAGGGCAGCTACCCAGAGTGGTGGTTCGACTACGGCACGATCCTGATCCGCTCGTTCAGCCCCCGCCGCTTAACCTTCGAGCACGCTGCGAACCCCAAGGCCATGCAGGACAAGATCATGGCCGAGGTGAACAAGATCCGCCGACAGAGCGAGCCAGAAGCGCTGCGCCAGATGATCGAAGATCAGGTGTACGGCAATAAACCAGCTAATGTGTTCAAGCCCGCGATCTACGTCGAAACACGCAAGGGCCTGTTCCCGAAGCTGTTTCACCCCAACCCCGAGATCAATTACGAGCGCGAAGAGATTATGTGGCGCCCGTTCTGGTTCTTCACCTTCCTGATGCTGTTGCGCCCGATCGGCACCTTCCTGCTCGCCACGATCGCGTTGATCCTGCTGCTGCGCCTCGATTTCATCACCCCCTCGATCGTGTTTGCGCTGTGGATCCCGGTGTTCCTGGCCTGCGGCGGATGGGCCTTCTGGATACATCAGGAATACGAGAACGACCGCTACATTCTGACTCGGCAAAATATCACCGATGCCGATAAGCGCCCGCTCGGCCCCGAGACGCGCCGCGTGGCACCACTCGGCGCCATCCAAGACATTACGTATAATGTCGGCTTCTTTGAGACGATCCTCGAATCGTTCTTCGGGCTAGGCTTCGGCGATGTCGTGATCGAGACCGGTGGCGCAGGTGGTGGCAAGTTCACGTTCTACCACGTGCCCGATCCCCGTGCGGTGCAGGCGACGATCAACGATTACTTGACCGACTTCCGCAAACACGAGAAGGAGCGACAGCTTCAGGATGCGGTGGCGCTGCTCAAACTGTACCACGAGGCCCAGGCCGATCACCGTGAGTTGGTGTCGGAGACCCGCATCTCGGAACTGATCGCGCAGCAGATCGCGGCTCAGACGACGCCGAATGCGGAGGTCCAACAAGCCGAGGATACCCGCAAACTTGTGCGCGAGGAGATCGCGCGTCTGCTGCGGGCGCGCCGCCTAGGGCGTCATCAGGCCGAATCGTAAGGCGTGCATTGTGTAGGCCGATCTACTAGGAACCGTGTTATGAAACGTTATTCGCTGTTCCTCGTGTTCTTGAGTATGTTGTTGCTTGCTGTGGACCTTCCGCTAGCGAGCGCTCAGGATCAAGGGTCGGTCACGCTCGATGCGCGTGCTGGCTTCGATGGCGCGTATCGGTCAGGCGAGTGGTTTCCAGTCATCGTCACTGTCTCAAATACCGGGGCAGATATCAATGGTGTGCTGCAATGGCGTTTTGCAGGCCGCCCCGATGAGCCAACCTTCGAGTACGCTATCGATCTGCCGCGAAACTCGCGCAAACGTGTGACGATGTACGCCTACGCCAACGATTTGGTGCGCAGTGGCCAGTTGCGCTTGCTGCAAGGAAGTACGTCGATTGCCGAGTTTAACCAACCATTGGAGGCGATCGATCAGGAGCGTTTGCTGATCGGCGTGATTAGTAGCGATCAGGCGCTGCTCAACAACCTCAACCAGATCAGGCTGCCGAACATCACCAGCTCGGTGGTGCGCCACCTGCAACTCGCCGATCTGCCAGAGCATATCGCGGCCCTGCGCACGCTCGATGTGCTCTTTCTGCACGATACCGACACCAGCACGATTACCACCGAGCAACTGAACGCGTTGCGGTTGTGGGTGCAGTTGGGTGGACAGTTGATCGTCAGCGGAGGCAGCAACGGCCACCTCACAGCTGCAGGTTTGGGCGATCTGTTGCCCGCCCAAGTGACGAGCTCGATCTCTTCGGGCAGCCTCAGCGGGCTCAGCGAGCTTGCCAGTACACCGCCACCCGCCGAAAACGTCACGCTCAGCGAACTCCAACCCAAAGCCAAGGCGAACGGCATCCCTGCGCAAGATCCGCTGCTGTACCGCAGCAACGAGGGCACTGGCATCGTGACGGTGACACGCTTCGACATAAGCAGCCTGCGCAGTTGGACGAGCGAAGTGGAGTTGTGGAGCCAACTGATCGTACCGATCGCGCAGGTCCGGCCAGGCCAGATTGGTCGCCTGCAATTCCGCAATTTGCTTCAACAACTGCTCCGCCGACCTTCGTTCAATTGGCCTTCGACAGGCGTGTTGTTGCTCTTTTTGCTGCTCTATATCGTCATTATCGGGCCGGTCAACTACTTCGTCCTCAAACGGATGAAGCGGATGGAGTTGGCCTGGGTGAGCATCCCGATCATCGTGCTGCTCTTCTCGGGCGGATTGTATCTCGCGGGCTTTGGGCTACGCGGCACCCAATCGCAGACCTACCAAGTGAGCGTGGTGCAGGGCAGCGAAAACGGTTCACACGGCTTAGTCACCTCGTACGTGGGCCTGTTCTCGCCCCGCCGTACGAGCTATTCGCTGCAATTTGCGCCCTCTCTGCTGGTGAACGAGGCGCATTCGTGGAACGATTTCAACAATGAGACGGCGCGGATCGTTCAATCGGAACAGTCGGTGCAGGTGCCAGATCTGCTCGTCGATATTGGCTCCGTCCGCACGATGAGCGTCGAAGGGATGATCCCGATGGAGCTGCAGGTCCAGAGCCAATTGCAGATCAATGAGCGCACGATCATGGGGAGCATCACCAATAATAGCGGTATTGAACTGGAAAATGCGCTGTTGGTGCGGGGCAACCAGTTCCAAATGTTGGGCACGCTTGCGTCTGGCAACACGCACGAGATCAATATCACAACAAGCAGTTCGTTCCCTTGGGGCGTGAGTATTCCACGCAATGACGCGTTTGATCAGCAACAGATGCTGACGCTGCTGTTCGATAGCGGCGCCACTACCTACGGCCACTCAATATTCTTTACTGGCGAGATCTTCGATCCCGACAGCGTATATTTGCTCGGTTGGGCACCAACGCACGATGTGGCAATGCTGGTGAATGGCCAACCGACCACACCGACCAGCACGACGCTGTACGTTATTCGGCTCAACAACGAAGGGGCCGTGCCGCTCTCACCATTGCCAACCCCTCAACCCACTAACCAACCGTAACGCAGCGCCAATGCCCAGCACCCACAACAGATCGAGCATACTATGGTCACCCCACTCCTAGATCGGCTTCGTGCTCGGCTCGCCGCGTACCGCATCTTTACACCCGGAGACACGCTGGTGGTAGCGGTGTCGGGCGGGCCGGATTCGCTGTGCCTGTTGCATGGGCTGTACAGCCTGCGCGATGAGTTTGGGCTGCGCCTCCACGTCGTCCACCTCGACCATATGCTGCGCGGTGCCGAATCGGCAGCCGAAGCCGCCTTCGTCGGCGCGCTCGCGCAACGCTGGGGCCTCGCGCACACGATCGCCGCCGTGGATGTGGCCACTCAGGCGCAGACGACTCACGATAACCTGCACCAGGCGGGACGCATCGCGCGCTACAAACTGCTCGCGGAGGTGGCGCACGAGCAACAGGCCCGCGCCGTCGCTGTGGCGCACCACGCCAACGACCAAGCCGAGACGGTGCTGATGCACTTGCTGCGCGGCGCTGGTCCGGCGGGTTTAGGGGGGATGCGCCCATTGGTGCCGTGGGAGGAGTGGAGCACTCTAGCGGGGCGACACTTCGAGCCGAACGCCACGGATACACGACCTGTGTTGATCCGCCCGTTGTTGGATGTTGGGCGCGACGAGATCGAGGCGTACTGTGCTGCGCATCAGTTAGAGCCGCGCCGCGACCCAAGCAATTTCGATCAACAGCCAACCCGCAATCGCATCCGGCTTGAACTCATCCCTCGCCTGATCGAGTATAATCCCCATATCATCACAGCCTTAGGTCGCACCGCTCATATCAGCGCCGATGAGCATGATCTTGTCCTCCAAGTGCTCGATGCCATTTGGCCCACGCTCACGCGATTGCGGCCAGGTGCCGTCGATTTCGTGGGCGAGGTCTGGCGCGCGCAACATCCCGCCATCCAACGCGAAGCGATCCGGCGGGCGTACGTGCTCCTTGGCCGTGGCGAGACACTAGAATACGAGCAGATCGAAGCTGTGCGAGCGCTGGTTGAGCGCGGTGTAGGCCGCCAAACAATGCTGCCGGGCCGCTTGCCCGTGTTGGTCGGCTACGGAGGCGCATTCAGCATCGGCGCGCCGCCCGAACCGGATGGCCCGCAACTGCCTGTCGCGCAACTCGCGCTGCCCATTCCGGGGCGCGTGGCGCTCGGCCAAGGTTGGCAACTTGTGGCACGCATCACCGACACACGAGAGACAGACGACACCGCTTGGAGCGTGTATCTCGATGCGGATGCCATCGCTGAGCCGCTGTTCCTACGCCGACGCCGCGCAGGCGACCGCGTACGGCTCATTGGCGGGCGCGGCAGCCGTCGCCTACAAGACCTGTTCGTCGATGCGAAGATCGCGCGCGTGCTCCGCGATGCTTGGCCGCTCGTGGCCACCACACGCGAGATCGCCTGGGTGCCCGGGGTGCGCCCGCTGGTGCCGTACCGTGCGACACCCGAAAGTAAACGCCTCATTCATCTCTCTATCGAGCAGGGAACGATCACCGAGTGACGAACCCGCCAGCAAAACCAACTACTAAGTAATGGAGCAAACAAGATCATGCACGAAGATATCGACCATATCCTTATTTCCGAAGCAGAAATCCAAGCGAAAGTTCAAGAACTCAGCCAACAAATCGTCCGAGATTACAAAGAGGGTGGTGATCTCCTGCTGGTGGGTGTTCTCAAGGGCTGTATGATGTTCATGGTTGATCTGGCCCGCGCCATCTCCATGCCACTCGCGATCGATTTTATCGCGGCCTCTAGCTACGGCCACAGCACCGAATCGAGCGGCGTGGTCCGGCTGCTCAAAGACCTCGATACCGACATCGCTGGGCGACATGTGCTGATCGTCGAGGACATCATCGACAGCGGCCTCACCCTCGTCTACCTGCACGACCAGCTCTCGCGGCGCAACCCGGCCAGCCTGCGCATCTGCGCTCTGCTCAACAAACCCGACCGCCGCAAGACCGATGTGCCCATCGATTATCGTGGATTCGACATCCCCAACGAATTCGTGGTGGGCTACGGCCTCGACTACGGCGAGCGTTATCGCAATTTACCGTATATCGGCGTGCTGAAAGAACACATCTACGCCGATTCGAGCAAATCATAAACGCAATTGTGGGCAAAGTATTAACAAAGTATAAGAGATCCTAAAAAACACAGAATCCAGTACAAGAATTGTGATCTCGTTACCTTGCCGCCCATAGGACCGATTTGGTATAATGGCGGCAAATCTGCACATCCGTGAATAAAGGCCTTCACCTCCTACACGGACCCCAGCCTTTCTAAAGAGGAGCTTAGCTCCTGGGAGGGAGCGAGACACATTATGGGAGATAATCGCTGGCTAAAAAATAGCTTTGTCTATTTAATCATCCTCGTGGCAGCACTTGCATTGTTGTTCAATTATTTGAATAGCTCTCAAGGGCAGACAACTGAGAAAGGCATCTCAGAGGTCATCAACGATGCCAAGAGCGGTCTGATCGATACCATTACTGCCCAGACCGGCAGCAATGATATCCTGGTGAAGTACAAGGCTGAACCAGATAAGACCTATCACTCGCGCCTCGAATCCGAGGGCAGTATCACGCAGTTGTTGTTGAACGCAGGCGTGCCACTGGATAATGTCAAAGTAGTGGTTGAGGGTGCGCCCGCTTGGGGCAGCCTTCTGAATATTTTCACTATCTTGCTGCCGTTCCTGCTGATGATCGGCTTCTTCATCTTCTTTATGCGGCAGGCGCAAGGCTCCAACAACCAAGCGCTCTCGTTCGGCAAGAGCCGAGCCCGCATGTTCTCTGGCGACAAACCCACGATCACCTTCGCGGATGTCGCCGGGCAAGAGGAAGCCAAGCAGGACCTCACCGAGGTAGTCGAGTTCCTGAAGTTCCCCGACAAGTTCGCCGCTCTGGGTGCGCGCATCCCGCGTGGCGTGCTGATGGTGGGCCCGCCCGGAACCGGTAAGACGCTGCTCTCGCGCGCTGTGGCTGGCGAAGCGGGTGTGCCGTTCTTCTCGATCTCGGGCTCGGAATTCGTTGAAATGTTCGTGGGTGTCGGTGCGAGCCGCGTGCGCGACTTGTTCGACCAAGCGAAGCGCAACGCACCCTGTATCGTCTTTATCGATGAGATCGACGCGGTAGGCCGCCAACGCGGCGCTGGCCTGGGTGGCTCGCACGATGAGCGCGAGCAGACCCTGAACCAGATCCTGGTCGAGATGGACGGCTTCGACACCAATACCAACGTGATCGTCATCGCGGCGACGAACCGCCCCGACGTGCTCGACCCGGCATTGGTGCGCCCCGGTCGCTTCGACCGCCAAGTCGTGCTGGATGCTCCCGATGTCAAGGGCCGTGTGGAAGTCCTGAAGGTGCACACCAAGGGCAAGCCGCTGGCCGACGATATCAACCTCGAACTGCTGGCGAAGCAGACGCCCGGTTTCTCCGGTGCTGATCTAGCTAACGCCATCAACGAGGCAGCTATTCTGGCCGCTCGCCGCTCGAAGAAGAAGATCAGCATGGCGGAACTGCAGGACGCTGTGGAGCGTGTGGCCTTCGGTGGCCCCGAGCGCCGCAGCCGCGTGATGACCGAGCGCGAGAAGATGTTGGTCTCGTTCCACGAGGCCGGCCACGCGGTCGTCGCGGCAGGTATGCCCAACGCCGATCAACTGCTGAAGGTCACAATCGTGCCGCGCGGTCGCGCTGGTGGCTACGCACGCTTCCTCCCCGAGGAAGATCGCCTGCGCTACACCACGCTCTCGCAGTTCGAGGCCGACTTGGCCGTCGCGCTGGGTGGTCGCCTCGCCGAGGAATTGGTGTTCGGCCCCAACGAGATCAGCACTGGCGCATCGAGCGATATCGCGCATCTCACGCGGATCGCCCGTGCAATGGTGACACGCTTCGGTATGAGCGATAAGCTCGGCCCGATCGCCTTCGGCGAGAAGGAGGAGTTGATCTTCCTAGGCCGCGAGATCAGCGAACAGCGCAACTATAGCGATGAAGTCGCTCGCCAGATCGATGAGGAAGTGCATCGCATCGCTTTGGAAGCCGAGCAGCGCGCACGCCATATCCTCGTCAACAATCGTGATGTGCTCAACGATGTTGCCAGCGCATTGATTGAGTACGAAACGCTTGATGGCGATCGGTTGCGCGACCTGCTGGGCCGTGTCCAGAAGATCAATCCGAGCGATTTCCGCATCACCAGCAATGGCAATGGCACTGCCGCACCTGTTACGGCTACGCCACCGACATTGTAACTACAATCGGACCGCAACACGAAAGGAGCAACCTACGGGTTCGCTCCTTTCTCTATGTCTTAGCGCGGTCATCCGTTCGGCGTAGTGGCTGTGCTATAATATCAACCAGATTGAAAGCTACCCACCAGGAGACTCGATATGTCAGGCCACTCAAAATGGCATTCAATTCGCCGCACCAAAGGCGTGCTCGATCAGCGCCGCGGCCAACTTTTCACCAAACTTGCGCGCGACATCACCATCGCCACGCGCGAAGGCGGTAGCGGCGACCCTGATGCAAACTTCCGCCTACGCCTTGCTGTCGATAAGGCCCGCTCAAGCAACATGCCCTCTGAGAATATCCAGCGGGCGATCGACCGTGGTCTCGGTAAGAGCGGCGAAGCTGCAATCGAAGAGATCAGCTACGAGGGCTACGCTCCCGGCGGCGTTGCGCTGCTGATCGAAGCCGCGACCGATAACCGCAACCGCACCAACGCCGAGGTTCGCTCAACGATCAACAAGGCGGGCGGCAACCCTGGCGAGCCAGGCTCGGTGGCGTGGATGTTCGAGCAGCAGGGTTTGATTACCATTGAGCTGACCCCCTCGCTCGACCCCGACGAAGTGATGCTGCTGGCGATCGACGCCGGTGCCACCGACGTCGAGATCGGTGATGACACGATCGAGGTCTACACCGAGTTCAAGCAGTTGGCCACTGTGCGCCAAGCTCTGTTGGCCCACGGCCTCACGATCAGCAGCGCCGAGAAGTTTATGCGCGCTAAGACGCTGATCGATGTCGAACCTGCCGAGGCGATCAAGGCGCTGAAACTGGTCGAAAAGCTCGAGGACCTCGACGACGTTCAGAAGGTGTACACCAACCTGAACCTGAGCGACGAGCTAGCTGAACAGTTTGCCAACGCATAATTGCCGAAAAAGTACGGGCCGATCTCGTGTACTCCGCGAGGCTTTGGCTTCGTGCTTTTTCCTTTTTAGGATTACACTATGCGCACACTCGGAATCGATCCTGGGATCGCGATTATGGGCTGGGGCATTGTCGATGCCTCCGGCGGCACGCTCACCATGGTCGATTTCGGCGCACTCACCACCCCAGCGGGCATGGCCGCTCAAGATCGGCTGCTTATGCTGTACGACGGTTTGTGCAACCTGTTGCGCACCTACTCGCCCGAAGCCGCCGCCGTCGAGGAGCTGTTCTTTGGCAAGAATGTCAACACAGCCATCGGCGTCGGCCAGGCACGCGGCGTGGCAATGCTCGCGCTGGCCCAAGCGAGCGTGCCCATCCACGAGTACAAACCCACTGAAGTCAAGCAAGCGGTGACGGGCTACGGAGGCGCGGACAAAAAGCAGATGCAGGAGATGGTGCGCATGACGTTGCGGCTCAAGAGCATCCCCCGCCCCGACGATGCCGCCGACGCGCTCGCCATCGCGATCTGCCATAGCTACGCCGCCCCAATGCTCAACCGCATCGCCGAAACAAAACGCCGCTAAATGCCCTGAGCATCATCAGCGGCCAGAGCAGAAAGAGACGCCTATGCGCCTAGGTGTTATGCTCGGCTATTCGGGCGAACGCATCGAGTTGCCGATCGAGCAGATCAAACAGGCCGACCAACAAGGTCTGTTCGCGGTTTGGACATCGGAAGCCTACGGCTCGGACTGCATCACGCCGCTAGCCTGGATCGGCGCGCAGACCTCGCGCGTGCGCTTGGGCACCGCGATCATGCAGATGCACGCCCGCACGCCCGCGATGACCGCGATGACCGCGATGACGCTCGATCAACTCTCCGGCGGGCGCTTCCTGCTGGGGTTGGGCCTCTCGGGGCCGCAGGTGGTCGAGGGCTGGCACGGCCAACCCTACGGCAAGCCGCTGCAACGCACCCGCGAATATGTCTCGATTGTGCGGGCCATCCTCCGCCGCGAACAACCGCTCGAACATCAGGGCACCTACTATCAGATCCCCTACCGTGGCGCCGATGCCAGTGGCCTCGGCAAACCGCTCAAGAGCATCATCCACGGGCGGCCCGACATCCCGATCTACCTAGCAGCGATCGGCCCGAAGAACGTGGAGTTGACCGCCGAGATCGCCGATGGCTGGCTGCCGATCCTCTTCGCGCCCCGCCACTACGAGAAGGTGTACCAACCGCTGATCGAAGCGGGTTTCGCCAAAGCGGGCAACAAAACCCTCCAACAATTCGATATTGCGCCGAGCGTCCCTGTTGCGATCGGGCCGGATGTCGATGCCTGCCGCACAATGATCAAGCCGTTCCTGGCGCTGTACATCGGTGGCATGGGCGCCCGTGGCGCGAACTTCTATAACGATCTTGTGTGCCGCTACGGCTATCAAAGCGCCGCATCGCAGATCCAAGACCTCTACCTGTCTGGCAATAAAGCCGCAGCAATCGCCGCAGTGCCCGATGAACTCGTCGATGAACTCGCACTGTGCGGTCCTCGCGAACGGGTTCAGCACCTCCTCCGCGAATGGCAACGAAGCCCTGTGAGCACGCTCAATATTATGCCGTTCACACCAGAAAGTACCACAACTGTAGCACAATTATTGATAGCAACTATTTGACAACGCCCCATATTCGCAGCATAATGGTAGACCCAAGTGCATTCCGCACATCGGTTAACTGCTGTTTTATGTTAAGAAGGTTGGATTGTGGCAATCAGCTTTGAAGAACTTGGATTAAGCCCGTCGATCGTACAAGCTATCACAGAGCTTGGCTACGAAGAGCCGACCTCAATCCAAGCACGGACCATTGCACGTCTCCTTGAGGGGGTCGACGTGATCGCACAGGCGCAGACAGGCACCGGGAAGACGGCAGCCTTCGCCCTGCCGATCATCGAACGGCTCGATCCGACACTGCGCACCCCTCAAGCTTTGGTGATGACGCCAACACGAGAGCTCGCCATGCAAGTGGCCGAAGCGTTTCACTCGTATGGCAAGCATAACCATATAAGTATCCTCCCCGTCTACGGTGGTCAGCCCATCGAACGGCAACTCCGCGCCCTCGATCGCGGTGTGCAGGTGGTGGTTGGCACACCCGGACGAATTCTCGATCATATCGGGCGCGGCACCCTGAATCTCGAGCGGGTACGCATCGTCGTACTCGACGAGGCCGACGAAATGCTCGATATGGGCTTTGTCGAGGATATCGAAGCCATCCTGGCCGAAACACCACCCGAACGCCAGACGGCACTCTTCTCGGCGACGATGCCCGCACCGATCGCCGAACTCGCCCGCAAGTACATGCGCTCGCCGGAACGGATCACCGTCGCTGCCGAGCAAATGACGGTGCCGCAGATCCGCCAGGTGTACTACGAAGTCGGTGCTCGCGACAAGTTCGAAGTGCTTGCGCGCATCCTCGACTTCGAGATGCCCACATCGGCGATCATCTTCTGCCGCACCAAGAGCGAAGTCGATGCGCTCGGCGAACGCCTGATCGCACGGGCCTTCCCCGCCGAGACGCTGCACGGCGACCTGAGCCAGGTGCAACGCGATCGCGTGATGTCGCGCTTCCGCAGCGGCCAAGTTGAGTTGCTCGTCGCGACCGACGTGGCGGCGCGTGGTCTCGATATCGATCACATCTCGCACGTCATCAACTACGACATTCCGCTCGACCCGGAAGTGTACGTGCACCGCATTGGCCGCACTGGTCGAGCCGGGCGCACGGGTGCCGCCATCACGCTGGTGACGCCACGCGAGCGCCGTCTGCTCCGTTACATCGAGCGCGTGACGGGCGCAACCATCCAGCGCGTGCGACTGGCCACCATCTCCGACGTGATCGCTCGTCGGCGTGAATCGTTTAAAGAGACGTTGCGCGAAATCATCGAGCAGGGCAATCTGGAGCAATACCAGATTATGGCCGAGCAAATGGGCGAAGAATACAGCCCGACCGACCTGGCCGCCGCTGCCTTCCGCCTGCTGCTTGGCGAGCCAACTACGGTTGATGGCGACCCACTCGCCGCCGCCGAGCCAGCCGATGAGGAGCGCCGTCCGCGCCACCGCCGCGACGATTTCAACGAGGACCGAGGCCCACGTCAACGCCGCGACTTCGGCCCCGACCGTGGCATGACTCGCCTGTACCTCGATATTGGGCGCGACGACGGGGTGCGACCTTCGGATATTGTCGGCGCGATCGCCAACGAAGCCAATATCCCAGGCCGTGCGATCGGCGCAATCGATTTATTCGAGCGTTTCGCTTTTGTCGAAGTGCCGAGCAACTTGTCCGACCGCGTCATGCGTGCCCTTAAACGCACCACAATTCGTGGCCGCAAGATTGCGCCCAGCATTGCACAACCTCGTCGGTAGCGCTCATACGCTGCCCATACCTGTGTAGCGACGCCGTCGCATCAAAGGGAATCATCTCGCCGATTGGCACTTGTGTATCACGAGATCGCCGAGATGTTTCCCTCTATTGTTTTTTTATTCCCCTTTTTTGAAATGCACTAGTCTCAGCCTCAACGCCCGTCGCTTTGGGCGTGGATTCGCAACCCTGTTGGATGTGATTCTAAATATTGGACTGTTGTTATGAAAAGCTGTTTTAGTGCATCGTTTTTATCTTTCACTGTTCTCATAGTCATTTCGAGCAAGCCGCTAGGCGACGCGAGAAATCTCATCGTTTTGCATTGCTGTGCGCATTGAGATCGCTCCCCATTCGCTTCGCTCAGGGCTTCGACCGTTCGAGATAACAGTGCTTTTCGTTGAAAGGAAAGTGGCGCATCTGCTCAATAATGCGATTCTGCATTGCTGCCGCAGGCTAAAACGGCTTTGATGCGGCACGCATCCAGCTGGATTTTATGGAAGCTATGGATACCTTAACGAGGTAGATAAGGCTTTAAAAAAGAAACCAGGTGGGCTGCCCGACCCACCCAGTTCCGTGAAGGAGGGAGAAGTTGCTTGCCTGACAGATCACTCCGCAGCTTGTGACCAGTTCGGCGTCGCACCAGTATTATCGCATTAGCGACTTAACTGAGTGTGAGCAGAAGATAAAGGATTGATGAGTCATCGGCCCGCGGCGGCGTCGCGATACGCTTGCAGAGTCTGCTCGGCAGTGGTGCGCCACGAAAAACGCTGCGCTTGGCGGAATCCGCGTTCGCGCATCTCGGCGCGTAGATCGGCATCGTTCAGCACCCGCAGGATCGCCTCGCCGAGCGCTGTGGCATCGGTGGGTGGCACCGTGATCCCCGCATCGCCGACCACCTCGGGCAGGCTGCTGCTTGTCGTCGTGATCACCGGAGTGCCGCAGCACATCGCTTCGAGCAGCGGCATGCCAAAGCCCTCGTACAGCGACGGCATTGTGAAGACGGTGGCGGCGGCGTACCACAGCGGCAGATCCTCGCCGGGCACATAGCCAACGAAGCGCACGCGATCGCCTAAGTTCAGTTGCTCGGCCTTGGCGAAGATCTCATCGTAGAGCCAGCCCTTGCCCCCGCCGATGATCAGCGGGGCATCGGTGCGCTTGGCGATCTGAGCGTAGGCATCCAGCAATGTCGGCACATTCTTACGCGGCTCCAGCGTGCTGATGAACAGGATGAAGCGCTCCGGCAGGCCAGCGCGTTGGCGGAAGGCCGCGAGCGTCGCGGGATCGGGCGGGCTAAAGCGCGACTCGGCGGCATCGTAGGTCACGATGATACGCTCGGGCGGGATGCCGAGCAGGCGCACGATCTCGCTCTTGGTGGCCTCGGAGACGGCCAAGATGCGGCTGGCGCGGCGGGCCGAGACGCGGGTGGCCCAGGTGAGGTACGTGCGGTTGACGCGCCGAAACGTCTGCGGAAAACTGATAAAGGCGAGATCGTGAATGGTGATCACGCTGGGCACCGGGCAGAACAGCGGCGCGACGTTCAGTACGCCATGGTACACATCGGCCCGACCAGCCTTGAGCAACACCGGCGCGAGCATCTGCTCCCACGGAATGCGCACCCGTGGATTGATGGTGGGCAAGCGGCTGGATTTGATGGCGAAGTTCGGCGGCAGCGGCAACTCGTCGCGGTTCAGGCCGCGCGTGGTGTAGACGCTATAGCGATTCTGCTGATCGATCTGCCCCAGGTGCATCAACAGCGCTTCGACATAGTTCGAGACGCCGGCGCGCCGGAAACTGCGCGTGTGGGCAAGCAGATGAGCGTTAATGGCAATATGCATACGGTATCCTAAACCCTGCCAATTCGGCACCACAAAGCGTGGCTTTTGGCAGGGCGACATTCACCAAACCATGCGCCTCGATAGTGACTACTCCCCCGCCGAAAGGCTGGGGGCTTCTTGGAGCCGTAGCCCCTGA
>CALKHR010000121.1 GCA_937988885.1 uncultured Roseiflexaceae bacterium | reverse complement strand
GGCGACCACCGCCGCCTCCACCGCCGCTGGGGCGACCACCGCCGCCTCCACCGCCACTAGACATTAAAAATGCCTCGTGCAACGCACTGATTTCTTGCTCCGGCGTCAGTTTTTGTATGGTATGTATCATTTTCTCACTCCTTGCCGCCGGGGAAGCTAGGGCGCAACAACACGTGCATACCAGAGCCTCAGAGCGATGCCTATCTCGGCGGTACAAATCATCCGAATAATATCAAATCGAGATGCTATTCTGTGATTGCCGATTGGGAAACTACCAGATCACGCGCAATTTGCTCAAGAGCCGCGCGATCCTCGTCTAGTAAAGTTTCGACACGCAACACTCGCTCCAAGCCGTGACGTCGCAACGCCTGTTCCCAGCAGGCTGGATCATGACACAGGTAGGCACCGCGACCAGCACGCTTGCCGGTAGGATCTAGCGAGACGCGTCCGTTGACATCGCGCACAATGCGCATCAATCCCCGTTTTGCCTCCGAACGACGACAAGCAATACACATTCGCTGCGGAATATGCTTTTGCCGTGGGCCTTTTGCCTTTTGTTTTGCCTGTACCATAATCAATACTACAATCTAGGGTAAGGTCGTGAGGGCGACTCACGACCTTACAAACCTGCCTATTCTTCTTCTATCTCCTCATCATCCAAATGGTCTTCAACCAAGATATACGATGCAATTAAGCGATCATCACGATAAATGTAAAGTTTGTTCGGTGTTGCTCGGAGTTGAACCGCGACACCGATCAAGTCATCGCTGAGCGGGCCGTAATGGTGGTTCTGATACACCACTGTGCCGTCGGGCCGCACCTTGCGAGTCTCGACCTTCGCCGTCGCCAGCGCCACCTCGGTTTGCAGTGCCTCTGCATCGGCGGCCTCGCGTGCCTCGGCTGCAGCGCGTTCCTCGTCGAGCAACGCCGACGCGCTCTTGATGTCGATCCGCCAGCCCGTCAATTTCGCAGCAAGGCGCACATTCTGGCCCTCTTTGCCGATCGCGAGCGACAACTGCTTATCGGGGACGATCACCGTTGCGGCGTGTTCATCCTCGCGCAACTGCACCTCGACCACCTGTGCGGGCGAAAGCGCATTCGCGATGAACTCCTTCGGATCGCTGGACCACTGCACGACGTCGATCTTCTCGCCGTTCAGCTCGTTGACAATGTTCTGAATGCGAATACCGCGCATACCAACACACGAGCCTACAGGATCGATACCCTCTTGGCGAGCCACCACGGCAGTCTTGGTGCGCAGGCCCGGCTCGCGGGCGATCGACTTGATCTCAACGGTGCCGTTGTAAATCTCGGGCACTTCCATCTCAAACAAACGCAAAATCAACTGTTTGTGGGTGCGCGAAGCAATCAGGCGGGGGCCACGCTCCTCGCGTCGGATCTCCATCAGGTAGACCTTCAAGCGCTGACCGTGATAGTAGCGGTCGGTTTCGACCTGCTCCTTCGGCGGCAGAATCGCTTCGGCCTTGCCCATCTCGAGGATCACATTCCCCTTCGCGATGCGCTGCACCGTCGCCGTGACGAGTTCGCCCTCGCGATCCATATATTCGCCATAAATATGTTCGCGCTCAATCTCTTTAATGCCCTGCAAAATCACTTGCTTCGCAGTTTGAGCGGCAATGCGACCAAAATCATTTGGCGTGCTTTCGACAACAATAGTCTCGCCAAGCTCTACATCTGGTTTAATTTGACGGGCAACTTCATAGTCGATCTCAAAACGCTCGTCGAACACTTCATCGACGACCTGTTTCTCTGCATATACATGCGCTGCGCCTGTTGTCGGGTCTAATCGAACCGAGATCTCAATCGGCGGTGGATTATTGCCCAATGTGCGCCGGTATGCGGTCACCAGCGCCTTCTCTATCACCTCAATGATCGCTTCTTTTGGGATACCATGCTCCGCTGCGATCTGGGAGATGGCGGCATAGAAGTCGCTTTTCATATGCTCCTCGTCTCATCCGGTTATACCAGCGCCGATTTACTCCTGACAATAAGAAAAGTGGGGGGTACCCACTTTTCGGCGCAGTCCATCTCGTACATCAATAGTATACCATCTCAATGCGCCGCGTGCAAACCTTGATCCGCACTATACTCGGCATCATAGGGATGGTCGATACCATGAGTTTACATAATATTCCCTGTTATGGTGCAGGATAGCTTGCAGGATCGGCTGGTGGGGCCACAGGTGCCTCTGGCGCTGGGTAGCTGGCTGGGTCGATCGTCGGCATAGGCGGAACCTGCTCCGGTGCTGGGTAGTTCTCGGGCTGCGTTTGGTTATTCGTATCCGGAGCTGGAGCCTGTGTCGCTGCCTGGGCAGGGGTCGCACCAGCGGGCGGTGTCGTCGTTGAGCTCACATCACAAGCGCCCAATAGGACCGATGCGAAAAGTGCAAGGAGTAGCGTTTTCAGTCTCATCGTGCAATCTCTCTGCTATAACGTTAAACGCACGGCATAGTAGCATGTCGCTTAAGCGCCTGTCAAGACTTTTTGAGTAGACATAATGAATCGAGGGTTATTTTTCTTTTTCATTGTATATCATGAAGATGGCAGCAACCAGCGCCTCAAGGCTCGTCGCTACGGGTAAACTCCGTCGTGTTAAACGGGGCGCGGCGCGCCAAACGCAACTTGTTCGCGGCTATACGCTACGATGTGCAACGAGACTCTGCGTTATCATTGTTATCTCATCGTCATCTGCGCAAACATCGCTGCAATTCGTGTATCCTATGCGCACCGGGATATAGAGTATTTCCCATTCACTCAAAGCAACATTAGAGATGTAATGTTGCTTTGAGTAGTATATTAAGAGGAATATCCCCTGCCACCGCCTCAATGCGTCCCAATGACGAATCGCGCTGCTGCGCACTGTAACGCCGCGCAACGCCACACAAACGCAGCTTTACACATCGTAATACGCAGCAACACAACGCTTCTTCATCGCTTAACGCGCCCATAGCAAAGCCGGATCTTGGATCCAGGATCACAACCTCAACTTACCAGAACGCCACCAAGCAGTACGACTTATCGGAACCTTGCATAAAAACATTATGTTAACTTCACTGATACACTGGCTCTTGGATCCTACGTTTTGCATAAACTATTATGTTAACTTCAATCAACAGACAGCGCGCGGGGTAGCTGATAAACGCACAACCTCCAGTGTCAGTTGTGCTGATGCTGGCGGTTGTTTTATTCAGACTATTTGGTTATGTTAATTCGTTGGATCACCATCGCCTGATTGAATGAGGCCCAATGCGCCACGGCCAGGGAAATTGAAGGCGTGCGTGACGATTGGGTACAGGCCATCCTCCGCCGTCTCAAGCTCAATGATTGCGCCCTGGGCAGGGGCCAAGTCCACCGCCTGCGAGCCGTACTTGCCCGGATTATCGCGGCTCAGCACTACGCCCTCTTTGATCACCGTGTCGAAGATCGTGCCGACGATGTGGAACGAGCTATCGACGTTCGGTCCAGCGTTCAGCACGAACAGGCGCACGCGCTCCCCTGTGCCGACCTGCAACGGATGATCGCTGTACTGCCCTGCCACGCCGTTGAACACCACGTAGTCCGGCGCGGGCGCGGCAGCCGCCGCCTTCTCCAGGCTGGTCAAGCCCTTCTGCGGGCCAAGGTACCACTCGCTCTGCACCAGCGCGAACTCACGATCGACCGGGGGCAGACCCTCACGCGGCTCCACAATCACCATGCCGTACATCCCGTTAGCGATATGGTGCAGCGCTGGAGCCGTGCCACAGTGATACATCCACACACCAGCGTAATCGGCGCGCCATTCGTAGATCAACTCCTCACCGGGCAAGATCGAGCGCATCTCATCGTTCCAGGCCACCTGACTGGAGTGGAAGTCGATCGAGTGCGGCACCTCGTTGTTCGCGGGGTTGATCAAGCGCACCCGGATGGTATCGCCCACCTTCACACGGATCACCGGGCCGGGCACGGTGCCGCCGAACGTCCAGACCTTCTGCACGAACCCCTCGGCGACGGTCATCTCCTTCTCTTCCATCACCAGATCGATCTCGTGAGTGGTGCCATCCAGCAGCTTGGGCGCGGTCGCATCGAACACCTGATACGCTGGCGCATTGGGATCAGCCACAACATCGGTCATCGGCGCAGGACCGCCGTGATCATTCACATCGTGGCTCTCGCTGGAGGTCGCCGCCGACGCCGTTGAGCCGCGCACCGTGATCGAGCCCTTCATGCCTGCCTGCTCGTGGCCGGGGACCGCGCAGATAAAGGTTATGCCACCTTCGGGGATGGTCACCTCACCGCTGACGGTTTGGCCACCCTGCGCGATAATCGCCGTGCCATCGGGGAAGGTGATATCGTGCGGCAACACACCGTCGTTGATCAACTTGATTGTGTAGCGGCCCGGCTGCGCGACTTCCATCGTGGTTGGCTTAAAGCCGATATCATACGCATGAAACTCTAGGGTACTTCCAGCCTGAGCGCCTGTTGCATTCGCGCCACAGCCCGACAACGTGAGTAATAGCACAAGGACAATGCCAAGGCTCCACCAGTGCCAACGAATAGCTTGTTGGTTCATGTTACTGCTCCTGAATGTATCACAACTGCCTCATTGCAGCCGATATGTCTCACACAACAGCGAATCGAATCAGAAACGGGCGACCAATCGCCTCGTGCGGGCAATACTGCTCGCAGATCTCGCAGAATGTACAGCGTTCTGGTTGTACAATGACAGCATGCTGCGCCGATAACGCCACAGCCTGCGTTGGGCAGCGCCGAACACACTCACCGCAACCGACACATCGTTGCAGATCGATAATGGGTAATGTCCAGTCGCTGGTTCGGTCATGCGCTTCCATCACAACGTTCCTTTCGTATTCTTATGAAGCCAGCATAACCGAGTGGCGATCAAAACACAGTGACATTTCTCACAGCGAGAGAACAGATGGAAGAAAAGCTAGAGATACTGAGGAAGTGTGGGTTCAGCGCGAATCTGCCCGATGCGGTGCTCAGGGAAATGGCGCGGATCGGGGTGGAGCAGCAGCACCCCGCTCACACGGTCATTCAACTCGAAGGTGAGCCTGCCGAGGCGATGTACGTACTTAGTGCGGGATTGGTCAAAATCAGTCGGGTCGCGGCTAGCGGGCGCGAACAAGTGATGAATGTGATCACGCCGGGCGGGCATTTCAACACGGTGCCGATCTTCGATGGCGGCCCTTGCCCTGCCAACGCCGAGACGCTAACTGCGACCTCACTGCTGATGCTGCCACGACGGGCCATCCGCACCCTGATCGAACAGCACCCGTCGTTGGCTCTGGCGCTGCTGGGCGAGTTCGCCGGGCGCTTGCGGCACTTGGTGAACCTTGTGGATGATCTGGCGTTGCACACCGTTCAGGGGCGGTTGGCGGGCTTGCTGCTGACGCAGGCGGAGCGGGCGGCGCGCGGCCAGCCTAGCCCGCCGCTCACCCAGGCCGAGATCGCATCGCGGCTGGGCACCGTGCGAGAGATGGTCGCGCGCACACTCAAGGGGTTCGAGGTACAGGGGATTATTCGCCTGGATCGGGGTAATATCACGATCCTGGATCGCGCTCGCCTAGCCGAACTGCGCGAGGATTAGCGCAACAGCCTGACGATCTGCAGGCCGAATGCGCTGGCGGCCACTAACTGCACGCTCGCCCCGCCGATCAGCCAGACCTGCGCCAGTGGTAGGCCGTAGCGTGTGCCCAACCACCCCAGCGCGGTCAATGCCACCCCGCCGATCGCCAGCCACGATTGCACCTCGGCCAAGCGCGGCCAGCGCAGCGGCTGCCCCGTGAAGCGCGGCAGCATGTGGTAGCCCATCCCGTAGATCAGCAGCGTGCTCCAGCCCCACAGGTTGAACTCGGCGTGCAGGGTGCGCAACCCCGCGCCAAAGGCCCGATCAATGGCGAAACTGGCTCCCAAGCCGATCCCCAGCGCCAGATAGATGAAGGCCGCTTTGATGCAACGTACTGTTAATGGACTCATCGTGTTGGCTCCCGAAATGTCAGGCGGATGGTCGCGGGTGGGCGAACGCGCAGCGCGTGAAGCGTGGGCCAGACCGTCCAAGCGAACAGCGCCAACGACAGCGCCATCAACAGCGCGCCGAACGCGAACAGACGGGGGAAGTTCAAGCCCAAGCCCAGTACGATCAGCAGCACCGCCGCGATGTGCGCGCGCAACTGCATGCGTGCGTAGCGCAGGCCACGCAGCGCGCGACCGCTGAAGCGCGGCAGCACGTGGTAGGCCACACCGACGATCATCATCATCACCCAGCCGAGCGCCAGGCCGTGCTCGGCGGCCAACAGCCAGTTGGCGTGAAGCCACTCGAAGCGCACGCCGATCAGCAACAGCAGCACCGTGGGCAGCGCCACCGAAGCGGTTTTCGTGGCGGCAGTGCCGACCTTATCGATCTGCGGTTGCTCGGCGATGGGCGGCACAGGGTGGTGTCCCCGACGCTCGCCCCGCACCATCAGCAAGACCGTTGCGATGATGAACAGCACCGCACCAGCGAACTGCAACGCCAAACCGACGCCTTCGAGCAGGGGCCAGCGCAGCAGCATACCTGCCACCACCAGCACAAGTCCGCCAGTGAAGGCGGCCCAGTGCAGCCAGATCGGCGTGGTGGTGGGGTAGACGCGGGCGGCAAAGACTGGCATCGTGTGGTAGCTCACCGCCATGATCATGCCAGTGATCCAGCCAAACAGCGTGAGATGAACCAGCGGTGCCCAGGTATAGGGCACCTGAACGGCTGCCAGTAGGTGCAGCAGCGCTGCACCGAGCAGCGATAGGAGCGCGGTGAGCAGGAATGCGCGAGCGAAACGGCTCATGGTCGACTACCTATTGCCTCTTGCAGCGCCGATAACAACTCCGAGAGTTCGAGGCGGTGCCGCTCCGCAACGGTTTCAAGCGATAGCGAGCCACCACAGCATGTATCGATTCCATAGCGTTGCAGCACTGGCAACACCTCCGGCGCACGGGCGACAAGTTCGTTGATCGTCTCCGTAGCTGCCACGGTTGGTTGTGTGATTGTGTTCATAGCATCCTCCTTGCTACTTGTGTTAGTCTCATTATCGACAGTTCGCAGGGGGAGGCTATGACTTTTATCACATCGCTGAACATCCACAGATTACACAGATGTGCTTGTAACCCTAGATGCGATAAATTGTCATTCTGAGCGAGCGTAGCGAAGTGAAGAATCTCCCCGTCTCGTGCGGCCTTGAGCGTTTGGGTTCCGTTCTACTCCGCCCGTCCAATTGTCTGTTGTTGAGTAACAAGCCGTTAGGCGAGGTGAATAATCTCACCGAAACGGCAAAAAAAGCAATGTCACTCATTGATTTTGACCTGTCAGGTGCGTCTTAGTAAGGCGTTAGGATGCCTCAAAAGGCACCTGACAGGTCGGCAAAGTATTGCAATGATGGTGCATTGCACTCCTTGAAACCAAGAAACGCACTGTCATCTCGAACGAACGTGAGAGATCTCAATGTAAACAGCACCGATAAACCTAGTTAAACTTTGGTAGGAAACTCTCAAATCCCTTGCCAATGCCAAATACTCATGCTACATTAGAAAAACCTCACTAGAATTGCCTGCTGAGAAAGCCATTCCAATGAACGACAACATCTCCACCCTTCAAGAGCAACTCGCCGCCTACCGACACAAAATCACTGAACTCTTGAACCAAACATCGCTCACCAATGCAGACCTCACTACTATTAGAGAAGCACGCGCAGGCATTGCGCAGTGCAAGGCAGCGTTACGCGCTGCTGGCGTTGCCGTCAAGGATGCGCCGGAGGACGAGGAGACGGCGCAGGGTGCTGGTGTGCAGGGGCGGGTCGAAGTGCCTGGGAATGTTGAAGGTAACGTTATCGGTGTTAATCTCGGCTCGGTGAGTTACCAAAGTGGCGATCAGGTTGCTGGTGATAAAATCGTTGGCGACAAGGTGATGGGCGATAAACACGATCATCATTTCTATCCTGCTCAGCCTCAGCCACGCGATGGCCCGCGCTTCAGCATACCGTACCCATCACTCTCAGAAGGGTTAGTTGGTCGCGATGAACTGCTTGCCGAGCTTCAGGCAAAGCTATGTGTCTCTACACCAGTTCGTCTGGCGCTGGCGGGCATGCCTGGGGCTGGCAAAACAAGTGTGGCCCTTACGCTGGCCTACGATGCTCAGATTCGTGAGCATTTCTCCGGCGGCGTATTAATGGCCAGCCTGGGGCAAACTCCAGATCTGATCAACGTCACGCGCCGTTGGGGTAGCGACTTGGGCCTACAAATCACCCCTCAAAGCACATTTGAGGAACAACTCCAGCAGATCACAGGTCTGATTAACCGCGCAGCTCAGCCATTCCTGATTGTTATTGATGATGTGTGGAATATCAACCATGCGCGGCCATTCCTGCTGGCGAGTCCTCACGTTAGCGCGCTATTCACTGGCCGACAACGAGATGCGCTTCAGTCGGTCGATTTCGGCGATCTGGTTGGCTCTGGCAATATCATCACCATCCCACAACTTGATACAGCACAAGCCGTTGATCTGCTGCGCCGCAGTGCTGAACTCCCAGCATCGGCGTACCAATCCGAGCTAGAGACACTCGCAGCCTTGGTGGGAGGCCTGCCGCTACTGCTTGAAGCGATGGGGCGCTATCTGCGCGATCAACGACAACAGCACCAGGAGCGCTGGTTCCAAGTTGCGCTCGATGAGCTACACAGTGCCGCCCGCCGCCTGAATCTGCCAACAACTTCGATCACTCAGGCTCAAAAAAGCCAACGGGGCGGTATGTTCGCCCGCTTCTTCAATAAGCCGATCACATCGCTCAATGCGCGGGTGATTATCGCAATGAGCTTCGCTGCACTGCCGCGCCAGGCGCAGGACGCTTTTGTGCGTTTAGCCGCCCTGCCCCCTGAGCCGCTGACCTTTGGCGCAGACTCGGCCCGTATAACAGCCGAAGCGACCGATGATACTCTACGTTTGCTTGTGCGTCGCAGCCTGCTAACCGAAGCTAGTGATGGCCGTTTCCGCTTGCATCGTGTGCTCTGGGATTGGGCCGAGAGTCACGATGCCCGGGCCATTCGCCAAGCACAGCGCGTACTGGCCGATTGGCATGCCGATCTCAGCAAAGAGGAATACGCCGAAGAATTTGGGGAGTGGCGCAAAAATCCCGATAATTGGCAGCATATGCTCAAAACTTGGCGGGACGCAGTAGAGATACCCGATGCCCTACAAGGCGCGATCAGGACAATCCTACCACTATTGATTGATCAAGGGTATGCTCGTGATGTTTTGCCTGGCCTTATAAAAGCGCTTGAAATGTTTCGCAAAGTAGATCGCTTCTTCGCCGCCCGTATTCGTTACTACCTTGGCATGGCGCACTACAGACTTGCAGAGTATCAGCTTGCCCGAAACTACGCAGCTATCGCGCTTGATGATTTCCAAAAAAGCCTCTCAACGAGCGCACAAGCAATGGTTCTTTCTCTAATTGGTCATATAGAAAAGGCTACAGGTCACTATAATACAGCGAAGCAATGTTACCAAGAGGCGCTGCAATTAACACCCGAAACTGACGAACGTAACTATGCTGCTTGCCTGAACGACCTGGCTGCCCTGCTGCGTGCCCAGGGGGAGTACGGGGCGGCGCGACCATTGTACGAGCGCGCGCTGGCGATTTATGAGCAGGCGCTGGGGCCAAATCACCCCGATACCGCACAAAGCCTGAACAATCTGGCTGCCCTGCACTATAGCCAGGGGGAGTACGGGGCGGCGCGACCATTGTACGAGCGCGCGCTGGCGATACGCGAGCAGGCGCTGGGGCCAATGCACCCCGATACCGCACAAAGCCTGAACAATCTGGCTGCCCTGCACTATAGCCAGGGGGAGTACGGGGCGGCGCGACCATTGTACGAGCGCGCGCTGGCGATACGCGAGCAGGCGCTGGGGCCAATGCACCCCCATACCGCACAAAGCCTGAACAATCTGGCTGCCCTGCTGCGTGCCCAGGGGGAGTA
>CALKHR010000120.1 GCA_937988885.1 uncultured Roseiflexaceae bacterium | reverse complement strand
CCGGCAGCGCCAGCACGAAGGCAACCGCCAAAACGAACGGCACCACGACGCGCAAGGCATCCGGCAGCGCCAGCACGAAGGCAACCGCCAAAACGAACGGCACCACGACGCGCAAAACATCCGGCACTGCCAGTTCTAAGGGAAAAAGTAGAGTAACAGCAAAACAAAAAGAGTAAAGTACTACTCTGCGATGGTACTACTCTACAGTTGATCGGTACATATCGTTCTGCCATAATTGCACCACAATAAGTGAGGTGCAATTATGAAACCGAGCCATTTATTACTTAAACAATCGTTTTTGCTGATTGCAACCGTCATCTTTTTTATTCTTGGCGTCATTATCATCTTTTGGCCGTGGTTATTTGAACATCGAACGTCGAATATCGGCAGAGGAGGGCCATCAGAGTCATTCGCACTTGATGATTCTGATGATCTCTTTGCTGATGAAGATACGCAATCCACAATCACTCCAACCCCAGAGATAACGTATGTTATCGTGAATATCACTGGTGCGGTACGGTATCCTGATGCGTATAAGTTACCATCCGAGGCTCGCGTCAAAGATGTCGTATTGGCAGCAGGGGGGTTCAGTGAGGATGTGGCAAGCGATTACGTTAATCTGGCTGCACACATTAGTGATGGTCAGCACATTCACATTCCTCGGCAGGGCGAAATAACATCGGCACCGTTGGCCGAGCTACCGCGCACTGACGCTTCCCCATCGAAGGAAACGGAATTGCTCAATATCAATACGGCGAGTGCAGCTGATTTGGAGGAGTTACCAAGGATCGGCCCTGCGCTCGCTCAACGTATTGTAGAATATCGCGAAGCGAATGGGCCATTCCAATCAATAGAAGATCTCCAGCAAGTTAGCGGAGTTGGCCCGGCGCTTATCGAACAGATCGAACCTCTCATCACCGTCGGGCCATAAGTAGAGCAGAACAAGGTGATGACATGCGCCGCACAAAAATCGTCGCCACGATTGGTCCAGCCTGTGATACGCCAGAGATGATTGGACGGCTTTTGGAAGCCGGGATGGATGTGGCCCGACTCAATTTCTCCCATGGTAACCACGAAGAACATCTCCAACGGATCGCCCGCCTCCGGGAAGCCGCCAAAAAGCATAATCGTCCTCTTACCATTATTCAAGACCTCCAAGGCCCCAAAATCCGCACTGGCTCACTGGTTAATGGCAAACCAGTGCAACTTGTCGCAGGCCAGCGCTTCACCATCACCATTCACGAGGAGATCGGCACTGCCGAGCGCGTCAGCACCACCTACACCGAGTTGCCCGGCGATGTCCGCCCCAACGATCGTATTCTGATCTCCGACGGACTCATCGAATTGCGCGTGCTCGAGACAACTGCTGATGAAGTTCACACTGAAGTTATATTTGGTGGCGAACTGCGTGAACACCAAGGCATCAATCTACCCGGCGTCAATGTCAGTGCTCCGGCCCTCACACCCAAGGACCTCGATGATCTTCACTTCGGCTTGTCTCAACATGTCGATTATGTGGCGTTATCCTTTGTGCGACGCGTCAGCGATATTCAGCAGATCAAAGAGTATATTGCCTCGACGGGGTATAGCACGCCAGTGATCGCGAAGATCGAGAAGCCCGAAGCGCTCGACGATTTGGCGGGCATTCTCGAAGCGACCGATGCGATTATGGTGGCTCGCGGAGATTTGGGCGTTGAGATGCCCGCCGAACGTGTGCCGCTGGTGCAGAAACAACTCATTGCGGCGGCCAATAGCGTCGGTGTGCCCGTGATCACGGCTACGCAAATGCTCGATTCGATGATCCGACATCCACGTCCGACTCGCGCCGAGGTGAGCGATGTGGCAAACGCGATTATCGATGGCACAGATGCGGTGATGCTCAGCGGCGAAACTGCCAACGGGCTCTATCCCCTTGAATCAGTACAAACAATGGCGCGCATTGCGGAGACCGCTGAACAGAGTGGTCGGCACAGTGATATTGTGTTGACACCCCTGGGTTTCGAGACGAAGCGCGGCGGTGTCGCAAAGGCGATCAGCGCAGCCGCCTGTGCGATCGTGAATACGGTGCCGATTCGGGCGATCGTGGCCTTTACGATGAGTGGGAACACTGCCCAATTGGTTGCGCAGTTGCGCCCGAATGTGCCAATCTTGGCATTTACACCCAGCGAGATGGTGTATAATCGCCTGAATTTGGTGTGGGGCGTAACGCCGATCATGTCGCCGTATGTGGAGCATCTTGAGCAACTGAGCCAACAGGTACGCGAAACTGTCATTTCACGCGGGCTCGCTCAGCCAGGCGATTCGATCGTGATGACAGGTGGTCATCCGCTCGCAGTGCGTGGGCACACCAATTTTGTCAAGGTCTTTCAAGTCTAATCAACAGCTTCCTTCACGGAATATGCCTAGGAGATGCGTAATGTTGCGCATCTCTTTTTTACACGCTGTTTCTTAGCTCATCTTCAGCAAACATTTATCTATGCTCGATATGATTTATACTTGTTCTGTTTATCGATGTTGTATCGCTCTTGTATGACTAAACTCTAGGGAGTGTCTCAAATGGACGGGTTCGGCTTGCCAGAAGCGATTCTTGTACTTGTCGTCATTATTGTGCTCTGTGGCCCGGCACGGCTCGCTCGGCTATGGAATGCAACAAGTGCTTTTACGCTACGACTGATCAACAAACAACATACAACCACTTCCGGCGGCCAATCGGCATCCGATGCAGGTAAACACGATCTTCGGTAGGCATTTCTAAATACTACTTTTGGCAGTATTTCCGTATCAAAGGCTGAACCTCCCTCCCGTTTACCTTTTGACCCTCAACAAACATTGAGCAAGCATAGGTGTACGCCTACGCTTGCTCAATTGCTTTTGCGCCGTCTGAAGCCGTTAGCAGCTCGGCGACCAATACTGCTCGGGTGTATCGCAGCCCTGCGAGCCGATATCCTGCGGCGTCCATTCGTTCACCGTATTGGTGGTGTTGGTTGGCCCGCCAGTTGCGAATTCGCCGACGTTTGTCTCTGTGACGAACGGTGCTGGCAACACCTGCTCCGGCGGAACATCGGCGTAGACGCCCTGGAACGCGCCATCAGTCACCTCAAAGGAGGCGATCACCAGGCGACCGCTGTAGACGCCGTTCGCGGTGACGTGATACGTGCCAACCGGCAGGCGCTCGTCCAGCTCGATGACGGCGTAGAAGTCGCCGTTACCATCGGCCACTTGAGTGGGCAGGCTGCGCACCGAGTTGTCGGGCAAGGTCATCCATAGGCCCACAGGCTCGCCGTTGGAGAACATCGCACCCGTCACCACAAGACCGCCGTTCTGGTTGGTGGCGGCAGGGTACGGAGCCGCTACGCGCAAGGTTGCCCAGCCGCTCGGCGTGGAGCTGCGGCCCCGCAACTCGAACGGTGCGAAGACCTGGTAACCGCTACGCGTGCCGAACGCAGTGAAGGTGTAGCGACCCGTCATATGCACGTTTGTAAAGGTAAACGAGGACTCGAAATTGCCGATGTCACTAGCGATCTGCTGCGGATAATCGATCACCGAGCCATCGGGCTGCGTGATCCAGATCGAGATCACCTCGTTCGGGAAGAAGAAGCGACCGTGAATGTTTGCGACGGAATCGTGCTCGCCGGAGCTCTCGAAGGTGCCGTTGCGCCACACATCGAGCCGAGCAGGGCTAGCCGGTGGGGCTACGTTAGGCCGTGGCGTTACGACAAATTGGCCGCGCGCAGTCTGCCCGCTGCTGGTACCGACCGCTGTGAACGTGTAGCAACCATAAGGCCATTTGTTGTTGATGGGAAAGTCGAAGTAGAGATCGCCAGCGATGTCGGCGTCGAAGACGGTTTTGTAGTTGGGCGGCATATTCACGACGCCATCGAGCAGTTCCACGGCATAGGCACTAAAATGGCGGCCATCGGGGAATCCAAAGCTGATCTCGACTCGCTCACGATCCCAAAAACCGTGCAATTCAGAGCCAAAATAGCTATCTTGATAGCTCGCAGGCACCGTTCTACCGGTTGGTTCACACACTGCAGTGGTATGCCCATGAACGATGTATACCGCACCTGCTGTGGAGCGCTGAGCAAATACGATCAGCACACAAGCCAGTACTCCAGCAAGCACGAGGGCGAATCGACGCGCAGGAAGCAACGTACGCATAGGAAAGACCTCCTTCTAATCACCTCGAAGGGCATGGCTCAGCTCAAAGGGATCGCAAGAGAGCCGAGGCAGGTTTCAGGGCTGTTGCATAGCCTCAACACAAATATGCAGTTCATCATGCCAGGCACTCGCAGCGATTGGGGTGATACAGCGGACTCTTCCCATACATCTGCTTACCTTGCGAAAGCCTTGCGCCTGATGATTGCCGTTGAACCCCGGTATTCATGTGGCTGTAAGACTCTATTGCACCTCCTTTGAAGAATGCCGTGGCCAGCAGGTGCCACACGTTTAGCACCGCTATCTTCTGCTACAATGACCTAAGCAACCGCAAGATGCGGAATCGTGTGCTTACTATCGTATGCAAACGCCAATCAACGACCTAGATGGATACATGACAAGAGGGTGACAGATGCGTGAAAAAGCCGTTATAATCGTTGACAACTCACGTCGTAGACAGGCCTCTCTATTGCGGAATATGGTACGGGCATCGGTACTACTATTGTGCTTGTTGCTAAGTCCTGTGGCGGCGGCGTGGGCCTGCGGCATGCCACTCGACGCACTGATCCCCTCTGAACAGGCGTTGATCATCTTTCGTGATGGGCGCCAAGAACTGATTCCCAGCCTCCATCTGCAGAGCGACCAGCCCGGCGCAGCGGTGATCTTCCCGCTCCCCGCGGCGGCAAGCATCACCGAGGGACCCGATAACACGCTGTTCGATTATCTGAATGAGGTCACTCAGCCGGAAATCAAAGAGGTCGAACGCTTAGTGTGGCGCGATACCGAGGGCATGGTAGGCAGCGCGCCGGGCGGCGTGCATGTGGTGGAACATACGACGATCGGCGGCTACAGCGTGGCGCAACTGGAAGCCGATGATGTGGATGCGCTGCAACAGTGGTTCGACGAGAACAATTACAGCGTACCAGCCAATGCAACACCGATCCTACAATCGTACATCGACGATGGTTGGACGTTTGTGGCCATCAAACTTGCCGATAATCAGCAGTCGGATGGCGCACTCAAGCCGTTGCGCATCACCTTCGATACACCCGAACTGATCTACCCGATGCGGCTGAGCGCACTGTCGGAACAAGCGCTCGACGTGCAGTTGTACGTCTTGGCCGAGCAACGTGTGGAGATCGACCCGCTCGAAACCCTCTACGCTGGCCCAGTGAGCGATCTGGATCAACCGCCACCCGCCGAGTTCGCCGAGCTCTTTCAAGCATCGTATCTCACCAAGCTGCGCAATACGCACATCAACCCCAGCACAATCACCGATGATTATGTTGTTCGGCCCGCTGCCAGCAATGAGCCGTTTCGCCAAGTGATCGAGCGCACGATCTACATCAACGGCTGGAATCGAATGGCTTTGCCTATTTTAGGCATTGCAGCGGTCGTTTTTTGCAGTTCGCTTGCACTTGGGATCGCCTATAACATTCGTCGGCGCATCGATATTTTGGCTGGGCCAGATCCCGAAGATGAGGACGATTATTAATCCTTTTAATCATCGCAATCAAATGCTAATCAGCTAATCAGTTGTCTATCATCTATGTAGCGTTGATTCCAAGCTATACTCGCATCATAGTGCGTATTACAGCACATTGTCATAGTTTGGAGGATATACGCGATGAAGCAGCTATTGGCTGTTTTGCTTCTTTTGAGTGTTTTGAATGTGGCGTTACCCGCCCAAGCAGCACCGCAGCATCCACAAACAGGCATATCTCCTGCCCATCAGAGTGGGCTGATGGGTATGGCGATTCGCGATCCGTGGTACGAGTTCGGCACCAACCCGAACTTCCCCAATCAGCCCAACTACACCTTCCAGGACAATATGGGCGCTGCGTTGGCCTTGGCAGGCGTCGAGTGGGTGCGCTTGGAGTTTCATATTCCGATCGGCGCGGACGCGGCCACTGTCACCCAGGAGATCGCCAAGAACGACTACTTTATCAGGGAGGTCGCGCCGCGCCACGGCATCAAAGTGCTCGCGCTGCTGGGGTTTGATCTGCTCCGCCATAGCGAGGCGCTCGATCTCAACTGCGAGAGCGCGAGTTGTCTGGTTCCAAACTCGCGTTTTGGCGGTGGCGTGAACCAAGCGATGGAGCTGTGGTTGACCCGCGCGTTGGAGATCGCGGCTCGGTATCGCGACCAGATCGGCGCGTACCAGATTTTGAATGAGCAGAATCGCCTGCCACCGAGCGGCCAAGCGATCAGCCCAAAAATCATGGGGCGGCTCCAGACCAAGTTCTACCGCTTCTGCAAAAATATCAATCCAACCAACGAGAATCACGGCTGCACAAACAGTTACATCATCATGGGCGGCCTGCATCCACGCGGCACGGGCACATTGGGCAAGCCCGGCTATATGTCCGACGCAGAGTATCTGAAAGCGTTGTACAACGATAGCTCGTTCAAGGATTTTTATAGCCAGTATGGATTTTATCCGAACGATGCGGTGGCGTATCACCCCTACCCCGAGGAGATCCGCCTGTCGATCAGCAATGTGTACGTGGATCAGGGGCTGCAGCGCATACGAAAGGCGCTAGAGGAGATCTCGCCGCCCAAAGTCGGCAGCCAGAACCCAGCCTGCGTGCCGTTTTGGATCACCGAGGTGGGGTACAACGTGGGTTTCGACCCCGATGGCCCCAAAAACCCCATACCTGTGCAGACAGAGCAGGGCCAGGTCGATTTTATGACCGATATCTACACGAGCCTACCGGCCCGCCAACTGAACGCTCAGCGGTGCGGCGCCAATCAACCGGAGGTGGCCAAGATCTTCTGGTTCAAGTTCGAGGATTTCCCGCCCGCCGTCACGCGCTACAACGACAAAGGCGAGCCAGTGGAGTACGCGCAGCAATGGGGTGTCGTGCGCATTCCCATTCTGTCGGATGGCGGCTGCGAAGGTGGCTGCTACGATCCAAATGGGCGAATCCAGTTCTATCGCCCAGCCTTTTGGACCTACCGCGATTTCGCGAAACCAGTGCGGTTGTACCTGCCTGTGATTGGAGCAAACGGAAGTTAAACGGATCTTCAAGCTAGAATATTGTGATATTGAG
>CALKHR010000119.1 GCA_937988885.1 uncultured Roseiflexaceae bacterium | reverse complement strand
TACGGCGGTTGTCGCGCCAGAGCAAAGCTGCCTGCTTTAGCTGGCAGTCGTTTACAACGAACTACAAAACAATACGATTTAGAGGCGGCCTTCCACTCGCCAGATAATCTCAAAATCTGTGCAATCTGTGGATGATCAAAAAAGGGGCCTGGCAGATGCCAAGCCCCCGTACCGCGTACCAAACAGGCACTATACGACTTCGATATTATCCTTGCCGCCGTAGGCATCCCACCAAGGCTTCGCGCCAACCGCCAGCACCTCGTTGAGCGCCTGGATGTTCTTCACACCGCGGTCCAGCAGCCACTCCTCGAACGCCTCAGCGCCCTTCTGGGCGTAGACCGGGATGCCATCCTGCCAGGTTGCGCGGCCACACAGCACGCCCGAGTACGACGTGCCAGCCTCAGCGGCCAACTCCAGCGTCTCGCGGAAGACCTCGTCGGAGACGCCCGCGCTCAAGTAGATGAACGGCAGGCTCGTCGCCGATGCCGCCTCACGGAAGAGCTGAAGCGCCTCTTGGCGAGTATAGGCCGTTTCGCCAGCGAACGCGCGCGTGCCCGATGTATACTTCATATTGATCGGCACTTCGACCTTGAGCACGTCGACGCCGTAGCGCGGCTTGGAGAACTCGGCCATGTACGCCGTCACATACTTGGGCTTGACCTTCGCGAACGCAAAGCTCTTCTCATCGCCGACCTCATCATCATAGGCCAACGGCTCCAAGAAGAACGGCACGTCCAACGCGGCGCACTCCGCGCCAACGCGCTCGATAAACGCATACTTGACCGAATTGATCGAAGCATCGTCGAACGGATTGATGTACAGCAGAATCTTGATCGCGCTCGCGCCGAGCTCCACCAAGCGGCGCACGCTCCACTCCGGCAGCAAGTCGGGCAGGCGGCCCTTCACGCTGGCGTCGTAGCCCGTCTTCTCGTAGGCCAACAGCACACCAGTGCCGGGTGCGCGCTGACGGATCGCCTCGATACCGTATTCGGGGTCCATCAAGATCGCGCTGGCGTATTGGGTGAGGATCTTGGTACCGATCGTCTTAAAGGTGCTCATGTCCTCGTTGGTGGCCGTCCCACCATCGCCACGAGCCTTTGCAATAGCCTTTTTAAGCGAACCGCGCTGATCCATAGCTGCAGCGGCGATGATACCCTGTTCGTTAGCGCAAGCGTTGATCCCCGCAAACTTACCGCGAGAGATTCGTACTTTCGACATGACTCCTCCTGGTCTATATCAGATACGTTAGCTCCGAATTCCGAAGAATTGGAAGACAACAAAGACGGTGGTTGCAGCGATAAGGAAACCCATTAGCACTTGCAGCGGAGTATGGTTGTTGGTGCGTACACGAGCCCAACCCACTGCTACAGCGCAGATCCAAAGAATGATACCCAGGGTTCGCATATACACAATCGCCACAGTCGCCGCCGTGGCAACCGAAGCAGCATGTACACTGATTTTCCAGAACAAGTTGATAATCCCACCGATCACCCCTTGGGTCAGCGCCACCACCAACACCGCCAACAGTGCATAGGGCAGCCCCAACGGGATCAGCGCAGCGCTTGCCACCACTAACCACACAAACCCAAACACATACAGCTCATTTCGCTGTTGGCGAATCGAAACATCCTCATCGCCATACGCGCCCTGGCGCAACCGAATGGTGTAAAACGCCGTGGGCGGAATCACAAGAGTAAGGATACACGCAACAGCCCAAGCAAGGCCCTTCGGTTGTTCAAGGCCGAAATAACCCGCCAACAGAAACGTCAACATATTCATGGTGATCGGGTGGAAAATGCGTGAAAGCTGACGGCCAATGGCGTAACTGCGGCTCTCAACAATGTTCGTTGGGCTTACGTTGTGATGTTGCGTCATGGTCGATTAGGACTCCTTCAGGTTGTCATGCCTAGCGCATCACAAATGGTGAGAAGCCTCAATGCTCCACCTCACCACCATGCGAGGCACTACGTGGCAGTCATTTGTCGATAGCACGCCAGAACCTGTTGGCCCGCACGTTGCCATGTAAACTCTTGCGCGCGCTGAAGACCTGCGCTACGTAACCGAGCGCGCAACGCATCATCGGTCACAGAACGCTCAAGTGCATTCGCCAATGCTACAACATCGTCAGCTGGCACAAGCAGCGCTGCATCACCAACGACCTCCGGCAAGCTAGAATTCTGGGCGGTCACCACGGGCGTACCGCAAGCCAGAGCCTCAAGCGCTGGAAGGCCAAAACCTTCGTAAATTGATGGATAGGTAAACGTCCAGGCTAGATTATACAACGCAGGCAGATCCTTGTCATCTACGTAGTCGAGCACCCGCACTGCATCGCTCAGACCGAGCCGTTCGATCGTCTCGAACACCGACTCGTACAGCCAGCCCCGACGCCCCGCCAACACCAGCGGCATCCGCCTGATCCACGAATCCGCGTCCTGGCGATTGCGCATCATTGCGAACGCCTCCACCAAGCGTACTAAGTTCTTGCGCGGCTCCAGCGTGCCCACAAACAGCAGGAAGCGCTCGGGCAAACCCAGGCGTTGGCGCACCGGCTCGGTTTGCTCGGCGGGCAAGGGCTGGAAGCGCGGCGTCACCCCGGGATACACAACCTCTATGTGCTGCGGATCGCACTGCAACAACCGCTCCAGATCCGCGCGCGTCGCCTCCGAATCGGCAAATAAGCGGTTAGCGCGCCGCACGCTGCGGGGCACAGCGCTCGACAGATAGCGCACCATATTCGGCACGTGACATTCAGGATGCACCAAAAACGAAAGATCATGCACCGTCAACAGGGTGCGAGCGCGGGTGGGAGGCAGCACAAAATCGGGAGAATGCAGCAGATCGAGACGGCCCGTGAACCACTCGATCGGCAGTGGAATGCGTAACCGTTGCCACAACTGCGCCGCCCGACGGGGCGAGAATGGCAACGGCTTATGTGCCACATGTGGGTGCGCGGCGCACAACTGCCGCAAATCTGTAAGGTATTGGCTATCGGCAGGCAGGCCGCCCGCCGCATAGAACAGGATGTATTCGAACTCCTGACCGTGTCGAATCACCTCTTGGATCAGTTCGCGAGTGTAGCGCCCAATCCCTGCCCCCTGCCAAACAGCGGCAGTATAATCGATTCCAATCCGCATACGTTTTGTGCGCGATATGCTGAGTCGCAGTCCGTTGTCGAATCAGCTATCGCTAACTCAAAACGCCCAACTCAACACACTCGTCATTTCCGCTTACTGAACAAATACAGGATCAAGCCAAAGACAATGATACTCCAGAAGTTGATCACGCGGTCGAGCACGGTCACAGCGCCGCCCAAACTGGTGCCGACGCTAAAGACCGTCAGCACGCCCGTGACCACCGCCTCGACCACGCCGAGCCCGGCGGGAGTGAGCGGCACCGCCGTGAGCAGCGACGAGGAGAGCGCCACGAAGATGATCGCCGAGAGCGGCAGCGCCAAGCCTGCGTGCCCCAGCGCCTCGATCACGAAGAACAGGCGCAACCCTTCGAGCAACCACACGCAACTCGTGATCAAAATCAGGCGTGGCAGAATACCCGGGCTGAACGAGCGCAGGGCTGCCTGCTCGAAGTTCGTGTAGAACGGCTGCAAGCGCGATGGGATCAGACGGCGGATGTACGGCCCAAGCCAGCGCATCCCCGCCAGGCCAGCCACGATCGCCACCACCAACAGCGCGCCGAACACAAACACGATCTGCGTGCCGGGTGGCATGTGCTGGCCGAACGTGATCCACGCCGAGACCACCAGCAAGCCGAACAAGCCGATCATATCGAGCAGGCGCTCGGCGAAGATCGTGCCGAAGGTGGCCGAGAACGACACCTTACCGTTGTGCTTGAGCAGGTAGCCGCGATACGCATCGCCCAATTTGGCGGGCACCACACAATTCGCGAACCACGAAAGATAGATGTACTCCATCAGCGCTGGGAGCGAAGCCCACGACTTACGGCCCTCCTGCACGGGTACATTCGCGTTCACCAACAACATGCGCCAGCGGAGCGCACGCAGCGGGAAGGTGCAGTAGAAAATCAAGAAACCCGAGAGTAGCAACCACGGATTCGCACTCTTCACATATCCCCACACTTCACGGAGATCGATATCAAGACCACGAGTCGCAAAGACAACAATTGCCAAAGCAAGAGCAAATGAGATCCAAGTGCGTGGATTGCGTAGCGAGTGAGCGAGTGAGAACCCTTGGCGCTCGACTTCGACCTGTTCGGGTGGTGCCTCCGCGTCAATAGCCTCATCAGGGCTAAGATCGTTGGTGGTGTCGTTCATCATAGATCGCTGACGCTCCTCCGATTGATGTCCGCAGTATCGTTAACGCTCATAGGGCAGCACTTCCGCCCGATACCAATGCCAGAAGCGCTCAAGCCCCTCGTCGACCGATACACGCGGTTGGAAGCCCAAGAGTTTCTGGGCTTTGTCGATATTCGCATACGTCATCGGAGGATCGGCTGCCGGAAGCGGTTGCGCCTCGATAATCGCCTGTAGGCCAGTGATCTGCTCGACTTTGGTAACGAAATCGCGCAACTGAATCGGGCTTGAATTGCCGAGGTTGAAGGTATCGAACGCGATATCCGCATCGATAGCCGCAACCACCCCCGACACAATATCATCAATATAGGTCCAATCGCGATACACGCCCTCGCCGCCGTTGAACAGCGTGATCGGGCGCTTGTCCAGCATCGCCTCAACAAACAGCGAAGGTGTCATATCGGGCCGACCGCGCGGCCCATACACGGTGAAGAACCGCACCACGCGGGTTGGAATCCCATGCAGATAGTGCAATGTATAGGCCAGAATTTCGGCAGCGCGCTTCGTGGCCGCGTAGGGCGAGAGCGGCTCGGTCGCCGAGAGATCCTCGGACCACGGCGTGGGTGAGCGGCCATACACCGAAGATGTCGAGGCCAGCACAAACCCCTGCACATCGTATTGGCGCGCAAGTTCCAGCAGATTGATAGTGCCGCGAATGTTCACTTCCTCGTACAGCAGCGGCTGCTTGATGGACGGGCGCGGCCCAGCCATCGCCCCCAAGTGAACGATCTTCTCGGGCCGATGCTTGGAGAACAGCGCTTCGAGCGCTTCCTGATCGCGAAAATCGGCCTCTACCAATGTATAACCAGGCATCTGGAGCGCACGAGCGACGTTGCGCCACTTCCGCTTTGGGTTGTAGTAGGAATTGAAATTATCGATGCAAATAACCTCGTCGCCGCGCATCAGGAGCGCTTCGCTGACGTGGCTCCCAATGAATCCTGCGCCGCCGGTGACCAGATAACGCATACCGATCTCCTCTTTGCTCGAAACTTACGGAATGGATGAAGCAGTTCGAGCTGCGGGCCGATGGTAATGGCTAAGAACAATAACCAGCCCCCAAACTGCTGCAAGATGAATACCCATACTGAGAGCGTGGAGGTTTTCGAACAGTTCATGTCCTACCATTGTTGCAATGATACCACAACACCCTACTGCCGTGCTATGCAGAAAGAGTGGGATTGCTCGGCGAATCGCAGCATAAACGCATAAAACGACACCACCCAACAACGCCCCATAGGCTGCCAGCCCGAATACCCCAAGCTCTCCAGCCAAGTGAATATAATAATTGTGCGCATGGCCACGGGAGGCGTACCACGGAAACACCGCCACATCGGGGTAGGCCGCGTTGTAGTTGCCCGGCCCCACACCCACCAGCGGATGCGCGCGGAACATACGCCAACCCGCCTGCAACTGCGCCATCCGCTCGACCTGCGCGAAGTTCTCGTCGGTCACCTCGACCGTGCTAGCGTCGAACAGCGTCAGGCTGCGGGTGATACTCGCGATGCGGTTTGCCAGCGGAGCGGGCAACAGGCCGCCGCCACTCATCAGCACCACCACCAAGCCGCACACCACGGCTACCGTCGCCCAGCGGTTGAACGGGCGACCGAGCGCCAACACCAGCGCCAGCAGGCCGCACATCGCGCCCAACCAGCCCCCGCGCGAAAACGAGGCGAGCAGCCCGCCCAACAACAGCGCGCAGCAACTCCCTGCACCGAGCACCACCGCAGCAGCGCGCCAGCGCTCCGCGCGATTCGTGGCACGCCACAGCCCAATCAAGCCGCCGACCGTGAGCGCCAGCGCCAGCGGCCAGGCCATATTCAAGTAGCCAGCGAACGAATTGGGCGCGCCGATCGTGCCGTACGCCCGCACAAACGGCGAATCAGCGCTGATCCGAAAGCTGGGTGGCCCATCCCCCGTGGCGAACTGTATGAGGCCCAGGAGCGCGTTCGAGGCCGGAGCCAGCAACAGGCAAGCCACCAACCCCGCGATCTGCCAGGGCCTGCGCACCGTGTTGATTGTGATCAGCCAGACCACGAACGCCACGATCCAGCGCAATGACTCCTTCAGCGCCTCGTTGCGCGAGTAGGGTGTGAAACTCGTCGAGAGCAGCAGCGCCGCCAGCATCGTCAGCCACAGCGGCAGCAGCCAGTGCTTCGTGATCGGGCGCTCGGGGTGCGCCAGCACGCGCAACAGCCAGCCTCCCAGCGCCAACAGCGTGGCCGCCTGCGTGAAACTCAAGCCTCCCGGTGCATGCACCACCTCTTGCACCGGGATCGAAAGCACGACCAGATACAAGCCAAACACGGGATGAATCAGGGGAAGGACGATCGTCAGCAGCGCGCCGAGCGCTAGCAGCAAGGTAGGAAGCGGGGTGCAAACTAGGGCGAGCACCAGAGTGCTCGCCACGATCCAAATCAAACTCGTTTGTGGTGACACGGTGACAGAGCCACCGAACAATCGAAGCGTCACCGTACTCCCTTTACACACCAATCGTTACGAGATCTCGCCCAACTTTCGCAACTGCTCGCGGAACCAGGGGATCGTGCGCCGCAAACCTTCCTCAAGGTCCACCTTCGGCTCCCACCCCAGCAACTTCTGAGCTTTTGTGATATCGGGTTGGCGCACCTGCGGATCGTCCTGTGTGCGCAGATCCTTGTAAATGATGCCGGCCTTGTTGCCCGTCAGGCGGTTGACCACCTCGGCGAACTCGCGCACCGTGAACTCGCCAGGGTTGCCGATATTCACCGGCTCAACCTCGTCCGACAGCAGCAAGCGGTAAATACCCTCGACCAAATCATCGACATAGCAGAACGAACGGGTCTGCGAGCCATCGCCGTACACCGTCAGCGGCTCGCCCCGCAGCGCCTGCTGGATAAAGTTCGGCACCACGCGGCCATCGCGCAAGCGCATACGCGGCCCATAGGTGTTGAAGATGCGGATGATACGAGTCTCAACGCCGTGGTAGCGGTTGTAGGCCATCGTCATCGCCTCGGCGAAGCGCTTGGCCTCGTCGTACACGCCACGCGGCCCGATCGGGTTCACATGGCCGTAGTAGCTCTCCTTCTGCGGGTGCACCTGCGGATCGCCGTACACCTCCGATGTCGAGGCGAGCAAAAGGCGAGCGCCCTTGTCCTTTGCCAATCCCAACACCTTGTGCGTCCCCAATGCGCCCACCTTCAACGTTTGGATGGGAAGTTCGAGGTAATCGACGGGCGAGGCAGGCGAGGCAAAGTGCAGAATTGCATCCAACGGGCCTTCGAGGAAAATGTAATTTGTTACATCGTGCTTAATAAAACTAAAGCGCTCGTGACCGACCAAATGGGCAATATTATCGGTGCTGCCCGTGATCAGGTTATCCATTGCGATAACAGTATGGCCCTCGGCTAGGAAACGGTCGCTCAAGTGTGAGCCCAAGAATCCTGCGCCGCCAGTGATGAGGACGCGCATGGAGAATGCTCCTTAAACGTTAATGTATTTACGTATAAAACGAGAACGATACTCGTCCAAGTGCACTTTTCAATAAGTAGCGTGCAGAGTCGCACCCTACATCATAAGAACTCAAAACGACAAACCGATGAGCGTGCTATGCCTCAGAGATAGCGAATTATTAATAGGCCCCTTTGCCGGAAATGACTGCGGGGATCGTCTGAAGGAGGATGCGCAAATCCATGCTCGGTGACCAATTTTCCGCATAGTAGATATCGAGGCGTACCATTTCGTCGAAGGAGATATCGCTGCGTCCCAACACCTGCCACAACCCTGTCAGGCCCGGTGTCACCTCAAGCCTGCGTCGGTGCCAATCGGCGTAGTGCTCCACCTCGTTCGGCGTTGGCGGGCGAGGGCCGACTAGGCTCATCTCGCCTCGTAGGATATTCCAAAACTGCGGTATCTCATCGAGGCTCGTGCGCCGCAGAATGCGACCAACCCGCGTTGTGCGTGGGTCGTTGCGCATTTTGAAGATCGGGCCATCGGCCTCGTTCAGCGCCGCCAGCTCGCTCTTGCGCTCCTCAGCATCGACCACCATCGTGCGGAACTTGTAGGCCGTGAACGGCTGCCCGCCCTTGCCGATCCGTTTCTGGCGGAAGATCACCGGCCCAGGCGAATCCAAGCGTATTGCCAGCGCGATGATGCCAGCCAACGGCAACAGCAACGGGGCCGCCAGCAGCGTCAGCGTAATATCGGTGGCCCGCTTGATCACCAGATTCAAGCCAGTGAGTGAATTTTCCTTCAGACCGATCAGTGGGATGCCGCTCAGATCGGCCACCGCCACCCGCTCGAAACTCAGCTCGTAGAGATCGGGTGCGACGCGGAACTCCACGCCAGCCTCCCGGCAGATCGAGACGAGCGTCGGCAACTGGTGATGCTGCCAGAACGGCAGCGCCAGGATCACCTGATCGGCGCGACCGGAGCGCACCAACGACACCAGATTATCGACCGAGCCCAAATGTCGGAAGTGGCAATCGGGCCGTTGGCGCGGTGGCGGCGGGCTATCGTCAAGATAGCCAACCAGCGCATAGCCGAGATACGGTCGCGCCACGATCGATTCCATCACTTGGCGGCCCAACCCAGTGCCACCAACCACCAACACTCGTTCGCGCCCGATGCCCCGTGCCCAGCGCCAGCGCCGCAGGCTGATCAACAAGCCACGTTTGGCGCACAACAGCACCACAATCGTGATCCAAGCGAAGGCATAGATCAAGCGAGAGTAGAGTGGCTGTTGGACCACACCCACTAACACCACAAATGCAACGCCGGTGGTGGTACTGCTGATGATCTTGCCTGCATAATCGAGCAGGCCTGCATTGCGGGGCAGGCGGTAGAGCCCTTTCATCGCGAACTGAAAGAGCAACACCACTAGGAGCAACAGCACATAGGGAACAAACGAGGTGAAAGGGGTGGAGTTGACGGTTAGGACCTCCCGCACGACCAAATTCAGCGGCGGGGGCCAACTAACCCTATAGCGTAAGATATACGCAATCGCAAAACCAACAACAATCAGCAGCGCATCGCTGATGAGAATGCCAACAGTGGCATAAGCTGCGTATCGCCCAAGCGCAGCCCTGCGGCGTGCCGAGGTGCGATCGATGGCAAACTCCGTCAGTTTCGCCACATCTTGCTCCATCACAACACTATGCACGAGGCGTTGAATCGTTCGGGGTGTGCTTGTTGAACAGACTTACACTGCTCTAAGAACACAGGAAACGCGCTCTGCATATATCCTGAGCCCAACACAGACGGATCGACATGGATCTTGATACGGCTCAAGAACACTGCCTGATAGCTACAGCTCATCCGACCAAATCAACTCAGCCTTTTCGATATAGACCGTGTCGCCTTCTTGTACACCAGCTTCGCGTAATGCCCTGCTGATGCCGCTTGCCTCAAGCACGCGCTCGATACGCCGTAAAGAATCTGGTTGCGCGAAGTTCGTCATCGAGATCAAGCGCTCGATCTTGCGCCCGCGCACCCGCCAGCCATCGCCTTCGGGTTCAATGGAGAACACATTAAAATCAACTTCGGGTACAGGCCAGGTGAACACCTCGTTGCTCACCGTGCGTTCGGGCTTCGGCAACTCGTTCAGGTAGATTGCCACGCGCCGCATCAGCGCCTCAATACCCTCGCTTGTGGCGGCTGCGATCGTGAACACCCGATCTTGGGGCAGCTCGATCGCCGCGCGCAAACGCTCGATATTCTCGCGCGCCTCAGGCAGATCGGCCTTGTTCAGCGCCACGATCTGCGGGCGCTCGGCAAGCTCCGGCTGATAGAGCCGTAGCTCCGTGTTGATTTGCTCGTAATCTGCGACAGGATCGCGTCCATCGACGCCTGCAGCATCGACAACATGGATCAGCAGGCGGGTGCGCTCGACATGCCGCAGGAAGTCGAAACCAAGACCCACACCACGGTGGGCGCCCTCGATCAGACCAGGGATATCGGCCACCACGAAACTGAAATCGCCCACAGCGGCCACACCAAGGTTAGGTTGCAGCGTCGTGAAGGGGTACGGCGCGACCTTTGGCTTGGCGGCGCTGATCATCGAGAGCAGCGTGGATTTACCGGCATTCGGAAAGCCGATCAAGCCTACGTCGGCCAACAACTTCAATTCCAGATCCAACGTGAAGCATTCGCCTGGTTCGCCAAGTTCGGCCAGGCGAGGGACTTGGTAGGTTGAAGTGGCGAAATGCGTATTTCCCAAGCCGCCTTTGCCGCCTCGTGCGGCCAACAACCGCATCCCTGGCTGAGCTAAGTCGACCTCATACGTTTCGCCCTCGATCTCGGTGCGCACAACAGTGCCGGGTGGTACATGCACCACCACATCGCGGCCATTGCGCCCGTGCTTGCGCGAAGAGCCGCCGTTGCCACCGCGTTCTGCGACAAAGCGGCGTTTCTCCTTAAAGGGCAACAACGTGTTCAGATGCGGGTCGGCCAGCAGTTCGACATGACCACCGCGTCCTCCATCGCCGCCGTCCGGGCCGCCACGTGGGACAAATTTTTCGCGTCGAAACGTCGCAGCCCCATCGCCGCCGTCTCCGGCTTGGACAACAATTTGAGCGCGATCATAGAACTCACCAGCCATGAAACCTACTAACCTCTCACAATATTTCTGCACTCCGCTATTGCCTAGCAAGCAATGAACGAGCCATCACCTCGCTAGGATAACGCAGTATGGCAGAGAATCTTGAGATGAAATGCAACAATTACGAAGCACGCCTAGAGAACACGAAAAAACGCCAGCGGATAGACGCACATCGATCCGCCGGCATCTCTCGATGACACTGTATCTGGCTGTGCATAGCGTGCCCGCCAAAACAGAAGGAACAGAACCGAGAATCGAACCTCACAAAACGTTGAAAACGCTATGTGCGTTTACCGATCGATTGTTAGGTTCTATGCAGGACGATCGTTGCTCTCGGGCGATGCTTCTGCCTTCACATCGGTCGATTGTTCGCCTTCGCGCACTGCTTTCTTGAATTCGCTGATGCTGCCACCCAATGCGCTACCGATACCACGCAAACGGCTCGCGCCAAAAAGCACGATAACGATCACCAAAATGATTAGCAACTCAGGTGCTTGCAGTCCAAACATGGTTGTGCTCCTTTACCACGGCACGTTGACGTGCTTCCTTGGAGACGCACCGTCAATACGGGTAACTCTCTTGGCTAAATCAGGAGTGCGTCGTGTCAACTCATTATACCGCACACGGGTTGTCTGTCAACACGATGCCCCCTGTAAAGGCATTAACGCGCGCTTGTCGTACGATGCCCCGAACGTGATCCAACACGATGAGGGAGGGTTACGACGTGCGATCCTCCCTCATCACTGCTGAGATTCGATCGGTATCACTCTTCGATCACGTAGGCGCTGCCTGGGATCTCCTTGGCGCGTTTCTTGAGCTCGACGGCTCGTTGCGCGACCTCGGCGAAGTGGCGGATGGCCCGCTGCGTGTCACTCACCACCGCGATCGAGAGGCTCACAAACGGGTAACGCACAGGCCTACCTTGGCGGTCAAACGCATCGATATACCCTTGCGAGCGAGTCTCGGGGTCGTAGAAGAGCGGTGCGAAGGTATCGAACAACTCGATCGCTTTTGTGCAGACCTGTTTTGCTCGATCTGGCGTCGTAATCACGATAAAATCGTCGCCGCCGATGTGCCCCACGAAGTCGTCGCGGTTGCCCACCTGCTCCACCGTTGAGAGCAACACATGGGCCGTCTGCTGGATCACTGCATCGCCCTTGAGGAAGCCGTAGGTGTCGTTGTACGCCTTGAAGTTATCGAGATCGGTGTAGCACACCGCAAACGATTGCTGTTGCTCGATCCGCCTGCGGATGGTCTGCTCGATCGCTACGTTGCCGGGTAGCCGCGTTGAGGGATTCGCGCCACCCTCAAGCTCGCGCCGCCGCAGCGCCGCACGCACGCGCGCCACGAGTTCGTCGGCGGCGAACGGCTTCGTCACGTAGTCGTCGGCCCCGAGTTGCAGGCCGCGCACCTTCTCTTCTGCACTATCGCGCGCCGAGAGCAGGATGATCGGCGTGATCGCTGTGGACGAGCGCGCACGCAACGCACCGAGCACTGCGAAGCCATCGAGATCAGGTAGTAACAGGTCGAGGATGATCAGATCGAACGATTGCTTTTGGGCCAGCACCAACGCCTCCGGCCCAGAGTGCGCGCTGACCACGCGGTAGCCATTCTCCTGCAAGATCGTCTCGAGGATTCGCACTAGGTCCGGCTCGTCGTCCACGATCAGCAGAGTCGGCGGTTGTTCGGCGCGCAGCAGGCCCGCAGCAATGGTTTGTTGGATGGCGGCCAACAGCGCGGTTGGCTCCGATGATTTTGATACCACCCCCACATTCGGCGGCGCCATTTCCAGCAACCGCGCGTGGCTCGATACAAAAATCTGCGGGATCGTCTTGGTATCGGGGTCCTCGCGCAGAATCTGCGAGACTTGTGTCCCATGGAGGAACGGCATCTCCATATCGAGCACAATCAGGTCGGGCTGCTGCTGTCGGGCGATATCCAAGCCGACAATACCGTTGCTCGCTTCGATCACGGTATAGCCCTCGTTGGTCAGGAGCATGCGTATCAACGAGCGGTACAGCGTACTATCATCGATCAGCAGAATGCGATAGTTGGTGTGCGACTCGGCAGGGGGCGTGGCCTCCAGAGGGTTGTACGTCGCAGAGGTTTTGTTTGCGGCAGGAGACGGCAGCTGTGTGGTGATGGCACTCGTGGGTCCAGGAGTAGGGTTCTGCAAGCTATCAAGGGGAATCTCGATTTTGATCGAGCCGTCTTCGACACGGCTGTGATCGATGAGCGTATCGATTGCTCCGCGCAGTCGAGCGTAATTCCGTTCGAGTGTTTCGAGCAGCATCTGAGCCATTCGCTCATCGTTAAGCCGTTGTGGTCGACGCAATAGATCAATAGCCCCTCGTAGCGCAGTGAGTGGCGAACTAAATATATGAGAAAAGCGACTCAGTTCTTCGCGGTTGTATTCCATGTTTTCACTATCGAGCCTGCTGACACTCATGGGCTAATGAGAAGAGGCATAAAAAGGCGGCTCTATGAGTGTGCAATTCGACGCGACTTTGCACATTCATATATTTTAACGTGAGATATGTTTGCTTTAAAGGTGGTTGTGATGCTGGAATCTAAATATCAATTCACAATTTTGGGGGAGCAGAGCAACTCGATGCGATCAGTGCGCAAGGAGTTGCTCGATCTCCGAGAGTAACTCTTCCGAGCCGATCGGTTTTTCGAGGTACAGCGCGGCCCCAAGGTCAAGCACCTTTTGGCGGGCGGCGGCTCCCAGATCGCTGGCCGTGAGCACCACCACCGGGATGTGCTTGTACGAATCATCGTTTTTGATGCGCCGTAACACCTCGTACCCATCCATGCCGGGCATCCGAATATCCAGCAGGATCAGGTCGGGTTGCACCTGCGGCAACATCTCCAATGCTGCGTGACCATCGGCGGCTTGAGCGACCTCGAACCCGCCCCGTTCGATCAGTCGAGCCAGGACTGGCCGCACGTGGTTATCGTCCTCCACCACGAGCACGCGCATGACGTGTTGGCCCATCAATTGGCGCACCTGCTCCAGCAGTGCCTCGGGCGTGAACGGCTTGAGCAGGAATCCGTTGCCTCCCAAGGCCACACCGCGCTCGGCCTCCGGTGCGGCGGAGATGAACAGCACGGGCAGGTCGCGAGTGATCGGATCGTTACGCAACACCTGGATCACATCGAAACCGTCGAGATCGGGCATCATCACATCGAGCGTCATCAGCGCGGGTTGGAGGAGGCGCGCCAGCCGCAACGCCTCTGTGCCGCTGTTCGCCTCGACCACCTCGTAGCCGGCTTCCTCAAGGATCTCGCGAATCACTCCCACGATCATGGGGTTATCGTCGGTCACCAAGATGGTTGGCCGATCTGCCGCTAGCGTGACAGGTTTGGTCGGCTTAGTGCCCGTGGCGAGCGGCAGCGTGAACGCGAAGGTGGAGCCTTTGCCTGGCGCGCTATCGAGCCAGATGCGCCCTCCATGTTCCTCGACCAGCGCCTTGCAGATCGCTAGGCCCAAGCCAGTGCCTCCGACATCGCGCGTCGAGGAGCTATCGATCTGCTGGAATTTCTCGAAGATGCGGGCGTGTTGCTCAGGCGGGATGCCGCGCCCCATATCGCGCACCGCGAAGCAGACCGTGCCGGGTGCTGGCTCGGCGGACAGCGTGACGCGCTGGCCCTGCGCCGAGAACTTGATCGCGTTGGAGAGCAGATTGGTCAGCACTTGGAGCGCCCGATCCCTATCTGCGCCGATCGGCGGCAGATTATCGGGCACAACCAGGTCGATTGAGATACCTCGGCTGGCCGCAAATGCGCTCACCCCTTGCACCGCCACGCGGCACAACTCCGCTGGGTCCAACGGCACGCGCCGCAGCGGGATCGGCCCCTGTTCGATCTTGGAGATATCGAGGATGTCGTTGATCAGGCGGATCAGCCGTTCGCTGTTGTTGAGCGAGATGGTCAGGAGTTCGCGGGTGCGTGCGGGGAGCGCGGAGGAGCCAACCGCCATTTGGTTGGTATCGGCTGGGGCGCCGAGCGCAGTTGCATTACTCGATGAAGTCTGTTGGTGCGACCATTGGGCAGCGTTCGAGTTGACGCGCCCCAACACTAACTGCAACGCGCCTCGGATCGAGGTGAGCGGTGTGCGTAACTCGTGCGAGACAAGCGAGACGAACTCGTTCTTCATCCGTTCGACTTCGCGCTCGCGGGTGATGTCGCGGAACACCAGCAGCCGCCCCAACAGCCGCTCTTGCTGATCGACCACGGGCGCGGTGAAGCATTGCAGCAAGCGAGGTTCGGCCCGCAGCACTCGGAAATCGCGGACTGCGCGTTCATCGACGGAGGAGAGCAGCGGCATCAACCAGGCGTCGAACGCTTCGCCCTCCTCAAAAATCATCGTGAACATAGCCCGCAGTTGCGCTGCGCTACGCCCGATCACGTCGCGTTCAGCTAGACCAAAAAAGTATTTCGCACGCCGATTAATCACAATGGCACGGCCCTGCGAATCAAGGAGCAGCAGGGCATCGTTACTTGCATCCACCAATGCCCGCAACAATGGATCAAGCGTTGGCCCTGTTAACGGCGAAGCAGTGCTGTCCTCATCTTCATTGTGGCTCATAGGAATGTACCTACTTCGATGCGGTTACAGCTGGATTGTCCTGATTCTGTGATTCTAACGAGCGTTCCAGTAACGTTTTGATTTCGTCGGCGAGGGTGAAAACGTCGAATGGCTTGATGATATAGCCGATCGCGCCGAGCCGCAAGCCATCCTGCACATCGAAGGATTGTGAACGTGCGGTCAGGAAGATAACGGGAATGTGGCGTGTGCGGGGGTCGGTTTTGAGTTGGTCGCAGGCACCAAACCCATCGAGGCGGGGCATCATCACATCGAGTAGGACGACATCGAAGGGCTCGGCGTGGGCGCGTGCGACGGCTGTTTCGCCATCGTCGGCGACGATCACTTGGTGGCCTTCATCTTCAAGGGCGATGCGGGTAACAAGCTGGATATCAGGCTCATCTTCGGCAAGTAATATCTTCATAACTGGAAGTTTCTTTCTTACATTACGAATACTGCTGCCTGAATAGCTGATTAGCGCGTCTCCGTCTCTTCCATCAGAGCTAATTGACGTGCAACTTCTTCTACTGCAATGCGTTGCTTGCGATAGAGATCGGATTCACTCATCGCTAGGCGTTCGGCGATATCGCGAACGCGCTTGCCTTGGAGGAAGCGAAGTTGCAAAATATTGTACAGCAACCACTCCTGGGCAGATGGATCAAGTTGATCGTTCGGGCGTAGATTCTCGATCGCTTGGCGAAGCACGGCCTGCAATGCGCGGGTTGGACTTCCGCCTTGATCATCGATCAAACGGCGCACCGTGCGCAACCCCAGCAGCGGGCTATCCGACAGCTTTGGCCCACCCCAGTAGTGAGCCAGCGCGTCCTTCACAAACTGCGGGAACTCCGGCAACAGCGCGACTTCCGCATCGAGCGATTCGAGCGATGTTGGCGTTGCCTGTTCAAGCAGCGAGTTCAACTCCTGCAGCGAGCGCATCTCTGGCCCCATACGGCGCAGCGTGTTGAAGAGGCGTTGTTGCATCTGCACGGTTGCCAACGCCAACTCCATCTGGTGGGCCAACGCGCGGATCAGCTTGCGATTCGTGGCGTTCAACTCATCGCGGGGATACGCAACCCCCAACGCGCCCAGGAAATCGCCCTCTGGCCCGTGCAGTGGCAGCATACAGAAGCCATCGCGCCGCACAAACGCCTCGAGCGGTGGTGCCTCACCTGGGGGCAGCACGGGCACCTTCGCCAACTCCGGCAGCACCTCCGAAAGCGGATTTTCGGTCACAAAACGCTTCACTTGGCGCCGCGCCCCCACCGACGACTTGATGGTATAGACGCCCTCCTCATCGGGCGCGGCCACGAACCCCGTCTCGACGCGCAGCGCCCCGCAGACCACCACGAGTGTGTTTTCGAGCAGGCTGCGCAGGTCGGCGTGCGTGAAGGTGTTGCGCGGCAGCGTGCGCAAATAATCGATCTCCGCCCGATCTTGGAAGTAGATTAACGTATCTAAGTACGGTTTGATTTTACTGACCACGATCGGCATCAGCACCGTACACAACATCACACCGAAGATGATCACCGTATCGGTGGGCAACGCCAGTTGGCGGGCCAGCACGGGCACGATCCGCAGGAACAAGATGATGCTCAAGCCCACGAATGGCCCGTACAACCCCCACCGAATGAAATCCTGCTTGATCAGTCGATCCGGCATCAGCAAGCCTTGGAAGGCGATGCTGTAGACCATTATCACGATCATCGCCGCCACGAAGATGTTGCCGAACACCGAGAGCAGCAGAATCAGATCGTCCGAGATAAACGTGTATGTACCGGCGATCACCAGGTACGGGAACACCGCCATACCGGGGCCGAGGTACGTTGCGCCCAAGTAGGCGAGGCGGCGGCGCATTGTTGGTGTGAGCGCCAGGCGCCGCACGTACAACACCGTCCACAAGCCGCCGATACAGGCTAGCGCGAAGTAGAGCGCGAAGAGCCAGAAGAACGGCCCAGCCCTAAACTGCGTAAGCGCTCCCCGTCGCACGCCTTCGCGCAACAGCAGATCGCCATAGATAGCCAAACCAAAAAAGAGCATGCTCAGCACGTAACCGCCGATCACCAACCAACGTCGGCGTCGCTCTGCAACAGCGCTATAGGTAAGCAATGCATCGGAAAGGTGGATGTAGCCCGCTGGGATTAAGACAATGCCTAGCCACTGGGCGCGAAGCAAAAACTGTGTTGTTGTTTCGGATTGTGCTTGACCCAGCAGGACATCGCCGCCGAATACGATAACGATACCTGCTAACAACACACACAGCGCCCGTGCGATCGCTGTGTGCCAATTCTGCAGCGCGATATATGCAAGAAGCGAGAACGTGACGATCACGACTGCTGACGCAAGCAGGCTATCGAGCTGGAGTAAAAGGTTCGTAAGCAACGAAAGCTCTTTCATTGCGTGGCAGTCTGAGAGAGGTTTCCTTCATATCCAATATTATACCATAGGGGATCATGATGGTTGAGGAGCTGTTGGGGAGGCAGCGTTACTTGCTGTTGTCGGGGTGCACAGGGGCAAATACACGGTGAATGTGCTGCCGTGGCCTTCCTGGCTAGTTACTTGGATTGTCCCTTGATGTAATGTGACAATTTCTTTAATCACGGCGAGGCCGATGCCCATCCCGCCGGAGTGTTGTTTTGATGTGTTACTGGCTCGATAGAACAGTTCGAATAAATACGGTATTTCGTTTTCGGGAATGCCAATCCCTTGATCTGAAACGCTAATAATCCCGTGTGTTTGTTCGGCATTGTAGCTCACAGAGATGGAAATATCGCTGCCATAGGGGCTGTACTTGATCGCATTGGTTAATAGATTTTGTATCACCTGTTCGAGACGCATTGTATCGCCGAGAACAAGCACAGGATGTTCTGGCAGATGGTAGTTGATCGGGTGAGAAGTATCGATGCGTTGAAGGGTATCGACAATCCACTTGACCAGGCTGCAGAGATCAACGGTTTCTTGGACAATTTGAATTTTCCCACTCTGCATCTGTGTTAAATCGAGTAACGCCATAATCAATTTATGAATGCGTTGGGTCTGTTCATTCAGAATCTCTAGCGAGCGTATATGTCGAGCATCGATCGGCATATCCACCTCCATGCGGCGCTGTAGCAGTTGGATGTTGCCGATCAGTGCTGAGAGTGGGTTTTTGAGCTCGTGGGCGGCCACCATCAGGAACGAATCGCGCACTTTGAGGGCATTCTGCGCCAACTGATAGAGCCGTGCATTATCGATCGCGAGGGCGGCGCGCTGTGTCAGATCCTCGATCAGGGCAAGATCGGTCAGGCGGTAGTACCGTTGCGATTCGCTCATGCCAAACGAGATCGCACCGATCACTTGATTCCGCGCGATCAAGGGCATAATGATGTGCGAGTGTGGATGAAGTTTGCGCAGCCAAGCGATCTCCTCCTGGTTGTGGGCCGTTCCGGCCATTGTCTCATCGCTGATGTAGGGGTTGAGCACCATTTGACCGCTGCGGATCACCTGCACGACTGGGTGCTTGCTCTGCGTCATAATCAGCGGTCGGCTATGCAGGGCATGCAGAATAATCTCCTGCGCCGGGTCGACATGGGCCGATGCGACGCGGTGAATAACGCCATCGCTATTCTGGAGGAAGATCACGCAGAAATCGGCTAATCTGGGGATGCTCATTTGGGTGAACCGCTGCAACAGCGCCTTTTGATCGAACGATTGTGAGAGCAAGATGCTCGCATCGGCCAAGAAGCGGGCTTGTTGCTGGGCTCGTTCGGCCTGTGCGTGTGCGGTGCGCGCATCCATATGCAGACGGATATGCTCGATCGCAAGCGCAATGCGCCGCGCAAAATCCTGCATCAGCGTCAGATCAGACTGGTCGTAGCGTCGCTGTGAGGATTTGTGATACCCAAAGGTCATCACGCCGAAATTTTTGTTGTAAATGCACAGGGGTGTGATCAGAAGCGAGTGAACGCCAAGCAACTGTATCAGCGCCACCTGATCGGGCTTCAGAGAGATATCCTGCGCCCAAGAATCATCGAAGTCGTTGAAAAGCTGCGGCTTCCGCTCTTGCAAGACGCGCCAGATCATGTGATGGACGGTAAAATGCTCAGGTTGAAACTCTCGTGTGTGATGCAACTGCTCTTGAATAGCCGGATCGTGATGGTGCCAGAACGATCGACGCAACTGCCCGGATGGCGTGAGCATATCGAACATGCAGAAATCGGCTAACGTCGGCACTGCCAATGTGGCGATCCGCTCCAGCATACTTTGTTCGTCTAAGTACTCGGCTAGAACCACGCTCGCTTGGGATAAGAAGGTTAAGCGGGCCGAGGCGATCTCCAGTTCTGCGCGGGCTAAACGTTCGGCTTCGTAGATGCGCGCCCGCTCCAACGCCTGCGCACATTCGTGAGCCACTGCGCTCAGCAGTGTTTGATGCTCTTGATCGAACTCGTAGTCGTGGGGGAAGCGTATGCAGAGCATACCAATCACATGTTTTTTGAACAGCAGCGGGATATTTGCGCGCTTCCAACCGCACTGCGATGGGTCGTCATAGACATGTTGCCAGACCGCTTGGCCACTGTGGGCGATTTGCTTAAGATACTGCGATTCTTGGGCCAAAATGGTGGCAAACCCATCGAAGAGATGAGGAACACTATTATGTGAGCTGAGAAGTTGAAATGTGTGGTTCGTTTGGTCATACGATAAAAATGCGCCCGCCTCCGCACCAAGACGAGGAAGTTCTTGCTGGACGATCATTTCCGCCACCATCATCGGCGTCATAACCGTGGCAAGATCCTCAATAATCAGCCGTAATGCGCTCAATTCAGAAGATACGTGGTTGGTATCACGGTTGTGCTGTTTTGTATTCTGAATGGAGTGATCCCGCGCCAATATATTTCCATACAATGCATCTGCATAATAGGTCCGCTCGGGACGCATGGTTACAATGATAAACCAATCTGAATCAGATATATATGGATATACAGCTATATTCAGCGGTATTTCGTAGCCTTGTCGATGCTTGACATACAATTTCGGCTCGATGCCGAGAGATTGGAACACTGGTACAACAAGGTAGTGCAAAATATGGGTAAGCTGATTTGCCTGTAGACGTGGTGGAGTGATAGTATTGATATTGGATTGCACAAGATGTTGAAGATCGTAACCAAGTAAAAATTCTAGGCTTTTATTGGCAAAGATGATCGTTCCTCGCGAATCAATAGCGAGAACACTGTCTGAGGATTGTTCGAGATGTTGAAATAAAGGAGTGTATGTTTGAATATTGGCTGATGCTTGGGACAAAAGAGAATGCTCGAAGGCCTTTGCGTCCCAACAGCTTACGATACCGATACATTGTCCCTCGTTATTGAACAATGGCGCATGAATAACGTCGATAGCTTCCGAATGATTGTTTTCCTGCCGAATGTGGACCATTCCAAACCAGTTCTTACCACTGTTAAGATCATGAAGGACGGAAGATGAACTATAAGTGAGTGGAGTGGCAATTTCATTGATATTCTGCCCTAGCATATCGTCATAGGCGAGATCGAAAAGCTCTTGTGCTCGATGGTTGAAAATGACAATATTACCTGCATTATCAGTTGCAGTAATCCCACATTGTAATTTATCGATCCAGTGCCATGGGTGAACAAACGTATAATGGGGCATATGTTGCAGTAGACTTGGAAATAATGCTAACAGTTCCACTTCATGCTCCAACATTCCGCTTCAGTCGTTTTTCCAATCTCATTTAGTACGATAAAACAAGTTTAGTATACCACGTATTCTATGGATTATTTATAGTATCATCGCTGACGCGTGTGAAAAAGGTGAGGAATGGTGGTTTTTTTGAATGAGATTAGATGGAATCAATGAGATTGTTGCTCGCATTATATCGCATGTCGTCTGTTCTGATAAATATATAGCTAAATGAATTATTGTAACTCCTAAATATATTAGTATTTGTGACTAATTACACAATGTTGGTATCACTGATTGGACTAGCTGAACTATCAAGTCTGTTTGAGCGGCAGCAAGGAATGTGTCGCTTCTCGACACGACCCTCCCAGGAGATGAGGTATCAGTTGGAGTGCGGAATGGCGTTGTGTTGCAGCAGGATGCTTGCACAACTGCGAGGGGTGAAATACAAAGCTGCGGTTTGAAGGATCACCATCACACCGCAGCTTTAATACAATCAAACATGTTGTTTGGCTTGCCCTACGCCTCCATCGACGGCTGCAGGTAACACGCTCGGCAACGGGCCTCGTACATCTCCAAGCCACCCACCGCGATGATCGGTGCATCGAACGGCGCGGGCTGTCCGTTGATCAAGCGCTGTGAACGGGTGGCGTAAGCCCCACAACGCACACAGATCGCGAACAACTTATCGATCTGCTCGGCCACCGACAGCAATTGCGACATCGCCGGGAAGGGCAAGGCGCGGAAGTCTTGATCCAGTCCCGCCACAATCACGCGCAACCCCCGGTCGGCCAAAGCCTGACACGTCGTGCGAATCACTTCTGGCTCATCATCAAGGAAGTGCAACTCGTCTAGTGCGACCACCTGCACACCTTCATCGAGATAGTTGGGCACCTCGCGGATCGAGTCGATGATGTGCGCTTCGATTCGCAATCCATTGTGGCTTACCAAGTTCCCAAGCGCGTACCGTGTATCGCGCCGCGGCGTAAACGCTGCTAGCCGCTGTCGAGCGATTTGCACGTGATGCAGACGCCGAATCAGTTCCTCGGTCTTGCCACTAAACATACAGCCGCAGATCACTTCGATCCGGCCTCCAGCACTGGGGCGGGTCATATTTGCTCCTAAAAATGTGTTGTGATCAATAGTAGAGGTGAATTTCGCGGTATCCTACCACGGCTTGTCAAGCAGAGCAAGACCCAACTGCTCGTTTTGTGCATTTCGCTGTACAAGCGTGTCGTAGAGAGCTTTCTCCATCAAAAGTCCTACCTTGATAACTGTATTGACCCCTTGACAACCTTTTTGGGCTATGTTATACTCGCTAAGGAATTCATAGAGGGAATAGTCGCATGGTAAAACGTGCCCCAATTGATCCAAATGCGGTCTACTCGCGCGAGGAAGTTGCTGAGTTATTAGGTGTGAGTCTAAGCACCGTCAAGCGCCTAATCGCAGCACGCCAGCTTGAGGTGAGCCGCCCAGAGAGCATCCGTCGTATCTTTATCAAAGGTTCAAGCATTCTCGAAATGCTCGAAGAGACCAAGATCGAGGCAATCCGATGATAGCATTCACCATCACCGCACAACGCAATACGGAACATGCCACCAGCGCCCGCGTTGCTGTGTGGATGGGTTTGCCGTGCCTATCGACGGATAATTGCTATTTACCCAGCAAAGCGGGTTCCATTCGCGCCTCAGGAGGCTTGCCATGATCGTGTGATGCACATCATTGGCACCTGTTGTGGCGTGAAGCGTAAAAGCTTCACGCTTTTTGATTCCCATTAACACACTCGTTGGTACGTTGTCGCGCTTGCCTGTTCAAACACAGCGCAAGAGGTTCAGACCGCACGTGGGATTCGTCGGTCGTGGGACTGCCGAAGGGCGCTTACCTGTTGACACACAGGGCAAGAGGTTCAGATCGCACGTGAGATTCGTCGGTCGTGGAGCCAGATCGCTCGAACGTTTGGTATAGCATTTGAAGGAGAGGTGTCGCTATGAGCCTTGTGAAGCTGGCCCAGCAGGAACAACTGCAGCGTCAATTCACAGCACAAGAGATGGAGGAAGTTGTGAACCGTCTCGATGTGTTGCACGATTACGCCTCTCTGGGCCAGCTACCCGAAGTGACACCACTGAGTTCCGCTGAATTACGTGGCTGGCTTGAGGAACTGATTTTTGTCGCACGCGAAACTCTGCGCGAGATGGAGGAGCATCCATGTACACCGTAATCAACGGCATCCCGATCTGGGGTGAGCACGACGAAGCCACAATCGCACAGATCCAGCGTTGCGCCGCTGATCCCGAGGTTGCTGGCGCGGCACTGATGGCCGACGGCCACAAGGGCTACTCAATGCCGATCGGCGGTGTCGTGGCCTATCGCAACGCAGTTTCGCCGAGCGGCGTTGGCTACGATATTTCGTGCGGTCTCAAAGCCAGTCGAACCAATTTACGCGCCGAAGATGTGCGTCCTCATATCAGCCGCATCATGGACGAGATCGCCCGCACCGTCGTCTTTGGCGTGGGGCGCTCCAGCGGCAAGGCCGTTGATCATGAGCTGTTCGACGACCCAACCTGGGTGGATGTGCCGCACTTACGCTCGTTGAAGCAACTCGCTCGCGAGCAGCTCGGCACGGTGGGCAGCGGCAACCATTTCGTCGATATTTTCGAGGACGAGGAGGGCTGGATCTGGGTCGGGGTTCACTTCGGCAGCCGTGGCTTCGGCCATCGCACCGCCAGCGGCTTCTTGAACCTGGCAGCTGGGCGCGCCTTCGGCGATAAGGCGCCTGGTGAGCATATGGACCAGCCAGCGACTGTTTTGTCGTTGAGCACCGACCTGGGCCAGGCCTACTGGCAGGCGATGCAACTGGCGGGTCGCTACGCCTACGCGGGTCGCGATTTCGTCGTCAACCAAGTGCTCGAGATCCTTGGGGCGCAGGTGACCGACGAAGTACACAACCACCACAATTTCGCGTGGCGCGAGCAGCACAACGGTGAAGAACTGATCGTGGTGCGCAAGGGCGCAACACCCGCTTGGCCCGGTCAGCGCGGCATCATCGGTGGCTCGATGGGCGACATCAGCGTGATCGTGGAGGGCATCGACTCGCCGGAGGCCGTGGCATCGTTGCGCAGCACCGTCCACGGCGCGGGCCGCGTGATGAGCCGCACACAGGCGGCTGGCAAGCGGCGCTGGGTCAAGCGCAACGGGCGGCGCGTGCAGGAACAACTGAAGCCCGGAGCGATCAGCTTCGAAATGATGCACGACTGGCTGCGGCGTGAGGGCGTGGAACTGCGCGGCGGCGGCACCGACGAGAGTCCGCACGTCTACCGCCGCTTGCCCGAGGTGCTCGCGATCCATGCTGGCAGCCTCCGCATCCTGCATACGCTCAAGCCGCTCGGCGTGGCGATGGCGGGCGAGGACGTGTTCGACCCATACAAGGACTAGCTTCAAATAACCAAGAACCGAGGCGGTGATCAGCTGTCTCGGTTTTTGATTCCCCGAACTTCCCACTTGCCAAGCCGCCCGATCTATGCTACTAACTACCCATTCGTAGCATCATTCACGTGCATCCACAGCGACTCGGCTCATGAGACATGCCAGTCCTCAACGGCCAGCAGAGGCCGCCATCACGCAAGGAGAAACCCAATGAACGTAGCACTGGCCTATGGCCGTGGCCGCTTGGAAATCAGCGTCCCCGAGCACACCACGGTCATCACACCGCAAGAACTGCCGGGCATCGCCGATGAGCGGGCCGCCTTCGAGCAGGCGGTGCGCGCGCCGATCGGCAGCGCCCCCCTGCGCGATATCGCGAAGCCGACCGACACCGTCGCCATCGTGATCGCCGATATCACCCGCCCCGTGCCCAGCGACCGCTTGGTGCCCTGGATTCTGGCTGAGCTCTCTCACGTCCCCCGCGAACAGGTCGTGATCATCAACGGCACCGGCTCGCACCGCGCCAACACCCGCGACGAGCTGATCCAGATGTTGGGCCGCGAGATCGTCGAGACGATCCGAATCGTTAACCATAATGCCTTCGACGATAGCACGCTCACCTATTTGGGCCGCAGCAGCTACGGCGGCGAGATCTGGATCAACAACGACTATCTGCAGGCCGATGTGCGCATCGTCACCGGATTCATCGAGCCGCACTTCTTCGCGGGCTTCAGCGGCGGCCCCAAGGGCATTGTGCCGGGCATTGCGGGTATCAAAACCATCATGCATCTGCACAATGCTGCGATGATCGGCCATCCGCTTTCGACGTGGGCGCAGATCGAGGGCAATCCCATCCAGGGCGAACTGCGCGAGGCCGTTGCGATGGCGCCGCCGCACTTTATGGTCAACGTTGCGCTCAACTCCAAGCGCGAGATCACCGCGCTCTGGGCGGGCCATTACCTCGAAGCGCACGCGGTCGGCTGCCAGTTCGTGCTCGAACACGCTACCCGTCCCGTCGAAGAGCCGTTCGACATCGTGGTTACGACCAATAGCGGCTATCCGCTCGACCAAAACCTCTATCAAGCCGTGAAAGGCATGAGCGCCGCTGCCCGCATTGTGCGCCCGGGTGGTGCGATTATCGCAGCCGCCGAATGCAGCGATGGCCTGCCCGACCACGGCAATTTCAAGCAGCTGTTGCAGATGCGCCGCACCCCGCAAGAACTGCTCGCGATGATCGAGGACCCCGAGTTCGAGCTGTACGACCAGTGGCAGGCGCAAGTGCAGGCGCTCATCCAGCGCCACGCCGATGTCTACCTCTACTCCATGCTCGATCCGCAGGTCGTGCGCGACGCTATGCTCACGCCCACCGACAATATCGAGGCGACCATCGCCGAGTTGCTGCAGCGCTACGGCCCCGATGCGCGCATCGCCGTGCTGCCCGAGGGACCGCAAACCATCCCGTATGTGCTGGAGCCGAGCGCCACGTAGATGGCCTGAACTTCAGGAATGTGATGTCGATACGCAGCGTAGGTTGGCTATCGACATCACAACCTCTCGCTGCTGCCAGAGCTAACAGAGCTATCTCTACCCTCCAATTCGCTGCTTCCTCATACCAGTTCCGGATGATTATTTACACAAATAGCACGTGAATGTTATGGCATGAAGCTGGTTTTCACCTGATACCCACATCTTCCGAAAATAGGTGATGTCGAGGCGCTGCGCGTAGCAGTGCCTCGACATCACAAAAAGAAGGGCTAAAATAGCTTTTAATGACAACTGTCCAACCAGATTTAGTATCATCTCCCTCTTTGTTAAAATAGAACAAATGTTGCAAAATATGATGGGATGTGGTATGCTCGTCCTCGAAAGACAACGCCCTACCCTCATGTTCTGCGTCCGTATGTGTCTCCAAGTAGGCACCGTACTACCACTTGTCCGAATCTCGTTCTAACAATAGCCCATTCCGAGACGGTGTTGTTGTGGGGTGGATCGCACGACCCTCTGGCGTGAATAGTGCAGTAGGAGGAAAACGTGGCAATTCCTATGGTTCCGTTCGAAGGACGAATGAGCTACTGTCTGATCAAGTCTCTACAAATGGTATTGGCTCACAAAGGGTACGAATATCCGCTGCCCTGGCTCGAATGTGTGAGCGGACAGCCGTTTGGGTTCGTCTACCTTCGTGATGGCAAGCAATTCTTCGCCTTAAATGGCTATGAATACCATCTCGCGGGCGAGCATCTGCTCCGCACGCTCAACTTCACCTATTCCTACACCGGGTCAGCCAACGATCAGGAAGCGCTCGACGCGCTCCGCCAAGCTCTGCAGGACGGTCCCGTGGCGCTTGGCATGCTCGATATGGGCTACCTTACCTATTCTCCCAACCACCGATATGCCATGGGGAGCGATCACGCGATTGTTGTGCTCGCATTGAACGATGATCATCTGATCGTTCACGACCCCGATGGGTTTGTGGCCGTCAAGCTGCCGCTCACCGATTTCCTCGAAAGCTGGCGACGCGATGTGTATACCGGTAAGCCCTACGGATTGTGGAAGATCGGCACGCAAAATACGCCACCCACAACCGAAGAGATATGGCAGAGCACATTGAACCGCGCGCGCAGCAATTTCGCCCAAACCAGCCAGACGTTCCCGGATATGCAGGTGTTGTACGGCCCCAAGGCGATGATCGCGCTTGCCGAAGATATGCGCACACGCCGCGATATCCCGATCGAAGGGCTGGCCTATTTCTGTTGGCGGGTCTCGAATCAGCGCTGCTTCGACAGTGCTATGTTCCTGAGTGAACGCCTGCCCGATGCGGCTGCGATTCGTTGGGAACAGTCGCTGATCTTTGGCGCGATCCAGCAGGCCACAATGGCTGGGCAGCGCGACGAAATCGCCGACCTGCTCGAACGCCTGGCCGATAACGAGGCGCGCTTCATTGCCGAGATCAACAACGCGCAGTGACCCCCATACTTTGTGGTATAATCCCCGCCGTGCACCTAAATAACTAGATCGTGTCGAGGTGACCCCCTCGCCCGGATGCCGGGGGCTTAAAGGTGGAAGTTGGTTAAAGTCCAACGCTGTGCCGCAACTGTAACTGTTTCCGAGCCACAACGCTCGAAGCAGAAGCCAGGAATCCTGCCTCGATGAACGCTCATGAGATCCTTCTCGGAACAAGGAGGTTGAGCCATACCGAAAACAACGATTGTCTTGCAAGAGTTGTACGACGGCTGATCTGTCTTTTCCAGATAGGTCAGCCTTTTTGTTTGTCATGAAATGGAGTTGTTATGAAACGCTTGATCATATTGCTTTGGAGCCTTGCGCTCCTGCTGAGCGCCTGCGGAAACGCCGTAGTTACCCCGCCTCCCGCTACGCCCACCAACCTGTCCGCCACAGTCGCAGCGGTAGTCACGCCGAATGCCAGCGGCCCGATCAGCATTATCGATGTGGCTGGCCGCCCTGTGACGTTGGATGCGCTGCCGCAGCGTATTGTCTCGCTCGCGCCCAGTAACACCGAGATCCTGTTTGCGATCGGCGCAGGCTCCCGCGTGGTCGGCGTCGACGATTTCACCAACTATCCTCCCGAAGCCACGTCGCTCCCGCGAATCGGCAATAGCGGCAACAACTATAACATGGAGCAGATTGTGGCGTTGGAGCCGGATCTCGTGCTTGCTTCGGGCATCACCGCCCCCGAAGTCATCGCCCAGCTCGAATCGTTGAACCTCAAAGTGGCGCAGGTCAATGCGCCAATCACCACCTTCGATACGATCTTCAACGACATTTTGCTGACGGGGCAGATCACCGGGCAGACCGCCGAGGCCGAACAACTCGTCGCTTCGATGCGCCAGCACTACGATTCCATCCTCAAGACTGTCTCGCAGGCCACCACCAAACCACGGGTCTATTGGGAGATCGACGCGACCGACATCACCAAGCCGTACAGCGTTGGCCCCGGCAACTTCGTCGGCGAGCAGATCGGCCTTGTGGGCGGCTTCAACATCTTCAACGATGCGAGCACCCCATACCCGCAGGTAAGCCTTGAGCAGATCGTGGCCGCTGACCCCGAGGTGATCATTCTGGCGGACGCCGCCTACGGCATCACGGTCGAATCGGTGATGGAGCGCCCGGGTTGGGATGTGATCAGCGCCGTCAAAAACAAGCGCATCTACCCGATCAACGATGATCTCGTTACGCGGCCCGGCCCCCGCATTGTAGAGGGACTTGAAGCGGTGGCAAAGCTTGTGCATCCAGAACTGTTTGAATAAATGCGTAAACAATCATCGACAACCTACGCTTACTCATCGGCAGCGAGCGAGCTGATGAAGCAAGCAGATATATCTGAACAGTACGTGTGGCGGCAGGCGTGGAGTTGGCTGTGGTTTGTGATCGGCCTGGCGATCGTGGTGTTGATCGGCATCTTCAGCATTGCGATGGGCAGCGTCTCGATCCCGCCGCTCACCACCTTCCGAATCATCGCCGCGCAGATCGTCAGCACGCCGATCGTGCCCGATTGGGCGCCGAGCACCGCTGCGATCGTGCTCGATATTCGGCTGCCGCGCGTCCTGCTGATTGCGATCACTGGCGCGGCGCTCGCAAGTTCGGGCGTCGCGTACCAGGGTATCTTCCGCAACCCGCTGGCCGACCCGTACCTGATCGGCGTGGCGGCTGGCGCGGGGTTCGGCGCGATCTGTATGGTCGTGCTGCGGATGCGCTACCCGATGCTGATTGGCCAGTTCAGCCTGCCGATCGGCGCGTTTGTGGGGGCGCTCGCCACTGTGGCGATCGTGTATGTGCTTGGGCGGGTCGGCACGACCACGCCCACATCCACCTTGCTGCTGGCGGGTGTCGCGCTGAGTACGCTCGCCACATCGCTCAGCACCTTCGTCCTGATGCGCGCTGGCCAGCAACTCGGTTTGGTGACGGCCTTCCTGCTCGGGAGTTACACCAGCACGGGCTGGGCGCCCGTCACCATCACCTGGCCGATTATGGCGGTTGGCTTTGTGATCTTGATGGTGATGGCACGCTCGCTGAATCTGCTGCTGTTCGACGAGGAGCAGGCTCGGCAGCTTGGCGTGGCGGTTGAGCGCGCCAAGTTTATCGTGATCATCACCGCCACGTTGATCACAGCCGCCGCCGTCGCCTTCAGCGGCCCGATCGGCTTTGTGGGCTTAATCGTGCCGCATAGCGTGCGCTTGGTGGCGGGCGGCGATAATCGGCGTCTGCTGCCGCTCTCAGCCTTGGGTGGCGCGTCGTTCCTGATGTTGGCCGACCTGCTCTCGCGGGTGTTGGTCGCCCCCGAGGAACTGCCGCTCGGCGTCGTCACCGCCTTGGCGGGCGTGCCGTTTTTCTTGGTTCTGCTGCGCCGAGCCAAGAACGCCGCGTTTTTCTAAGGGTGCAACACTACTGTGTGATCGGATGAGTATGACACATCTTGTGGTTGAACATCTTCACGTGCGCTATCAGCAGCACGTTGTCCTGCGCGATATCAACCTCGACGCCTCGGGTGGGCAGTTGATCGGCCTGATCGGCCCGAACGGCGCCGGGAAATCGACGCTGTTGCGCGCCATTGCGGGTACGCTCACGCCGAACGCGGGGCGCGTGCTGCTCGATCAGACTGACCTCGGCGCAATGGATGCGAATCGGCGGGCGCGCCAAGTGGCCGTGGTGCCACAATCACCGCACGTGCCAGTCGCCTTCAAGGTGGCCGAAGTGGTGCTGATGGGGCGGCATCCGCATCTGCCGCGCTTCGGTGGCGAGCAGCGGCACGATTACGAAGTGGCTCAGCAGGCGATGCAGCGCACCGACACGTGGGGATTGGCGGATCGGCGCTTGGGCACGCTTTCGGGCGGCGAGTTGCAGCGGGTGCTGATCGCCCGGGCGCTCGCGCAGGAGCCGCGCCTGCTGCTGATGGACGAGCCGACCGCGCACCTTGATCCCAAGCATCAGATCGCCACGCTGAATTTGGCCCGTCAACTCGCCGATAGCGGGCTGCTGGTGATCATCGCCATTCACGACCTGACCTTGGCGGGGCAATACGCGGACCGTTTGGCGCTGCTGACGGGCGAATTGTTGACCTACGACGCCCCTGAGCGCGTGCTGACCACCGAGTGGATTCGCCGCGCCTACGATGTGGCCGCGCTGATTAGCCCGCATCCCCACACCGGCACGCCCGTTGTCACGCTGCTCGCCGATGACCCCGCCACGGTTGTGTAGCTGTGAGATAGCAAATCTGGTTGTTGAAAAGCAGTTTTTGCCTGCGGCAGCAAGGTACTTTACGTCTTTTGTGATATCAAAGCGCTGCGCGTAGCAGCGCTTTGATATCACTTGTTTCGGGGCAAGTGGGTAACAATTGAAAGTCAGAATAACGCTATAAATGTAGTGCGCGTTGAAATCTCTCACTTCGTTCGAGATGACAGTGCTTCTCGTTGAATGGGAAAGAGTAAAAATCTTCCAAAACAGAGGAATCTGTAGCAAGTGGGGCAACTGGAAGGTCGTCTGCGGTGCGCCGTCTATCACAGGCAACGAACCGCAGGCGAGGGGAACAAAGCGGACACGAACGGACTTAGCATCTATCGAGGGTTCAAGCAGCTACCACGACCAAAGTTGCCAGAGTACAGTAAATGTGGCTCGCAGCTTTGCGATTGGTCCAGAATGCATTGCCCCCGCGATCTTCGCTTGCCGCTGCTGTTGAGCCTCGTGCAACATGTCGTCGCATGTCGCACGGACAAGGCTCAGGTTCAAAGGAACCATTGTCAACCTCCACTAGAGAATGGGGCCACAGTTTCCCTCGTGGAGTTATATGGCCCCGCTTTGCAGAGCCTGGCGTGCAGCAATGAACGCGTATTGGCATCTGCACTATACCACAGGCAGAGCACCAATTCAAAGGCGCCAACTGTTCAAAAGTTAAAGAATTGTAAAGAGAAAACGATGATCGCTCGTACGGATCGTCGCGGATATCAGGAGACGAAGGATGGCGAATCAGATCACCTTGATCTTGGGGGGAGCGCGCAGCGGCAAGAGCAGTTACGCGCAGCGCCTCGCCGAAGCGCGTGGTGGCGATGTGCTCTTTGTGGCCACTGCCACGCCTGGCGACGACGACATGGCCGAACGCATCGCGCGGCACCGCGCCGAGCGCCCCGCGCATTGGCGCACGCTCGAAGCGCCTCGCCAGATCGCTGCGGCGCTGCAGGCCACCGCGCCCGCCCCACTGGTCATCCTTGATTGTGTGACGCTGTGGGTCACCAACCTGCTGCTGGCCGAGCAGGCCAGTTGGGAGGCCGCCGAGGCGGAACTGGCCGCGTTGCTCGATTGGCACCGCAGCCAGACGGGCGATCTGATCATCGTATCGAACGAGGTGGGCTTGGGGATTGTGCCGGGTGATCCGTTGAGCCGTACGTTTCGCGAATGGCTCGGTTGGTTCAACCAGCGCCTAGCCGCGCGGGCCGATCAGGTGTACCTGATGGTTGCGGGCCTAGCGATCGATGTGAAAGCGCTCGCGATGCCCTGGCCCGCGCTGCCGCCAACCGAGCGCTAGAGGAACGGCTGCAAGGTGCGTTGGATCAGCGCCAGCACATCGTTGACCTGATTGCGCAGATAAAAATGATCGCCGGGGAAGGTGTGGGTGCTGCACTGCGCCGTCGTGTGCGAGCGCCACCCCTCGATCTCCGCCTGGTTGATGCTGGGGTCCTCGGCGCCGTTCATCACGATGATCGGGCTGCCGAGCGGCGGGCCTTCGCGGTACTGGTACGTTTCGATCAGCTGGAAATCGGCCCGTAGCTGCGGTGTGAGCAACTGCATAAACTCCTGATTCTGCAGAATCTCCTCGGGGATGCCATTGAGGCGGCGCAGGCCTTCGGTGAAGGCGGGTTCGGGCAGGTGGTAGAGCGGCGGTTTGCGGTCGGGCATGTGCGGGGCGCGCTGGCCCGAAGCGAACAGCGCCACCGGCTGCGGCCCCTGTTGGGCGGCCAAGGTGCGCACGACCTCGTAACCGATCATCGCGCCCATGCTGTGGCCGAAGATCGCGAATGGCCGATCGAGGAAAGGCTGTAGTTCCGGCACCAACACGTCGATCAGCGCTGGCATGCTGATAAACGCCTTTTCGCGCAGACGCTGCTCGCGCCCTGGCAGCTGGATCGGATGCACCGCGATGCTGGGCGGTAACGCCTGCATCCAAGCGCGGTAGGCCGACGCGCTGCCGCCCGCATGGGGGAAGCAGAACAGCCTCAGCTTCGCATCGGGCGAGTAACGGGGAAATGGTATCCAACTTGTGGTGATAGCTGCGTTTGACATAGGTTGGATGCCTTTCTAAGGGATACAGTGGTGGATATCTTCAATGAACGGGCAAGATAGGCGTTTGCATTCACGCCATTGTAAAGCAAAATCAAGCACTCGTTGTACGCTGCTCAGTCTGGAGTAGACATAACGGCTATTCGTGATTGTACCAACGGCGCGCATCGAGCAACTCATCGGCTTCGGTTGGCCCCCAACTTCCAGCCGGATAGATCGGGATATCTGGCTGCTGCTCCCACGCTTCGAGCAGCGGCGTGATAAAGCCCCACGCCTGTTCCAACCAATCGGCGCGCACAAACAAGGTTTGATCGCCCAGCATGCAATCGAGCAGCAAACCCTCATACGCCTCGGGTGGCGAGCCGAAGGCTGCATCGTAGTCGAAGTGCATATTGACCGAGCGCATGCTGAGGTGTTGCGTGGGCTGCTTAACCTCGAAGGTGAGCGAGATGCCTTCATCGGGTTGCAGGCTGAAGATTAAGGTGTTGGGGCCTGGGGCGTGGTGCAGTGGCCGAAACATCAAGTGCGGCGTGCGTTTGAACCGCACCACGATCTCGGTGCGCTTTTTCGCCAGCCGCTTGCCCGAGCGCAGGTAAAACGGCACGCCTTGCCAACGCCAATTATCGAGATGCACTCTGAGCGCGGCGAAGGTTGGCGTCTGCGAATCTGCGGCCACATCCAGTTCCTCGCGATACCCTGGTACCGTCTGACCGTCGATGGTGCCTGGCCCGTATTGGCCGCGCGCCGCCCATTGCTCCAACCGATTCGGGGGCAGCGGTCGCAGCGCACGCAGCAGTTTGACGGTTTCATCGCGCACTGCATTGGCCTCGAATGCGACTGGTGGCTCCATCGCGATCATACACAGCATCTGCAGCATATGATTCTGGAACATGTCGCGCACCACTCCGGCGTTGTCGTAGTACTTGCCCCGTCGCTCTACGCCAAGCGTTTCGGCAGTGGTGATCTGGATATGGTCGATATAATCGCGGTTCCAGAGCGGCTCGAAGATACGGTTGGCGAATCGAAAGACCAGCAAGTTCTGCACCGTCTCTTTGCCCAAGTAATGGTCGATGCGATAGATCTGCGATTCGTGGAGCACCGCGCTGATGCTGTCGTTTAGCGCACGCTCGCTCGCTAGGTCGTGCCCGAACGGCTTCTCGATCACCACTCGCCGCCAACACCCATTATGCTCGCTGGCGAGCCCACACGCGCCGAGTTGTTGCACGATATCGCTGTAGAAGGCTGGCGGCGTGGCGAGGTAGAACAGAATGTTGTCGTGCGCGTCGGTTTGGGCGTCGATCTCTGTGAGGCGTTCGTGAAGCGCCCGATAGCTGTCGGGATTGCGGAAATCGCCGGGGATGTAGAACAGGCTCTTGGAGAACTTCTCCCATTGAGCGGGATTAATGGTGCCGCGCAGCTCATCGCGAAACTGTTGATCGTCCCACGCTTCAAGCGCAAACCCAACGATGCTAAACGCTTGCGGCAGCATTCCCTTGTTGGCCAATGCCAGGAGCGAGGGCATCAATTTGCGGCGGGTGAGGTCGCCGCTAGCTCCGAAAATGACCATAATGCACGGCTCGGATGGGCGAATGAGTCCGCGTCGGCGTGTATCGGGCATAAGTTGCCTCTCGATAGCTATGTATTTGTTGAGGTGGAATGTCAACTACCCACGGCTAAAGCGCGTGGGCTTGTCCCAGGCGCGCCGCAACGTGA
>CALKHR010000118.1 GCA_937988885.1 uncultured Roseiflexaceae bacterium | reverse complement strand
GACGGCATTCATCCCCGGCCTAAAGGCACGGGCCTTTCTGCCGCCTTTTCTGTAACGTTGGGCACACCAGTTCCGAAGACTGGTGTGCCCAATCGATGTTTAGCCGAGCGGAATGCCGATCACGGGATTATCGGTCATATCCTCGGTATTGTAGCCTTGATAAGTCGGGTCAACCTGATTCGCGCAGGTCGCCAACTTCAGAGGTTTGCCGTACTGCTTGAGGCAGTCCTGGTAGGCCAGCGTGGTCTTTTGGGCCTCGGTGAGCTCGTGAGTCAGGTCGCCCTTGCCCGTGAGCACCCGATCTAGCGCCTGGTAGAACCAGTAGAGGTCCATCTGGCCGTACATGTAATCGAGGCTGCCGCCCGTGCGGCCTTCGCGCTTCAAGACATCGCTGTAGGCCTGGTACAACTCAACCTGGCCTTCGGTCGCTTGTGCGGCGAACCCCTCCGATTGGGCGATCGAGATACGGGCGGGGATGCCGCCTTGCAGCATTGTCTCGGTGGTTGTGCCCGATAAGAACTTGAACCACTCCCAGCAGCCCTGCGCATTGGGCGACTGCGCCGAGATATGGAGGCCGCGCGTGTAGAAATCGCTGGTCGATAAGCCCTGGCGGCCTAAGGGCAGCGGAGCAACACCCTCCTCAAAGCTTTGCGGGTTGTTCGGGTCTACATAGTTGAAAATCGGTCCCTGCGCGAACCACATGCCTGCGCGACCATTCTGGGCATATTCCCACGAACGATCGTCGTAGCCCGGATCGTCGCGGCGGTAGCTGATCTTGATCTCGGGCATCACTTTGTGCACCAAGCTCAGGTCGAGGTACCATTGGACCGCCTCGATCAGGCGGGGATCATCAAAGTTCGGGCGGATATCCTCACCCGCGCCCAAGGTCATGCTTGTGCCAAATTGGCTCGTGAAGAAGAACATGTCGGACAGCACGCCGTTGAGCGGCACATAGCCAAACTGCTGCGATTCGCCTTGGCCCTTGGTGAGCGCTTGCGCTGCCGCGAGGAAGTCGTCGGGCGTCCAGTTCACGGTCGGTGGCTGGATGCCCGCCGCATCGAAGGCGGTGCGGTTGTAGTTAAGCGTGCGAAGGTTAAAGGCGATCGGTAGGCCAAACAGCTTGCCATTGCTCTGATAGGCCGAGAGCAACGCTGGCGGGTAATCGTCGCGCGGGAAGGCGTTATCGGCATCGAACAGCGGCTGTAGATCCAGCAGGGGATTAATTTCGGCTTCGCTCTGAGGTAACGTGTACCAGGTGAAGCAGTCGCTCGTATTGGCGAGCTTCTGAATATCGAGCGGCTCGGTGAACGATTGTGTCGAGCGAATCTGCACGAAGTACTGGGGATTCTGCTCGCGGAAGGTGCGCGCCAAGCGTCGCAACTCCGAAGGGTTGTAACCGGGCACATTGAACACAATCAGCGTGCTGCCCTCCGGAGCAACGTCCGGCTCGGGCGTAGCGACCAGCACCGGGCTCGTGTCGGGCGTTGGCGTGGGTGTCAACTCGATCTGCGCCAGTTCTTGGTTGAGATTGTTCTGGGCATCCGTCAGCAGTTTCTGAACATCGGCGTTTGGTTCGCTTACCAGTTGGTACGAGACCTGCCAGAGCGCGCTAATCGCCAAATAATCCGCAGGCTGCGGCGGAAGGCTCGAAGCGGATGCCAGCGTTTGCCTGTAGGCTTCGGCTGCCGCAGGATCGAGCGCCTCCCAGAACCCCGTCGTCTGAGCGAGCGATTCGCGGGCCGGAATACGCCCAGGTATAAACGAAGAGCGGCCGTCAATCTCGGTGGATTGACGCGATAGGAACTCGATCCACTTCCATGCCTGGTTGGGGTATTGTGTACCACTGCTGATGAAGTAGCCCTCGAAGCCCGATGCGCGGAAGGTTTCGTTCCCAGCGGGGTACGGTACTTTGCCCGTTTCGTAGGATAACGACTCGTACTGCGGCTGGCCATCTGCGTAGATGATCCCCATATCGTCGGGCCAGATGCCAATGCGTCCCTCCCGGATCACCGTCTGCGGGTCGATATCCTCATCGGAGGAGTTGGGACCCATTGGACGGCTAAATCCTGGGATGTAGATGACATTGTTCTTGATCATCTCTTGCAGTTGCTCGAACGCCTGGACGATCTCGGGCGAATCAATTTGGATATCCTTCGATGGAATGGTGAGTATATCGATGTTCTTTTCCTTGAGCATGGAGAGCAAGGTCAACATACCACCGCTCATATCGAGGAAGCCGTAGGTTCTGCCTACGCCGCTCCCTGGCTTACCGATCTGCTGTGCTGCGCCGAGCAGATCGAGCCATGTCCAGCCCGCTTTCGGCTCGGGCAAGCCAGCTTGGGCGAAGAGCTCTTTGTTGTAGCTCAGAATCTGTGCGTTGAAATAGCGCGGCAGCACGGTGATGCGGTTGTCGATCGTGACCTGCTCTAGCGCACCAGGGTAGAAATCGTCGCGTTGGAATGACGCATCGGCATCCATCAGAGGGGCGAGATCCAGCAACAGATTGCTGGTCTGCATCTCTCTGCTCGCGCCAATATAGTTTGTTGAGGATGTGTCGGCTCCGGAGACGATCCGGCGCAACATCGAGAGTGAGTCGCTCGGCGCGTTACCGGATGAGTAGTCGAGCAAATCATCAATAGGGACTAGCACAACCTTGATATCAGGATTCTCTGCGGTGAATTTCGTAACAAGAGTCTCAAAGATTGGTCTCTCGTAGTCGCTGACTGCAAAGGAGATTGTAGCAGGGCCGCTCGTATCCCCGGAAGGCCCAGGCACAGGCGCGATGGTTGGTAGCTCACCATCGGAGCCTCCACATGAGGTAAGGAGAGCGAGTAAGAGCAATAGTGATATGAGCCGGCGCATAGGCTTTCCCCCAACTTCGGTTTATCGATAAAAAACAAGCATATACGAGCGGAAGTTCTTTTCCACTGTTTGTTAGGACGCAAAGCTCATCAAAAGTGTTCCGCTTTTCAGCACGATTATCTCTGAACATCGCACCAGATCCGGCGGAGTGCATAGAAACGGCTTGTCGTTTACAGAGTTAAACGGCAATCCTCTCCCTGTTTCGCCTCACTGGATTCGGTATACCATCACTGCTACAGGCGAAATAGCCGTTACAATAGGCCAGCCCGTTGCGTCAATGCTCGAAAAGCTTTGGTCTCAGCCAACCCAATTATACTCCTTGACAGCAAAGAGCCAAAAAGAAATCGCTGATGTGCAACTGAAAAAGGGAGATAGCTGGCTGTAAAGGGGTTGTTCCGATAGCTTTCGGCTCATTGCATCGGGTTGGTTGTGCGGTTTTTTCGCCTGTGTCAACACATTCTGGTGTTGCGGTGATACGCTATTTTGGTCTTGCTCAAGCCAAAAAACTGCATCCCGCTGAGGCTGGTTAAGGCGTTTTGTAGTTTACGAGGGTTGTGGTATGATTCGGGCGTTACGGTATCAATCCGCGATGGAGCTAGGACATGGGCCTTTACGTTAGTCATCACGCTGCCACCCCTTTGCTACGTGACCTATTCGGTTTGTTTGTTCGGCTCTATGTCCGACCAAAAGTTACGGGAATCGAACATATCCCTAAGTCTGGCCCTTGGATTTTGGCATCGAATCACGCGAGTCACGCCGATACAGCAGTGTTGTTCTCGGCGATCCCCGATGAGCTCAAAAAGCGGTTGCTTGCGGCTGCTGCTCAGGACTATTTTTTTGTAGGTGGGTTACGCCAGAGCGCTGCACGTATTCTGTTTAACGCTATTCCTGTCGAGCGTGAATCGCCAGGGCGGCGCGACCCGCTGAGGCATGTCTCACGGGCGCTGCGCGAGGGATATGCCGTGCTGATCTATCCAGAGGGGACACGCAGCCGCACCGGAAAGATCGGTACCTTTCGCCCTGGTATCGGGCGTTTGATCGCTCAGTTTCCCAACACTCCCGTTATTCCTGCGCTGTTAGAAGGCACCGATGCTGTGATGCCGAAAGGCCATTCAGTGCCGCTACCCCGTTCTGTGCGCGTTTCATTCGGCCCTCCCCTGTATTTGGAAGCCTCGTTGCGCCAGCGCTCAAGTTGGCAAGAGGCGACTAATGCCGTGCGTGCAGCGGTGCTCGCCTTACAAGAGCAGCCTCAGGAAGCGTAACAATCACGACCAAAGCATCACACGTCGCTCGCGGTATTTGCAGTATATGCAAGCATCGCGAGCAATGTGTGTTTTTTTCCTCTTTTCATGTTCCATATTCATCGTTATATGGTGCTCTGGGAAGAATGGCGAGTTATTTCCAATCGAGATGTATTCAACGGCGTTTATGGCATGCTGATCGATGATCAGGGTCAGATCATCCGTCCCGCGAAGCTCCTCACTAAAGCGCATCACCTTCAGCGTGGTGATGATGCTGTGTTGCATAATAACCGCGTGCTGTGGGTGACAGGAGATGCTGCGGAGCGGAAACTGTATATTCATGAAGTGGACGCGGAACTAAACTATCGCATGGTGACGCTCAACTAGCGTAACCCCTCGCTAAAAGTTCAGCGTCGCGAAGTAGTCGTCGAGCGTCTCGGCGCGGCGGATCATACGCACGCTGCCATCGGCTTCGAGCAGCAGTTCGGCGGAGCGCAGTTTGCCGTTGTAGTTGAAGCCCATGGCGTGGCCGTGCGCTCCCGCATCGTGGATGACGAGGATATCACCCACCGCAACCTCGGGCAGCGGGCGGTCGATGGCGAACTTGTCGTTGTTCTCGCACAGCGACCCGGTGACATCGTAGAGTGCGTCGCTCGGCTGCGCGGATTTGCCCAGCACTGTGATGTGATGGTACGCGCCGTACAGCGCCGGACGCATCAGGTCGGCCATGCAGGCATCGAGGCCCACAAATGTCTTGTAGGTTCGCTTGATGTGGCGCACTCTACTGATCAAAAAGCCGTGCGGGCCAGTGATCAGTCTGCCGCACTCCATATGGATGGCGAGCGGATGCAGTCCGTTCGCCACGATCTCCCGCTCGTAGCATTCGCGAATCCCCGCCGAGACAGCTGCCAGATCGACGGGGGTTTGCTCCGGTCGGTACGGGATGCCGATGCCGCCACCCAGATTCACGAACGCACAGCGCACACCGATGCGCTGCTGCAACTCGACCACCAAGCGGAACAGCATGCTGGCGGTCTCCACAAAGTAGCGCGGCTCAAGCTCGTTGGAGGCGACCATAGTGTGCAGGCCGAAGCGCTGCACGCCCTGTTGTTTTGCGGCAGCGTACGCCTCGAAAAGCTGCTCGTAGGTCAGCCCGTACTTCGCTTCGACGGGGTTGCCGATGATGGCGTTGCCCGTGCGGCGCGGCCCGGGATTGTAGCGGAAGCAGAGCGTATCGGGCAGGCCGGCGTGCTGCGCCAAAAACGGCAGGTGCGTGATGTCATCGAGGTTGATGATCGCGCCAAGCTCGCGGGCCACCTGGAATTCGTTGGCGGGCGTATCGTTGGAGGTGAACATAATCTCGTCGCCGCGCATACCCACGCGCTCGGCGAGGCGCAGTTCGGCCAGCGAACTGGCGTCGGCACCGCTGCCTTCGGCGCGCAGCAACGCCAGGATCGACGGGTTCGGCGTGGCTTTGACGGCGAAGTATTCCTTGAACGACGGCGCCCAACTGAAGGCCTGTTGCAGTGCCCGCAGGCTGGCGCGGATGCCCTCGGCATCGTAGAGGTAGAACGGCGTCGGGTATTCGTTGCAGAGCGCCGCAATCCGCTCGGCAGAACACGGCAGCGGCTTGGTGGTGGGCGATTCGGGCTGAGTCACTTGGCATTTCCTTTGTTGCGTTTCTTGAATGGCAGCCATTTGCGCACCGTCTCAAACACATTCTGAAAGATAGGGCCGATACGCGTCGCATTCAGCGCCTTCCGAGCCATCGTGCCGATCTTCCCATGCCCAAAGAGTTTTACATAATCGTTGGCGGCGGCGACTGGCCCGGGGTCCTGCCCGATCCGCTCGCGCATAAACCAGCGATGATCCATAATCCAGCGGTACAGATCGGCCTCGGTGCGACCTGGAAACTGCTCAAGCATCTGCTGTTCGCGGATCACCTTCACGATCGGCATGTACACATTGTCGTACCACGATGCGACCGCTTCGTCGCGTGGGATCTCGCGTTTCTGCTCTTGGCCGAGGTAGTAGCGGTGCGCGTTGATATGGCGCACAAGGTCGAGATAGCCACCGAGCTCGCTGAACTCGATCCGCTCGTCGGGGCGAAGGGCGTGCAAGTTCGTCCATTCGAGGAAGTCGCTGTACTCCTCCTTCAGCAGCAGATCGCGCACGCTCAGATCGGGATCGAGCGGGATGTCGGTGATCAGTTCGATCACCTGCGCATCGATGTACGCGGCGCCGAGCTGTCGCGCCACCGAGACGCGGTGGTTGCCATCTCGCACAAAGTAGACGTTGCCAATCTTGTAGAGGTCGATCGGCGGCAGCACGATCGAGTCCTGCATCGCCTGATCGATACGGCTCCAGCGCGTCTTGAGCGAATCGGAGCGGGGTAGGAAGTGGCGGTCGAAGTCGTCGTAACGCCCCTCGCTGCCGATAATCGCGTCGAGTTTCACCGTCTGATAACCGAGGTAGCGCTGTCCACGCACGTTCAGGCGCGCGCGCACCTCCTCGAACGAGATCATGTCGCTCGGCTCTCCTCGCAGTAATCCGATGATAGCGGCAAGTTGGGCTTTGCGGCGGGCTTCTTGGAAGTGTTGTTGGGCCGCACGATTAACCGATGAGCGATCCATATCCAAAGCCGCAATCGCGGCAATGCCCCTTTCTAACACGCTTCCTAAGAGTGACTATCATCCTAACGGTTCTGATTCGGAGGTTGCTGTAGAACTGTGTGGCTCGATAGTGAGCAAGCGGTATCCAGCCGTATTCAGAACGATCGTCCGCTTGTAATGTGTCTCTGTGACCGCGCTAAACCCATACGAACGGTGAATGTGACCATGGATCAAGTAGCGCGGCGAGAAACGATCCATCAACAGCAGCAGGGCACGAAACCCACGGTGCGGGAGATCTGGCCCGTTGTGGATGCCGAGCGGCGGTGCATGAGTTAACATAATGTCAATGTAGCGACCATACCGCAGGCGGTTGAAGAACAGACGAGGCGTTAGGAGCCAGAGGCGCATCAACATTTGTCGTTCGGTGTACTGTGCGCCGGGTTCGTTGTTGTAGCGCAGGCTGCCTCCTAACCCACCGAGCAACCAGCCTTCGTGATAGACCGTGCGCCCTTCGAGCGATATGCATCCGCGCGGCTCGGTTATCTCCTCTCCTGTATCGCTGATCTCCGGCTTATCGTGATTTCCTTGCACATAAAAACAGGGCACCCCCAACATCGTGACGACAAATTCGAGATAGTATGGCGGTAGATCGCCACAACTCAAAACTGTTTGAATCTCAGGGAATCGATCTTTAATGTTTAGGCTATAAATCGCGGGGACAACTTCATCGCTGATCGTGAGGAAACGCATCATCGCCATCCATCTGTTCAACCCTATTCGTGATTAGATAGCATACCAGAAGTGGAGGAGGAATGCCACCGTTAGGCACTCCTCCTCCACTTACAAAACAGGCTGATCTGCGTTTATCCTTGTCCAACCGCTATATCTTGTTGCACAACGGGAAGCGTGAAGATATAGGTCGTGCCGGAACTTTCGGCGCTCTCGACCCAGATGCGTCCGCCGTGCGTTTCGATCAGCAGTTTGCTGAACGCCAAGCCCAACGGCGAAGCGGCGCGGTTCTGCACGCCTCCGCCCTGCTCAAAGAACGTGGCGCGCTGCTCGGGAGTGAACCCAGCGCCTTGGTCGCTGATGCGCACCACCAGCGAGCCGTTCGGGCGCTCGATGCGCACCTGCACGGTGCTGTAGGGCGGGCTGTGGCGCAGCGCCGTCTCAAGCAGGTAGACGAAGGCGCGGCTCAGGCGCTCGGCGTCGATCAGCACGGGACCATCGCCGCTGTACTCCACCACCGTCGTGACCGCGCTCTGCTGCGCGAGCGGCGCCGTCTGCGCGATGCCCGCTTCGATCACTGGCCGCAACTGCGTAATGGAGCGCTGCAATATCGAGGGGTCGCGCTCGATCTGGTCGATCTCGAGCATCGTCGTCACAAGGTCGAGCAGGCGTTGTCCGCTGCGGCGCGCGCCCACCAACACCCGATCAGCGCCTTCGGGCAGGTTCTGGCCCAGCGTCATCTCCAGCGCTGTCACCATCGAGGTGAGCGGATTGCGCATTTCGCTAGCGAGGAGGTTCATCAACTCGCTGCGCAAGTGGATGTAGCGCGCTCGCTCTCGTCGATCCAACAGGATGTGCGTATAACAACGCAAGCCATCCGGCGGAGTATCGCCGAGCGGCACAATCTCGACATACTGATTAGCGGGGGTGCTTCCGCCGAGCGCCTGTTTCACTTGGTCGAAGGGGACGGAGAGCAGATCGCCGCCGACCACCTCGCTCCATAGACGACGGGCGGCCTGGTTCGCCTGGTGGATCACGCCCTTCTCGTTCACCGCGAGCGCTCCATCGGAAATCCGCGCCAAGATGCGGTCGGCATGTTGCTGCTGCCATTTGATGTGAGCGAGCGCTTGTTCGCGGGCCTGCTTGGCCTCTTCGAGACCCTGATTGGCCTGCCACTGCGCGATCTCATCGCGCTGCACTTGACTGAACAGCCGAGCCACCTCGCCGCGCAACGGGGCCAAGGTGAGCGCGAGCAGAAACAGTGCGAGGGTGGTCAACGCCACCGAGCTCGCCAGATCGGGCGGCGGGAGGACGAGCACCTCTGGTGCGGGGTAATAGGTTTGTGCAACAATTGCGCCAATAATCGCAATAATCGTGAGGAACGCGGCGAAATACGGTGAACGGTGTCCGATCAGCAGGGCAGCTAAGACGACAGGCAGCGCCGTAAAAGGCAGGAGATTCTGGGTGTAGGTGGGGACGAGGTACGTGAGCAGCGCCAATACGGCGATCACAAGCACAACGACCATCATACCTGCTACCCGTAAATAGCGCCGACGGCTGAGGATATATGCAACGATCAGCCAGGCTGCTCCGACAAGTAATAGCACTGCGCTTGTCAAGGCAATGCTAAAACCTTCGTTTTGATATTGCAGCGCTATGTTTGCTCCAGCGCTAACTCCCATCAGTGACCCAATAACAAGCAAACTTGCATTCAATAGTTTGCTCCGGCGTAGCCTGACTTGCTCTCTAACTGAGCCTATCAGTGGACGCGATTCTTGCATGGATGGTACGTCCTATTAGGTGGTGCGAGTGCGTCTTGGAACGGTTTTTGCTTTAATACCTATTATAGCATAGGCCACTATGAGCGTTAGATTAGGATTTATACACCTTTAGCCGGAAAACTGCTCATCTATCCTCAAAAATATCGTTCCGTTGCTGCACCTAATCGTTGTAATCGAACGTCATATGTTGTGAAGAATAGCTTCCCGCCACAACCGCTTGGTCTGTGTGGTTTAATAGAGGAGAAAGAAATGTCAAACCAAAACCCGAACCAGTCGCAAGACGACGATACTCGCAACGCCGCCAGCGATTTAGCGAGTGAGCTACGCGAGATGGGTCAACAGCTCGAAGCAGCGTTTCGTGCCGCGATCGAGAGTGAGCAGGCCAAGCAACTTCAACGCGATCTTGTCGGCGGTGTTCACGAAATGTCTACTCAGATCAAGGCCACCCTCCAATCGCTGCAGAGCAACCCGCGCATTCAGCAGGCCGAGGAGCGCGGTCGCCAGATGTTCGCGCAGGCTCGCGAGAGCAAGGCCGTGCACGACCTGCAGGAGACGATCGTCAACGGCATCGCTCACCTGAACAACCAACTGCGCAAGTTGGTGGATCGGCTCGAATCCGATGCTTCTGCCAGCCCCAATGCCGCGCAGGATGTGCCGATCGAGCGCGAGCCAGCCACCGGCGAGACAACACGCCTCGACGACAATCAGTAACGTTCGCTTGAGCAATGCGAAGGGCGTATGCAACAGTCGCATACGCCCTTTTCGTTGTTACTTCAGCAGTTCCTCTAGCTCACTGCAGTGCTCGTTGATATGGCGCACAATCCGTTGCAATATTTGGCGGCGCGTGATCTGCGGGCCAAAGGGACCAGGCCCATCCAAATCCTCGATCTGCTCGATCGCGCTCCGCACTTGGGCAAGCGCCTTGTTGGTGCGATCCAGCACCTTCTCACGGGGCAGGCTGGCGTTCTTCTCGCGGCGCTCCTGGTTGATCGAATCGATATCATCCATCCAACCGGTTTGCTCGTTCAGCGGACGCGGTGGGGTGAGTTGACCAAGCGCCATCAGCGCCAGAGCGTAGTTGGAATCGGAGATGTGTGCCACGATATCGTGAACCCTCCAGCCATCGTTGCGCTCGGCTGCGAACCATTGCTCCTCGGTGAAACGCGGTAACACTGCCAGCAACGCGGCGCTGGCGGCCTCGAACTCAGCGAGCAACTCCTCGCGGGTCTGTTCCTGAGACATACCTCGTGCTCCCTCTGTATCGCGGTTTGCATGGCCGCATTATACTCCCAAGATTTCATACATTGTATGACCGTATGACTTTTCTGGATATAATAAAATAAAAGCTCTCTTACACTGGTGAATTCATCGATTGTATCAATGTTTCGGCGTTCCTCTAGCTAAGCCATTCTGTGAGCAGTAATGTGAACTGCAATGAGGAAACAATGAGATTCCTCACTCCGTGCTGTGCACTCCATTCGGAATGACAGTGAAAAACGATAGAAAGCACTGTCATCTCAGAATGACCGTTGTTCAGCGAAAAACAACGAAAAACACTGTCATCTCGAATGAGCCGTCAGGCGAAATGAGAGATCTCACTGAGGAAACAACGAAACGCGCCGTCATCCTGAACGGAGCCGAAGGCGAAGTGAAGGATCTCATCGAAGAAACAACGAAGCGTGGAAACTAAACGCTCAAGGCCGCACGAGACAGGGAGATTCTTCATTTCGCTGCGTTCCATTGTTTAACCATATGACTTTTTCAGTCATATTTTATTATTTAGTGGGCATCGCATAAGCCATCCAACACGCACTAGGAAGCCGTATCAATACGTGACGCCGATCAACTAGAAGGAGCGCCCTATGACGACGGGCCCACACGATCAGCATCACACCCCCACGTCGCACCAGCCAGAAGCCCACCAGCACCACGACGAGCATCACGACGAGCATCACGACCATCACCAACACGCCACTTCCTCATCGCAATCCCATCAGGATCAGGCTCACCATAACGGACATGCAGGCCATTCGCCCGAGATGTTCAAGCGCCCGTTTTGGATAGCGCTGCTGCTCACCATCCCGATCGTGTTGTACTCCGAGATGATCCAGATGCTATTGAATTACAGCGCCCCGCGTTTCCCTGGCTCGGCGTTGATCAGCCCCGTATTCGGCAGCATCATCTACTTCTACTGTGGGTGGGTGTTCCTGAGCGGCGCGGTGGGCGAGTTGCAGGCCCGCCGTCCAGGCATGATGACGCTGGTGTCGCTGGCGATCACCACGGCGTACCTCTACAGCATCGCGATCACGCTCGGTCTGCTGGAGGGCATGGACTTCTACTGGGAGTTGGCCACGCTGGTAACGGTGATGCTGTTGGGGCATTGGCTTGAGCTGCGGGCGGTGGGCAGCGCTCAGAGCGCCCTCAACGAACTTGCCAAGCTACTGCCCGATACAGCAGAGCGCCTAAACGGTGATCAGAGCGAGATCGTGGCGGTGAGCGCGTTGCGTCCCGGCGATCTGGTGTTGGTGCGGCCCGGCGCGAGCGTCCCCGCCGATGGGCAGGTACAGCAGGGCGAGAGCGACCTGAACGAGTCGATGATCACGGGTGAGAGCCGTCCCGTCACCAAGCGCCCCGGCGATACAGTGATCGCAGGCACGGTCAATGGGCGCGGCTCGCTGCGCGTGAGCATCACCAATATCGGCGACAACACGGCGTTGGCGGGCATTATGCGGCTGGTGGCTGAGGCGCAGAACAGCCGCTCCCGCGCGCAGGATCTCGCCAACCAGGCCGCGTACTGGCTAACATGGGTGGCGCTAGGCTTCGCGCTGATCACGCTGATCGGCTGGAGCATCGCGCGGGGCTTCGATGCCTACACACTGGAACGGGTGGTGACGGTGCTGGTGGTGGCCTGCCCGCACGCACTGGGCCTGGCGATCCCGTTGGTGATCGCGATCAGCACCACGCTCTCGGCCCGCAACGGCATCCTGGTGCGCGACCGACTGGCGTTGGAGCAGGCTCGCAACCTCACCACGGTGGTGTTCGACAAGACGGGCACGCTGACCCAGGGTGAGCAGGGCGTGGTGGCGCTCGCTACGGACAATCTAGACGAGCAGCAGGCGTTGGCGCTGGCGGCGGCGCTCGAAGGCGATAGCGAGCATCCGATCGCGCAGGCGATCCGCAGGGCGGCGGAAGAGCGCGATGTGGAATTGCCCGCCGTCGAAGGGTTTGAGGCGTTGCCGGGCCGTGGGGTGCAGGCGCAGATCGCGGGTCATACCTGGCAGATCGGCGGTCCGCAACTGCTGGCCGAGCAGAACAGCACGCTGCCATCAGCGCTTGAACGGGCGGCGCAGGAATGGGGCGCGGCAGGGCAGACGGTGGTGTACTTGTTCGAGCAGGGTGTGGTGCGCGCCGCACTGGCCCTAGCCGATGTGATCCGCCCCGAATCGCACGAGGCGGTGCGGGCGCTGAACGCTCAGCAGATCGAGGTGGTGATGCTGACGGGTGATAGCAACGATGTGGCGGGATGGGTGGCGCGCGAGCTTGGGATCGAGCGCTACATCGCACAGGTGCTGCCCAAGCACAAGGCCGCCGAGATCGCCCAGCTCCAACGAGGCGGCGCGGTGGTGGCGATGGTGGGCGATGGCGTTAACGATGCGCCCGCGCTGGCCCAAGCCGATGTGGGCATCGCGATCGGTGCTGGCACCGATGTGGCGCGGGCAGCGGCGGGGATTGTGCTGGTGCGCAACGATCCCCGCGATATCGCCAAGATCGTGACGCTCAGTCGAGCCAGTTACAACAAGATGGTGCAGAACCTGGCTTGGGCGATCGGCTACAACGCGCTGGCGTTGCCGCTGGCCGCTGGCGTGCTGGCGGGCGCGGGCATCGTGCTACCGGCCTGGGTGGGCGCGCTGCTGATGTCGCTCAGCACCATCATCGTGGCGATCAATGCCCAAACCCTGCGCCGACTACGGCTTGAGAACGTAAGTTGATCATCCACAGATTACGCAGATTACACAGATTTGCTTGTAACGGGATTAGTAAAACCCAACGAAAAAGCGCTGTCATCCTGAACGAGCCGAAGGCGAAGTGAAGGATCTCATCGAGGAAGCAACGAAACGCACTGTCATCTCGAATGAAATGAGAGATCTCAATGTATGTTTCAATGCAGAACAATGAGATTCCTCACTTCGTGCTGCGCACTCCATTCGGAATGACAGTGAAAACCATTGTCATCTCGAACAAGCCGTCAGGCGAAGTGAGAGATCTCACCGATGCTTCAACGAAAACAATGAATGATATTGAGTTTGATCTGTCAGGCGATTTTTAGGGCTTTCTAATGCTGAAAATGCGATTTTGATGCATCTGACAGCTCGGCAAAGCATTGCAATGCATGGCATTGTGTTTCGTTGTGGGTGCGCTGGGAGATTCTTCACCGCGCTACGCTCCGTTCAGAATGACAGTGCTTTTCGATGTGAATGCATAGCGAACCTCGTCACTACGCTGCATTCACATCTGCGAAATCTGTGGTCGTATTGACATAATAATTCTAACGCGACTGCCAGGTGTGTAGTAGCTCGGCTTCGCGGGTGCGGGTGAGACCAGCCCGCCAGGTGTGGTCGGCGGGGCGGGTTGCCAGCCACGCCAGGGTATCGCGCACTGTCTCGTCGAGCGGGCGCAGCGTCAGCCCGGCATCCAGCGCTTTGCGCACGCTCACCGCCATCAGCCCGCTATCAGCGCTGGGTAGCCACAGCGGCAACTCCACCCACGGCTGTACGCCCTGCTCCAGCAGAAACGCCTCATCAACCCAAGTCAACTCGGCAGCGCTGCCGCTGACCGCGCGGCTCACTTCCAGCAGTTCGCCGAAGTTCTGCGCGCCCGCTGGAGCCGTGGCGTTGTACACGCCGACCCTGCGCTGCTCGGCCATCGTCACCGTCCACTCGGCAAGGTCGCGCACATCGATCACTTGCAACGGATGCTCGGGCCGGTTCGGCGCAAGCACGCGACCACCCTCGGCGACGCGGGCGGGCCAGTAACTAAAGCGGTCGGTGGGGTCGTGCGGGCCGACGATCAGCCCTGGACGCACCTGCAACACTCGCCCCGGCATCGCGCGTTCGGCGGCCTGCTCGCAGAGCGCCTTGAGCGCCCCGTAGTTCGCGCCGCTCACTTCTTCGTCGCTGGCGTCGCCAAGCTCCGCCACGGCGCCCTGTTCATCTACGCCCGGCGCGGTGGTGTCGGCGTACACCGAGATGCTGGAGATGAAGGTGTAGTGCTCGACCGCATCGGCGAGCAGCGTGGCGGTGGCGCCAACCGCCCGTGGAATGTAGCCCGAAGTATCGATAACCGCATCCCAGCGCCGTCCCTCCAGCGCTGACAGGTCGCCGCCACGGTTGCCGCGCAGACGTTCGACATCGGGGTACAGTTCGGGGGAGTGAATCCCGCGATTAAACAGTGTCAGCCGATGCCCACGGGCCAGCGCAGCATCCACCAATGCGCGCCCCAAAAACACAGTGCCGCCCAGAATCAAGATATCCATAGCCTTCTCCTTCCTCTCTGTAGCGATTCGCTTACACATAGGACGTCGGGCGATAGTAATATGGTTTCGGGGTATTGGAACGCAGCAAATGCCGTGTTACAATCAGCAATGTGCAAGGGTTCGCTTTCCCGTATGAAAAGCGGCAATAGAAGAGAGATTGCAATGAGTCAACAGCAGCTCCCATCTTCGGTGCTTCGGCTCGTTTGTGACAGCATCATCGAAAATCTCGGTGAAAAAAGCTTGCGGATGCTGTTCGTACAGGCGGGCTTGCAGCGCTATTATCAAAACGGCGTTCTGCCGCCCAACGATGATACGCCCTCCATCACGGTGTCCGAGTTGAGTCACCTGTTTAATATCGCTTTCCAAATTTTTGGCGACCGTGGTATTAAACCGATCTTTTTGCGGGCCGGGCGTAGCAATATGCAACACTTCCGCGAGCATAACAAGACGCTCAGTGCGTTAGCGGGCGCGGCGTTCAAGGTGCTGCCCACCGATGCCAAAATCAAACTGGTGCTCTCGCGCTCGGCCAAACTCGCCGAGGAACTGTTCCAAGCGCCGCACCGCACCTACGATACGCCGGAGGGCTTCTTTGTCGAGATCAGCGAGTGCCCGTACTGCGCTGGCAATCACGCCGATCACGGCATCTGTTACATACCCCTGGGCTTTTACCAAGAGGCGATACGCTGGGCCACTAGTGAAGAGTATCGTGTCGACGAGACGGAGTGCATCGCTAACGGTGGTGCGGTATGTCGCTTCCAGGTCAGTCGCAAGCCCAATGAGTGATGTCAGTTTCTAGAGATGTCGAGGTGCTGCTACAACCCCGCGCCTCGACATCGCTTTCCCCGCTTCAAAACAGAAGAGCGGCCCTAGAAGGCCGCCCCACAGCTTCTGGATCGCGCTAGCCAAGCACGACCTTCAAGCCCTCCAACAGCCGATCGATCTGTGCTGGGCTATTGTACGCCTGCACCGAGATGCGCAAGAATTTGCGTCCGTTCCACTGCACCTCGGGGATTTCGATCGCGAACTCGTCCCACAGGCGACTCTTGACCAGCGAGACGTCACACGAATCTGGCAGCGACAGCAGCGTCATTTGGCTCCACCACATCGTTGATTGATCGTGGACCATCGGCACACCCGTCAGTTCGCTTACGCGCTCACGGGCCTCGCAGGCCAGGGCGTGGCAGGCTTCCCGCACGGCGGGCCAATTGTGTTCGTTCTGATAGTTGATCGCGGCTGGAACCGCCAAGTACGACGCAGGATCGTGCGTGCCGCGCCACTCGAAGATGTCGAGGAACCGCGATGGGCGGGGTGCGCGGCTCTTCCAGCCCCAGCTCACCACCAGCGGGTCGAGCAAGTCTTGAAGCTCGCGCCGGGCGTACAGGAAGCCCGCGCTCTTGGGGCTGCACAACCACTTATGGCAGTTGCCCGTGTAGAAATCGGCGTCGAGCGCGGCGAGATCGATTTCGATCTGGCCGGGCGCGTGTGCCCCGTCGATCACCGTCATAATCCCCTCGGCCCGTGCGCGGCGGCACACCTCAGCGATCGGGAAGATCGTGGCGGTGGGCGAGGTGATGTGGCTCAGGTAGATGACCTTGGTGCGCGGCGTGACGCCCTGCCACAACTGCTCGACCCACGCCTCCGCGCTCGTGTGCTCCAGATCGATCTCCTGCGAGATGTAGGTCGCGCCGGTGCGGTAGCAGTTGAAGCGCCACGCGCGCTCACAAGCACCGTATTCGTGATTGCTGCTCAGAATCTCATCGCCGGGCTGGAGTTTGAGCGAATGCGCCACGATATTCACGCCATACGTGGCATTCGGGATGTACACCAGGTCGTCGGCATTGGCGTTGAGATGTTCCGCCAGTGCGAGACGCGCAACTTCAAGAAACCCGTTGATCTTCCGTCCCAAAAACTCCACCGGCTGTTCTTCCAGCTTACGCTGCCAGTTTTGGAATGTCTCAAAGACAGGTCGTGGGCATGCCCCAAAGCTTCCGTGGTTGAAAAACGCCATATCGGAGCGTAACAAAAAGTCCTCAGCGAAAGCAGGAAGCGTAATCATATAGTGTCCTTAATTGAGCTGATAAGCGTGTTGTCCTGCGTATTATAAATCCGTTTCCGAAATCGATTTAATAATGTGCTGAACCTCTTGACAGCCGTGGTATCATAGATATGACCATATGACTTTTCAAGACATATTGTAACAAAGGACCAATATGCCAAAGGGTTTCACTGAACAGGAGCGCGCTCAGATCCGCGCAACGCTGCTCGAACAGGGACGGGCGCTATTCGAAGCCTACGGCCCTCGCAAGACTAACGTGGCTGATCTGGCACAGGCCGCCGGTATTTCCAAGGGCGCCTTCTATCTCTTTTTCGAGTCGAAGGAGATGCTGTTCTTCGAACTGCTCGAACAGTTCGAGGCGAATTTCCGCGCGACGCTGCTCAAGCAGATCGCCCGCACCGACCTGCCGCCCCGCCAGCGCATGCGCGAGTTGCTGCACACGGCCCTGGAGCTGTGGAAGAACAACTCGCTGTTCACGCACTTCAGCCGCGAGGAGTACGAGTACCTGTCGCGCAAGCTGCCGCCCAAGGTGCTGCAGGGCCACTTCGGCCCCGACGACGCGTTTGCGGCGCAGTTCATCGCCGCGTGGGAGCGCACGGGCGTACGCTTCAACTGCGAGCCGCGCCTGCTCTCGGGCTTGATGCGGGGGCTGTTCTTTATCGGTTTGCACGAGGATGAGTTCGATCAGACGGTCTATCCGCAGGTGATCGATGTGTATACGCAGTTGTTGTCGGCCTACTTCGTGCCCGCCAACTAGCCCTCTAGCGAACACATTGGATGAATCGCACAAATGATGGTGCGCGATTCTGGATGTTTCATCCTAGCGGGCAGCGGCGTGGGTCCGTATGATAATCAAGGCTCGCAATTGAGCCACGGGTAATCAGCTCATTGGCGATCTGAAAGAGTACTGCATTTGTAGTCAGAAAGGCACACCGATGAGCAGATATCAAGCTCCCCCGCCATCCCCTGGAGATGAGCGGCTCCCCCAGGGGATGATTATGGATCGCGACGGGCACATCTATCGCAGTGACCGATTACCGCTCACCAGGCGCCTCTCGTTATGGCAGCGCCTGCTCCAGTGGTGGCTGAATGGGCGCAGACAGCAGTATTAGCTACGTCGGAAGTTCCACTGCGCCACGAGCGCTACCACCACAAACAACCCCCCAGCCAATGCCGCCAATGCCAGCCAGGTGAATGTGCTCGGTGAGATGCCTCGTAGCATGATCGCCTGGAAGCCCATAATGCCATGGGTGATCGGCAACGCATAGCCCACCAGATCAATCGGCGATAGAAAGTTCTTGAGCGGCAGAAAGAAGCCGCTGAAAAAGACCGACAGGAGCAGCACCAGCATCGAAAGCTGGACGGCTTGGCTCTCGGTTTTGGAGTACATCGAGATCAGGAAGCCGATCCCCAACGACGCCAAGACGAGCAGCGCCGCGAAGCCTGCGAACTCGGCAACGTCACCAAGGAACGGCACGCCGAGCATGATCGGCCAGATCATCAGGCCGACCAGCGCGGCGATGATCAGACCGATGTAGAGCAAATAGCCGATGTATTTGCCCAACAGCACTTGCAGCGGCGAGACGGGCGCGATGCGAAATAGCTCGAATGAGCCTTGCAGGCGCTCGCGCACCAACGACAGCGACGCCAAGGTGACGGCGATGTGCTGAACGATCAGGGCCAACACGCTGGGTGCGTAGAAGCTCATCACATCGAGCGAGCTGCCCCGCAGGTTGGCGTACTGCTGCTGGATCGGTGATACCAGCACTTCCGCTGTGACGTTCGATGTGACGCCGTTCTGCGCCAGTTCCTCTTGCAGATCTGCGATGGCGACGCGCTGGATCGCTCGGTTGATCTCGGTGACTTGGGCGTAGCCCAGGTACTGAATCCACTGTTCGGAGAGCGGATCGATCTCGTTGTAGCGCAGTTCGAGCGGCGATTGCTCGTTGCGCATCATCCGCTCTTGAATATCGCCGGGGATGATTTCGACAACATCGACTTGGCCCGTGCGCAGCAACTGCATGGCGGCTTGCTCGTCGGTGCCGCTGTGCACGATCTCGAAGTTGGTGGAGATGGCCTGCTCGAACTCGGCGCTGTCGAAATCCTCGGAGCTGTTGGCTGGCAGCACGAGCGCCGTGCGTAGGCGCGGTTGCTCGCCCGCGTAGCCGATGCCGAACAGCAACAGGATCAGGAACGGCCCGAAGATCAGGCTGAGGATCAGGCGGGGTTGCCGCCGTATCTCGTGAAACTCTTTGCCGAAGAACGAGAGTAGTCGGATGAGTGCTTTCATGCCTGTGCTCCTTGTGCGTCTTCTCGTTCCATCAGGCGAATAAACAGGTCGTCGAACGGCGGCTGGTACTCCTGTGCCTGCTCGATGGTGATATCGGGGTGCTGCTCGAACAGCGTGAACAGTTGCGGCAGCGTGGTGCTGGCTTGCTCGGTGTAGACATACAGCAGGCCCGGCTCGTTGCGCGAGCGGCGCACATCGTTCACGGCGGGGAAGCGCTGCAGGATCTGCATCGCGTCGATGACCTGCGTGGGTGGCAGCACGAGTTTGATGACCTCGCCTCCCAACGCGATCCGCCGCAGCTCGTCGGGCGTGTTGAGGTGGAGCAGGCGCCCGTTGCGCATCACGCCTACCAGGTCGCAGTAGGCCGCCTCGCCCACGTATTGCGTGGTGATTACGAGGGTGTGGCCTTGCTCGCGCAGTTCGCGGAAGTACTGCCAGAACACGCCGCGCAGCACCGGGTCGATGCCGGCGGTCGGTTCGTCGGCGAAGAGCAGCACAGGGTTGTGTACGAGCGCGCAGGCCAGCGCCAGCCGCCGCTGCATGCCGCCCGACAGTTGGTGGCCCAGGCGACGCCGCGCATCCTGAAGCTCGACCAGTTCGAGCACGCGAGTCAAATGCTCGCGCCGCTTGAGGTAGCCCATGCCGTAGAGCGATGCGACGAAGTTCAGGTTCTCCGAGACGGTGAGGTTGGGGTAGAGCACAAAGTCCTGTGGCATATAGCCGATCCGCTCGCGGGTGCGGGTGGTGAAGGTGATCGCCTCTTGGCCGAGGACGCGCACGCTGCCGCGCTCGGGCGAGAGCAGACCTGTCATCAGGCGCACTGTAGTGGTTTTGCCGCTGCCGCTCGGCCCGATCAGCCCGAGGATCGCGCCCTGCGGGAGGGCGAACGAGACATCGAACACGCCTGTATCGCTGCTGAAGCTGCGTGTGAGATCGCGCGCTTCGATAATGTTGCTGGCCGCAGTTTGCCCTGTGTTAATCATAATTTCTCTTTCTAACCATCTATTTTCTGTTTCGTGGTTATAAATTTGGAGCGTAAGGCAATCGACGTGCCAGTGAATGGGGAAATAATGGGGTTTTGTGATGAGTTTGCTGGGCGCTAGGCCCAGGAGCGTGGGATGCTGCGCAGGCCCAAAGGGCCGACGCGGCCCCTTTGGAAACCCACGACCGGGGCTTAGTGCACGGTTTTAGAAGTTTTTCACACTTTCCGATCCAACGAAAAGCGCTGTCGTCTCGAACGGTCGAAGCCCTGAGCGAAGCGAATGGGGAGAGATCTCAACGCGCACTACAATGCGGAGCAATGAGATTTCTCACGTCGCCTGGCGGCTCGTTCGAAATGACAATGAGAACAGTGAAAGATTTAAAAAACGATGCACTTAGTGCTCTGTTTTGGAAAAATTTAACATTTTTATGTTCAACGAAAAGCGCTGTCATCTCGAACGAATGTGAGAGATCTCAACGTGCACCGCAATGCGAATCAACGAGATTTCTCGCGTCGCCTGTCGGCTCGTTCGAAATGATAATGAGAACTGTGGAAGATTTAAAAAACGATGCACTTAGCCTCTCGACCCCAAGTATGCGGACGTTTTTCAGTGGTGTGTTGTTGTGATGAGTTGCCAAGTCTCATAGGTGGGTTGGTGGGTGTTGCTTGCTCAGTCACCGAGTCATCGGGTCACCAAGTCACCAAGTCACCGAGTCACCTGTCAGAACCGCTCCAGCAGTGCAAGCAATCTTTCGCGCAGTTGATCGAGGTATGCGCTAAAGGGCGGGGTATTTAGCTCGATGTTGATCGGCACATCGAACTGGATCGGCACGGTGGTCGAGATATGGACGGTTTGATCCAACTCGAACGGCACGGTGGTATTGACGGGCACGGTCACATCGAGAGGAATGGGCACCACGATGGTGCCCGCGATGCCCGTATCGAGCGGCACGTTGATCGTCTCGGTGATGCGCACCTCGGTCTGGATGGGGATATTCATCGATTCACGAACGGGCACGTCGAGTTCGACGGGGAAGGTCTCATTGATCGGCAGATTGTAACTGAGCGTCTGTTGTTTGGCGTTGCTCACGCCCTCGGCCAGTTGGCTGATCTGATCCCGCAACAGCGTACGCACCTGTAGCAGTTGGGTGATGGTGAGCGCGTGCACAAGCAGGGAGATGGTAAGGAGGACGAGCAGGATCAACTCGAATGGCCGGAGCCCTCGCCGAGCCGCCTGTGGTGCTGTCGATGCGGGATCGTGTTTCATGCTAACTCCTTCGTTCGCCAGCCGACAAGCGGCGTAGTTGCGCATTGCCTATGATTCTACTAGAATCCGCGTTGGCTTTCGATATCATTTGGAGGATTCTGTGGCTCTTTCAATCCGCGAACAGCTTACAACGAGCGTGGCGGTTATTCAATCGCTTGCAGCACAGGCCGAGCAGATCGAGCAGATCGCCGCGACTGTGCGCGATGCGGTGTTAAACGGACATATGTTGCTTACCTGCGGCAATGGCGGCAGCGCTACCGATGCGCAGCACCTCGCCGAGGAGTTGATCGGGCGTTTCCGTAGCAATCGGCGGGCCTTGCCTGCTGTGGCGCTGACCGCCGATTCGGCGGCTTTGACGTGCATCGCCAATGATTTTGGCTACGACCAGGTGTTCGCCCGGCAGATCGCTGGCCTAGCGCGCCCCGGCGATGTCATGCTCTGCTTTAGCACAAGCGGCAATTCCGGCAATATCGTGGAGGCGCTGCGGGCTGCGAAGACCGCTGGTGCGACGAGCATCGCGCTGCTGGGCAAGGATGGTGGCGCAGCCCGCGAGCTCGCCGATTTGTCTTTGATCGTGGCCAGCAACGACACCGCACGCATCCAAGAGGCGCACTTGCAGATTTTACACTACATCTGCGAGGTTGTGGAAGTTGCGGCGACACAGTAGCGCTTCTTGTAGCTCGATGGGTGCGCGTTGGGGATGCACAATCCCGCTGTGTGGCCAGTCCGATAGAACGACGCACATTCCTATTTGCTTGGATAGCAACTGTATGCTATAATCGCAGCAGTTTGCGTGTAAAATGTATCTGGTCCGGGGGGTGCCAGGCATGCGCTGGGTGACCCCCCCTTCTTTGTGCAAGGAGCGGCCTGCCATGTCCGAGCAACTATTACGTGAAATCGAGCAGCGCCAGTTTAAGAGCGACCTGCCCAGCTTCCGCGTCGGCGATACTGTCCGCGTGGGTGTCCGCGTTGTCGAGGGTAACCGCGAGCGCGTGCAGGAGTTCGAGGGCGTCTGCATCCGCCATCGCAGCAGTGGTATCAACGAGAACTTCACCATTCGCCGAATCGCTTCGCACGGCATCGGTGTCGAGCGCACTTTCCTGTTGCACTCGCCCCGCATTGAGAGCATCAAAGTCGTTCGCCAGGGTAAGGTGCGCCGCGCCAAGCTCTACTACCTGCGCGGGTTGACCGGCAAGGCTGCTCGCATTAAGGAGCGCCGGTAATTTTCGGTTTCGGGCGTTGCATCTTAGGGTATACTGTGCTTCGGCACAGGGCGCTTAGTGCGAGGCTCGAAACGACGTATGGCGTATGAACGACTGATTCGTTGGGCTTTCGATCGCTTTTATCGCGAGTTTGCCTGGACGTATGACGGTGTTGCTGCCGCCGTCTCGCGTGGCCATTGGGCTATGTGGAGACGTGCGGCATTGCCGTATTTACGGGGCAGTGTGCTGGAGCTCGGCTGCGGTACTGGCGGGTTGCATCAAACGCTCGCTGCTGGTTCGCTACCGTTGGTCGGCCTCGATAGTTCGGCGCAGATGTTGGCGCTCACGCGGCGGCGTTTGCGGCGTGCTGCGTTGCCATTCCGCTTGGTACGGGCGACAGCGCAGGCGTTGCCTTTTCCCTCGGCTTCCTTCGACACGATCATTGCTACTTTTCCGTCGGAATATATTGTGGACCCCGCCACGATCGCCGATATGTGGCGTGTGCTGCGCCCCGATGGCCGCGTGGTGATTGTGCTGGCCGCCGTGTTCGAGCGTGTGGGCTTGTACGAGCGTGCGGTGGCGCTGGCGTATTGGCTGGCGGGCTTAAGCACGCCCGTCGCTGCCGCCGATGATCCGCCCCGCTCGGTGGTGGGCGAGCGGCTGGCGCAGGTGGGGTTCGCGATTGAGGAGCGCTGGGAGAGCGCGCCGGAGAGCCGTGTGCATCTGATTCTGGCACATAAGCCTGCGTAGGTGCGGCTTGCTTTTCGAAACGTGGTACTATGTCGCCAACTGTTGTTGAGGAACTGAAGCTTTGGAATGCTGGCCGACGCGTGATCGCTGGCGTCGATGAGGTCGGGCGCGGGTGTTGGGCCGGGCCGGTGGTGGCGGCGGCGGTGGTGTTGCCGCAGCGGGTGCTGGAACAGCCCGAGTTGTTGGCTGGAGTCGATGATTCTAAGGCGCTCACGGCTCGGCAGCGGGCCGAGTTGTGCGAACAGGTGCTGTCGCTGGCGGTGGGATGGGGCATCGGGGCGGTGCCCGCCCATGTGATCGATACGCACGGTATCCTGAACGCGACGCGTTTGGCGATGCAGATCGCGGTGCTACGCCTGCCGATAATGCCCAATGCGCTGTTGATCGATGCGGTGCGGTTGGAACATTGGCCCCACCCACAGCGTTCGCTGATTCGGGGTGATTCGATCAGTTTGTCGATCGCGGCGGCCTCGGTGGTGGCAAAGGTGGCCCGCGACCGTTTGATGGTGATGTTGTCGCGGTATCTGCCCGCGTATGGCTTCGCGGCCCACAAGGGCTACGGTACGGCGGTTCACGCGCGGGCGCTGCGCTTGCATGGGCCGTCGATGCAGCATCGGCGCACGTTCCGTCCGTTGAGCGATTTCTTGACGCACGGGGTTTGGCCGAACGATGCGCGTGTCGAGGCCGAAGAAGACGACGCTGCGGTCGTTGATGGCGTTGTGGTGCGTTGATGGCGTTGTGTGCTGCGAACGCAACTAGCGCGCGCGTTTTGGCGCGAAGCGCCACAACTGTCCGAGCGCGCGCACGTTGAACACGACGTTGTTTGCCCGTAGCGACGGGCGCTGAGATCGCGGTTGCGCTTCTTTTCCCCAATAATTGCTAGCTGCAAGGTGGCAGCGGTTGCGTGTTTGTTCTTTTGCTGGCGAGCGGTTCGCCGCGTCGCTAGGGTCGATATTTGTGAGGAGGATGGTATGGTTCTCGATTTGGCGGCTAGTGGGCAGTACAAGCAACTCGGGCGGATCGGTCCGCGGCCCACTGAGGCGCTTGTGAAGCAGGTGCTGAAGGCTGGCCCTGCTGCGGTGGCGCCGCTGACCGAGATTGCTGCTGATTTGCAGCTGTTCGATGCTGAGGCTCCCGAGTATTTTGCGCCGCTCCATGCGCTGCGCTTGCTCGGCGAGTTGAACTCCAGCGCGATCGTTGAGCCGTTGTTGAATGCTCCTGCCGCTGGCTTGCCTACGGTGGGCGAGAATTTGCTGGCGCAGTGGTCGGATGAGGCTGCGCAGATGATCGCTCGCTTGGGGCCCCAGGTGTTCGAGACGCTGGTGGGTGTGCTCGATGACCCGGCCCGCGAGGATGAGAGCAAGGTACTGGCCTACAAGGCGCTGGCGTATATGACGGTGGCGCATCCCGAGACGTTCGATGCGGTGGCGGATGTGCTCTTGCAGCGCTTGCACACCCAGGAGAGCACCTTGATGACGAGCTACGTGGTTCTGACGATCTCTCAGGTGGGTGTGGCTTCGGCGTACTCGGAGGTGATGGCGCTGTTTAAGGAGGGCAAGGTGGATCGCGATGTGATCCAGCCGGGCTTGGCGCGCCAGTTGTTGTTGACCAAGGACACCACGAGTCGCCTGGCGTGCGTGAAGCATCCGTTCTGGGAGCGCTACGATCAGCACCCGCTTGAGCGCTACGTTTAGGTTCTTGTGCGGGCGTTCCTCTCTTGCCCGCATTCCTCGTTGAGGTGGCACCGGGCGCCCGCCTCGGTTGCTCGGTGTCACATCCGCATTTGTGCTCGCATCGTCGGCGTATTCCACGCGCTGAGATGCGCATAGAGGCTTGTTATGCTTCAGATTGAACCTCTGACCCCGGAGTGGCAGGCCGCCTCTGTTGCCTACGTGCGTTTGATGCCCTACCGCAACGCTTTGCTGCTTTCGAACGTGTCGCAGTTGCGCTCCCGCTGCGATGTGCGCATCGCTCGGATCGATTCGCGCATTGTGGGCATTGCTTCGACGTACCTCGATCTGCCGGTGCCGAATATTATTTTTACGGCTGATAACGAATCGACCGCTAAGCAGTTGGTGCAGTCGCTGTTGGATGACCACGAGGCGCTGCGCACTGGCCCGACGATGGCGCTGTTGCCGGAGACGCAGTACTATCAGCTCGCGTCGATGGTGCAGGTGATCTCGACCACTATTGAGTATCAGATGGTGGTGGAGCCGGAGACGCTTGTGCAGCCCAATCAGCATGCGGTGCGCCGTTTGAGCAAGGATGATATTCCGGCGATGAATGCTTTGGCGGAGGCGGCGCAGTTGACGGTGTGGGACCCGAGCGCGCTGGATCTTGGGCCGGCGTTCGGCTGTTTTGTTGGGGATCAGTTGGTGGCGATGGCTGCTACGCACTTCGCGACTGCCGATGCGATCGAGATTGGGCATGTGGCGTGTCACCCCGACTTCCGGCGGCGCGGGTATGCCTCGGCGTGTACGGCTGCGCTGACTCGTGCTGCGTTTACGTTGACTCCCCGTGTGTTTTTGATGGTGGTGGCCGAGAACACCCCTGCCCTTGAGGCCTATAAACGCTTGGGCTTCCGAGTGCTTGAGCGCTTCTGGCTCACCCATTTCACCGCCTGTTAATTGTATACCTCGTTCGGCTATCCCCTGTCTGTGTATCGCTCTTTGTGTGTGGGGTTGTTATGCGCATGGCTGTTGGTCGGGTTTGGCAGAATGTTCGAGATCTCCCCCGTTCGCTGACGCTTTCGGCGTGGGTGGCTGGGTTTTTGGCGGTGTTGGTCGGGTTTACGGGTTCGTTGGTGTTGGTGGTGCCAGCGGCGGAGGTGGCGGGTCTGAGCGCCGAGCAGATGAGTTCGTGGGTGTTCTCGATCGCGATCGGCACTGGGCTCTCGACGATGATATTGGCGCTAATCTACCGCAAACCCGTCCTGACGGCTTGGTCGACGCCGGGCTTGGTGTTGTTGGGCACGAGTCTGGGGCAGTACTCGCTGGAGGAAGCGATCGGCGCATACGTGGTGGTTGGTGTCATCATCTTGCTGCTTGGCGTATCGGGGTTGTTTGATCGGGTGGTGCGCATCATTCCGCAAGCCGTTGCGCAGGCGGTATTGGGCGGATTGCTGTTTAAGTACGGCTTGGATATCTTCATCGGCCTGAACGAGGCGCCGTGGTCGATCCTGGCGATGATCGTGGTGTACTTGGTGCTGCGGCGCATCAAGATGCGTGTGCCGATCTTCGGGGCGTTGCTGGCGGGATTCGGGGTGGCGTATGCGATGGGCCAGTTGCCCCTTGAGCAGGTGCAACTTTCGCTGGCCGCGCCCGTGTTTGTGATGCCGGTGGTGACGGTGCCCGCGCTATTAGGCTTGGCGCTGCCGCTACTGGTGCTAGCGCTGGCCGCGCAGGATCTGCCGGGTTTCGCGGTGCTGCGGGCGGCGGGCTACGATCCGCCAGTGAAAGGCTCGTTGGTGGTGACAGGTCTGCTGAGCGTGCTGTTCGCGCCGATGCTGAACCATGGCTTGACGCTGGCAGCGATTACGGCGGCGATCACCAGTTCGCCAGAGGCGCACCCTGATTCGTCGCGGCGCTACGCGGCGACAGTGGCGTCGGGCGTGATTATGTGTGTGCTCGGCCTCTTCGGCGTGACGATTGTGACGCTGCTGTCGGCGCTGCCACGCCCCGTGATGGTCGCGTTGGCGGGCTTGGCGCTCTCCGGCACGATCATTCAGTGCCTCACGGGCGCATTCCGCGAGGGTGAGCAGCGCGACGCGAGCCTGTGGGCGTTGCTGATCACGGCGGCGAATGTGCAATTCTTTGGGATCGGGAGCGCGTTCTGGGGCTTTGTGACGGGTGTTGTGGTGCATTGGATGCTCGGGGAGCGGAAGCGGGCGTGACAGGGGAGCGCACTTCTCGCTGAGTTGCTCAACAGAATCCGCTCAGGTGCCGCTCTGGAGGACGAGGCTGCGCTTCGCTATTCGGAGCGGCACACTTGTCGGGATTCGCTCATTGTCTGATGCAATCGAGGTTGAATGTGCGCGAACGGCTCATATCAAATCCAATTCCCGAAAAATTTGTTCCTGATACTATCTAGCCGGGTTTGGTATTACTACCTCTTCTTTTTTCCATGGCAACTCCTTATGCATTTCTTAGCCTCATGACTTACAATCGAGTAGTGTTGTAGTATTATGCTGAGTGCACCCCGAGGGTATGCTGAGTGAAACGGTGCCCAACCCGATGAATACCTATTAAACAGAAAATGATTACAATTTTAAATTCATGGTTGTAGTTTGCGAGGAGCCATGGCATACTGAATAAGCGATTTTCCTAAAGCAACATCATAATATCGGCTTCATAACGTTGAGCATTCGGCCCCGTTAGTTTCCTCTTCTTTTGTCTTATATGGGTAGCGATTTGTTGCTCTTTGTCTAAACCTGATCTCATATCACAAGTGATTTGGGAGCAATGTTTGCACGACCCAAGGCTGTACAATACAGTAGCTCAATGGTTAGGAGACGGATGTATGCCACATAAACAGTATGAGCAACAATTGGATACTCTAGAGATCAGCGTTTCGCTAGACACCATTGCTATGCTGTTTGGGCAAGCGAATGTAAGTTTAATCATAGCGAATTCACAGGGACACGTGCTCAATGCCAATGAACAGGCTTGTAAACTCTTAGGATACACCCTTGACGAGCTTTTGAATTGTACCTGGTACGATCTCATTGAACAGAAAACATTTCCTAATCATCAAGTCGATCTCCGTCATAAAGTTATCACTTGTCATTTACGCACAAAATCTGGCTATACAATTGCTGTAGAATTGATGAATAATTGGTTAAACGAATCAATTCAGGTAACAATTATTAATGATCTTGAAAAACAGATAAGACAACAACAAAATGAATTAGTTGCGCGAATTGTAGATCAGACATCGGATGTCATTGGTTCATTGGCGATTGATCCTGATGGAAAGCGCCGTTTTTTGTACTTCAATTCGGCGATAGAATCGATCGGTGGATTAAGCATCGAGCAGTTATTGAACGATCCCAACTGTTTTTTCGACCGAATACACCCCGACGATCAGCATTCTTACAACGAAGCACTCTCCGAATCCGCCCGCACAATGCAACCAATGCAGGTACAATTCCGTTTTTTGCACCCCGAGCGAGGCGAGATCTGGTTCGAATGCAACGCACAGCCCCACTACGAGGCAAATCACACTGTGGTATGGTACGGTTTCCTCCGCGAGATCACCGAGCACAAAGAGGTCGAGCGGCAACTGCTCTACCAGACGAACGTGGTCTACAACGTCTCCGATGCGATCATCGTCACCAACCTCGATGGCTTGATCACAAGTTGGAACTACGCCGCCACTGCGCTGTACGGCTGGAGCGCGACCGAGGTGATCGGTATGCCGATCGAGCAGATCATTGCGACCGCCCTTTCGGATGATATTTCGATCACCGACATCTACAATTACACGTTCACGCACGGCCAGTGGAAGGGCGAGATCTATCAACGCCGCAAGGATGGCACCGAGATATTAGTGGTGGCCTCGGTAGTGGTGGTCAAAGATAGCTTTGGCCGCCCCAACGGCGCTGTGGCGATCTACCGTGATGTGAGCGAGCTACGCCGTGCCGAGGAGGCGCGTCTGAAGCTCGAGGAACAGCTTAACCAAGCGCAAAAGATGGAGAGCTTGGGGCGCTTGGTCGGTGGCGTGGCGCACAACTTCAACAACTTACTCAGCGTGATCCTGGGCTACACTGACTTGATCCTCGATCAGTTGCCCGATAACGCCCAGATTCGCGATGATTTCGAGCAGATCCGCATTGCCAGCGAGCGCGCTGTGACGCTCACCCGTCACCTGCTTGCAATCGGGCGGCGCCAAATGCTGAGCCCCACTGTGTTCGATGTTGGCGCGCAGATCGTCTCACTCCACAAGATGCTTGAGCAACTGATCGGCGAGGACATCATTCTTAAGCTCGATCTGCCACCTGATCTCTGGCATATCACCGCCGACCCCAGCCAGATCGAGCAGGTGTTGATGAACTTGTTGATCAACGCCCGCGACGCGATGCCGATCGGCGGCACGCTGACGATCCGTGCCAGGAATGTGCCAAGCACCGACCTCGAAACCCTAGCACAGTTCGATATCGCCCCCACCGATTGCGTGCTGATCAGCGTGATAGACACCGGGCACGGCATTGAGCCGCAGACGCTCTCGCACATTTTCGAGCCGTTCTTCACCACCAAGCCGCAGGGCCAGGGCACCGGCTTAGGTTTGGCGTCGGTTTATGGCATCATCAAGCAGAGTGGCGGCGGAATCGCCGTTGAGAGTGTGGTGAATCAGGGTACGGTCTTTAACATTGTGCTTCCCGCCAGCATAGAGACCGAACCTGTCGATGGTGAATTGCAGCTAACGGAACATGTGGTGTTGGGTGGGCACGAGACGATCCTGTTGGTGGAGGATGAGGCGCAGGTGCGCTTCTTGGCCCGTAACGCGCTGCGCGAGTTGGGGTATCACGTGCTGGAGGCGCAGAACGGCCTTGAGGCGTTGGTGCTGGCACAGCAGCACACCGGCACGATTGACCTGTTGGTGACTGATGTGGTGATGCCGCAACTGAGTGGACGGATGCTGGCCAAGAGCCTACGCCTGATGCAGCCACAGTTGCGGGTGCTGTACATGTCGGGCTACACCGACGATATGATGATCCGGCACGGGGTGATCGAGGAGGAGATCGAGTTCCTGGCCAAGCCGTTCTCGAACTCACAACTCACGGCGAAGGTGCGCGAATTGCTTGACCGCCCCGTGCATCAATAGCACTAGCCGCGTGCGCGCAAGTCGTGCATGCACTGCCCGATACGCGCGATGCCCTCTTCGATATCCGCCACCGAGAGGAAGCTAAACGCCAAGCGGATGGCGTCGTCGCCTTGTCCATCGGCGAAGCAGCGCGTCCCTGGCATCACCACCACGCCCTGCTCCTCGGTAGCGCGCGCTAAGGTCGTGGCGCTCAGGTCTGCTGGCAGTTTGCACCACAGGAAGAAGCCTCCCTCGGGATGCAACGCTTGTACATCGCTTGGGAAGTGGCGGGCGATGGCCGCCTGCATCACATCGCGCTTGTGGCGGTAGTGCTCGCTCAGCTTTTTGATGTGCGCCTCCAAGCGACCCTCTGCGCTGTAACGGGCCACCACACGGGTGATAAACGGTCCGCTCGACCCCTCGCTCTTCATAAAGTTAAACCGCTGAATAACATCGGGGTGCCCGTACGCCCAGCCGAGCCGCAAGCCCGGCGCGAGAATCTTCGAGAAGGTGCCCAGGCGCAGCACCCAGCCATCCCGATCCAACGCGGCCAAATGCGGCACTGGCTGCCCCTCGAACCGCAGATCGCCATACGCATCGTCCTCGACCACCAACACGCCAAACTCGCTCGCAAGCTCCAGCAGGCGCGTGCGGCGCTCCAGCGGCATCGTGGTGCCGGTCGGGTTCTGGAAGGTGGGGATGCTGTAGATAAACTTGGGCCGGATGTTCTGACGGCGCAGATCGCGCAGAATGCTCTCCAGCGCATCGATGTTCATGCCTTGGGTGTCGGTGGGCACGGTGATCAGGCGCGCCCCAGCGTCCGAGAAGTGCCGCACCGCGCCCATAAAGCTCGGCCCTTCGATCAGCACCGTGTCACCCGGCTCGACGAACACCTGGGGCAGCAGCCCTAGGATCTGGCTGGAGCCGTAGGTGACGATCACGTTCTCCATCTCGGCCTCGATGTGCTGCGCCCGCAGCCGCTCGATGATCTGCCCGCGCAGCCCCGGATAGCTCGGCCCATAGTTCAACGCATCGGCGGCATCCTCGGCGAGCACGGCGGCGGTGGCCGCCAGCAGGTCCTCGCGGGGGAACAGGTCGGGATCGGCGAGGCCGTACGAGAAGCTGATCAGGGTGCCGTTGCGCATTGGCGCTGGCCCATACATCGGCGGAGGCACGTGGCGTGCGCGCTCAGCGAAGAGATCGTGTAGTTTTAAGCTCATAGCTTGCTCCTATCCTTTGCGTGGGATGTAGCCCCGCTTCTTGATATGGCGCCGCACTGCGGTTTCGTGTTCCTCGGGCACGAGCAACACCGAGCGTTCTCCCACTGTTGCGAGTTGCACGATGTTTCGCAGCGCGCTCAGATTCGCAAGCTCAGCCAGCAAGTAGCGGTCGCCCTCAAAGACGATCATCCGCCCGCCTTCACGCAGCGCATTGAGCCGCCGCTCGACATCATCAAAGAATCCTTGAATCAAAGGGGGGAAACTTGTCTGCGCGCTTTTGGCCAGCAGGAATTGCATAAGCTGTTCGAGTGAGATGCCGTTCGTCACGCTCTCCATCACCAGATCGCGCTGCAGTTGATAGACGTTCTCGCTCTGCGCCACCGCCATCCGTTCGAGCATCGCGGTATCGAGCAGCGTACACGCGGCTTGATTGGTGATCACCAACTCCAAATTCGGCAGCACCGTCAGCATCGGCTCGCTCGTCTCCGTGGGGTATGCAGGCGGCATATACGTGGGCGCAAGACCTAAGACATAGCGGCCCAACTTGGTGATCCGGAAGGCGAACAAACCCTCGTAGCGCGAAAACGGCTCATCGTTATTGAGGAACACCTCAAACAAACTACTATCGCCGAATGGCCGCAGCACTTCCTCAGGAGCGGTGTAGGCCACTTCGATCAATCCGAGTGTGGCCACATACTCGAATAGTTCGACCAGGATGTAGCTGCCGATCAACGCTTCCCAATAATTAATATGGCTGTAGCCGACCCAACCCAAGTTAATATCATCACCAATGTAGATTGGAGAAGCATTATTCTCTGGCTCGGCATTGAGGTCGTAGCCAGATTGCCGCACCCAACGCAGGAACCCGTGTGTCTCCACCCACCGCTCGGGCGGGAGTTGTTGAAGGATCTCCTCCAACACCTTTCGCCGTTGCGTTGGTTTGGTGAGCCGCACGCCGCGTGCGTGCAAGCCGTGGATGGAACTGATGCGTGTGAGTGGCTCCAAGCTATTATCCTTCACCCAGGCTTGCCATATCTCACGAATATGCTCAGCCTCAAGTTGCGTGCTCAGGAGCGCACGACCGCGTTTGGTCAGTTCCAATTTGCTTGCCGAACTTGTCGATACAGTGGCCCACTTGGCGATCTGCACCAACATAACCAGCGCGAACGGTCGGATGGCGTTCTCGGCGCGTTTGTAATCGGCATCGGTATAATCGCTCAACAACAACTGCTTGGCGAGCAGTTTGACCGTAGCGAGCGTCGGTTGGCGGGTTTTATTGCTGATACCGATTTTGCCTTGATCGATCAGTTGTAGTGTTGCACTTATATCGTGGAACACGGCCCGCTCAGTATCGACGACCGTCACGGAGATGGAGGCGTCGAGTTGCTCTGCTGTTTCGCCCTTGCTTAGCTCAAATACCTCGTGTACCTTAGGTAACTCCGCAGTGCTCGGCAGTTCCGGCTTGCGCGGTAACGGCACAAATGTAAGCAGCAGTTGCGCAAGCTCCCTGGGGATAACATACTGATTCTGCCGATTGGGGTAAAACAACATATCCAAAGCCGGCGGCGTTTCCACGCTCCTGCCGATAATGTAAAATTGAAAAACTCTAATGGAAGAGAGTTGCGCAGCGGCTCCAAAACGCATACGCAGGAGCTGACTATCGTAAACGCCATCTGCCTTATGCAGGACATACGAGACAAGGGCGCGCTGCTCAGGCAAAAGCTTATCCCAGATCTGCTGCATCGATTTGAGATCGAATAAATACGGTTGGAGCGCTGTGACAAGCGACTGTTTGGTTGAAGGCAAATTCTGCGTAAAAAACCGGAGGTACCACTTAAGTTGCTCATTGGTAAGCCGTGGCAGGATTGCCTCCAAGCTCTCTTGAAAACGCATACGCAGCACACCTTTCACCCTTATCTCGCACCGTGCTATTGTATCATAGCGTGGTTTTTTGAGATGATCCGCATTCTGCCGCCAACGAATGGCCTATGGTACAATACTGCCCATGGGACGTCTATCAACATACCGAGGCTGGCTGCTGGCCGTGCTTTTCGCGACAACGCTTGCAAGCTGTGATATTGTCGCTTTTCAAGCAGCACCGACACCGAGCGCCGCCCCGATTATTACCCCTGTCGTGCAAACGCCGCCAGAGACGGCTGTACCGCTACCACCGCTCCAATCGGCGAGCGAACAGTTGGCCTACGCCCTGCAACAGCGCCTGCTCGGCGAGTACGACCTAATGGCCCAAGCACTCCACGACCTGATCCAAGACCACTCCGACGCCGCCGAAGTTCGTGCCGCCCGCTTCTACCTTGCCGAGAGCTATGCCCTGCGCGAGCGCTGGAGCTCGACGGTTGAGGCGCTGCGCTCGTTCGTGGAGCAGGGCCCGCGCGATGAATTGACCGCCCGCGCATGGTTCTTGATCGCCCGTGGCCACGAGGAAGCCGGCGCATGGGCCGATGCAATCGCCGCCTACGACGAGTACCGCACGTTCGACACCGTACTCGCGCCGTATGCACAACTGCGCCAAGCCGCCCAATACCGCGCGCTCAACCAACTGGAACAGGCCGCCGAAGCCTACGTCGCCGTGGCGGGCAGCACGATCAGCCGTGGCGAACGGGCTGGCTCATACGAGAAGGCCATTGCGATCTACCTGGAACTCGACCAAGCCGACCGTGCCTTCGAGCTCTACACGCCGCTGCTCGAACTCGCGCAACTGCCCGATTACCGCGCACGGCTACTCGGCCAAGCCGCCACACTGGCCGCCGAACTTGGCAACGCCGAGCAGGCCCGAACGTGGCGGCGCGAACTCGTTGAACAACTGCCCGCATCGCTGCAAGCCATCGACGCGCTTGACCCCCTACTCAACGACCCGCAGTCCGGCATCGCACCCGCCACCGCCGCCCATGTGCTGAGCCTGCACGGGCGCTGGGAAGCCTCGCTGCCCCACTACGACGCCGCCATCGCCGCCGCAACGGGCGACGAAGCGCTTGAACTGCGGCGTCTGCGGGCGCTAGCCCAACGTAGCCTCGGCGACTTCGAAGGGGCGCTCGCCGCGCTCGCCACCATCGGGGCCGAATCGCCCAACAGCGAACCGGGCCGCCAAGCCCAGCTCGATTGGGTGCAGACGCGCGGCCAGAGCGGCGACATCCAGGCCGCGATCGATGGCTACCGCGAATACGCCGCAAGCTACCCCGACGACCCACGCGCGCCGGAGGCG
>CALKHR010000117.1 GCA_937988885.1 uncultured Roseiflexaceae bacterium | reverse complement strand
TCTCAGGGGCTACGGCTCCAAGAAGCCCCCAACCTTTCGGCGGGGGAGTAGTCACGTCGAAATAGATACGCTGGTATCGATACGGCTCTGGCGCAAGGTGACGCTGGCGAAAGTATAGAGAGCGGTGAAGCCATACAACACAGCGGCAATGATAAAAATCCAACGGATCGGTAAGTAATCGGCCAGTGCTGCGAAGAATAGCCCACTACAGAGGAAGGCGGCCCGCGAGAACATCTCGCGAGCGGCGTAGATACGACCGAGCATGTTGGGTGCAACGGTGGTTTGCAACAGGGCATCCTGGGCCACATCGCGCAGAGCGAAGGGAGGCCCGAACGCGACGGAGAACAGCGTTGCAGCAAGCACCGTCGTGCTCAAGCCATAGGCCAGCGTGAGCACCACCATCAGCACCGCATTCCAGATGATCACCCAGCCGGGCCTACGGCTCAGGCGGCCAATAAAGGCCAGCGCCACGAACGCGCCGAGCAACTGTCCGGCGAAGAATCCACTGCTCTGATAACCCCACGCCTCGGTATCGGCGTGCAGCACCTGTTGCGTGAAGGCCAACATCAGCGCGGATGTCCACACGCCGTGCGGCCAGCACTCCAAAAACTCCACGGTGATCAAGGTGCGCGCCATCGTGTGGGTGCGCAGATAACTAAACCCTTCGATCGCCATGCGCCAGAACGGGCTCTTTTGGATGGCTTCGAGCACCGCGATGTAGGGGCGCACTTGAGAGGCCGAAAGGCTCGCCACGAGGAATAGTCCGCACGTCAACCAGAGCAGCGGTAACCGCGCTCCTTCGGCTAGGAAGCCACCGATCAGGTAACTGATCGTCAGGGCGATCTGGGTACTGGTGAAGATCAAGCTATTGGCCCGCACGATCTGCTGTTTTTCCACAATCGTTGGTAAGCATGCTTGCATAGCAGGCTTATGGATCAACTCGATCAAGGTGAGCAGGAAGACAAACAGATAGCCGACCCACAGTTGGCCCACCATATTGATAAACACCGCCGCAACGACTAAACATGCCCGCACCAAATTGCACGCTGAGATGATCCAGCGGTGCGGTAGGCGGTCCACCAATGTGCCTGCGAAGGGGCCGAACAGCAAAAAAGGCAGGGTGCGCGCGATCATCACGCCGGTTGCTTGTAATGTTGAGCCTGTGGTGCTAAAAACCAACACAACGACACTGATACTGCATAACTCTTGGGCCAACGTGGCAATAAAATGGACGAACCAGAGTATAGTGAAGCGATAGTTGCGTAAGAGCGACATAGTATTGATTTGGTTTCCTTATGTATGTCATACCAAATCTGGTTCTACCTTTCTCCTATCAAGTGAGTAGGTCATGCTGCTAGCTGTTGAAATGCAGACTCGCGTTGTTCAACCAGCATAGTGCTTTGGGTAGGTGATAACCAGGATTTGATAGTATCTGCAATTCGGCTGGAGTGTTCGTGGATCAAACCAGCCCTCACCAGCGACAATCATACGATTGCGAGGGGTTGATTAATGCGCTGCTACACGCAGCGTATCGACATCACATCCCCTTGCAGATGCCTCTACCCATGTGTTATGCAATATCAATCGTTCAACGGTATACCTTTTCTTTCCAACAATGAACCGATTTTGGATACGAGGCGCTCGCTGTTAGGCAGGCGGCCAGCAGCGCATCCCCGGCAAGCGCAGGCAGCGCCGCAACACCACCCGCACATGGTACGGCCCCGCGCCCTGCTGTTCGATCGTCGCCACCTCGGAGATACGGTTGAAAAAGAGTTGACGACGATAGACAAAAACAATACCACCCAACAGGCATGGACCGCCGCAATCGATGTCTACACCCTCCTGCAGCCAACCTGCACCTGCAAGCGCATGTTGGAGGCGAGCACTCTGAGCCGGAACAGAGCTTGAATAAGTGTAGGTGAGGCTATCCAAGCCCGGTGCCAGCTGTTGATACCGAATATTTGTCGCATCGGGAGCCAAAAAGATCGCCCAACTCGGTTGGCTCACGAACCACACACCCCAGATGCACACAGCCAGACAGGCGAGTGCGGGCAACGCCAACCAGATGCGTTGCTTCATGATGCGACGGCGTTGGGGCATTCAGCCATCCTCTACTGATACAAACCGCTAGGTGGCGGGCCAGCAGCCATAAAACGGAATACGAACGCAACGACGCCAAGTGAGTTCGGTGACGTAGGGCGATGCGCCATACCGCTGGATGGTGATTGTCTCGCTCAATGTTTCGTTTAGGTGGCGGCGCTCGTACACAAGCATTGTGCCGCTCTGTAGGCAAGCATCATCGCAGGCGAGCAGGCTGTATCGACTGTAAAAGCGATGATCATCGAGGAGTTGATGCAGTTGAGCGCTCTGCTGATCGAGCGGGCCGTTATGCTCGTATTGTAACTGTACCATACCCGAGCCAAGAGTGTGCTCGCTGATCACTCTCGCACCCGGCGTGACAAATACCTGCAAGTCGCGCTTGAATAAAATCGCACTAGAGGCCACACAACCAACGATCACAAGCACCACAAGAATGCTCAGTATGAACCAATATTTCTTCCCGATATTCCACATCATAGGGTAGGAATCGATGCCGCCGCTAACAAAGTCCGCAGCAACAGACACACTGCCAAGATCACCACTTGGCCGAGCAGCACCCGCCCCAAAAAGGCGAATGCCCGCTGCTGCTGAATGCGACGACGCAACTTATACTCAAGCAGAATCACTCCAACGAGCCAGAGCAAACCAAGCAGCACGATGCCGAACTGATCGACGGCTCGGATCTGCCATGCGTTGAGGCGCAACCACACAGCCACACCAAACAGGGTGGCGTTGATTTGGCTCACCAGTACAAAACCGAAGGCCGCAAGCCCCAGCCACACAGCGTAGCTTGCGATGTAGTGTACGGTGGATGCTGATCGGGTCTTGGAGATCATGACCAACTCCCTAACAAGTGCAGTGTTAGGCATCACGAGCAATGATCACAAGGTAGTGCAGCGGTTCGTCGCCGCTGTTGTACAAGCAGTGCGGTTGGGTCGCGTCAAACACGATGCTCTCGTTGGGGCCGATGTCGTGTTGCTGCTCAGCGATTTCGAGCGTGCCCCGTCCCGCGAAGATATAGAAGCCTTCGAGGCCCGGATGGCTGTGGGGCGGGTGCGAACGGTTGCCTGGACTTAATTCGGAGCGGTGGATGCGCAGTCGCTCGCGATCCACATTGGAGTCTACAAACAGGTTGGCAAGGCCCTTGGCCGTGTAAGATGTAAAGCTCACCATGCTCTCCTTCGTTCTGGCGGGTGGATGCAGCTGGTTAGCAGATTGTGGTTGGTAGCGTATGGGGTTTAACGATTGTTGTCAAGAAGATACTGAGGGACATACGATCTACCACGCTTCAATCCAATGGTCATGCGAAGATGCGCACTTCCACGACCTCCGGAACCAGTTCCACAACCTCCGCAACCAGTTCCACGACCTCCGCAACCAGTTCCACGACCTCCGCAACCAGTTCCACAACCTCCGCAACCAGTTCCACAACCTCCGGAACCAGTTCCACAACCTCCGGAACCAGTTCCACA
>CALKHR010000116.1 GCA_937988885.1 uncultured Roseiflexaceae bacterium | reverse complement strand
GCGCGCGCTGGCGATTTATGAGCAGGCGCTGGGGCCAAATCACCCCGATACCGCAACCAGCCTGAACAACCTGGCTGGCCTGCATTATGCCCAGGGGGAGTACGGGGCGGCTCGACCACTCCTAGAGCGCGCGCTGACGATTTGTGAAGGCAGTTTAGGTGTTGATCATCCTACGACTCGCATTGTTCGTGGTAATTTGGCTGAACTTAATGCTCAATCGTCCTCTAGCGCTGAGGATGACGGGCTTGATGGGCCTGACAAGGTGACAGGGTGACTGGGGCAATGAGGAGCAATACCTACAATGAGATTTCTCACAATAACAGTACGGGCGATGTGTTTATTTCAATGCCATTCATTGATTTTGACCTGTCAGGTGCGAATGTACAGCGTCCTAATGCCGTACTTTGCCGCACCTGACAGGTCGGCAAAGCACTGCAATGCGCGACATTGAGGTTCGGTGCGCACTGCGAAGTGCTGCACCGCACGTCCCATTTCACCCCAGTCACCCGGTCACCTAGTCACCTCGTCACCTCGTCACCTCCTGGGCCTGCCCGGTCTCTAGCGAGCGAGCCACTGCCTCCAACGTCAGCACATCGATGCGGGCGCGGGCTGCGGTGTAGCTCGGCTCCCCGCCTGTGCGGAACGCTTCCGCGATCGCTTGCCACATCTCTTCGAAGTTGTAGCGCTTGCCGAGTGGGTGCTGCTGTGCCGCCTGCTCCGGCTTCGACACCACCAACTGTTCGCCCTCCACGCTGATGATCCCATCGCGACCGTGGATGTGAAAGTGGTTGTGCTGCGAATGCAGGCACTCGCTGTAGCTGAGCGTGCCCACTAAGCCATTCGCGTAGCTGAACTGCATCGTCACCAGGTCGTATGCGCCGTAGCCCTCGCGCAGGGCACGGCCCGTGGCGTAGACCTTGGCGGGCGGGCCGAAGAGCGTGCTGAGGCTGGCGATTACGTGGATGCCGCCATCGAACAGTGCGCCGAGCGGGAAATCGGCCTGGCGACGCCACTCCGCCGATGCAAAGCTGAGCGCGTTGGGCGAACTGTCGCCGGGCCAATGCACTAGACGGTCCCAGTACAGCAGTTCGCCCACGGGCTGTTGTTGCAGCAACGCGCCCAGATCGGTTTCGAGCGAGCCGTAGCCGCACTGCTCAGTGATGATCAGGCGGCGCTGGAGGCGCTGCGCTGTGTCGATCAGCGTCTGCGCCTCGGCGCTGGTGCGGGCGATCGGCTTCTCCATGATCACGTGTTTGCCAGCCTGGAGCGCCGCCAACGCCACCGACGCATTCAGCGCCAGCGGTGTCAGCACCAGCACAGCATCGACTTCGGGGAGGGCGAGCAGTTCGGCGCGCTCGGCCACGATGTGGGCCTGCGGGAACTCCTGCGCCAGTGCTGCGCGGCGCTCGGGGTTCGTCTCGCAAAACGCCACTGGCCGAAACACTTCGCCCAGGGTTGCGAGGATCGGTTGATGCATGCGTATCCAAATGCGACCAGCACCGATCATACCTAATCGAACGGGCAACATTCTCGTATCCTTTCAGGTTGCGGCTACGATGTTGTGTTGAAGTGCGCGAGTAGTTCGGTGAGCGGCATTTCGTCGAGCGTGGCAAGCGTGAGGTCGGCGGGCGGCAGGGCGATCTGGCGGGTGATCGCGCCGGGCACCGCCACACAGCGCATTGCTGCGGCTCTGGCGGCCAAGATGCCATTGGGCGAATCTTCGAAAACGAGGCAGGCGCTCGGCGGCACCCCCAAGCAGGCGGCGGCGCTGAGAAATAGATCAGGCGCGGGTTTGGTCAGTTGTACGTCGTCGGCGGTGCGCACGCAGGCGAAGTGGTGGCGGATGCCATGGTGATTCAGCCAGCCCTCCACCCAGGCGCGGCTGCTGCTCGATGCGACGGCGCAGGGCAGGCCGAGCGCGTGGGCCTGCGCGAGGATGCTCTGCACGCCGGGTAGCAGCGGTTGTTCGGCGGAGAGTCGGTGCTTGAGTTCTTGTCGCCGACGCAGCACTTCTTCGCGATCGAACGGTTGGCCGTATAGGGTCGCGAGGTGTTCCAGGGCGTTGAAGCCGTGGTTGGTGCCCAACGCGCCTTTCCACAGGTCGAGCGAGAGAGTTTGGCCGAAGGTGGCGTAGATCTGCTGCCAACTGACGAGGCCAGGCGTCTCGGTATCGACCAGGAGGCCGTCGAAATCGAATATCAGTGCGGTGATCATGCGGAACCTGCTGAGGTGTGCGAGCCGTCGCAGTATACTCGTCTGTGTGGGCGGTGTCAAATGTGATATATCCACAGATTACACAGATTTCACAGATTAGGAATGAGGATTTGTAACGAAACGGCCCATTCGATGCCCTACTTTTGAGAAACAAGGCATACCGTCCTCAGAGTCATTCTGAACGAGTGCGCAGCACGAAGTGAAGAATCTCGTTGTCTTATTTAGCCGCGAGCGTCTGGGTTTCGCTTTTCGTTGTTGCTTCGCTGAGATCCTTCACTTCGCCTTCGGCTCCGTTCAGGATGACAGTGCTGTCTTTGTTCTTCATTGTCATTCCGAGGGGTTCTCGCCTTCTTCATTGTCATTCTGAACGAGTGCGTAACACGAAGTGAAGAATCTCGCTGTCTTATTCAGCCGCGAGTGTCTGGGTTTCGCTTTTCGTTGTTGCTTCGCTGAGATCCTTCACTTCGCCTTCGGCTCCGTTCAGGATGACAGTGCTGTCTTTGTTCTTCGTTGTCATTCCGAAGGGTTCTCGCCTTCTTCATTGTCATTCTGAACGAGTGCGCAGCACGAAGTGAAGAATCTCGCAGTTTTGCATTGTTATCTGCTTTGAGATCTCTCCCCATTCGCTTCGCTCAGGGCTTCGACTGTTCGAGATGACATCGCTTTCTTTTTCCGGCTAATCTGTGTAATCTGTGGATGTCATTGTCCGACTAATCTGTGGATGCAATGAGGAGAATGCGATGTTCAAGCCTGCGATGATTAGCGCGCTGTGTCTGGTGCTTGTGGCATGTGGCCCCATCGCGCAGCAGCCGCCCACCCCTGCGCCGCCGACTATAGCGCCGACCGTAGCACTGAGCGCGACGCCACCCCCGAGCGCGACGCCTACGCACACCCCTGAGCCGACCGCTACTCCCGAACCGACCAATACGCCTGAGCCGACCAACACGCCCGAACCAACCCTTACGCCAACGCCCGACCCTGTGGCAGGGATGACCATCCCCGATCTGCGGGCGCGGGTGCAGCAGCCGGACTTCAGCGTTGGCGAGATCGAGATCGGCGATGTGTACCTGCGGGGGCCGAACTCCGTCACGTACCGCATGCGCTATACCGCCGATAGCCTGCAACTGACGGGGTTGGTGCATGTGCCGAACGGCGAGGGACCATTCCCGGTGATCATCGCGAATCGAGGCACGATCAGCCGCGACATCTACCAACCAGGGATGGACAGCCGCGCCTTCTCGGCCTACATGGTCGAGCGGGGCTACCTGGTGGTTGCGCCGGACTTTCGGGGCTATGCAGAGGGCGAGGACGGCCCGAACCCGTTCTACACGGGCTTTTATGCCGATGTGCTGGGCCTGATCCCGTTGGTGCAGCGTTTGCCGATGGCGCAGCCCGGCCCGATTGGGATGTGGGGCCATAGCCGTGGCGCGTCGGTGACGGTGGCCGCGCTGACGATCAGTGATCAGATCGGCGCTGCGGTGGTGTACGCGCCGGCTCCCGCCGACCTTGCCGAGGATTACGCGCGGCGCTTCCGGCAGAGCGGCGGGAATCCCGGCAGCGATACCTGGCCCTTCACACCCGACGAGAACCCCGACGCCTACCAGCGCATCTCGCCGATCAACTACCTCGATGCGGTGAGCGCGCCTGTGCAGTTCCACCACGGCCTCGCCGATACGACTACGGACGCCAGCGCAAGCATCGCCGTTCACGATGCACTAGTCGCCTTGAGTAAAGAGTCGTATCTGTATCTTTATGAGGGAGGTGGTCATACGCTCACAGGCAATGATGAGGTACTCTATCTACAACGAAGTCACGCGTTTTTTGAGGAGCATTTGAGGCGACCATGAGTGGTTTGTTGACGAAGCCAGCGTTGATCAATATGCTGGCGATTGCGGTGGGCGCTGCGGTGGGCGCGAACGCCCGCTACGGCATTACGCTGTGGGTGACGACGCGCTGGGGTGCGCACTTCCCCTACGCGACATTGTTCATCAATGTGTTGGGCAGTTTTTTGATCGGTGTGGTGATGACGTTGGCCATCACGCGCTTATCGATCAGCGAGCCGGTGCGGCTGCTGTTGGTGACGGGCCTGCTGGGCGGGTTCACGACGTTTTCGAGCTTTAGCTACGAGGTGCTTTCGCTGGCGAACGGCGGGCATTGGCGGGCAGCGGGGATGTACGTGCTGGCCAGCGTGGTGCTGGGCTTGATCGGCGTGGTGCTCGGTGTGGGCGTTGTGCGGGCGCTGCCATAGCGCTGTGTGGCCGCGAGTACAGCGGCGCGCGTTTTGGCGCGTCAGCGCCACAGCTGTCCGAGCGCGCACACGTTGTGCACAACGTTGTTCGCCCGTAGCGACGGGAATCGCGGGTTGACGACGCGCTCTTCTTTTCCCGAAAAATATGGAGTTGAGAGTTGAGAACGGGCGTGATCGGCGCAGATCACGCCCGTGGTAGCTAGGGCAAGCGGTAGAGCCGCTGGTAGGCGTCGTAGAAGCCGTAGACGAGCTTGATGTAGCCTTTGGTCTCGGGGTAGTCGATCTGTTCGGTGAAGATGTCAGGGTCGGCGACGAAGGTACCGTCGGCCCAGCGCTGTGCGTTGCCGAGGCCGCCGTTGTAGGCGGCTAGCGCGCCGTGCAGGCTGCCTTGCATGGCTTGCTCTTGGCGGCTGAGGTAGAACGAGCCGAAGCGGATGCTGAGCGCGGGGCGCAGCAGGTAGCCCTCGTGATAGTCGCTGACACCCAGGTTCTGCGCGATGCCTGCGGCGGTGCTGGGCATGATTTGGCCGAGGCCTTGTGCGCCCGCCCACGAGACGGCGTTGGGGTTGAACAGGCTCTCTTGCCGCAGCATGGCGTAGACTTTGAGCGGGCTGATGCCCTGCTCGCTGGCGTGTTGCAGCACGGCGCTGCTGTAGGGCGTGGGGAAGATCAGGCGGCGCAGCGCGGTGGGCGCGTTGGCGAAGCCTTTGTCGGGCGAACGGTAGCCCACATCCTCAGCGGCTTTGAGCGCGATGTAGGGCACGTTGTGTTCGTGGGCCAGCCGCGCCAACGCGTAGAGCTTGAAGGGGTCGTCCTTCCACTGGTCGCGTGCGGTGTTCCATTCGGCGATGGCTTCGGAGCGCAGATCGACTTTCTCTAGCTCGATGGCGCGCCGCACAGTGACGTTTTCGACGACCTCTTGCGGGTAGCCCCGTTCGTCGATGTGGTAGGGCGCGGTGCCGCTCCACTCGGCGATCCACGTTTCGAGTTCGCGCCATTCCTCAACGCTGATCGGGTCGCCGATGGCGATAGTGCCGAACTGGCGGTCGCCGAGCAGGTCGGTGGCCCGCGCGCCGTAGTAGGAGTCGGGGGCGGCGGCTCGCGCCCGTTCCAGCAGTTCGCGGTAGGCGGCGTCTCCGGTGCGGTCGGCGGCGCGTGCGGCCCAGAATGCGCTTTGCGCGGTGATGATGCCTCCCGCTTCGCTGTTGGCGGCCCAGGCGTCCTGCGCTTCGGCGAAGCGGCCCGCGTTGTAGAAGTACCAGCCGCTCTCGTAGAGCGCGTCGTGGGCTTGGCTGCTGGCGGGGTAGCGCTTCCCGAGTTCGACGCGCTGCTGCGCCGCGCCCTCGTGATCGGCCAGGCGGTCGAGCAGGATGGCGACGCGACTGAGCGCCTCCGGCGCGCGTGGGTCGTCGGGGTAGCTTGCGGCGTATTCGCGGTAGCCGTCGATCGCGGTTTGGATGTCGCCGCTCTGGCCGCG
>CALKHR010000115.1 GCA_937988885.1 uncultured Roseiflexaceae bacterium | reverse complement strand
ACGCCCACAGGCCGATCGGCTGTCAGGAAGGTCATATCCTGCGGCCAGAACACCTCGCGGAAGCGCAGGTGCAGCTTCATCGCGGGACCCATCACCAGCGTATCGATGGCGTGGCGCTTGGCTTCCGGCAGCTCCGGGTCGAAGCGCACCGCGTTCTGCTTCAAAAGCGCGAGCGGCACCGTCACGATGGCGGCGCGGGCGCGTAGGTCGCCCTGCGGCGTGCTGAGCACTACCCCATCCTCGCCCCACTGGATCGCCTCAACCGGCGTCGATAGGCGAATATCGAGCCCTTCGGCGATCGCGTTCAGCAAGTGATCGTAGCCTTCGAGGATGTGGAAATCGCCGGGACCTTTATCGCAGTAGCGCAGCTCGTAGGCTAGTTCGGCAACACTGATGGTAGAGAGTGTCGCGCAGTTCGAGTGAGCCAATCGCATATCGGCCATATGGCTAGCGAGCGGGCTGTAGCCCTCGGTAGCGAGCCATTCGGCCAGCGAGCAATCGGGGCCGTGGTACTGCACCAATGCATCTTCAAGCGTGAACACGCGGCGCAGATCGGGCCGCACGCGCATCAGCCACGCGCCCACCAAACGCCCATCGCCCAACGCGATCCGACGCCCGTTCCAGCGCGAGACCGGCTCGGTGTGGAGGCCCGCTTTGCGCACCCATTCCCACGAACCAGCTCGCTCGCCATGGATAAACTCAGCACCGCACTCGACAGGAATCGAAGCAAATGAGTGATCGGTCCACACACGTCCACCAATTCGGTCGCGCGCCTCCAGGATAGCAACCTGCCGCCCTGCATCGGCCAGTGTGCGTGCAGCCGCCAACCCTGCCGCACCGGCCCCTACCACCAGCACATCAAATGACATATGTTTCCCTCACTGTACTCGCCTTCTGGCGCGGAAGCGTGCCACTTTCGCTGCTCAGCCACACAAGTTGCATAGAACAAAGGAAGTTGGCATTTTTTTTGCTATACTACCCTCTACCGCGCCTCACAATGCGCAAACAGGATATTCATTTGTTCTCTGCGATAAATTCGCGCATATCATAGCACAGCTTACGAGAAATAAAGGAGGACATGTGCCGCCAACTCCTCTCAACGAGAATGAGCCACCCACGCCAGGCTCCAATCAGGAGCAACCCCGCAGTACATCGCCTTTGCCATCGCACCCAACCGAACCAGTATCTATTGCGAGCGAACCGCAACAACCTTCTCAATCGGCACAACCTCAAAACATTACAGCAGACACTGTAGCCAACGAAACCGTCGTAGATCTTGGAACGTTACAACCAGAGCTTGTGCCCGCACCCCGCATCATTGGCCGCTGGTTGCTCGTGCTCGTCTCGCTGTACGCCGTCGGCTGGTTGTTTATTACGGCACTGCCATCGCTCACACCGTTTATTTTTGGCTTGGTGATCGCCTATATTCTGTTACCAATTGTCAATCGGCTGGCGCGCTTTATGCCGCGTTGGCTCTCCATCCTCACGGTCTACTTCGGCGCAGTTGTGATTGTGATCGTTTTGGTGGCATACATTGCGCCTGTGGTGACGGATCAGATCGAACTGCTGGTCGAAAACTTCCCCAAATTTATTGAAACAATGGAGGCGTTTGGCCGCACACTGATCACGCAATACGAGAACAGCGTCCCTGCCGCCATCAAAGGGCCGCTTGAGGAAGGGCTGCTCAATGGTCTGGCGACGCTGCAACAAGATATTTCCACCTATATTCAAGGGGTTGGCACGTTTCTCTTTAACCAGGTGCTACAAATTATCAACACCGTCTCATTCCTGGTTGGCTTCCTGATCATTCCGATCTGGCTATTTTATGTGCTTAACGATGCGAGCCAAGGCCGCGCCTTCGTCAACCAATTGCTGCATCGGCGCATCCGTGCCGATTTCTGGAATATCTGGGGCATCATCGACGAGGTGTTTAGCAACTACATTCGCGGTCAACTGATTCTGGGAGTGGCCGTGGGTGTGATGGTGGGCGTCTCGCTATTGGGGCTGCAACTGTTCGGCTTCGAGGTGGGCAGCTACATTCTGCTGCTGGCGATTATCGCTGGCGTCACCGAGCTGATTCCGATCATCGGACCGATCATCGGGGCGATACCCGGCGTGATCATCGGCTTCACCGTCTCGCCCTCCACGGGCATAGCCATCCTGCTGGTGTATGTGATCGTCCAGCAGCTCGAAAATAATTTGCTGGTCCCGCGCATCATCGGCGAGAGCGTGGGGATTCACGCCGCGATCCTGACCGTCGTGCTGATCGCGATGGGCCAGGTGTTCGGCTTCCTGGGGATCGTATTGGCGGCGCCCATCTCGGCGATCGCGCGCGACCTGTTCCTCTACATTTATCGGCGGCTCGATGGGCTTGAGCCAGGCGATGCACGCGCCGCCGTGATAGCGCACAATAGCCCCACAAACGGGAATGCCAAAAGTTAGCGCAGAGCAAAACGCCCACACCATCTGCGGTGTGGGCGTTTTGATGTCATCGTTACGAAGATGAGCCGATCCGAATACGGCGCAGCCGATGCCGCAATGGCAGGCGGCGCGGGCGGTCACGGTAGAACGGATCGCTCTCGCGGAGTTGGCGGCGCTTCTGGAGACTAGAACCGTCGAACAAACCAAGCAGGAATTGGCTCAAATCACCCACCGAGGCGGCCTTATCGGCCAGGACCAGTACCCAACCTTCCCGCGTTGTGGGCGCAGGGCCGAACGGGTACATGTGGCTCACGATCGCCTTACAGACTTCCTCTGGCTCACCCTGTTCAGCAGCCCAACGGGCAGCCACAGCACCGTGTGTCGTCAACGTTCCGAGCCGCGAGTCAATGTCGTGAACCATCGCCGCACGCACGCAAACGCGTGTGTTGGCGCGTAGCAACCGAGCAATGCGGTATGAAAACTTCACCGAACGCAACAGATGATCGTGCTTCGAAATGCTGTGATGTAAGTGATATCGAGTTTCCTGAACTTTGGGGTGAGTCAGCAGGTCTGCGATGTCTTGCTCCACAAAAATGCCTCCAAGGTAGTGAGTGGCGGACACATGTAGCATACCACGTATACCATACAGAAATGAACCAAACTAGGTGCCTAAAGGTCCTATTTTTTGAACCATGAGATGTGATGTATCGTTGAACAGCAACAGTTGGGGTTGTTGGCCAGGTTGAATGCGGATGAGTGAAAGTCCGGTATTGCGTAGTTTCCAAGCGAAGCGATTGGAGCCCTGGCCAAATAGGAGAATGGAAAGAGCAGCGGAGATGCTACCGCCGTGGGCCACAACAGCAATCGTTTGATTAGGATGCCGCGAAATCAACATATCGAGCGCGTTTTTCACGCGCTGATAAAACTCCCCCAGCACATCGCCGCCTGGGAAGCAGAGCGCCACATCATCGTGCGCCCAGGCCCACAGCAAGCGCGGATAACGCAATAGGAACTGCAAACTGTGCAAACCCGAAGCTTCGCCGGTATTCAACTCGCGGATCTCGGGTACCTTTTCGGGTTGAAGGTTGAGCCAATCGCCGATAATCGTTGCGGTCTCCCAAGCGCGCAAAAGTGGACTAGTGTAAAGAGCTTGGATTCCCTGGTCAACAAGCCGTTGCGCAACACACTGAGCCTGCCAGCGCCCCACCTCGGTCAGCGCTTCTTCAGTTTCTCCATTGATGCGCCAACCACGGTTTGCAGCCGTTTGCCCATGACGTACAAAGTAAATATCTGTCTGCATTCGTTTGCATATGCCCAGATCATTCGTTCGTTATTCAAAAAGCAGCATAGTGTAGCATATCGCTCTTTTGAATAGTATTAGAATGATCTTAGCATTGTTATTGCATTGCCTGACAACTAATCATCCAATTGTTGATCGCCCAACAGCTGATTCGCAGCGGTATACGGGTCGATCTCGCGGCGCGCCAACTGGTCGATGAGGGCGTCCCAGCCGGCCTCCGATGAATAGTATTAGAATGATCTTAGCATTGTTATTGCATTGCCTGACAACTAATCATCCAATTGTTGATCGCCCAACAGCTGATTCGCAGCGGTATACGGGTCGATCTCGCGGCGCGCCAACTGGTCGATGAGGGCGTCCCAGCCGGCCTCCGAAGCGCGGCGACGAGCTCGTTCAAGCGCCGCCTCTTGAATGATCCGTTGAAATAGACGACTTGCACGGCTCTGCTGTTGCACGATCAGCTGATCTTCGCTCTGCAAATAAGCGAAATGCCGATCGATCGCTTGTGCGAGTTCGGCAATGCCCTCCTCGCGAGAGGCGACCGTCGGCAGGATCGGGGGCGACCAACCCGTTTTTGCCGCGCCCATATGCAGCATCACCCGCAATTGGCGAAGGGTGGCATCGGCCCCTTCACGATCCGCCTTGTTGACAACAAACACATCGGCGATCTCAAGCACGCCCGCCTTGATGGCCTGAATATCGTCGCCCATACCGGGCACCTCGATCACCACCGTCGTTTGGGCGGTGTTGGCGATCTCAACTTCGCTCTGGCCCGCGCCAACCGTCTCGACAATGATTTTGTCGAAGCCAGCCGCATCCAGCACGATGATCGCGTCGTCGGTGGCCCGTGCGAGGCCGCCCAAACGCCCGCGATTCGCCATACTGCGAATGAAGGTGCCTGCGTCGCCGCTGTGGGCCTGCATACGAATGCGATCGCCGAGCAGCGCGCCGCCAGTGATGGGGGAACTTGGATCGATAGCTAGGACAGCAACCAGAAGGTTCGCGCGACGCCAATGAGAAACCAGCGCGCTCACGAGGGTCGATTTGCCGGCACCGGGCGGGCCAGTTATACCCACCACATGCGCGCGACCTGCGTGGGTGTAGAGCGCTTGAATCAACTGGTGGGCAGGAGGGCCACCAGTTTCCACTATCGATAGGCCGCGAGCGAGGGCGCGACGATTCCCGCTGCGAATAGCCTCTGCTAGATCCTGGGGATGTGCCAACTCAAGCGCTCACTAATACTCTCGAATGCCAGCATTCGCCTCGATAAAGGCCACAATGTCGTTCGTCGATGAGCCAGGGCCATAGACGGCGGCCACACCATGCTCCTCACGCAACACCTTCGCATCGGCATCGGAGATAATGCCACCCACAACAACGAGCACATCGTCCATGCCGTTCTCGCGGAGCAGTTGCATGACTTTTGGCACCAAGGTCATATGTGCGCCGGAGAGGATCGAGAGCCCAATCACATCGACATCTTCTTGGAGCGCGGCATCCACAATCATTTGGGGGGTTTGTTGTAGGCCAGTGTAAATGACTTCCATGCCAGCATCACGCAGCGCCCGTGCAATGACTTTTGCACCGCGATCATGCCCATCTAGGCCAGGTTTCGCAACCAGGACCCGTCGTTTTCGCTCCATGGCGGAACTCCTTTGATTCTTACCGCTCTTTAAATATTATAGCATTGACCAGATTTGACTGCAACAAAACGCGGCTTTTGAACGTTGGGCAAGCCAAAAACCACTACTCCGAAGTAGCAAGGCATGTTCCTTGACATAGGCAATGTAACTACCTATACTTCTTTCAACGATCAGCCTATCTGTGGCGCAACAGCAGTAGAAGCCCCATCAGGAGCAGCAAATCACCCATTTTGTCGCTAATAACCTGTTTGCGAGATTGCACCCTCTGTTCACACGTTGCGCGCATTGCCGTACAATAACCGACGCAGTTACCGTTATCTGCATAATTCGCCGATGAATGATTGAGAGGGTAGCCTTGATCTGCGTCGCCGTCACGTACGTGATCCGAGAAGGCCACGAAGACGAAGCGGTCGAGTTGTTCAATCTGCTCGCCCCAGCCACACGCGCCGAGCCTGGATGCCGGATGTACTTGGTCCACCGTTCGACCACCGAGCCCCGCCGCTTTTTCCTGTATGAGCAGTACGATGATCAAGCCGCGCTTGATGCGCACCGTGCCGCGCCGCACTTTGTGAAGTATGCGAGCAACGGGTTGTTCAAATTAATCGAAAGCCGTTCCCCCGAGATCTACGAGCTCCTGCCCGTTTAGCAATCGGGCGCATTGCCTCTGCGCGATGCGCCGCTCAAACCCGTCGCTCTCGCCACGCAAGCGCAGATACGCTGTATCCTGCGCTTTTCTATTGTCTCAACAAATAACAACATTATGTCAATCAATTCCTTTCCAGGAAGGAGGTGCGCATCGTTCGATACGAGGGAACACATGAGGTAGCGCTTGTGCACGAGAATAGATTACTTCTTACAGCAACGCGAGAAATTGCTAGCAGCCTGAACAATCTTGGGTCGAAACTGCATGAAACACCAGGAAGATGAGCGAATCGCTCGTTCTTGACGTTTTCTACGATCATGGCGTATACTGCGGATACGTTGTTTTATCCCATTAGAATGCGCAACGTGCACTATCGATCAAATGGCTTTCCCGCCAAGGGTAGCGTTCCTGTTCAAGACAACGTCGGTCTGACAGATAGGTGTTCGATGTGCCCACACAGCAGTTTCTTCCCACACATAGACATTTGGCTGAGCTCATAGAGCGCCGATCGGGCGGTGAGGCAAGGTGGGGTGGAGTATCGATGCGCAACACCAGCCGCCAAGCATGCGAGCGTTTCCACAGAGTTGCGAATGATTCCGGTAGGTATTCGCAATCAAACGGCGCCCCAAAGGTGCGTCCGTTCACCCTCAAAAAGGCATGCCGATGCAAATCTCAATGCACAATTGGATGCGAGCCGAACCGCTCGAAACAACCATCCGCCGTTTGGCAATGTATGGGTACGATAGCATCGAGATCAGTTATGATAGTGTGGCACTCGCGCCGGGCGCACCCGGGGTCAAAGCTGTCAAGCAGATGTTGGAGGAGCACCACATCAGTTGTTTCGGATCGATCAGCCTGATGTTTGCCGGGCGCGACCTGCTCCACAGCGACCCGATAGTGCGCGAACGCACGGTGGGCTGTTTGCAGCAGTGTATTCAGATGGTGGCCGATCTCGATGGCAGCACGATGAGCATTGTGCCCTCCGAAGTGGGCAAAGTGCGCGCTATGGCTTCGCCCGAGCAGGAGTGGCAGTGGGCTATCGAGGGCTTGCGTGAGGTGTATGCGTTTGCGAAGCGCGTGGGTGTGCGCATTGCGCTTGAACCGCTGAACCGCTTCGAGACGAACTTTCTCAATCGCCACGATCAGGCCTTGCTATTGGCCGAGGCGATCGGCCCGGATGTGGGCATTTGCCTCGATGTGTACCATATGAATATGGAAGAAGCCAATATGTTCAAGGCGATCGAGAACACCGGCGCAAAACTGTACGACTTGCACGTGGCCGACAATAATCGAATGGCCTGTGGTATGGGCGCGATCGACTGGAAGCGGGTGATCGGGACGTGTCGGGCGATCGGGTACACGGGGTCGCTTACGGTGGAGTTCGTGCCGCCGATCGACCGGACACCCGCCAATCCCTACACGAATGCGCTGGCCGCCGCTGATGCCACGCTCACGGATGAACAACTAAAGTTTATCGAGGATCACGGCTCCGGCGTTCTGTCGGAAGCATTTTACAGTTGGCTGGTCGAGGAATCGATCAAAACGTTACGCACCTACTTGTAGCGCGGCTAGGCTGCGCGCTTCTCTCTGGTTGGTTACGTCGGGGCGATGATACGCGCCACGCAGCGCCGCCCTGACTCACTTCTTGTTTTGTGCTGACTTAGGAGGATGGAAATGGCAAACTCTATCGGCGTTGGGATGGTTGGCTACAAGTTTATGGGCCGTGCGCACTCCAACGCATATCGCCAAGTTGCGACGTTCTTCCCCGATGTTGCACTCAAACCCGAGCAGACCGTCGTATGTGGTCGCGATGCCGCTGCAGTTCAGGAGTTCGCGAATCAGTTCGGTTGGAAGCACATCGAGACTGATTGGAAGCGTCTTGTCACCCGCGACGATATTGGCTTAGTCGATGTCTCGACACCGGGCGATTCGCATGCGCCGATCGCAATCGCCGCCGCCGAGAACGGCAAGCACGTCTTTTGCGAGAAGCCGCTGGCCAATACGCTGGCCGAAGCCCGCCAGATGGTGGACGCAGTGAAGAAGGCTGGCGTGGTCGGCATGGTGAACTTCAATTACCGACGTGTCCCGGCGGTGCAGTTGGCCAAAAAGCTGATCGACGAGGGCCGCATCGGCAAAATCTACCACTGGCGCGCGGTCTACTTGCAAGATTGGATTATGGACCCGAACTTCCCGCTGGTGTGGCGCTTGAGCAAGGATGCGGCAGGCTCGGGCACGCTGGGCGATCTTGGCGCGCACATCATCGATTTGGCCCGCATGCTAGTCGGCGAGATCACGTCGCTCACCGGCTTGACCGAGACGTTCATCAAGCAGCGCCCTGTGTTGGCTGCCGCTGGTAGCAGTTTGGATGCGACCGCTGGCACCGAGATGGGCGAAGTAACAGTTGATGACGCGGCGATGTTCCTGGCGCGCTTCGATAATGGCGCGGTCGGCTCGTTCGAGGTGACGCGCTTCGCGAATGGCCGCGCGAACTATAACTCGTTCGAGATCAACGGCAGCAAGGGCAGCATTCAGTTCAACCTCGAACGGCTCAACGAGTTGAACGTGCTGTTCAGCGACGATGATCCCGATGTGAAGGGCTTCCGCAACGTTTTGGTGACCGACGGCGGCGCGCACCCCTATGTGGGCGCGTGGTGGCCCGCCGGGCATATCATCGGCTGGGAGCACACGTTCACGCACGGCGTGTACGACCTGCTCAACGGCATCGCCAAGGGTGTCTCGCCCAACGCGACCTTTGAGGATGGCCTGCGCTGCCAGGCGGTGCTCGATGCAGTCGAGCGCTCGGCGGGCAGCCGCAGTTGGGTCGAGCCGGAATACTAGTATCACCCAGTCGCGTCTCGCCCGACCTGCTTAGTGGTCGGGCGAGACGTTCCACAATTTAGCCAACCAATGCAGCACCTCTAAAGCGAAGTTCAGCAACTACCCGGCTTTCAGCGCGATCATCTCGATTGCAGTGCGATAGGAGGGTTTGTTATGCGTCGATACTTCCAACGGTCTGCAGCCTTTGTCACCGTCCTGCTATTTGGCTCGCTGCTCACTGCCTGTGGTGGCTCAAGCAGCCCAACAGGCCAGGCAACCAGTGCCCCCGCTCCAACTTCCGCACCCGTCGCTGAGGCGACAAGCGCTCCCGCCAGCAACACAACCAATCTCCAAGTGATTTGGTTCGCTTGGGAGCCGTGCCAAGCTCTCTCTACATTGGCACAAACTTATCCCGATGCGACGGTCGAGGTCCGTTGTGTGCCGATTGGGCAGTGGCACGATCAGATCTTCACCGATTTCGCAGCCAAGGGCGGTGCCGATGTGGTTATTCTCGATAGCCAATTCATCGGCGAGGCAGTGGTTGGCAACCATGTGGTCGAATTGACCGACTGGATGAAGGAAAACATCGAGGTCAGCGATTTCGTGCCGGAAGCGCTCAGCGCCTACGGCGAATATCCACCCACAAGCCAGCGCTACTATGGGGTGGCGATCGAGGGCGATACGCAAATGTTGGTGTATCGCAAAGACCTGTTTGCCGACCCAGCTATCCAAGAAGCCTTCCAGCAGCAACATGGCAAAGCACTGGAGGTGCCGACTACGTGGAGCGATCTGCTGACGGTGGCGCAGTTCTTCAAGGCGACGCCGGACGAGGTCGATCAAGTGCCGAACGGCTTCGCGACCTTCTGGTGCGGTACGCCAGCCTGCTACGATCAAGTACAGACGGCTTGGAATCAGATCGCGTGGTCGTTTGGTGGCGAGTTGTGGGACCCCAACACCTATCAAGTCGAAGGAATCCTGAATAGCTCCACCAATCTGCAAGCGCTTCAGTTCGCCGCCGAGTTGTTCAAGACAGGCCCCGAAGGCGCTGGCGATTTCCAGTTTAACGAAACTGTGAGCGCGTTGTGCGACGGCTCGGTGGCGATGGGCGCGATCTGGTTTGGCTTCGGCCCCGCCTTCACCGATCCGAGCGGTTGCAATCAATCGGCCAATCTCGATTACACGCTGGTGCCCGGCGAGGTGAAGCAGATCAGCAGCCTGGGAGGTATGGGCCTCAGTGTGAGCAGTTACAGCAAAAACCCCGATGCAGCGCTAGCCTTCGTGAAATGGCTGGAATCGAAGCCGACGCAGATCGAATGGGCCAAGTTAGGCGGTTTCTCGGCCCGCATCTCGGTGCTCGAAAGCCCTGAGTTCAACAATGCCGCGCCTTACAATCCGATCTTTGCCAAGGCTTATCTGAATGTCAAGGATTTCTGGAATGTGCCCGAGTACAACCAGTTGCTCCAGATCCAGGGCGAGCAGTTGAATTTGGCGATCACGGGGCAAGCCGACCCACAAGCGGCGCTGGATCTGATCGCGAGTGAACAACAACGCATCCTCGACAACGCCTATCCCGATGGGCCACCCAAATAGGGCACCGTAGCTTGCTAAGGGGTTGTGCGTATGGCAGATCGCGACATTTCATCCTCGAATAATCAAACGATGCTGGTCACTCAGGCCGAGCGATTGCGTCCGCGCTTCCGCTGGCTGAGTGACCGACTGCTGGTGTGGCTGTTTCTATCACCCACCATGCTGTTATTGCTGCTGATCACGATCTTCCCGCTGATTTGGTCGCTGTACCTGAGCTTTACACGCTATTCGGTGATCAAGGATTCAGCAACTGGCCCGGTCTGGATCGGATTGCAAAATTATGCGCAATTGCTGAGCGACCCCAATATCTGGGAGCGCTTCACGACCACGGCGCAGTTTGTGGTTCCGGCGGTGGTGATCGAGTTGCTGCTGGGTTTTGCGCTGGCTCTGCTGTTGAACCGCAATTTCAAGGGGCGCGGCGTGCTGATGACGCTGATGCTGATTCCAATGATGCTTTCGCCCGTGGTGGTGGCGCTGTTCTGGCGCTTTATGCTGCGGGCCGATACGGGCATCTTGAACTACATCATTCGCGATGTGCTGGGCCTGAGCGAGAAGGGCGTGTTCTGGCTGACCGATTTGAAGGTGGCGATGTGGTCGCTGGTGCTGGTGGATGTGTGGATGTGGACGCCGTTTATGATGCTGATCTCGCTGGCGGGGCTGTCGGCGGTGCCACGCTATCTCTACGAGGCGGCGGAGGTCGATCGGGCATCGGCGTGGTTCAAGTTTCGCCACATCACGCTGCCGATCATCACGCCGCTGCTGGCGATCGGTGTGCTGTTCCGCACGATGGATTCGTACCGTGTGTTCGACACGGTGTACGCGCTGACGGGCGGCGGCCCTGGCCGAGCGACGCAGGTGCTGTCGGTGTACATTTACCAGTTGGCGTTTCGCGATTTCGATACGGGCAAAGGCTCGGCGCTCGGCTACATCATGCTGATCGTGATTATTGCCTTGGCGAATGTGCTGATTCGGCTGTTGCTGAATAATCGCGAGGAAGCGTAGGGATTGGGTTGTCGTGGCTACTTTCATTCAACTGAAGGGCTTTCTGAAAAGCATTCCAATGCGAAACAGACGGTGCTTTGTGGCGTGCATGCGCCTCCGCTACAGGTGTTGGATGCGCCATACGGCGAGTGTGCGCGTACACACGAGCAGGTGCGCTGCTGCGCAAGCCCAAGAGGTCGTCGCGACCCCTTGGAACCCCGCGACCGGGGCGTAGCCCCTGGATCCCAAGGGATCCGCTCTGTTATGTGGGAGGCGTTTGGCTCCTCGGTATGGTCCTTGTTCGGTGGTCTGTGTGCGCCTTTTACATCTTGACAAGCACGTGCCTGCGCTCACAACCTCCTGATGCTTTTCAGAAATGCTCTGATACTCAATCCGGTTGGATAGTAAAGATATCAGACCTGTTTTAGCCTGTGGCCAAGGTACATTCCGTTTTTTGTGGTATTGAGGCGCTGCTACGCGCAGCGCCTCAATACCACATGCGATTGTGATGCTAGTAGCTGATGAAATACAGCATCGCATTGTTCATCGGGCATACAGCTTTGAGCACGCGATTACCACGTTTGAGTATGAAACAGTAAACCTGTCTGTTTACAAATCCTGTGGTGAGGGATTGACAAGGGGTGCCTCATGAGGTATCGCACACAAGAGCGCTCGTTACTGAACGAGATGCTGTTCTGGTTCGCGTTGGCGTTGGCGCTGCTGTTCTTTTTGTTCCCGCTGTACTGGATGCTGGTCACATCGCTAAAACAGCGCGCCGAAGTGAATCTGCTACCACCGACGTTCCTGCCATTTGTGGATTTCACGCCCACCACGGTGAATTATCAGGCGGTGTTCACAAGAGCCAATGCGGCGGATGCCGATGCGGCGAGATCGATCAGCGCGTTCCCACTCCATTTGTTCAACAGCGTGGTGATCGCGGGCGGCGCGACGGTGTTGGCGGTGATGCTGGGCACGCTAGCGGCGTACGCTTTCTCGCGCTTCCGCATTCGGGGCGAGGCCGATCTGCTGTTCTTCATCCTCAGCACGCGCATGTTGCCGCCGATTGTGGTGCTGATCCCGATCTTCTTGATGTTTAGCTCCGCTAATCTGCGCGAAAGCTATGTAGGGATCACGTTGCTATATCTGACAAGCGGCTTGCCATTCGTGGTTTGGATGATGAAGGGCTTCTTCGACGAGATCCCGCGCGAGTACGAGGAGGCGGCCATGACCGATGGCTACTCACGGCTGGAGGCGATCTGGAAGATTGTGCTGCCCGAGGCGCTGCCCGCGATGCTGGCGACTGCGGTGTTTGTGCTGATTACATCGTGGAATGAGTTTGTGTTCGTGCAGTTGCTCAACCCGAGCCGCGCCACGACGGTGCCGCCGTTCCTGTACGCGATCATCGGCTACGGCCAGATCGAATGGGGTCGTATGGCAGCAACGTCGGTAGTGTTTCTGCTGCCAGTAGTCATTTTCACCTTCTTGGTGCGCAATCATTTGTTGCGCGGCGTAACGTTCGGCGCGGTGCGGCGCTAACGATTGGCGTTGTGCTTCGGGAGTGATATGGCAGAGATCGAAATCACGCAGTTGAGCAAGCGCTTCGGAGAGATGGTGGCGGTGCGCGACTTGGATCTGCGGATCGCCGATGGTGAGTTCTTGGTGCTGTTGGGGCCTTCGGGGTGCGGCAAAACGACGACGCTGCGCACGATCGCAGGGCTGGAGCGCCAGAGCAGTGGCGATATTCGGATCGGCTCGCGGCTGGTGAATCACTTGCCACCCGGCGAGCGCGATATCGCGATGGTGTTCCAATTTTACGCGCTCTACCCGCATTTGACCGCTTTCGACAACATCGCGTTTCCGTTGCGCGCGCAGCGCACGCCGCCCGCCGAGGTTGCGCAACGGGTGCGGGCGACCGCGCGAACGTTGCAGATCGAGCATTTGCTGCGACGCAGGCCCAAGCAACTTTCGGGTGGTGAGCAGCAGCGCGTGGCGCTTGGGCGTGCGATGGTGCGTCGACCGCAGGTGTTCCTGATGGATGAGCCGTTGACAAACCTGGACGCTGCGCTACGCATCGATATGCGCGCTGAGTTGAAGCATCTGCAACAGGAACTCGCAACGACGATGGTGTACGTCACGCACGACCAGACCGAGGCGATGTCGCTGGGGCACCGGATCGCGGTGATGAATAGGGGTGTGCTTCAGCAGGTCGGCACGCCGTTGGAGGTGTATCGTCGCCCGGCGACGCTGTTTGTGGCGAGTTTTATCGGCAGCCCGCCGATGCGGCTGATCGATTGTCGGCTGGATGCGTCGTCGCGGTTGGTGGATACGCTGGGGACGTTCGGCTTCACACTCGATGAGCCGCTGTACAACAGGCTGCGGGCCAGCGGCGTGCAACAGTTGGTGTTGGGCGTGCGTCCCGAAGAGGTTTCGCTGGCCAATGGGCGACCCGCCGATGCTCAGGCGATCGTGACGCGCCGCGAGCCGCTGGGCGACGAGACGATCTACGATGTGCAGGTGGGCCAACACACGTTGCAGATGCGCACTCCGCCTGCGCTGCGGTTGGCGTTGAACGAGCAGGTGCCGATCCGCTTTGATCAACAAGCGTTACGGCTGTTCGATCGGGCAACAGAGCGACTAATAAATTAGGGTGGGTCATGGCGCAGATTCAGATCGATCATTTGGATAAACGATTCGGCAGCGTGCAGGCGCTGAACCAGCTCTCGCTGGAGGTGGCAGACCGCGAGTTTCTGGTGTTGTTGGGGCCATCCGGCGCGGGCAAAACGACGACGTTGCGCTGCGTGGCTGGCGTCGAGCCACCGGATCGAGGCGATATCTCGTTCGATGGGCGTTCGTTGCGGGGCGTTACGCCCGCCGAGCGCGATGTAGCGTTTGTATTCCAGAGCTACGCGCTCTATCCCCACATGACAGTATTCGAGAATATTGCGTTTCCCTTGGAGGCGCGGCGCTATAGCCCGCAGGCGATCAGTGAGGCGGTGATGAAGGTGGCCGATACGCTGCATATTCGCCATTTGCTGCAACGCCGTCCGGCGCAGCTTTCGGGCGGCGAACAGCAGCGTGTGGCGCTTGGCCGCGCGATGGTGCGCCGACCACGGGCTTTTCTGATGGACGAGCCGCTGACCAACCTCGATTTTCAGTTGCGGGTCGAGATGCGCGCCGAGTTGAAGCGCATTCATCACGAATTGAATACGACGCTGTTGTATGTGACCAACGACCAGACCGAGGCGATGTCGCTGGCGGATCGGATCGCAGTCCTGAATCGGGGCGTGCTTCAGCAGGTTGGTACGCCCGAGCAGGTGTACGAGCAGCCGGTGAATCGTTTCGTGGCGAGTTTTATTGGCAGTTTGCGGATGAATTTTTTGGAGTGTGTGCTGCACGCTGATCCTGAGCCAATGCTGCGAGGCACACACGATCAGTGGCGACTGCCGATTCCGCGCCAGCTTTACGAGCGCATTCGGGAGCGCCACCACGACGAGCGGCTTATTCTGGGCGTGCGGCCCGAAGACGTGGAGGTGACCGATAGCGAGGCAGACGGGCTGCTCGCAGCCGAAGTGTACGCGGAGGAGCCGCTGGGCGACCGCACGATTTACGATCTGCGGCTGGGCAATACGCCGTTCAAGGTGCGCATGCCGCCAAGCAGCACGTTTGCGCAGGGCAGCCGCGTATGGTTGCGCATCAATACGGAGCGTATTCATCTCTTCGACCCGCGCACCGACCAGGCGATCAGGTGAAACGCTAGATGAGAGAGATATGCGACAAACAACATTTCGCCGTGTCGAACGCACGATCATTGTGCTGATGCTGCTTGGCATGGTGGGCATGTTTCAGCCGTTGAGCCTGTTGCTGTTTCGCTATGGCTTCTTGTTGCTGTTGTTCAGCACAATTGCGTTTATTGTGATCAGCCATATGACGCCGCGACCTGAGCCTGTGGTGGTTGATGAATCGTAGGGCAGGTTGTGTGTGGTTGTGTATTGTAATGACGATGGATTGTTACGTGCAGTCCATCGTCATCGCTTTTTTGGAGTGAGGGAAAGCTTGGACGGTTGAATCGTGTCATTCTTAGGAGTGCTGATTGTAAAATAGGTGTAGTCTGCGCATGAAAGTAGCTTTTCTAAAAGATATCAATCATAGTCTTATACGTTCTTGAAAGTTCTGACTGGCATTCCGAACAAGCCGCTAGGCGAAGTGAGGAATCTCATTGCTTTGCATTGTATTGCGCTTTGAGATCTCTCCCCACTAAAACAAAGCATTAAACATTCACACGGAGCGTATATGGGTCAAAGAGCAAATCTGGTGATTATTGAAAATGGTGAGTGGCAGCTCTTTTATGACCATTGGATCGCCAATAGTTTGCATTACGAGTTGCTTTGGGGGCCGAGCATCGCTGTCGAATTTGTGCGCGGCATGCATCACGAGAAACCAACCGATTGGCTCGATGAGATTTGGTGCGAAGGCGCAGCGCTGATCGATCTGGATCGCAAACATTTGCTATGGTTCAGCTTGGAGATGAGTACTAGCTGGCCTGAACAGCAGGCGCTGATGGCACTGTTGCGCTATCAGTGGCCGGGCTGGACGATTGAGTGGGCTTGGCAAGGTCTGATCGACCTGGTGCGGTATCTTGGTTTGCCCGATCACTTGGTGCTCGATCCAAAGTGGCAACAGGAGAAGGAGCGATTCATCGTAGATGCTGAGTACGATGAAAATAACTGTATCTTGGCATCGTATAAACAGCATGGGGAATATCGGGTAGGGCGGATTTCGAGTTGGGAGGGCATCACCACGGAGTTAGCGGGAGACGATCTGAGGGAATCGCTCGCCCTGCTGCAAGCGACGGAACTGGTGTGGCCAGAAGCGATTGATGGCCCGATCTCGGGCATTCACCTCGATTGCGATACCCAAACGCTCTACTATTGGCAGTTAGAGGACTTCCCTCTGGCCCACGAGCGGTTAGCGGCGCTGTGGCCCAACTGGAGGACGGTGTATCTGTTCGATACTCCTATCGAGCAACATTTGGCGTTGCTGCCGCTTGATATTCGCCTGAATCGGCCCGATCCGCTGGCGCTGCAACGCAAGTTGATTGAGGGATTAGGCCGCCATTATGCTCGCGGCATTTCGAATCCAATCGGGCGGATTGCCGAGCGCCTGGAGCAGGAGGGCCGAAACGTGCAGATCAACCCGTATGCGTTCTATTCAGCCACTCCGGTGCGTAACGACGATAAAGCTGCCATTCTACACCACTTGCAGTCGCGTTTGCCGATAACGTAAAGTGTATCGTTGTGTACATTTCGCGAATAGCACCTTGGCGCGGGTGATAAACCGCACCGCCAACGCGATAACAACTTGCCAAACTCACGTTATAATAGGCCCATACAGCTAGGCATTGCGCCACCCGAAATCGTTGACACTGCGCGCGCCTGCACATCAGCCGTAGGCCGAACGCATTAGGTGTGGGAAACTACGCCGTAAGGCAAGCATTGTATGAATACGAATGCTGAGCTGATTCTAGCCATCGACCTAAGCGCCACCACCATCCGTTGCACGCTCTTCGCCTTCGATGGCACAACGGTCACATCGAGCGCACATCCGATCGAACTCAACAATCCTGCGCCCGATTGCTACGAGCTGAATCCCGAGCAGATCTGGAACGCGCTCCTCGACATCCTTGCCGACCTCATGCAGCAATACGATCTCAGCCAGATCGCAGCCGTGGGCATCGTCAGCCAACGCAGCCACTGCCTGCTGTGGGATAAAGCCACCGGCGAACCGCTCGGCCCGGCACTGGCGTGGAACGACCGCCGCACCGAACCGTTTGTCGCAGCGCTGCGCGATGCCGGCCACGCTCTGCTGGTGCAAGTCACCACGGGCATGCCGCTGCAGGGCTACTACAGCGCCTCCAAGCTGCGATGGCTGCTCGATCACCAGGCGGGCGCGGGAGGATTGCTCGCCGTTGGACAACTCGCGGGTGGCACCCTCGAATGTTGGTTGCTCTGGCGGCTCAGCAACGGGCGCACCTTCGCCACCGATTACTCGAACGGCCAGCGCACCCAATTGCAAAATATCAACTCGCTGCAATGGTCGCCCGAGCTCGCGCGGCTGTTCAGCGTGCCGCTCGATATTCTGCCGAAACTGCAGCCAGCCGCCTCCATATGGGGCCGCACGCAGATCCCGAAGCTCCTGCAGTTCCATGCGCCGATCAGCGCACTCGCCAGCGGCTCCGCCGCCACCCTGATCGGCCACGGCGCGTTCGAGCCGGGCATTGCCACCTGCACCTACAACAACAGCCTTACGGTCACGCTATTCCATGGCTCGCGCCCGGTCAGCACCCGCGAAGCGCAAAACATCATCGCCTACAACAGCAAGGGAGAGCTGGCCTACGCTCTCAACAACATCATCTTGGGCGGCGCGTTGGCACTCGAATGGTGCTGCAACCGTCTTACTGCCTTCTCATCGATCGACGAACTCCTCAACCTCGCCACTAGCGCCACAGGCGACGACCAGGTGATCTTCGTCCCCGCCTTCAACGGGATGAACAAAGACCAATACGCCAACAACGCCCGCGCCGCCGTGCTCGGCCTACACTTCACCACCGACCGCAGCAGCATCGCGCGCGCCGCCGTGGAGAGCATCGCCTTTCAGATCGTCGATACTTTCAACCATCTGCAAACCTGTGGGAAAATCGCACCCACACGCCTGCTCGCCGACGGACGACTCGCCCGCAGCGATCTGCTCCTGCAACTGCAGGCCGACCTGCTGGGCCTACCAGTCGAGCGGGCCAGCCAAGCCGACCTCGCCGCGCTCGGCATCGCCTACTTGGCCGGAAAGGGAGCGGGCCTACCGATCAGCCAACACTTTCTCACCCGTGGGCGTGGTCGCATCGACCGATTTTACCCACAGATCGATGAAGCCAATCGAAAACGACGCCTGAACCTCTGGCACACAGGCATCGAACGAGCGGCGAATTGGGAAACACTCGCCGCAGGATAATCGAGTAACCGAAGAGCAGACGCCTCGGCCACAGTCAAACATCGCGTCCAAGCGTCGGCTCCTTGGTCATAGACGACCACTTGCATCTGCAAATTAAAGGGAGGCACCAATGGCACGACCAGTCACGCTTTTCACTGGGCAATGGGCCGATCTACCGCTGGAGAAACTCGTCAAGCTCGTGAAAGACTGGGGATTCGATGGACTAGAACTCGCCTGCTGGGGCGACCACTTCGAAGTGGACAAAGCGCTTGAGGACGACGGCTACGTGCGGCGCAAACGCGAACTGCTCGAAGCCCACGGACTGAAATGCTTCGCGATCAGCAACCACCTCGTTGGCCAAGCCGTCGCCGATAAAGTGATCGACGAGCGCCACAAAGGCATCGTGCCGCCGCGCGTCTGGGGCGACGGCGATCCCGAAGGTGTGCGCCAACGCGCCGCAGAGGAGATCAAAAACACCGCACGCGCCGCCGCCGCCTTCGGCGTTCCAGTCGTCAACGGCTTCACCGGCTCGCCGATCTGGCACGTGCTGGCCATGTTCCCGCCCGTGCCACCCAGCATGATCGAAGAGGGCTACAAAGAATTCGCCGACCGCTGGAACCCCATCCTCGACGTGTTCGATGAAGTCGGCGTCAAATTCGCGCTCGAAGTGCACCCGGGCGAGATCGCCTACGACTTCTGGAGCACCAAGCGCACCCTCGAAGCGCTCAACTATCGCCCGACCTTCGGCATCAACTTCGACCCAAGCCACCTCTACTGGCAATTCGTCGATTCGGTCGAATTCATCTACGAATTCAAAGACCGCATCTACCACATGCACGTCAAAGAATCGATCCGCAACCTGAACGGGCGCAACGGCGTCCTCGGCTCGCACCTGTTCTTCGGCGATCACCGACGCGGCTGGGACTTCGTCTCGCCGGGTCGTGGCGGCGTGCCGTTCGAGCGCGTATTCCGCGCCCTGAACGACGTGGGCTACGAAGGCCCGCTCTCGATCGAATGGGAGGACAACGGCATGAACCGCGAACAGGGCGCGCCCGAAGCGCTGGAACTCTGCCGCAAACTCGACCTCACCCCATCGAACGTGGCCTTCGACGCCGCATTCCAGCAGAGCTAAACACGCACGGGCGGTGGCGCACCAACGCGCTACCGCCCATCCTGCGCCTCCAACTGCAACACCACGCGCACCGCCTCCAACACATCCGGCACCACGTAATCGGCCACATCCGGCTCCACCGCCTCGGGGTGCTCGGCTAGCAGGATCGTCGTCATCCCTAAAGCGCGGGCGGGCACCAAATTCTTTGGCGTATCCTCCACAAACACCATCTCCGAGCCAGAGACGCCTAACGAGCGCAGCACCAACTGGTACGTCGAAGGGTGCGGCTTCGGCACCAAACCCATCCGCCGAATATCGAACATATCGCTGAAATGCCGCTCGATGCCCAAAATCCGCAGCACCCGCTGCGCATAATCGCCCGGCGAATTGGTGAAGACCACCTTCTCGGCCCGCACCAAACTCAACAAATGGTCGAGCTCCGCATCCGACCATAACAGCGCATCGAACGCCAAATCGTGAACATACGCCAGATAATGGTCAGCATCCACATTATGATTCCGCTGAAGCCCGTGCAACGTCGTGCCGTACTCCGTGAAATAGCGGTGGCGCAACTCCCACGCCTCCTCGGGGCTCAAGTGCAACAACTGCTGCACATACTCCGTAATGCGCCTATCAACGCTCTGCATCATCCCCGACGAAGCCGGATAGAGCGTATTATCCAAATCAAATAAAACTGTCGTGATGGGCATACGCCCCAACCTTCCCGCCACAGCGGCTTCAAAATGCCCGCGCCGCGCAGGGCAATAGCAAACGCCATTGCAATTATACCCCGATCTGAAAAGCGGCACAGCCACGCTGTACCGCTCATTCAGAAGCCTAATCACCCGCAAGCATCATGCTGTTTTAGGAAAAAGAAAGCGCCTCGTCAACCCCAACGCCCGTCGCTACGGGCAAACAACGTCGTGCACAACGTGCGCGCGCTCGGACAGATGTGGCGCTGCGCGCCAAAACGCGCGCGTGCTGGAGTCGCAGCCGCGCAGCGCCCATCGTTGCCGAAGCTACGCCTCGCGCAGCAACACCGTCGCCACCGAGTGCGGCGGCAGATCGACCCGCCAATCGTCCCCGTCGCGCTCCACCGCCAACGGGCGCGGCGCAACACGCTGCGGATCAGCCACACTATTCACCGCCCGCGGGCTATCGGCAGTCAACAGTTCGCCGCGCGCCGCAGCCAAACCATCGCCGCCACGCAGCACCACGCTCGCCGAACGCTCCACATGCCGATTCGTGATCGTCACCGCAACGCCCTCCGCATTGCGCGAAGCCGTCGCACTCACCGCACTCTTACCGTTCGGCAGACTGTCCGCCCTCGACACCTCCACCGTCAGCGCCGTCGCGCCGATATGCGGCGTATGCATCCGCAACACGTGATACGTCGGCGTCAGCCACAACTGATCGCCCTCCGTCATCACCGGAGCGTGCAACACATTCACGATCTGCGCCAAATTCGCCAGCGTCAACGCCTCACACTGCCGATGAAAGCCCTCCAACGCCACGGCCACCGCCAGCGCATCGCGCAGCGTGCCAGCCTGCTCATACGTCACAGGCTGCCGCGCCTCCACGCCCTCGGGGTGCGGGCCCCAATCGCGCGCCTCAGGATGCCACACGCCCCACTCATCCAACGCAATGCCGATCTTGCGCTTCCCACCCGTCGCCTCATCGATCAGCGCCTTCGTCTCCAGCACAAAATCCTCGGTCGCCTCCGCCTCGGCCAACAGGTCGTAATACTCGTCGTCGCTGAACGCCAACTCCGAGCCGCCATGAATCCAATAGCGATGGATGGAGAAGTGATCGACCATGCCCAAATGCTTACCGATCGTGTTCAGCACCGTGTAATTCCACTCCTTCTCCTGGCCGCACACCACCAACTCTGCAGTAGGATCGACGTGGCGCAGCATTGTGGCGTAGCGCACATACTCGCGAGCGTACACCGCCGCCTCGTAATTGCCGCCACAGCCCCAATTCTCGTTGCCCACGCCCCACAACTTCACACCGAACGGCTCGGGAGAGCCATTCGCGGCCCGCTCACGAGCCAGCGTCGTGGCGACCCGCGTATTGCAATACTCCACCCAATCGCACAACTCCTGCGGCGTGCCGCTGCCCACATTCCCCGCCAAATACGGCTCCGCGCCGAGCTGCTGGCAGAACCATATAAACTCGTGCGTGCCGAGGCTATTGTCGTCCTCCACCTGCAACCCGCACGACATGCCCAAGCGGATCGGGCGCTGCTCGGCGGGACCGATGCCATCACGCCAATGGTAATGGTCAGCGTAGCAACCGCCCGGCCAGCGCAACAGCGGCACCGGCAACGCTCGCAGCGCCTCCAACACATCGGTGCGGAAGCCGTTCTGATGCGGAATATTGCGCTCCTTCGTGCCGACCCACAAGCCACCATAGCAACAGCGGCCCAAATGCTCAGCGAAATGCCCGTACAAACGGGGAGAGATCGTCCCAATCGGCGCATCCTGGCGAATGATCAGCGTAGTATCGGCCATGATTAACTCCTGCACAACACAAACGATTCATCGGACAATCAAAAGAGCGAGCCAGCCAAGCGCCAACCCGCTCTCGAACCATCGTCGCTCGTCACCTAACGCTTGCTGTAGCCCGTCGTCGTCACCACCGTGAACGAGAGCGGCGGCAGCGTCAGCGTCAGCGTACCATCGACCACCGCACTGCCCGCCAAACGCTGCGGCACGATCGTGGTGGGATGCTCGAAACTGTTGAATGCCTTGGGATCAGTGCCCGACAACTGGTAGATCGCCGTCGCCTGATCGGGGGCGGAGCCGCGCCACTCCACAGTCGTCGTCAGCGGCTCGGTTTGGCTGCGGTTCACGATGAACAACGCGCCCTGGTTCGCCGCGGCGTCGTAGCTCGCCGACACATCCAACAACGGCTGCGGGCCGAACTTCTTCGTCTCGATCAGGGGCGCGTTCACCAACGGCTCCAGCGACACACCTGCCGCGTGCTGCCCGAACAGCACAAACGGGTAGAACGTGGTCTGGCGCAGCAACCCATCGCGGGTGGTCGTCAGCGGCGAGATAGTATTGACGACCTGCGCCAAACAGGCGATCTCCAGCACATCGCAGCGCCGCAAGAACACGCTCATCCACTGCGCCACCACCAGCGCATCCTCGAGATTGTAAACCTCCTCGCTCAGCGGCGGCGCCACCTGCCAGCCGCCATTCCCGCTGCGGTCCTTGTACCACACGTTCCACTCGTCCCACGAGAGCTTCACTTCGTGCTTCGAGCGGCGCTTGGCCTTCACATAGCGCAACAGCCCCGCCAGCGTATCGACCTGCGACTCGAACTGCGCGGCCATCGCCAAGAAACTCGCCGTGTCGTTCTCGTGATTTTCGGCATAATAGTGCAGCGAAAGGTAATCGACATGCTCCCAACATATCTCCAGCACCACCCGATCCCAATCGGGGTAGGTTGGCATCGAGGTGTTGGAGGAGCCGCACAGAACCAGCTTGAGCGTGGGGTCCTGCCAGCGCATCATCTTGGCGGTCTCCAGCGCCTTGCGAGCGTACGCCTCAGCCTCCAAGTGACCGATCTGCCAGGGGCCGTCCATCTCGTTGCCGATGCACCAGTACTTCACATTGTGCGGTTCGGCGTAGCCGTGCTCCTTGCGCAGATCCGAGTAGAACGTGCCGGTTGGCGCATTGCAATACTCAACCAGCGCGGCGGCCTGCTCGATGGTGCCGGTGCCCATATTCACGCCCAACATCGGCAGGATGTTGGTGCTGCGGCAAAACTCGATAAATTCGTTGGTGCCGAACTGGTTCGTCTCAATCGACTGCCAGGCCAGCTCGCGGCGGCGGGGGCGTTTCTCGCGAGGGCCGACGCCATCCAGCCAATTGTAGCCGCTCAACATATTGCCGCCTGGGTAGCGCAGAATGCTGATGCCCATCTCGCGCAGCGCCGCCTGCACATCGCGCCGGAAGCCGCGCTCGTCGGCCTGAGGCGATTCGGGATCGTACAAGCCGCCGTACACACAACGGCCCATATGCTCGGCGAAACCTCCGAACAGCAAGGGTGAAATGGTGCCGACAACACGCTCATTGTCAAGCACAATCCGGGCAGAGTTCGAGCTGTGGGTCATACCTCTCCTCGTAGTATGTGAAATGACGAACGGAGCATGGGGAACAGGCGAATTGTAACACTCTTTCGCTCCCCGCTACGCAACCGAGAACATAGGGCCATTGCGCAGCACGTCAGCCGATCAGCCCTTAATACCTGTCAAGGTGATCGAGCGAATGATCATCCGCTGAGCAACCAGGAATAGAGAGATCGCGGGCAGGGCAGAAAGTGCAGCGCCCGCCAACAATTGGCCGTATTCGCTCCAATAATCGCCACGAAACTGAATCAGCGCGATCGGCAGCGTCATCTTACTCGCTTCATTGATCACCAGATACGGCCACGTAAAATCGTTCCAGAAGCCGAGAAACGTGAAGATCGCCAGAGTCGCGATCGCCCCACGCGAGAGGGGCAGAACCACCCACAGCAATGTGCGAAAACTGCCGCAACCATCGATAGCGGCGGCATCCTCCAGTTCGTGCGGCACGCCGAGCATAAATTGGCGCAACAGAAACACGCCGAATCCGCCAGCCAATGCGGGGAATATCAAGGCATTGTACGTATTGAGCCACTGGAAGCGCCAAACCGTGATATAGTTCGGGATCAGCAGAATCTCGCTTGGCACGATCAGCGAGGCCACCACCAACGCGAACAGCACATCGCGCCCCAAAAAGCGCAGCCGCGCGAAGGCGTAGCCCGCCAACACATCCACAATCACCACCAGCACCGTGCCCACCGTCGATACGAACAAGCTGTTCAAGAACGACTGCACCAGATCGATGCCGCGCGGAAAAAACAGCACATAACGGTAATTATCGAACGTCCAATCGCTGAGACGCTCGGGCAGCCAGCGCGGTGGGATGCTGATAACCTGCGATTCTGGCTTGATCGAATTCGCCAACATCCACAATAGCGGCGAGGCCCAGATCAACGCCAGCACACTCAGGAGCACAAAGCGCACCCAAGGGAAGCGCACCAATCGTCGCCTGATGGCTAATTGCATCATTTGGGCCTCCTCAAGTGTCAGATTCGCGCATCAGGCGAAACTGAATGAGCGTGAACAGCAGCACCATCGCAAACAACGACCATGCCACTGCCGAAGCGTTGCCCATGCGGAAGTAGCGAAACCCTGTCTCGTAGATATGCTGCACCACCGTGCGAGTCGAATCGAACGGGCCGCCGCCGGTCATCACAAACACCTGCGCAAACACCCGAAACGAGCCGATCACGGTCGTCACACCCACAAACAGCAGTGTGGTGCGCAACCCAGGCAAAGTGATATAGCGGAACAGATTCCAACGCCCGGCCCCATCGATCTTCGCAGCGTCGTACAGTTGCTCGGAGATCTCCTGTAGGCCCGCCAGGAACAGCACCATATTCCAGCCCGATGTCCACCACACCGTTGTGATCATCACCGCCACCATCGCCCAACCGCTCTGCGTGAGCCAGTTCTGCCCCGGTAGCCCGATAGCCTCGGCGTAGTGGTTGATCAGGCCGAAGGTGGGGTTGAGGAACCACACCCACAGCACACCCACCGACGACACCGAGATCATCAGCGGGGCGGTGAAGGCGCTACGGAAGATCGCGCGGCCCGGGATGGCCTCGTTCACCAGCACCGCCAACGTAAGCGGCACCACAATCGCCAGTGGCACGTTCATCGCCACAAACAGCAGCGTATTGCGGAGCGATGTCCAGAACAACGTATCGCGACTAAGCGCAATAAAATTGTTCAGGCCCACAAACTGTGGCGCCGTTGTCAGGTCCCACTTCGTCAGGCTGACGTACAAGCCATAGAAGATCGGATAAATCTGAAAGATGGCGAAAAAAATGAGAAACGGCGCGAGATACAGCAACGCCGACCAGTTATTCCGTGCGAGCCGCGACCACAATCGGCTGGCCTGGCGCTGCCGCAACGCTTGAGAAGTCGAATGCAGAGAGCTCATAGCACCCTTTCTTTCGGGAGGGCCAGGGGAATCGAGCGCGCCGTGGGCCGCACAGATTGCGAGAGGCCACGGCGCGCCCACACACTAGCCAATCAAAATCTGATTCACTTCTTCCTCGGCCTTGCGCAGACCTTCCTCGACCGACCACTGATTGAGCAGCGCGCCCTCGACGTTCGCGGCGATACGAGGCATCACTTCGAGCAGCATCGGGTGTGCGGGTATGTACGCCACATACGGCAACTGCGAAGCCCACACGCGCAACTTCTGCAAAATATGATCGTCGCTGCTCAGGGCTTCATCGCGGGCGGCATTGTGTGCTGGCACCTGACCAGCCTTCGCCCAATCAACGCCATGCTGCGTCATCCACTGCACAAACTTCAGCGTTGCAGCGCGCCTTTCGGCATCCGGCTTGCCCTGGCGCGGCAGCGCGAATTGGTGGCTCTGGCCCCACACCGCCTTGTTGTTCAAATCCTTCTGAGGCAACGGCGCCACATCGAGATCGTCGGCGGCGGGCGATTTAGTCTTATCGAAGAACAGGGTTGAGATCCAGGGGCCATCGGTCCAACTCGCAACCTGGCCAGTACGCTGAATATCGCCGGTCGGCACATTATTGGGATTGCCAGCATCCTGGATATCTTTCATCCACTTGACAGCAGCAATGCCGTCGGGCGTATTGAAGCCAGCCTTATTATCGGCTGTGATCATCTCCACACCGAACTGCCGCCACAGCCCAAAGATGAACCACGTCATATACTCCTGGGCGCCAGAGCCAAGCGCAAACGTGTTGTACCCGACGATATCGCCCTTCGTCACCGTGCGCGTGGCCGACAGCCACTCATCGAGGGTGGTGGGAACCGCGATATTGTTATCGGCGTAGATCTTCTTGTTGTAGACCATGGCATGGCAGTGGATATCGAGCGGAACTGTATACTGCTTGCCTTCAAACTGGGTGAAATTCCACACCGTCGGGTCGTAATCGGAGGATCGAATACCCGCTAACTCCAACTCACCAGGATCGATCGGCGAGAGCATGTTCTTGCCCACAAACGGGCCAATGTACGTATGGCGGATCAACGCCACATCGGGAGCGGTATCGCTGATGGAGGATGCCTGGAGTTTTTGGATAAAATCGGTGAGACCCTGGAGGGATTCGACTGCGATGTCGGGGTTCTCCTGGCTGAACTTGCGGACCAAATCGTTCATCACGATACCATCGACACTACTGAGAATGGTCCAGTAGCGGATCTTCACCTTGGCGGAGCTCGAACCGAACACCTCAGCAGTCACCGGTGTTGGCGATGGCTCAACGGGGGCGGGTGGCGCATCGCCGCTGGCGGGAGCGGAGGTCGGCGGTGGTGCAGCGGCGGGTGGCGGCGCACCACAAGCGGCAAGAATAGCAGCGATCGCGGAACTACCGGCAGCTGTGGCGGTGAGACGCAGCATTTCACGCCGCGTCAACGACTTCCGTTGGCGGGAATCCATCTGTATCCCTCCTGTGCTCATAACCTTACAAGCGCGTCAACGCGCTTGCAACCCACATCTCAAACGAGCGCACCGTTGCAACAGCAACAGGCTCGCAGACGTGTGCAAGCTCAACGTTCGCTCAGCAATGTCGCACAGACGAAGGCACGACGTTACAGAATCCACCTATGCAACAGGCCGATACCGTATTGCTCCATGTTCCCAAAACTCAACGCCCTAGCTTGCACATCTTAGATCTATTCAGTTGTTTGTTTAGTAAAATTTTTAGGAAGCAACGTGAATCATTCACCAATGAATCACGCCTATCAAGACGATGCAACTTTACATCACATTAGCGTCCATAGCTAGAAAAGCGGGTAGTCATTCGTTTTATCGCCATCTCATCGGGGTTATTTGTACTATACAAGAGCATGTTTCTTTTGTCAACCACTGTTATTCTAGTAAATTCTATGATATTCTACTATACAACACTCAACAATTTTGAGAGAAACTACTTCTCAGGAAGGATAGACATGCAGTTGAGCATGTTCGACTTGCAGCACTACCGAAAGCACATGTTATGTCAGTGTATCAGAGGAATGTAGCGGGAGAGCGTTCTCTAGCCAGCGTACCGATGCTATGCTATGATAGAAAAAAGGTAGAAGAGTGAGCAATGTATGAATAAACGGCGTCCCAGTATGCGCGATATCGCCGACGCGGCGCAAGTCTCGGTCTCGGCAGTATCATTGGTCGTGCGCAACAAGCCCGGCGTCTCGCCCGAAACGCGGAAGCGTGTGTGGGATGTGATCTCCCAACTTGGCTACGCGGTCGCCACCAACGACAATCATCGGCCCGCTACGGTCGGCCTGCTGATCGAGCGCAGCGCTATGCCCGTCATCCTCGACATCTTCTACGGCGACGTGATCCACGGCTTCCAAGCCGAAGCACAGCGGCTCGGCTACCGCGTGCATCTGCATATGTTCGACAAGGCCGCCGAGGGCCTCGACAACCTTTCATCGATCCTCACGGGCGAAGTGCAGGGCTTGGTGGTGGCCAACGATGGCGATATCACGCCGGAGATGGTCATCCAACTAAAGGCGCTGCAAGTGCCGCTGGTGCTGGTCGAGAGTTATCTGCCGGGGCAGCAGCTGCCCTGCGTGTTGGGCGATAACTTCAGCGCGGGCTACGCCGTGATGGAGCACTTGCTGGAGCGGGGGCACCGCGCGATCGGCATCCTGCGGGGGCCGCGCAAGTACAGCAGTCTCAACGACCGCCTGAAGGGCTGCTTGGCCGCCGCCGCCGAGGCAGGCCTGTTGATTCCGCCGGAGTTGATGCCGAATCCAGTCTCGGGGCACCCCAAAAAGGGCTACGTTCAGATGCAGGAGATTCTGCAACAGCCCAATCGCCCCACCGCAGTCGTGGCGATCAGCGATAAAACGGCGTTCGGCGCGATGGAGGCGATCAAAGAGGCGGGGCTGCGTATCCCCGACGATATCGCGATCGTCAGCATCGACAACGTGGCCGAGAGCGCCTACACCCGCCCCGCACTCACAAGCTACAATATGCCTCGCGCGGCGATGGGTCAATTAGCGATGCAGAAGCTGCACCACCTGATCAAGGGCGAGTTCGAGGCTCCCGTGAAAAGCGTGATCTACGGCGAGCTCGTCGTGCGCGAGAGCAGTTAAGGCCGATGCAACGTTGCAGGGGCATCCACAGATTACACAGATTTCGCAGATTAGAACATTTCTGAACAGCTCAAGAGGTTGTAAGCAGAGACAGATGCGTGTCGGTAGGCAAAAAGCGCATACAGACTACCGAACAAGGATCATACCGAGGAACCAAACGGCACAGGCATCACAGAGCGGATCCCTTGGGGGTCCAGGGGCGATAAACCCCGGTCGGGGTTTCCAAAGGGCCGCGACCCGGCCCTTTGGGCTTGCGCAGCAGCCGATCTCCTCGTGAGTACACCCACACCCGCCGTATGGCGCATCCGACGCTCTCGCAAAGGAGGCACATCATTGGAATGCTTTTCAAAAAGCCTTTAAACACAAGAGCCTCCACAGATCGCACCTTCCCCAAAACGTGGTGTGGATGTACTGCTTGGAGCAGCGCATCCACATCGTAAGCCACGGTCTATCCCCGATCATCACCAAATCACTACCAAGCGTTACCATTTCATTATATTCAACGCAACCGAAAAGCCTATACTGAAGCTAACTGTATCGAAAGGCATCAGAAACGTGGAGACGCGCCGCGCCGCCTGCTGATACCATGTTTCAGGAGGCTTGTCATGACACCAACCAATAGTTATCTGCTTCCTGGCAGTCCACCGATAGAACTAAACCCGCGCTACGCCGACCGCATCAGCGCAGGTCATCAACTTGGGCAACTGTTATTGCCATATCGCGAAGGTCATTCACTCGTGTTGGCCTTGCCGCCAGGCGGCGTGGTGATCGCGGGTGAAGTTGCGCGCCTGCTTCGCCTCCCGCTCGACGTGCTCTTGGTGCGCAAAATTACACTACGGGCCTATCCAGCCCTGATCGCTGGTGCCTTAAGCGAATACGGCGGCCTCTGTCTCAACCGCGCCGTGCTACGCCTGCCAAAAGCCTCGCTGGAGTCCTTCTGGCGAGAGGCCGACTTGGCGGCCCGCGATCTCGCCGCGCAGCACCAGCGTTATCGAGGGGGACGTGGATTGCCACCCCTGCACCGCCGCCAAGTCATCCTGGTCGATGACGGGATCGGCAGCGGAGTCAGCCAGTTGGTCGCGCTGCAAACGCTACGGCGGCTGCACGCCCGACGCTGCATCATCGCCACCCCGCACGCCTCACCAAGCGTCATCGCACAACTACGCTCCCATGCCGACCGCATCGTTGTACTCGATAGCAACCCCCAACCAGAACCGTACTGGCAACAGCAGATCGACGATCAATACGCCGCGCTGCTGCTTGGCAGTTATCAACACGCCAAGACCGTCTAAGCGTGAGGAAGTATTCTGTGTTCGTTCTTGATAACACTCCCCAAAAACGTGATATCGAGGCGCTGCACGTAGCAACGTCTCGATATCACACAAGTGTCTCACTGCCGCAGGCTAAACCCGCAACAACAACCTTAGCTCACATCTAGAGGAACTATCAGAGCGCCTCGACCATCGCGATCAGCATGGGCAGGTTCTCCTTCACAAACGCATCGGCGCTCTGGGCGTCGGCACGACCGCGCCATTCGTTCGCCGCGCCGTACATCGCCCAACTGAGGACAGTGGCGGCCATCTCCACGCGCTCGATCGGCAGACCGCTGGTGTGGGGGCGCGCCTGCAACCAATCGATCAGGCGTTGGCGCAACTGCAACTTCGTCTGCGCCTCGACCAACGACTCAAACATCAAAAACGAGCGTTGGCAGCGCGTCTGCAACATCGTGAGATGATCGGTGACGGCGAGCAACAGATTGCTCAGGTAATTGTGGCCGATGTCGAGCTCGGGACCAAGGCGGGACTCGAGCACCTGCTCGAAGTTGCCGCGCATAATGTCGTTGACCAGCGCGTATTTATCGGGGAAATGCGCGTAAAATGTGGCGCGGTTCACGGTGGCCCGTGTCGTAATGTCTTGAATCGTAATATCATCGAAGTCCTTCTCGGCCTGCAAGCCAAGAAAGGCGTCGATCAACAATTGCCGCGTCCTAATCACGCGCGGGTCGATACGCTCTTTTTCTACAACCGTCATTCGCTCACCTCGGTCGCTCAATCATTCAGCCCAAACCAACAGCAGTATACACGACAGGCGTTGTCTAAGCAATACCGGTCTTGTTATGTGATGTTGATGAGGCGCTGCGTGCAGCGCTTGGCTCATCCTAAGGCTGATGATAGCAATCGAAACACAAACGCGCGTCGTTCTAAGGTCCGCTTTTGTGCCGATGTGACATTACCCAGCGCGCTTGCCCATCCGCACAACGATGATCGTCACATCGTCGTGTGGCTCGCCACCCCCCACAAAATCGGCTAGCGCCGCCTGCAGGTGCGCCAACATCGCCTCGGCGCTATGCGTGGGGCCGCTCGCGACCGCGTCGGCCATCCGCTCGAAGCCGAACATCTCACCGTCGGGGTTTTTGGCCTCGATCACGCCATCGCTCGTCAAGATCACCATATCATCGGCCCGCAACGTATTGGCGCTGATCGCGTAGCCATGTGGCATCGTCAGCCCCGTACCGAGCGGCAAGCCACCCACATCGATCCATTCGACCTCGCCGCTCGCGCGCCGCAGCAGCGGAGTAACGCAACCAGCATTGGCGACCAGCAACGTCGTTCCGTCGCCGCGCCGCTGCGGCATCACGATCTCGGCGTAGAGCAGCGCGCAGTTCTGGCGGCTCGAACGGGTGTAGCGCGCGATCAGCCGATCGAGCCGCTTCAACAACTCGTTGGGGTTGCTATCCTGCAGCGCGATCGCCTGCAACGACACCATACTGATCGCCATCAACAACGCGGCGGGGATGCCCTTGCCCGTCACATCGCCCAACGCAAACGTGAAGCGCTGCTCGTCGGCGAGTTTGCGCTTGCGATAGATGTAGAAATCGCCGCCGACCTCGCGGGCTGGCATGTTGTAGCACATCGCCTCAAGTTCGGGCCATACCACCTTGCTGGGTGGCAACAGACTCTGTTGGATATTGCGGGCGAAATCGAGTTCGCGCTGAATAGCGAGCAATCGTGCACGCTCATGCTCAAGGCGGCGGCGCTCGGAGAGATCGCGAATGATGCCTTGGTAGCCGAGGATGCTGCCATCGTCGTCGTAGCGTGTGCTGGCTGTCACCAGACAATCGATCAGCGTGCCAGAGGCCGAGCGCAGGATCAACTCAGCATCGCGCACACTGGCCTGGCTCGTGAGCACATGCAGCATCTGCTCGCGCGCGGCGGGCTCAGCGACCAAATGCACCGCTCGCTTGCCCTGCAGTTCGCTCGGACTATAGCCCAGCAGAGCGGTGCAGGCCGGGTTCGCATCGATGATCGTGCCGTCGGGGCCGCACACCAGGATCGCATCGTGCGAATGTTCGAACAACGTGCGGTATTTGTGCTCGCTCCGCTCAAGGTCACTGTACAAATTCGCGTTCTCGATCGAGATCGCCGTCTGCGCCGCCAGCAGTTGCAGCACTTCGAGCCGCTCCGCCGTAAACACGCCACTGACCAAGTTGTTCTCCAAATACAGCACACCCACCAACCGGCCCTGGTTCAGCAACGGCACGCACAACAGCGAACGGGGGCGGTGGTGCTGCAAATAGGCATCGAGCGCAAAGGCACTGGTTCCGGCGGCATCGTGCAGCAGCACCGTCTCGTGGGTGCGGGCCACGTAGGTGATGATCGAGTTGGGCAGCGCGGTCGGCGTCAGTTCGTGTCCGGGCGAAAGCAGCACCACCTGCTCAGCCGCTAGCGCATCGATCTGCGCCACGGGCACAAGGCCGTTCCCATTCATCAGCAGCAAGTAGCCCTGCTGTGCCCCAGCGTTCTCGATCAGCACCGACACCAGCGTGTGTAACAGCCGACTCAGCACGATCTCGCCAGAGATCGCTTGCAGCGCCTTCGAGACGCTCGCCATGTCGAGCGCGCCCGAGACGGAGTGCCTGGCCGTATTGAGTTGCGATGTGGTGCCGACGGCAAGCTGAGGTGTGCTGAAATAGTGTGGGTAACGCTCCTCGATATGCTGCACTTTGGCTTGCGCGCCCCAACGCTGATACGCGTAGTGAGCATTCTGCAGACACACCTGCGCGAACTGGAGTTGACCACGAGCCACGTACATACGGCCAGCCATTTCTTGAGCCAGCGCCTCGTCGTGGAGGTAGCCGTGTTGCTGCGCCAATGCGATGCTCTGATCGTACAACTCGCGGGCATCGCCGTAACGACCGCGCACCCGCGCCAGTTCGGCCTCCACCAGCAACCAGTGATGCTGCACGTTCTCGGGCGCGTACGCCGCCCAATTCGCCAAGCGCTGCTGATTCGCGTTCACCTTCGCCCAAAGCGCCTCGTGTTCCTGTTCGGGCATATCGGCATACAACGCCAGCCGGATCAGCGAATCGTAAAAATAGAACTGCGTGACCACAAACTGCCCAACGACCAGATCGACCACGCCCTCGGCCAATTCGATGTACGAAAGCGCCTGCGCTGGTTGCTCGAACAAATAGAAGAGCAGCGCCTGAGCGAGATACGCGGCATATGCCGATGTGCCATCGTGGCGCGCCAAATGCAGGGGAACCGAACGCTGGAGATCGTACACCTCGCCACTCAGCATATGGGGAAGACTCGTCTTGCCCATCAGGTTAAGGACAGTTTGGCGATAGATCTTCAGGCGATAGAGCGTGGCCTCCTGCTGCATCGGCGTCACCGCCTCGGTAAACACCACGATCTCCTGCTCCAACACCGGCAACTCGCGCCCACTAAAGAGGGCATAGGCGGTGTACGATACCGTCGCGAAGTTAAGCGAATCGAGGTCGCCCGTTTCGAAGCCGCTCTGGTAGGCTAGCCGCGCCAAACTCAGCGTCTCGCGCACCGGCTCGCTCCAATGGTTGATAAACGCCTGGGCCATGAACAATGTCCTGGCCCGCACCTCGTTCGCTTCCAGCGTATCGAGCAGATGCAGCCCCAACTGGCCCCACTGATAGCCCTCCGTGATGTTATCCAGCCATCCGCATAGCAACATGCCGTAGAGCGCATAGGCATACGGCGATTGCGGGGCGTTGCCGTAGCGGATCGACCATTCGACCTGCTTCAGCACATACAGCGGGAAGAACTGCGGTTTCGCTGCATAGACAGCGATGCTGGCGCTCGACATCAGGTGGAAGATCGCCAGCGTCTGCGAATCGGTCATGCGCGGCAGGTCGCGCAGATCGCTGATCGAGCGGCCCGCCAGGAGCTCCTGCACTTGTGCCAAGGCCTGTTCGAGATCCGCCGCGGTGGGCTGCGCGGGAAACGTGACGCCGAGTTGGCGCAACACATCGAACGCGATCTCGGAAGATTCCATCGCGCGATTCGCCCGGATCAAAATCTCGTACAGCTTGAGGCGGTCGGTGAGGCGTTGTGCGCGGGCCAGCACCTCATCAGCATAGCGCGTCATAGCCGCTTCATCGCCGCACAGGTAAGCGATCTCGGCGGCCTGAATGTGCAAATCGAGCGCAAGGCTGTAGCGCGTTCGCCAGGCGTCGGCATCCAGCAACGCGAGGCCGTTCTGCACGTAGGCATACGCAGGCTGATAAGCGGCGGCACTCGTGGCTTTGCGGGCGGCGATCGCGTTGAGATGGGCCAATTGCTCACGAGAACTCGCATCGCTCAACAACGGAATGCCGTGGTTGAGTTGCTCAACCAGCGTAAAGATACGTTCCTCATGCTTCTCGGTCGGCGTATTGCGCAGCATCATCGCGCCGAGTTGATAATGCGTGGCGGCGCGCTGAGATTCAGGAATGCTGAGATAAATCGCTTGCTGCACGCGGTCATGCACAAAACGGTAACTGTGCGAGCCGATCAACTCGCTCGGTTGCCACTGCCCAAGTTTCCCCGTGAATTTGTAGGCATCGCCGATCGGCACCAGCAAGCCTTCCGCGACGGCAGGCCACAATTCTTCGAGCAGCGCGCCCAACACACGATCGCACGCCTGCGCCAACACCATCAACTCGAACTGATTGCCCAAACAGGCGGCGATCCGCAAATGATTCTGCGTGATCTCCGGCAACGTCTGCACCTTACGATCAAGCAGTTCGATCACGTTGTCGGTGATGGCATGTTCCTGGATGCGCTCGATCTCCCATTCCCAACCACCGTGATGCTCGGCAGTCGGATAACGGTACTGGAGCAGTTCGGAGACGTACAACGATCGCAGGAACTCGCCCATAAAAAAAGGATTGCCCAGCGTCTTACGCTGCACCAAGACCGCTAGCGGTTCGACACGCTCCAACGGCTGATGAAGCGTATCGACGAGCAACGCGCAGGTATCGGCGAGCGAGAGCGGCGCCAAGTGCAGGAGCTCGACAGCCACGTTCGCTTCGCGCAACGCGGCCATACTCAGCGCCAGCGGGTGGCTATCGTTCACCTCATTGTCGCGGTACGTGCCGATCAGCAGCAAGTACGAAGGGCCGTTGTGCGTCATCAACGCCTCGATCAGCGTGAGGGAGGCGCTATCGGCCCACTGTAGATCATCGAGCACCAACACCAACGGGTGCGACGGCTGTGCCACCAGGCGGATCAGTTGCAACAGCAAATGGCGATACAGGTGCTGCACATCGTTGGGGAGCACGGTGGGGGCGGGCAATTCGCCCACAATCAGCACCAACTCGGGAATAGCCTCAAACAGCAGTTGGACGTTGTTGCCCAACACCGTCAGCAACGTCTCGCGCCACGCCACCACCGAGGCCTCACTCTCGGTGAGCAACTGCTGCATCAGTGAGCGCAACGCCTGTAGCACCGCCGAATAGGGCATGGTTCGTTGGAGTTGATCGAACTTCCCGGCGATATAGTAGCCGCGTCGCGCCGTGATCGGCTTGTAGATCTCGTGGACCAACGCCGATTTGCCGATGCCCGAATAGCCCGCGATCAGCAGCATCTCACCCGCGCCCGCACTCACGCGCTCGAAGGCTGCCAGCAACCGATCGATATCGGCCTCGCGTCCATACAACTTCTGCGGGATCTGAAAGCGATCGGAACGGTCGGACTGCGCCAGGGCGAACGGCTGCACCTCACCAGTTTCCTCCCATTGCGCAAGGCAATGCCGCAGATCAGCCACAATCCCATAGGCCGATTGATAGCGATCCTCGGCGTTCTTCGCCAGCAACTTCAGCACAATCGCTGAAAGGATAGGCGGGATACTCGGCACAATGTGATGCGGAGGCGGCGGCAACTTCGCAATATGGCTGTGTACCAACTCCAAGGCATCCGCGCTCACGAACGGCAGTCGCCCGGTCAACAACTCGTACAACGTGACGCCAAGCGAGTAAAAGTCGGTGCGATAGTCGATATCGCGGTTCATGCGGCCCGTCTGCTCGGGGGAGATGTACGCCAGCGTGCCCTCCAACACGTTCGGATTGCGGAAGGAGGCCGTCTCGCGAGAGAGCGCCGTCGAGATGCCGAAGTCGATCAGCTTCACCTCGCCGGTCGAGGGGTTATACACGATGTTGGTGGGGTTGAGATCCTTATGAATGACGTATTGCTGATGCAATTCGCCAACCGCTTCGGTGATGCGAATAGCAAGCCTGAGCAGTTCGTCGAGCGGGAGCGTGCCAGCGAGCCGTAGCCGATTCAGGGAATCACCGCCATCCTCAAGCACCATGATCCAATGCTGCTGCTCATAGGTGAGCGAATGGGCCTTGACGACGTTGGGGAGCGCCAATGAGCGCATCAATTCGAATTCGCGCCGAAACCACGCTACTCGTTCAGGGGAGGGGTATTCTTGATTCGCTACCTTCAGAATAACTGGATGACTATCAGCAACACGACGAGCGCGATACACTAACGAATGATGACTTGCGTAGAGCTCTTGGTCGATCTGGTAACCCAACAGGGCAAGCATGTTGTATCCCTAACAGAGCAGGCACGAAGCGATGACGAAGCACACCAATGGCGATGAAATGTCATTTTTGTGATAGGAAATATATTGATTATCATACTCGGTAATCCGCAGAAATACCAGTGGGAAATGGTAAGAGCAACGGGACGCGGAAATGGCGAATCCAGCAAAAAACAGGCTCGGCATTGCGCCGAACCTGTCTGTTGAGAACCGTCGATCGAGCAAGTTTATTTGATAATAAAGGACAGATAGGCCTTCGTGCCAGCTCCCTGCGTCGTTTCGAGTTGGCGCAGTTTCGTGGCGATCTGCCAGACCGTGCGCGGCGTGATCGAGCCAGTGTCCTGCTTGAGCGTGAAGGTATGCAAGCCCGCCTTCAACGGCACGCGCAACGTGGTTGTGCTTGCGGCTGGCTCGATGCTCTGCAGCGCGACCGTCGTGTTCGCATCAACGAGCACCTGCCCCGCGCCCTCATCGAAGGTGAGCTCCACATCGTAGATGCCATCGGCGGGCACATGTAGGCGCACCACCGAGTTTAGCCCGCCCGAGAGCGCCACACCGCGCCACGAACCGGGAATCGTATCGACGTTGCGCACCTCGATCAGGTAGCTCATCGGCCCCGTATTGGCCGCGTCGGCGATCAGGCGCAGGCGATTGGAGCCAGCCTTGATCGTCGTGGTGGCCCAGAACGTCTCGCCACCATAGACCTTGGCCGCACTGTAGGCGAGCGTATTGCCGTTGTACAGCTCGACCTTCAGCGAATCGGAAGCGGCGCCCTGCGCCACCACCCGCAGATTCACTGGAGCTTCACTATTCACCTGCAACGGTATCCACTCATCGCGGAAGGCGTTACCCGTGCCACCCAGCGTGCCACCGCCACGGCTGAACGTCAGCGAATCGACCGTCGTGGTGGTCGTGGCCACCTGCACGCTCCAAGTTGTCTTGGTCTGCGCGGGGTCCTGACGCACCTGCAGGGTGTGTGCGCCAGCGGGCACGTACACCGTCAGGTTCGTGCTGGCGGTGTCGGTGATGATCTTTTGGAAGTACTGGCTGTTGAGCAACAACTGGAAGCGGCCCGTGCTCGCGCCAACCGTGAAGCGGTACAAGCCAGCCTTGGGGAAGTTCAGCTTGATCGAGGAGTTGCCCTGATTGAGGCGTGACGTGATACCATAGCTCGTGCCAGTCCACGTGTAGTTCGGCTGCGGGATGACGCTCATAGTAACGGTGTAGCCTAGCGTTGCGGTGTTGCTGGCCGCCGAGACAACCCGCAAGCGATTCGCGCCAGCCGCGAGCGTGGTGCTCGCCCAAGCGACCTCGCCTCCGTAGACATTGGTGCTGGTATACACACGAGTCGCGCCGTTGTACAACTCGATCAACAAATGATCGGTGGTGGCGCCCGTCACCTCGATCCGCACATTGACAGCCTGCGCGCTCGCAAGCTGAATCGGCACCCATTCCTCGCGGAACGCCCCACCCAACACGGCGCTGCTCTCGCTGGTGGGAAACGTATCGAGCGCATCGGCGGTCGCCAGCGCCACGCTCCACGTCACCAGCGCATCGGCGCTGTTCTGCACGATCGTGAAGGTGTGCACGCCAGCGGAGAGGTAGTACACACTATCGGTAGCGGCGGGGAGCTTACCAGGCACAGCCGTCTTGAGGATGGCGTTGGAATCGACCTTGAGTTGGAAACTGCCGCCAGTTGCGCCAAATGTCAAACGATAACGGCCTGCGGTCGGCACCGTCAGCTGAATGTTCGACTGGATGCCTGCCCCTCGCGCCACACCGCTCCACGTCGCGTTGCCTGTGGTGATGTTCGGCGCGACGCCACGGGCATATGCCTTGAGATTATACGTGAGTGTTGTCCCACTGTTGTTCTGCAGAGTCAATGAGCCGCCACTCGGTAAGGTGGCATAGCCCCACACTGTCTCGCCGCTGCGCACCACCCAGCTTGACACGGTAGTGCTGCCGTTGCGCAGCGCCATCGTGATGGTATCGGTTGCGCTGCCCCCGCTCACTTGCAGGCGGAGGTTGGCGGCTTCGGGGCTGTAGAGGGGGATGGTGATCAACTGGCTAGCGCTCAGCGAGCCGCTACTACTCACCAATTCTTCGCCAGGGGCGGCGTGAACGGCGGGCGACCAAATGCCAGAGAGTGCCAGGATACAAAAGGCCATGAACAAGAGAGAGAGGCTCGAAGGCTTTCGCATGCTGCTGACTCCTTGCTACGCTTACCCGTTCCACATGGAAAGATGAATGAAGGGAGATGGTCCGGCTAGGCCAACTGGCAGAGGTAGGCAACACTCGATTGTAAAGTAAAAAAAGGTGTTAAACACCCTTCTGAAGCATAGTTGAGTACACACCAACTCACAATAGGAAGATAGTACCTATGAGTACTGAGACATAGGTAAAAATACATACTATCACTGTATTAGGAAGCATTATAATGCCTTAAAGCATACATTACAATGATCTGTCATTTCGAGAGTATCCTTCATACAAACACATCTCAAAAACGTAATATCGACCTTCTGCACACAGCAAAAGGTCGATATTACACATTCCCTTGCAAGTTATCGCCACAAAGAGATTCTTACACGCGCAACTACTTCACAATCTCGTACGTGTACGTGGCCTTCTCGGTCGTGAACGGCGTCGAAGCGATCACCGCTAGGATCGCGCGAGTATTGGCGGGGATCTGGATCTGAGCGCGGCCCTGCGCATCAACCTCCACCGGAGTGACAGTCAACTCGCCGTTGGTCGCCGCGATCAGACGCAACGACCACTGTTGCGCCAAAAAGCCGGTAGTGCGCACAAAACCAACACCCTCCCAACCGCCATCGCCCTCCTCGGCATTGTCGAAGTAGTTCAGTTCAGGGATGCTGATATTGTCGATCAGCATGCCCTGAGCGTTGTACGCCGCATCGTTGATCACCCAGAAGCGCAGCAAGATCTTCTGGCCAACATACGGCGTCAGGTCCATCTCCTCATCGATCCACTCCGCCCGTATGCCCTTATCGGTCTCGACGCCTGGCTTACCGCTTACACCTGTCAAGCCATGCCCGTAGTTGTGGCCCTGCGGATCTTCGGTAGTGGTGCTCTTGCCCTCCAACGTTGTCCATGTCTTACCACCATCGGTTGAGACCGTCACAAAGCCATAATCCCAGTCCTTCTCGATCTCATACCATGTCGAGAACTTGAGCGTTGCTTTGTCGAGGCCGCTCAGATCGAACTCGCGCGTCAACGTCTCGATACTGTCGTCGCCGCGCTGGCTCCACCACATATAACGGCCCTCGTACGGCGAAGCGCCCGTCAAGCCGATCACCTGATTCCCGGTGAAATTCAGCGTCTGCGGGCCCTCCAACACACCCAAGTAATCGACGCCAAATTGGTTGACGGTGCCCTCCTGCACGCCGGGGCCCACCCGCATGATCGAGGCGGTGCCGGGCAACAACTCATAGTTGTAACGCCCATCGCCCACCGAGCTATCGCCGAGCACATTGGCAACCGCCCAATCGGCGTACAGATCCGCAAAACTCGTGATATCGGGGCGGGTACGCCGCGCAATATCGGCGAACACCTCGAGGTTATTGCCAGCATCACGAGCGATCAGTTCAGCAATACTATCCTCGCCGCCGTACTGATCGTAGAAATAGCGCATAAACAGATGCGACGTGCCATAATGCTCGCCCGTCTGCGCTGCATCGCTCGACCATGTGGTCAACTGCACATCGGGCTGGAGCAGCGCGAGCTGTGCCGTGCCGTTCGAGGTGAAGCCGTTGATATCCTCGGCCAACTGCGACATCCCCTCGTTGAACCAACTCGGGCTGCGCTGCGCCACATTCGCCTGGATCATGTGCTGGAACTCGTGCGCCAACGTCGAAGCGTATGCCTCCGTGCCCAGCGGGTAGGAGTTGATGCCGATCACAAACATCTCGCGCTCATTGCTGAAGCGGTTCGCTGCCTTCACCACCATATCGGCGGGCGAGAAGTAACCGCCAGCACCCTCAAGCGGCGTATTCAGGACCGTCAGGCGAGGATCACCATCGACACCGGGCGACACCTCTTCGCCAAACACCTCACGAGTCCGCGGATAGATCTGCTCCTCAAAGATCTTCGCCGAACGCTCGATCGCAGCTTGAGAGACATTCTCCCGCGTATCAACATACATCAACACCACCGGGCCAGCATAGCGCAACTCGGCCTCGACCTCATAATTGGTGTTATCGATCATATTCGAAACCCAGAAGGTTTCGATATCGCCAACCTGCACATCGAGCGGTTCCGTACGGGCAACCCGCGGGATCTCACCAACACCCTCAAACGCCTCGGCCAGCGCCACCTGATCACGCACCGCCGGACTCGTCGCAGCGATTCGCTCAGGATCATCGATGAGCTCCAAATCAACCGGAACAACCGTAGGAAGGACTTGTGTAGGCGCCGCAGTCGGCTGCACCTCGGCCCGTGTGGGCGCAGGAGGCGGCGTTTCAATCGGCAACTGCGTAATATATTCCAATACATCTTGTGTTGCGGTTGGCTGAGTTACCTGCGATGGTGATGGGGTTGGCGCACTCGCAAACGGCGAGGCACACGCACCAAGCAATACCACAAGCAGCACCAAACTGAGGCGTCGGATCATGCAAACAATCCTCTCTATAGCGATATCTTTTACCGTGGGTATTGTAGCGACATCGATAACGAATCACAAGTACCGTTGGGCAACCATAAGCCACATTACTTTCACATAGAAAACAATATGCAAATCCGTCTTCCTACCGATAAGTTTTCGTGCGAAGCATCCTACATTATGCTAGTACCTACGGCGATTGAACATAGGAATGAACACCTAATTGATCTTGATATAAGGAGAATCTATACTACTAAGTGTGTTGTGTAAACGGCGTTGTTTTTCGACATTACCAGCAGACAACGCACCTTCTTTTGGTGCAGTTCTTGCCTCAAATAAAAAACAGATAGGAAGTCATGTACACATCCATGGAGGCGTCCTATGTTTGGGACTATCGTTCAGCTTGCAATTGTTGGGATATGGGCAACGATGCTGATCATCCACACACGCCGACTCCTACGCATGGCGCAGCTTGAGGTCCTTCAAATTTGGGATGGCAATCGTCTCAAACGCAAACTCACCCGCATCTGGTGGTGGCTGGGCCGAGAAGAATACTGGCAAGCCGTGCAGATCGACGGCCTACGCTGCACTCAGCTCACGCTTATGCTGTTTGTGATGGTGTGGGGAACGTTCTGATATAGCCGTTCTTCTGTTGGAACGACCAGTAGGCATCCCCTCCCAAATTCTCTGCTTACCCCGTTGCTGTGGTTGACGAAACGCTCGCCAGTCCTTTATCATTGAGTGGCGCGCTCTTTTGCGCGCCATGTTTCATAGAGGAAGCGCATGCAAATCCGTTGGATGGCTGTCTTAAACGGCTTTATTGTCGACCTTATGGTAACCACCATCTCGTTGTTGGTCTTTTACCCCAGAGCTTTCAGCAGTACCGATCCCACCATCGCCGATGATCCCATCGTCATCGGCTTGGGCCTGCTCTGCACCGCCATCGGCGGCTATGTGGCCGGGCGACTCGCGGGCATCCAACGCTGGCTGAACGGCTTTATGGTCGGCGTCGTGGGCATCCTCAGTGTCCAGATCCAACTTCTCGCTAGTGCTAACGCCACTCTCACACGCACGCAGGTCTTTGCGCTCGCACTCGGGTGCGTTGCCGGCGCGCTGGGTGGCTGGCTCAGCAACCTACCAAAAAGACCAGCCGACTTACTCTAAGCCCATTCCTCCTCTGGAAATTGCCTCGGTAGCGGTGATGTATGCATCCAGAACAACCATAATGCTGTGCTATAATGCAGCCCGTGAAGGGCCGATGATGCGCCCGTATGCAGCGCAGGTGAATCATGCCCGATGAGCTACCAATCCTATTCGACTTCCCCTCCTCACTCGATATCGCCCAGAACAACAACCACGGTGGTGAACGCGATCTGCCCGTCGTCCCGCTGATCAACATTGTGCTGTTCCCGCACATGTTGACACCGCTGTTCGTTGGCCGTGTGCCCGCGATCAACGCGATCGAAGAGGCGCTCGCCAACGATCGCATGATCTTAGCGGTCACCCAACGGGAGAGCGATATTGAAGACGTAGGGCCAGCCGATCTCTACACGATCGGCGTTGAAGCCAATATCCAGCGCGTCCTCAAGATGCCCGATGGCTCAACATCGATCGTTTTGCAGGGCCAGCGCCGCATGCGTGTGCTCAGCTACGAGCAGGAGCACCCGTACCTGCGCGCCCGCACGGTGCCGATCTACAGCGACGAAGAAAAAACCATCGCCGTCGAAGCGATGATGCGCGCCGTGCTCTCGCTCTTCGAGAAGGTGGTCAAGCTCTCGCGCAGCCTGCCCGACGATTCCTACATTATGGCGATGAACGTCGATGAGCCTGGCTGGCTGGCCGACCTGATCGCCTCCACACTGCCGCTCGACATCGCCCGCCGCCAAGAGATCCTCGAAACGCTCGACGCCGAGGAACGCCTGCGCCGCCTCTCCATTATGTTAACTCAAGAACTCGATGTGCTTGAGTTGGAGAACCGCATCCACACGCAAGTGCAAAAAGAGGTGGATCGCTCGCAGCGCGAATTTTTCCTCCGCGAACAGATCAAAGTCATCCAGCGCGAACTGGGGCAGGAGGACACGCTCCAACACGAGCAATTCAACCTCCGCGAGAAAGTGCTCGCCGCAGGCATGCCCGAGAAGGTGCAGGCGAAGGCGCTTGAGGAACTGCGGCGGCTCGAAATGATGCCGCCCGCCGCGCCCGAATACACCATCCTGCGCACCTACATCGATTGGCTGATCGACCTGCCGTGGACACAGCAGACCACCGACAACCAAAGCCTTGTGCTCGCCGCCCAAACGCTCGATCAGCACCACTACGGCCTGCCCAAGCTCAAAGAGCGCATCCTTGAGTACATCGCGGTGCGCCAATTAGCCAAAAACCGCCTGCGCGCGCCGATTCTCTGCTTGGTCGGGCCGCCGGGTGTTGGCAAAACCTCGCTTGGACAATCGATCGCCGAAGCGCTGGGCCGCCGCTTTGTGCGCATCTCGCTCGGCGGCGTCCACGACGAAGCCGAGATCCGAGGGCATCGGCGCACCTACATCGGGGCAATGCCAGGCCGCATCATCAAGGCGATGAAGGAGGCCGGCTCCATCAACCCCGTCTTTATGCTCGATGAAATCGACAAAATCGGCAACGATTTCCGAGGCGATCCCGCTTCAGCGCTGCTGGAGGTGCTCGATCCCGAACAAAACAACAGCTTCGCCGATCACTATCTCGACGTGCCCTACGACCTCTCGCACGTGATCTTCATCGCCACCGCCAACCTGCTTGAGCCAATCCCACCCGCCCTGCGCGACCGCATGGAGGTGCTACAGTTACCGGGCTACAGCGAAGAGGAAAAGATACACATCGCGCGACAATTCCTCATCCCCAAACAGCTCGAAGCGCATGGACTTGCGCCGCAGAACGAGACGCAATCGAGCAACAATAACGGGCAAGCTCCTCTGATCGATCTGCAGATCAGCACTCAGACCGAGAAGCCGCTGCTGCGCTTCAGCGACACCACATTGCGGCACCTGATCCGCAACTACACCTACGAAGCAGGCGTCCGCAACCTCGAACGCGAGATCGCCGCGGTCTGCCGGAAGATCGCCCGTCGCGTCGCCGAGCACCGACGCTTCCCCCGCGTCATCACGCCGTCTCTGCTCAGCGAGTATCTCGGCGCGCCGCGCTTCAACCATAACCACATCCTGCAGCAGGATGAGATCGGCGTGGCAACCGGCATGTTCTGGACCGCCAACGGCGGCGATACGCTCCATATCGAGGTTTCGCTGATGGAGGGCAAGGGCACGCTCACGCTCACGGGCCAACTCGGCAATGTGATGCGCGAATCGGCGCAGGCCGCCTGCTCATACGCGCGCGCCAATGCGCAGGCCCTCGGCATCGATACGTCGCTCTTCGAGCGGAACGACATCCACATTCACGTGCCCGAGGGCAGCGTCCCCAAGGACGGCCCATCGGCGGGCATTGCGCTCGCGGTCGCGCTGATCTCGGCGTTCACCAAGCAGGCCGTGCGGCGCGATGTGGCGCTCACTGGCGAAATCACCCTGCGCGGACGCGTGCTCCCCGTCGGCGGCATCAAGGAGAAAGTGCTCGGCGCCCATCGTGCAGGCATTCGCACCATCATCATGCCCACGCAAAACGCGCGCGACATCGACGATGTGCCGAACAACGTCAAGCGCGATCTCACGTTCATCTACGTGGAGCACATCAGCGAAGTGCTGGGGCAGGCGCTTGTATCGGGTGACCCCGAACCACACGCAGCATAGCGAGGCTACCACAGCGAAGAATGAAAAAACGCTGTACTACAACAACTGCTTTTTCATCGTTTTTTAACTTAATGGTGCAAGAATCAAAAAACCGCTCAGCGCGACGCTAGAGCGGTTTTTGATGGTAGCAATGCTCTTCCACAGCACACTGCCACCGTACACCAAACGAAGCGGATCATCAGGGAGAAACGGGCTGCAACCATTCGGCAGCCGCCCAACCGATCGTGCCTTCGGGGTCTTGCACATTCTTCCAAACGCGATCAGGGCCGCTGTAATCTTCACCCACGATTGTCACAATCGTCTGCTCTGGCAACGTCTTGATCGGCTGATTGTTCACGTTCGGGTCGGGGCGTAAGAACAGACCTTGCGTGCCGGTACCAGTCACCACAAACTGCGCGCCCTGGTTGTTCCCGCCAACGCCCTGCGCCTCGGCCGATGTCTCAGTTGGTAGAGGGGTCACAGTCGGCGGTGGGATGAAGATAGGCTGCGCCGCCAACGCCTCGGCAGTAGCAGTTGCGCTCAGATTCGCGGTGCTGCGCTGATTAAAGTTTCTTAGCAGCACTAAGAGGAAGATTAGGACTATCACCACACCAACCGCGATCAGCAATATCTGCCAGCCGCCATATTGCAGCCAAAGTGCCAATTCTTGCCGCGAAGTTGGAATCGAAACAGCCTTTCGCCGCCGCGAAGCACGTTCGGCCCGCCAATTTCGATCAGATGCCACAGTACGGCCAGTCACCTCAGACTGCAACCGCTCAGTCGGCGCTTGAGTCTGCCGCGTTGAACGGGTCGCTCGCTCATCTGGCTTCATCTCATGATCCTCGCGAGCCATCACCTGCTCCTTTCGTTGGTTGTATGTGTTCCTCAAGCACCATTACATCGGCATCCGCGCAGCCAAGCCAAGGCCATCCAAGAGGATTTCCTTCATCATCACTACTACATACCTTAGGAGTGCACGTTACTCATTCGCGCCAGAATGCTCTTCATCCATGATAGCATAGGGTGCAGTTGTGTTCAACGTGGGAATGCGCAATCTGTCGCCAAAACGCCACCGAACACCCATCAATGCATGGAAGCAAAGCAAAACTCACGAACCGTGGCGCGCAATCACCCCGATCCGCCCGTCTCACCATCGCCACAACAGACCCAACCAACATTGGCATAGCATATCTTTTTACGCTCAAACTTCAAAATTATCCTATTATGCTTGCAGGAAGATTACTAAATTGTCGCAATTTTCCTAAAAATCAACTGTTGCCACCAGGACCTGAAAGCCCTATAATAAAAATACTTGTCTGTTCTTCGCATCGACGTGCAGACCACCGCACATCTAGCGCAAACATCCCTTGGAGGAGCGCATGGCGCTTATCAAAAAAGTTGGCACTCAAAAGACAAATACCAATGACCCCGAGGGCGGCGAAACCCATACCATCGGAACAGGGGCACCCGGCACGCGGCGTATGAACACGCCCACAATGCAGCCGGGCGTCGTTCTGCAAGGGCGGTATATGATCGAGGGTACGCTGGGTGTTGGCGGTATGAGTGTCGTATACCGAGGGCGCGACCTTCGATTCAAAGACGTGGTACGCCCCTGTGCCATCAAAGAAATGGCGCAAAGCGCACCAGATTCCAATACTCGCCTGCTCAACCTGAAAAACTTTGAGCGCGAATCTGGCCTCTTAGCTACCTTGCAACACCCGGCCATCCCCAAAGTCTACGACTTCTTCGAGGAAAATGGCCGTGTCTATCTTATCCTTGAGCAGATCGATGGCAAAGACCTCGAAACGGTGCTCGACGAGGCCAAAGGGCCATTGCCCGAAGATCGCGTCGTGCGCTGGGCCACCCAGATCTGCGACGTGCTCACGTATCTCCATAACCACGAACCGGAGCCGATCGTGTTCCGCGACATGAAGCCCTCGAACATCATGGTGACGGCGCAAGACCGAATCGTGTTGATCGACTTCGGTATCGCCCGCAACCTCGCACGGGCGGATCGCAAAGGCACGATGATCGGCACCGAGGGCTACTCGCCGCCGGAGCAGTACCGCGGTCTCGCCGAGCCCCGTGGCGATATCTACGCGCTTGGTGCTACGCTTCACCATCTGCTCACCGCCAGCGACCCACGGCTCGAAACGCCGTTCACCTTCCATGAACGGCCATTGCGCCAACTCAACCCCGCTGCATCGCCCGAGATCGATGCGGTTGTCGCGCGTGCGCTGGAGTACGATATTGCAGCACGCTGGGCCACCGCCGAGGAGATGAAGGAAGCGCTGCTGCAAACTCCCACTGCCTACAGCGCCGGTGGCGTGCCGGGCGTTGCGCCCCGCAAAGCGCCAGCGGTGGTGAGCAGCAAGGCCACCAACACCGAACTGGTTTGGACGTTCCGCTGCGAAGATGAAGTGCGCTCCTCGCCCTGCGTCAGCAACGGGACGCTCTACGTCGGCTGCTACGACACGAACATCTACGCGCTCGATGCGCAACGGGGCGAATTCCGCTGGAAATACGCCACCGAAGGCGGCATCTCCTCCTCGCCAACCGTCTGGCAGGATATGGTGCTGATCGGCTCCGAAGATGGCGTGCTCTACTCGCTCGATGTCCGACGTGGCTCACCGCGCTGGACATTCCGCACCAGCAAGCCCATTCGCTCCTCGCCGCGCGTCGATGATCGCGTCGTGTTCATCGGCTCCGACGATCAGCACTTCTATGCGCTCGATGGCTTGCGCGGCACGTTGATCTGGAAGCACCGCAGTTGGATGCCCATCCGGTCCTCGGCCTGCATTGCCAATGGCTCTGTGTTCGTGGGCGGCAGCGATGGCCACGTCTACTCCTTCGATATCCGCAATGGCGCGCTGCGCTGGAAGCAACGCACCCAACAGCCAGTGATCTCCTCGCCGGCATTTAGCGAAGGGTTGGTCTTCGTCGGCTCGATGGACAATAACTTCTACGCGTTGGATAGCGAGGGCGGTTGGCCTGCCTGGCGGTTCCGCACAAATCATTATGTAAACTCATCACCGTGTGTGGTGGGGACGCGTGTGTTTGTGGGTGGCGTCGATGGCAATCTGTACGCACTCGAAACCAAAAACGGTCGCTTGGCTTGGAAGTATGAAACGGGCAGCCAAATCAGTTCGTCGCCCCGCTCGGAGAACGGCAAAATCTACTTCGGCGCCGTCGACGGATGGGTCTATTGCCTCGATGCAGGCAACGGCTCCCTGATCTGGAAGTTCCAAACCAACGGTCCGATCGTCTCATCGCCAGCGATCGCCGAAGGTATCGTCTATATCGGCTCGATGGATCAGCAAGTCTACGCGTTGCGAGCCTAACAGTGCTCCCTTTGCGTATTCGCCCGATGTTCTGGGCTTCGTGCTCACCTATGATACCGTATGGGAGTCATTGATGTCCTTTCTGAGTAAGCTCTTCCGCGGCATGAACCAGCGGTCAGAGCCTGCCCATACCGAGGAGCCGCCACCCGCGCCGCCCGAGTTGCCAACGGCAGTCGAGTCGGCGCCAACCGCACGTGCACCCGAAACCGAACCCGAAGCAGCACCCGAAGCCGAACCCGAAGCCACACCGGAGAACGCACCACCAGCCGAAGAAGAGCGGCCTTGGTGGGAGGTGAGCGTTCCCTCGCCAGCAGCGGTGGAGGCAGAGCCGATCAACGAGCAAACCGCCGTTGAGGGCGAGGGGATCGAGGCGCAACCCGAACCGAATCCTGTCCCCGAAGAGGATAACGCGATCGAGACGCAACCGGAGGGCACCGTCGCCGATGAGACAGAGCGGACCTATACCACTGCGGTTCTTGCGGAAGAGCCTGAGGCTACCGCTGCCCCCGAGGCTGAACTCAGCGATGGCACGCGCCAACTCACCGAGCACGCCTCGCCGGAATTGGTCGCGCTCCGTTCGCGGCGCAACCTCGCCGCCGCAGCCCAACGCGATATTGGCCGCGTTCGCTCGATCAATCAGGATAGTGTCTTCTGCTTCCTAACCACCTTACCCCGCGAAAACAGTGATGTCACGCTTGGCCTCTTTATCGTCGCAGATGGTATGGGCGGCCACGATGGCGGCGAGATCGCAAGCCGCCTGGCGGTGACGACGGTCGCGCAGCACGTACTCTCTGACCTGGTGTTGCCGGCCCTCACCGACACCTTTAACGATACGATCCAACCTCTGTTGATCTCGGCAGTGCAGGAAGCCAACCGAACGATCTGGGAACAAGCCCAGTTAGCCGGTTCGGATATGGGAACCACCTGTACCGTCGCGCTACTGCTCGGCCAAGCGTTTTATATAGCCCATGTCGGCGATTCGCGCGCCTACTTGGTTACCCCAACTGGCATGCGATTGCTCACCACCGATCACTCGGCGGTTGGGCGTTTGATCCAAGTCGGACAACTTGATCCCGAAGAAGCACGCGATCATCCGTTACGCTCCCAACTCTATCGCACCATCGGCCAAAATCCCGAAGTTATTGTTGATTTTATGTACCAACCAATTGGCGATGGTACTCACCTCCTATTGTGCAGCGATGGATTATGGGGCATGCTAGACGATGAAGTGTTGCTCGACGTGCTTGAGCACGCTCTTTGGCCACAGGATGCGTGTCGCGAGTTGATCGCACGCGCAAACTTGGCTGGTGGAGAAGATAATATCTCGGCTGTCGTGGTAACCCTACCAACACAATAGAACAAGCTTCGCCCAGCAGATACACGACGTTATTGTTTGTTCTTCTTCTTGTTCATCTGCTTCGCAATGCACTTGTTCATTGTCTTTTCGGAGAATCCGGCGTATGAGCCCAGGCATTCGTCTGCAACGAACTCTCAGCCGCGCAATCCTCGCCGAAAGCGATGAGCCTCAACTGTTATATGTCCTGTTAGAGGCAACTCCTGAAGGTATGCCAGCGCAGCTACCTAAGCTACCGCTGAATTTGTGCTTGGTGATCGACCGCAGCTCATCGATGCGTGGTGATCGATTGAACCAGGTCAAAGAAGCTGCCGGGCGAATCATCGACCAACTCGGCCCCGACGATTATTTTTCGCTGGTGGTCTTTAACGATCGGGCCGATGTGGTTGTGACGGCACAACGAGCTACCAATAAAGGCGATCTTAAACGAATGATCGGCGGCATCGAGGCCGCAGGCGGAACGGAGATGGCCACGGGCATGGCGTTGGCCCTGCAAGAGATCCAACGGCCCATGCTCGCACGTGGCATCAGCCGATTGATGCTGCTCACCGATGGGCGCACCTATGGCGACGAAAGCCAGTGTGTTGATATCGCCCGACGCGCGCAGAGCCGTGGTATTGGCCTCACAGCCCTCGGCGTCGGCAACGAGTGGAACGAGGACTTGTTGGAGACGATGACGGCGCGCGAGAATAGCCGCGCCCAGTACATCACCTCGGCGCAAGAGATCAGCAAGGTCTTTAACGAGGAACTCCAGCGCATGCACTCGATCTTCGCGCAACGGGTGCAACTCCAAATCGCTTCACGCCCCGGCGGTATGATCCGCTCACTGGATCGGGTGCGGCCTTTCATCGCGCCGGTGCCGATCGTCGAGGAGGCCGACTTGCGGTGGGCCGCGAACCTGGGTGATTGGCCCAGCAGCGATGTGCAGGCCTACCTGATGGAGGTGATTGTGCCCCCACTTGGGCCTGGCGATTTCCCTTTGCTCAAGATTTCGTTGCGCTACGATCTGCCCGGCGCGAACTTGCGCGATCAGGTGAGCGAGGAGATCGTCCACGCGAACGTTCGCCCGGTGGCACAGGTCACGCACGAGGTCGACTCGACCGTCAAGTACTGGCTTGAGCGGTTGGTCGCCTTCCGCCTGCAGGCGAATGCTTGGCAAAGTGTTGAGGCAGGCCACCTCGAAGAGGCGACCCGCGCCCTTCAAATGGCAGGCACTCGGCTGTTTGAGGCGGGTGAGATCGCGCTGGCTCAGACTGTTCAGGAGGAGGCCACGCGGTTGTTGCGCAGTGGCAGCGCCAGCGAAGAAGGGCGCAAGCGGATCAAGTTTGGAACGCGCGGCTTGATGGGTCCGCAAGAGGGAGGCGACCCTCAAGGCCAGCGCTAACTTTCATGCTACGCTCAAAGTGCCGAACGTTTGACGTAGCTTGCAATTGTTTGGTCACTTATGCAAACCTGCAGCAACTGTAACTCTCAACAACTAAACGGTGCCATTTTCTGCGCCGATTGCGGTGCGAGTCTGTTTACACCGCGCCGCAAAGAAACCACGATGTCGCTTAGCGCGCCAATGCCTTCGGGAGTGATCGATACCGCAGAGCCGGTGTTCATCCCCGAGCCCGAGAACGAGGCGACTGGCCCGAGCCTCACATTAGTCATTATGAACAGCGGGCGGCGCATTAAGCTCGATATCAGTGAGGATCTGCTGATCGGGCGTAAGGACAACGCTCGTGGCATTTACCCCGATGTCGATCTGGGACTGGACGGCGGCTACGATGCTGGGGTGTCGCGGCGCCATGCGATTCTGTCGTTCAAGAATCATACGTACCAGATCGAGGATCTTGGGAGTGCGAATGGCACATTTGTGAACGGGAAGCGCCTGGCACCACAAGTGGCAATGGTGCTTGCCAATGGCGACGAGGTGAAGTGTGGCACGCTGCTGATGCGTGTGGAATTTTAGCCGATACCTCGATTCATCGGGTGGTCGGCATTGCATTGCTTATTTCTGGTGAAAGGAACCATACATGGCTAAAACGGTTGTACTCCACTTGTCTGGTGAAGATCCTCTGATTGCAGACCTTGATCAAGATCCACAACCAACCGATAATTTCATTAAGGTTTCTAATTTGCGCAAGCGCGATGGCAAAGATGTAGGTTACCTGACGGCTGGTGTGCAGAGTGTGATCTATCCCTGGCATCGCATCACGTTCCTTGAGTTGATGCCAAGCGAGGAGGAGCGCGGCTCGGTGATCGACTTCTTCCGAACCTAGTTGCTCCGTTCGATGGTGATGGCGCTGTAGTGTATGGCTACAGCGCCTTTTTATGTCTATTCAACCAATGCTCTGCTAGAGCCATTTGGTGCGGTTGATCGATTGGTGGGGCAACGCGGCGATCTGCTCCTTGGATGAGCGCAGGTGGATGGCATTATCCTCGAAGTGGTCGATGTCGCCGATCGGCAGGGTGATGTCTTGCTGACCCCACAGGTGCCCTGTGCGCATGACCAGGTGCGTGACGGTATTGTTGGTATCGACCAGTAGTTCGTCGATGTGACCGATGTGTCCGTCGGTGGCGTAGATGTCGGTGCCGCGCCGTAGTTCGATCTCGTTCTTGGGCATGTTGTCGTGCATGGGCACCGCCAAGGCTGGATCAAGAGTGACATACGGCCACAGCATAGTGTTTGCACCGATTGTGTCGATATATGGGGCATCCGGCGTGATATAGTCCATTTGCTGGAATGGCTGACATTGGGCGAGTTCAGCGACGGTGCAACGCGCACGAATCTCCTCGGGTGTGCTTTCGGTGATCCAATCGACGGGCATCATCACTTCGATGCCGAGCACATCGGGCGTGCGAACAACCACGTGGGTGATGGTCTCGGTGATGGGGTTCATGATGATGATGGTGGAATGGCCGCCGTGCCCATCCGCGCATATCACCGGCACATTGAGTGGAATATCCATGATCGCCTCCTCACACCTATCTGTATCGATGTCAACTACTCACGGCTAAAGCGCGTGGGCTTGTCCCTGGTGCGCCGCAACGTGATGCGGCTCCGAGACGTGTGGCAGGCTGACGACTGCCCTGCC
>CALKHR010000114.1 GCA_937988885.1 uncultured Roseiflexaceae bacterium | reverse complement strand
GGCGTGATCTGCGCCTCGATCGCCACGGGCTTCCGCCCCGTCGATGTGCCCGATATGGGCGCTTCGGTGTATGTGGTCACCGATAACGATCTGCCGTTGGCGCAGCGGCTGGCCGATGAGCTTGGCGAGTGGCTGTACGAGCGCCGCGCCGAGTGGCACTACAACATGCCCACAACGCGGGAAGCGATCGAGCAGGTGCGCGCCAACAACGCCTTCCCCGCCATCTTCGCCGATATGACCGATAATCCGGGTGGCGGCTCGATGGGCGATAGCACGGGGATGCTGCGCACGTTCCTGGAGATGGAGTTGGAGGATGCCTGCATCATCCACATTCCCGACCCGCAGGCGGTACAGGAGTGTTTCGCGGCGGGCGAGGGCGCGACCATCACGCTCGATGTCGGCGGCAAGAGCAGCCCGCTGCAGGGCGAGCCAGTGCGCATGCAGGCCGAGATCGTGAAGTTGGGCGATGGCAAGTTCCGCCACGATGGCCCGATGTTCCACGGCATCGAGAACTCGTTGGGTCCGACCGCGCACATTCGCCAAGGCGGCGTGCACGTCATCCTGGTGACGCATCGTGATCAGGCGTTCGATATGGCGCTCTCGCGCACGGTGGGCCTGGAGCCGACCAAGATGCACTATATCGGCGTGAAGTCGGCTGGGCACTTCCGGGCGGCGTTCGAGCCGTGGGCTGGATCGGTGACGCTGGTTTCGGAGCCGAGCGTGCACAACCACCAGAGCGGCCATATCAAGTACAAGCGCCTGAAGCGCAAACTGTACCCGATCGATATCCTCGATTAACACGGCGTGGCCCGCTGAGGCGGTATCGGGCGCACCGTGCCGCGCTCGGAGGCTTTCCTCTGCGGAAACGCTGCACACGACGGAGATGGCCCGTAGCGACGGGGTTGAGTTTGGAGGATGCTTACTTCATCAAACAACCGACGATGCCCAAAGCACTGCGGTGCCGATGGCATGTATTGATGCGGATTCAATAGGAGTTTGAGATGACAAAGCCAATTACTGCGGCGCTGTTTGGCGTGACGCACCCTCATTCGATGGCCCATTTGCGCACGCTGCAAGCGCTCCCCGAGATTGAGCGTATTCTGCTGTGGGATGAGGATGGCAAGGCGTTGGAGGAGGCCCGCGCGAGCCAGCCCGACAAGGTGGTGCTGGCATCGACCGATGCGAGCGAGTTGCTGAAGCACGAGGCGCTGTTCGCGCTGGTGTCGGTGCCCTCGTCGTTCTCGGCGGCGCTGTGCGAACAGGTGTTGGAGGCTGGCTGGCACGTGCTGGCCGAGAAGCCGATCGGGCGCTCGGTGGCCGAGGTGGCGCGGGTGGTCGAGGTGGCCGAACGGCGCGGTTTGCAGCTGGGCGTCTGCTACCAGAACCGTCGCTCGCCGATCGTGCGGGAGGCGCGTGGGCTGGTGAGTCAAGGCGTGATCGGCAGGCTGATCGCTGCCGATATGCGCATGGTCACGACGCAGGTGCAGTTCCGCGACCCGTCGAGCTGGCTGTTCAAGCGGGCGCTGTCGGGCGGCGGTGTCCTCTCGTGGCTGGGCTGCCACCAACTCGATATGATGCGCTTTGTGAGCGGCGACGAGATCGTGTCGGTGTCGGCGGAGGTGGCGACCCGCAGCGGCGAGGCGATCGATGTGGAAGATGTGGCGGTGCTGGCGTTGCGCTTCGCTTCGGGCGCGGTGGGGCTGTTGCATATGGCCTACGCCCTGCGGTTGGATGGCGGCGGCTACCACAACGTGGGCGGCTACGATATCTCGAACGCCTTCAACGGCTGCGATGGGCGCATCTACTGGACGAATGCTGCGACCCGCCTGTACGCGGAGAGCGCGATACCGAGCTGGGCCAGCGCGCCGAAGCGCAGTTTCGACTATACGTTGGCTGGTTCGCCTTCGTATGGCGGCGTCGCGGGCGAGTGGTTCGTGAGGGATTTCATCGGCGCGTGTCTCGGCGAGGGCGAGGTGCCCGCATCGGGGCGCGATGCGCTACAGGTGGCGCGGATCGTGGAGGCGGCCTACGAGTCGAGCCGCGATGGGCGCCGGGTAGCGATTCCTGCGTTTGGCTCGTGATCATACCAATCCGAACGATTATTTACACAAACGACACGCACAATTGATGGCGTGATGCTGGTTTTCAACTGATACCCACCTCTCCCGAAAACAAGTGATGTCGAGGCGCTGCGCGTAGCAGCGCCTCGACATCACAAAAAGAAGAAACTACCTTGCTGCCGCAGGCTAAAACAGCTTTTAATAACAACTGTCCAACCGGATGTAGTGTCACTTCAAATGCGAGAAGGGTTCGATCGCTCGAACCCTTCTCTCCCCCAGGACAAGTGCCAAAAGGCACTTACAGGTAGTGGTGCAGCGCTTCGAGCAGGCGATCCACTTCTTCGCGGGTGTTGAACCCCGCAATCGAGACGCGGATGCCGCTGAATTCGATCTGATATTTAATCAGAATGCGCCGCTTGTGGTAGATTTTTTCGACAAGATCGCGGTGCTGCTGAGGTTGCCAGCCGTTCACCACAAAGCTGATGATGCCCGATGAGCGCTCCGGCTCCAAGTTCGAGATCATGGTGATCTGCGGCAGTTCGGCAAGACCAGCGCGGAAGTACGCCGCCAGTTCGCGCACGTGCTGCTCGATGGTGGAGACGCCGACGGATTCAAGCAGGTTGAGCGATTCGATCAGCGAGACGCGGCTGGCGATGTCGGTGGTGCCTGTTTCGCCACGCGCTGCGGCGGTGGGGTTCTGGAAGCGCTCGCCAAACTCGCGCGTTGAGCCGTTCAGTGGGGTCAACTGCGGGTTGAAGCTCGGCATACCGCGCTTGCCCACATAGATGTAGCCCAAGCCCAATGGGCCAAGCAGCCATTTGTGCGTCGAACCGATGTAGTAATCGGGGTCGAGCTCGGTGAGGTTCACAGGGATCTGGCCAGGAGCTTGCGCACCATCGATCAGCACGAGCACATCGCGCTCACGAGCGATCTTAATCGCCTCGGCTATCGGCAGCCGCCGACCATCCACGCACGAAATATGAGACAAAAAGAGCATACGGGTGCGGGGCGTCAAACGGTCGGCGAGTTGAGCCAAGAAGGTGGCATCATCATCGACTGTTGGCACCACTTGAGTCTGCACGCCGTAGGCATGCGCCAACCCATCCCACAGCATTCGAGTGCCTACATGCTCAAGTGCGGAGGTGAGGATCTCATCGCCGGGCGACCATTGACGATTCGCGAACACCGCACGAATGGCATAGGATGAATTGGTGATCCAGGCGAGCGAATCAGCTGTCGTGCCAAGGAACTCTGCCAAGCGAACACGGCTTTGTTCAGCGCGGGCGCCCCAGATCTCTAACACATCGGGAGAGGCAGGGCCATACTGCTGAAACGCATCGTGGGCCTGACGGAGTAATGCTTGTTGCGACACCGGGCTCGGCCCAAGCGAGCCTGTCTGGAAGTAGCAGCAATGCTGCGTCACTGGAAGTTGATGCCGCAAGGTAGCCAAATCCATGATGAAACCTTTATATTAACACGGTACGCAAGCGTACACGGATGTGATCGAGTGAGCTTATCAACATGTGTAAAGGGATTCTCGCTCCTTCTCCCGCTGTGGAGAGAAGGAGCGAGAACGAAAGGTGGCACCATGTGCCGGACAACTACTTCTTGATGTAGATGTCGCTGTACATCGCCGGGTAGTGCACGCGGAAGCCATTGGGGTTCAACACGATACCGCCAATGTTCTCGCGCCACAGCTCACCCTGCGAGGGGTGCGCCACGAAGGCACCAGCAACATCCTCGATCAGAAGGCGCTCGGCCTGGTTGTAGAGTTGGCAGCGCAGGGTGGTGTCCAGCTCGCTGGCGGCCTTGGTCACCAGCTCGTTGTACTCCTCATTCTGCCAGGTGTGGCGAGAACCGGTTGCCCACCAGTCCATGAAGTTCGTCGGGTCGGCGTAGTCGTAGAACCACTGGATCAGACCGAGCGAGATCTCCTTGGCGCTCAGCTTCTCCATGTACACGGCGCGCTCAACGTCCTTCAGCTCAACGTCGATGTTCAAGTTCTCCTTGAGCATACGCTGAATGGCCTCACCCTCGCGGGCGACTTGACCCTGGCGCACCCACAGCTCGAACTTGGGGAAGCCTTCGCCGTTGGGATAGCCAGCCTCGGCCAGCAACTGCTTCGCCAGCTCGGGGTTGTAGGCCTGGATGTTGCGGATCTCGGGGTTATCGGCCTGGCTGCACGGGAAGCCCGGAGGCAGGTGCGTATAGGCCGGGATGTCGAGACCCTGCATCACGCTGTTGGCGATCGCATCGCGGTCGATCGCGTGCGAGAAGGCCTGGCGAACCTTCAGATCGTTGAACGGAGCTTCCAGCGTGTTGAAGTACATGTAGTACGTGACGTAGTTCGGGAAGACATCAAGCTTGCCCTCGAAGTCCGGGTTCGCGATCGCCTGAGGCAACAGTGTCGGGTCGATCATTGCCCAGTCGATTTCGTTGGCCTGGAACATCTGCAGGGTCGGCGGAGTGGTGCCCTGCGGCACGAAGTTGATGATGATCTTCTCGAGCTTGGGCTTAGCCGGGCCGTCGTAGGTCTTGCTCTTGGTCAGAACGAGGTTCTGGCCCTTGTTCCACTCGGTGACGGTGAACGGACCATTGCTGACCACAGTCGAGAGGTCCGAAGCCCACGAGTCGCCGAGCTTCTCCACCACGTGCTTGGGCACGGGCACCGATGCGACGAAACCGACGATCTGCAAGAAGTAGGGGGTCGGCGCTTCGGTGGTGAAAGCGATGGTGTAGTCGTCGATAGCCTTTACACCAACTTGCTCGGGATCGGTGATCGAGCCATCGGAGTAGCCTGCCGCATTCTTGATGCTGCGGTAGAACCACGCATACGGGTTAGCAGTCTCCTTGCTCAGCAAGCGCAGGTAGCTGAACACCCAGTCGTGGGCGGTCACAGGCTCACCATCAGTCCACTTCGCGGTCTTGCGCAGGTGGAAGGTCCAGGTCAGGCCATCTTCCGAAGTTTCCCAGCTATCGGCAGCACCGGGGCGGACCTGCATATCGCCACCGATGTAGACCAGCGGTTCCCAAGCCTGGAAACCCATGTCACTAAATTCATACACACTGCGGTTGGCGTCGAAGTGCTTGCCTTCGATACCACTGACGCGGATCACCTGCTGCTCAGCAGGAGCGGCATCTTCTGGCAGGTTGCTCTCTGCTGCAGGGGCTGCGGGTTCGGCAGTTGCTTCCTCAGCAGCCGGAGCCGCCGGGGCAGCCGGGACAGCCGTAGCTTCTGCAGCCGGAGCGGCCGGGGCAGCGGGAGCCGTTGCCGAGCCACCACAGGCCGACAAGGTTACCAGCGCAGCCAGAACCAACACCGCCATTTTCCAACGGGGCGAGTTTGCCATCATGGGCCTCCTTTGATTGGGGAACCTACGTTTTGATCGATGGGTCTAACGCATCACGGATGCCATCGCCGAGCAACGTAAAGGCATACATCGTGAGCGCAATCATCAGCGCTGGGAAAACGCTGAGATACCAATGGGTCGTAAGCGAGGAAAGCGATTCGTTCAACATCTTTCCCCAGCTCGGCATCGGCGCATTCACACCGATACCCAGGAAACTCAAGCCAGCCTCACCGACGATCGCCTCGGGAATGCCCAAGCTCAGATCGACGATCAGCGGCGAAAGCGCATTTGGAAGGAGATCGCGCATCATAATGCGGAGGGGCGAGGAGCCAATCACTTGGCTAGCCGCGACAAAATCCTTCTCGCGCAGTGTTAGGAATTGACCACGGACCAAGCGTGCAATGCTGATCCAGCGGGTTACGGCCATCGCAATCAACACATTGACGAGGCCACCACCCAGCACGCTCAACATCAGGATAGCAAAGAGCAGGGTTGGGAAGGCCGACATCACATCGACGATGCGCATCAGCACATAATCGACTTTACCGCCGTACCAACCAGCCAAGGCACCGATCGGGATACCGATCACCAGGGCCGAGAGCTGCACAACCAGCGCCACCATCAAGCTGATCCGCGCGCCATAGGCGATCCGGCTGAACACCTCACGACCGTAAGCATCCGTGCCCATCCAGTGTTCGCTCGATGGGAACTGCCACGATTGGGTATAGACCTGGTTGTCGTACCCCTCTGGAGCGATCACGGGAGCAAACAACGCCAGCAGAACAATGCCAACTGCCAAGATGAACGCAACGACAGCAATACGGTTCCGCATAAATCGGCGCAGGGCATCCGACCAAAGGCTACGCTGCTTCGTGGTATCGGTCGTCGAATTCGCGCTTAGGGTTGTTTCTAACGATGCCATTGTTACCTTCCCACCAGGCGCACACGTGGATCAAGCCAGGCATAGGCCAGATCGGTTAGCAAATACGTTGTCGTAATAATCGTAGACCAGAGCAGCGAGAGAGCCATAATGACTGGGTAATCGCGGTTGTAGATCGCGATGGTGAGCTGATTACCCATCCCTGGGATACGGAAGATCGTCTCGACGAAGAAGGAGCCGGTGATCATCGAGGCCGCCAATGGTCCCATCACGGTCAAGAGTGGGATCATTGTGTTTTTGAACACATGCCGCATAATCACCACGCGCTCGCTGAGACCTTTGGCGCGAGCCGTCCGCACGTAATCGGCGTTCAGCACATCGAGCATGGCCGAGCGCGTGTAGCGGGCGATCACTGCGATCGGCACCAAACTGTAGGTGATGACGGGCAGAACCCACTGTTTCCACGTGCCGATACCACCAGTCGGGAACCAACGTAAGCGGATCGAGAAGAGCAAAACCAATAAAATGGCGACCACAAATGTCGGCGTTACAAGGTTCGTCACCACCGCGACCGAGGTCAAATAGTCGATCCAGGTGTTGCGACGCAGCGCAGCCACAATGCCCATCAGCAGACCGAGCGGGAAGGCCACCGCAGCCGTGATCGCGCCCAAGCGGAGGGTGATCGGCCAGGTGCGACCGATAAACTGGGTCACAGGCTCATCGACGCGGAACGAGCGGCCAAAATCGCCGCGCAGCGCATTGGTGAGGTAACTCCAGTATTGGACGTAGATCGGCTTATCGAGTTGATATTTGCGGAGCAGTTCTTCGCGCACGGAATCGGGCAGCGGGATCTCTTGTTTCTGCGCTGTATCGAACGGGCCACCGGGCACGGTGTGCATCAAGCCGAAGGTGATGATCGAAACGGCTAATAACACACCTATTACGCCTAGTAATCGACGAATTACATAAGCTGTCATGACTGCAAACCTTTGAGGTCACGATGGACACGAGCCTCGGGAAAGCGCATATGTTCACGCATAGCGGCGCGTGCACGCTCCGGGTCGCGAGAACGCAGCGCATCGAGGATGTCTTGATGTCGGCGAAAATCGGCCCAGTGTTGTTCTTCTTCACTCACCTCGTTCGGGTCCTGCAAGGGCAGAAGCGAGGGGACACTGAATGCAACAAACGGATCGAGAAAATCGATTAATACTTGGTTTCTAGTGGCTTGCAAGATGAGCCCGTGAAACTGCAAATGTGCTCGTCCAGCAGTCTCGCTATCGCCCGTCTGCATCGCATGCTCATAGGTACGCAGCGCTTCGGTAAGGGCGGCTTCGGCGCTGGGGGTGAGCCGTTCGGCAGCGAGTGCACAAACCTCTACCTCCAGGATACGCCGCACCTCGATGATATCGAGCTTGGAGTAATTACCACGCCGCAGCAACAGGCCAAGCGATTGAGCGTACGGTTTGCGCTGATCGGCTGTGACAACTGTGCCGTACCCCTGGCGCACCGTGACAAGGCCACGCGCCATCAGGATACGCAAGGCATCGCGCACGACGCTCCGCGACAAGCCATACTGTTCAGCGAGATCGCGTTCGGAAGGCAGCAATTCGCCGCTAACAAGTTCTTCGTCGAGAATCTTCTGCTCAAGCAAGTATGCGAGCTTCTCGTGTAGAAGTTGGTGGCTACCGACCATATCCAGTTCATTCATTGGCGTCCTCTCACAGGTGGTACGGTTACAGGGAGATTAGGTAGCAATGTTCGCAAAAGCCTGCCTACTTCTGCGAACATTGCCCAGCTTACACACCTACGCAAGTAGATCCATAAGCTCTTACCTATGACACGAACCGAGACAGTACCAGATTGGTATGTTGGTATGGTGGTATGACCAGTTCCGGTATTGTACCAGTTTCGTGTTTCTTGTCAAGTGATTTTTCCGTGCAAAACATAGTGTGAGTGGTGTTACCCGGGTTTTCTGTTTGATGCGAACAATCCAACGTTACTGCGCATTGTGCAGTGTCTCCATTGCGAGAGCGCGGGATGCGCCATTCGGCGGGTGAGCGCGTACTCACGAAGGCGTAGGCTGCTGCGCAAGCCCAAAGGGCCTCGGGCCCCTTTGGAAACCCCGACCGGGGCTTATCGCCCCTGGACCCCAAAGGAATCCGCTCTGTTAAGCCGGTATCGTTTGGTTCCTCGGTATGGTCCATGTTCGGTGGTCTGTATGCACTTTTTTGTATACTGAATCTGCTCACAACCTCCTAATGCCTGCCAGAAAGCTTCCGAGCGAGTAGCATACGCAAGATACCACAACGCGCCCAACAATCCCAGGGATCATTGGGCGCGTTGCAGATAGCTCACCGAGCGCTGGTTAGCCGACCTGTCGCTTGAACGCATCGACGCTGCGAGCAATCAGACGCGATTGCAGATCGTTGGCGCGCAAGCCCTCGCGCATCAGCGGGAAGACCTCGTGCCAGGCCTGCGTCGCCCGCTCCAAGTCCTCGTCGGTGTGGGCATAGCTTGGGTTCACGCCGAAGCTCGCGAAGAAGCCGCGCTTGGTCATCTCCTGGATGTAGAAGTCCTTCATCGCGCGCTTGGTCTCCGGCGTACCCTCGGTGGCCGCGATGCCGAACTGGGAGGGCAGGCCAACCGTGCGCAGCGGCAACTCGTACTCCTCGGCCAGCTCATTGAAGCGCTGCTGGAAGCGTGTGCCGAACGCCTTGATCGACGTGAAGGCATCGCGCTTGCGCAACTCGCGGATGGTGGCCAACGAGGCGGCCAGGCCGACCGCATCCGACCAGTAGGTGCTGCTGACGAACATATCGCCGACCACCTGCATCACCTCTTTGCGGCCCACCACGGCGCCCATCGCGTAGCCGTTCGAGATGGCCTTGGCGTAGGTCGCCAGGTCGGGGATCACGCCGAACTGCTCCTGCGCGCCACCCAAGCCGAGCCGGAAGCCCGTCACCACCTCGTCGAAGATCAGCACTGCGCCGTGGGCGGTCGCCAACTCGCGCACGCCTTCGAGGAAGCCCGGCGCGGGCAGCGAGCCACCGCGCGACGCTTCGAGGATGATCGCGGCGACTTGGCCCTTGTTGCGTTCCAATTGCACTTCGAGCGATTCGAGATCGTTGTAGCGGAAGGGCAGCGCCGTGCCAGCCAGACCCTGCGGCACACCTTGCGGCTTGATGCCCGGCAACAGGTGGGTATCGAGCACGCTGTCGTTCTCGAGGTTGGCGGCCAAATACCAATCGTGCCAGCCGTGATAGCCACAGAACAGCACCTTCTCGCGACCTGTGTAGCCACGCGCAATGCGCACCGCGATGGCATCGGCCTCGCCGCCACCCTTGCAGTAGCGTACCGCCTCGGCACACGGGATCACATCGATCAACTCGCGGGCCAACTCGTATTCGAGCGGGTGGCTCACGCTGTAGCTGGTGCCCTGGCGGATCTGCGCGATCACCGCCTCATCGACCGCCTCATCGGCGTAGCCAAGGATGGATGCGCCCACACACATCAAAAAGTCGATGTACTCGTTGCCATCCAAGTCCCAAAAGTGGCTGCCCTTGCCACGGCTGTTGTACGGCGGCGTCAGACCCAGAGTGTACAGGTCTGGACGGCGGCTGATCAGTTGCGTGCCACCGGGGATAATCTCCATCGCCTTTTGATACAGCTCGTACGAGCGCTTCACAGATTCGGGATCGAGCAACTTACTCATTGGAATGCCCCTTTACGAAGAAATAGAAGACCACCCACCCATTGAGGATGCACAGCTCAAACGATTCGCTGCTTGAGCTGTGCACCATGCTCTTAGCGGTTGAGCAGTTCGTCGAAGTCGCGGCGGATCTTCTGCCAGCCCTGCTGCAGAATGATGATCGCAGCGCCGCAGGCAAAGAAGCGTGCTCCCATGGCATAGTACTTCTCAGCGGCCTCGATTGAGCCGACCGGCAGGCCCCACGCCTTGCCGTGCTTGGCACAAGCTGCGGCCACCTTCGCGATCGCATCCTGAATGACGGGCGACTGCGTCTGCAGCGGGATGCCATAGCTCTGCGAGAGGTCGCCAGGGCCAACGAACAGGATATCGATGCCCTCGGTAGCGGCGATGGCGTCAACATCCTCGACGGCTTCGCGATCCTCGATCTGCACGCAGACGAACGTCTCACGGTTGGAGTGCGCCATGTACTCGTCGGTGGGCGCGAGGCCGTAATCGGCATTCGCCTCCACACCATCGAGGCCGCGCAGACCGTAGGGGTGGAAGCGCGAGTACTTCACAATCTCGGCGGCCTCGGCGCCCGAGCGGCAGTGCGGCACCATGATGCCCGTCGCGCCGGCCTCGAACGGTCGCGAATAGGTCCAGTAATCGCCCTTGCGGATGCGCGCCATCGGTGTGATGCCCGTGGCACGGCAGCCCAACGCCATCTCGAACAACTGATCGTAGCTGTAATCCTGGTGCTCCATGTCGATCCAGACACAATCGTAGTCCAACAGGCCGATCATCTCGGTGAGCTTGGCCGAAGCATAAGGTGTCACCGTCGTCACCAACACCGCCTTGTTTTGGCGGAGTTTTTCAAGCACTCGATTTTTTTGCATGGTAGGTTTCTCACAGCATCGTTTCAGAACAAAGACCGATAACGATCATCAAGGTGTGCCAACGCTGCCGCGAATCGCGTACCGTTGGCACACACAGGCCAAGCACCCCAGGGCGACTAGAAGCCCCACGTGGAAGGATTCAGCAGATCCTCATCGTCGAGGCGCAACTCGGCCATCTTCGCGACCAGCGCCTCGGGCAACTCCAGTTCAGCGGCGCCCAACGCCTCGTGCAACTCCTCCAGGCTGCGCAAGCCGACCAACACCGAATCGATGTGCGGCTGGGCCAAGCCAAACGCGATTGCGGCCTGCACAGCGCTGGCGTTGATGCGCGCGTCGGCGATCAACTTGCGGAACTCGCGCGAGCGGTTGCGCAACTCCGCCAGGTGATCGGGCAGGTAGTCGCCGCGCGAGGTCAACACGCCCTTCAACAAAATCGAGCGCACCAGGATGCCGATATTGTTCTCGGCAGCCGTCGGTAACACTTTATCGACCAAACGCTGATCGAGCACCGAGTAAGTGACTTGCAGCATGTCGAACAAGTTCGACTCGATAGCCCGCAGCGGCATCTCGGCGCCATACGTCGAGCCGCCAGTCGCGCGGATCTTGCCAGCCTTGCGGGCAGCCTCGAACACCTCGGCGACGATCTCACGCTCCTCCAGCAGCACCGAATCCACGTTATGGATCTGCCAGATATCGACGTAATCGGTTTCGAGCATGCGCAAGCTGGTATCGAGCGACGTCACCATACGCTCACGTAACTCCTGGCCACGCAGCGTCTTGCCATCGGCAGCATTGTGGGTTGCGACCTTGGTCGCCAACACCACCTGCGAGCGGCGACCACGCAGCGCTTGACCCAATACCGCCTCGCTCTCGCCATAGGTGCGAGCCGTATCGATCAGGTTGATACCACCATCGATAGCCGCGTGCACCAAGCGGATCGACTCCTCTAGGGCAGGGCGACCCGATTCGCCAGGCATGACGATCCCATACTCGATGCCGAGTTCTACAGTGCCGAGCGCCAGAGCCGAAACCTGCAGCCCAGTGCGTCCAAGAGTACGTTGCTTCACGATAACCCCCTAAAATGAGATAAGCCAAGAGTGCGATACACGCGACAATGCGTGGCTACCTGTACGATGGTGCTCCCTGCTTGAAGGGCACGGCCCATCGCATCGCTAACCAACCACAGAAAATCAAGAGACTGCCGAGAAGGCAGATCTGCCAATCGGTCATACCAAGGTTCAACAGGCCGACCGTGAGAAACGGCGCAAGCAAGCCACGGATACCGATCACCGTTGTTTGCACCGCCGAATACTCGATCACATTGTCATTGCCAGCCAGCTCGATGCCCGCCATAATCAGGCCCAGATCGATACCGGAGGCCAAAATGCCATTAATGATGAACGCCGGTGCTAGCCACCATACGTTGAAGGCCCAAGAATAGAAGAACGGCACCAAGACCGCCAAAAACACGTTGAAACGCACCACCCATACTCCGCCCCGTCGATCGATCAAGCGGCCCCACACGAAATTCCCCAGCAGGGAGCAGATCGACTGCGTCAGCGTGAGATACCCGACCATCGAGTACGAGAGGCCCAACCGATCGACTTGGACCACCGGGAAGAGCGGTATGCTCAACAAAAAACCGGTTCCATAAAACGTAAAACCGATTGTGAAAAATAAAAAGGGACGATTCTCTTTCAGGATACTGAGCACTTGAGGGAACGGACGCGGTTGCGGAGTCTGCTCCTCTTGAACCGTCTCGACTCGGATAAACGAGAACACGATTGCGGAAGCAACACCAAAAATACTCGCAATTGGGAAGAGGATCTGATGCCCCCAATGATCGAGCAAGATACCCGCGATCGGCGTCATAATCAGGGATGCCCCGATCAAGCCCATGCGGATCACACCAAGCGCTCGGCCACGGTACTGGCGGGGGTAGATCGACTGGATGATCTTCGCGTAGGCGGGTGGAGGCAGACCTTCGAGCATCCAAAAAACAGCAGTCAGCAGCAGCAGCCAGCCCGCATCGACCACAAAAAAGGTACAGACTAAAATCATGCGCCCACCCAACCAGCACACAAGAGCAAACAGCTTCGGTGGGTAGTAGCGCATCATAATGATGCCGAATGTGGAGAGGATCGAACCGAGGTACGTCTGTGCGGTATATAGCGCAAGCAGACTCGGATCAGCGCCAAGGCGGCGCAATACCACAGGCAGAAAAGAGAGCGCGATCGCCTGAAAAATCCCATAGAGGATCGAGGCAGCCATCTCGATCCCAACATTGTAGCGAAGCCCCTCGGGAAGCGAGCGCAATAAGAGCCGCCCGAACTGTCGGACAAACGTCTCAACAGCACCAAACATGACCGACTCCTTACGTGATCGGTGTGATAACCATTTCAAAGGGAACAACAAGACCGCAGGATGAAAACATCGTGCGATCTTGTTGCATAACGAGGCAAGCAATCAGGCCATGGATTCAGTTAGTTGAGCGTTTGTAGCAGTTCCCGGGCTTCTGCTTCGAGTTGAACGAGACCAACCTCCTCAACCGACTTGAGGATCAGCGTGCGCTCCTCCGCCGTGAGCGGGCGCTGGGGGCGGCGCGGATCGCCCGAGGGGTAGCCCCACTCAGTCAGGATCGCCTTGATACCTGCGACCAACGGCACCTTCAACAGTGCTTGAATCACATGATTGGCGCGGAACTGCCACTCCTGAGCGGCGGGCAGGTTGTTCTGCTTCATCAAGCGATAGATCACCGCAAAGGTGGCGGGCAACACGTTGTAGGTGCTCCCGATCGCGCCCGGCACACCCATCGCCAATGCAGGCACACACACCTCGTCGAAGCCCGACAACACCGTCAACTCCCCATTGGGCAGCAGTTCCATGATGTTGCGAATATCGAACAAGTTGTACGAGGAGTACTTGATACCGCGCACGGTCGGGATCTTGATCAGCTTGGCCATAATGCGGGCGTTGATCTCGACACCCGTGGCCGAAGGAATGTTGTACAGGTGAACGGGCGTGCCCTGGGCAGCCTCTGCGATCAGGCGATAGTGATCGTAGAGCGCATCGTCATCGACACGGAAATAGAATGGCGGCACGGCAGCCACCGCATCGACACCCAACTCCGCAGCGTGAGCCGCCAACTCTTGCGCAGTGGCCGTGGCCAGCGCACCGATGTGGGCGATGATCTGAGCACGGCCATTCGCAGCTTCCTTAACCGTTTCCAGCACTGCCTTGCGTTCTTCCACACTCAACAGTAAACCTTCGCCGCTGCCGCCGCAGACGAAGAAGCCATGCACCCCCGACTGAATGTGGAAATCCACCAACTTGCGCAGTGTGTCGAAATTAACGGTCTTACCACCATCCAACGGGGTGATCAGTGCTGGAAAAATACCTTGAATCACGCTATTGTTCCTCTCAGGCTTTGCAAAGGGTAAAGAATATGACAGGTATCCATACTGTTATGTAAAGATACAACGCAGATATCAGTCCTACCAAAACACAGCGCCCTCAAGCCTGACAAAGAGTACTCCATGGAATTTAGATATCGAACTCCTCCATATGGAGATGCGCAATCAAGGCTTGGCGTGCAGCAAGACCATCGCGTGAACGAAGGGCATCGATAATCGCGCGGTGTTCATTAATAATGCGCTCTACGTTATGAAAGATCGTACGCGGGTCGTACAACACAGAGAGGCGAAAATACTCAACCAGCAGCGGAATAAATTCGATCAAGACCGGGTTGCGGGTCGACATGAGCAGTAACTTGTGAAACTCTACGTCGTCCTTGATGGTCGAACGGCGATGACGTAGGTTATCCTCGAACGAACGGTTGATCTGGTCGAGCTGATCAAGTTCGGCGTCGGTGATGCGCTTGGCGATCAGTGTGATCGCGCCGAGCTCGATCGCGGCGCGCGCTTCGCGGAGCGCAGCCGGACTGCGCCCGTTGTAATCAACCGTTACAGCGATCTGAGGGGCTACTGCATCGCGGTTAAAATCGGTGACGAAGATACCGCGACCAGGTTGTTTCACGATCAGCCCCTCGGCAACTAGTACACTCAACGCTTCGCGTACAATATTACGGCTTACCGAAAGGCTCTCGCTGAGCTCTCGCTCGCTGGGGAGCTGATCCCCCGCTTGCAGATCTTCAGCTAGGATAAAACGCCGTAATGTGTCGGTGGCCTGTTTGGTGAGCGTATCTCGTGCTAGAGGTTCAAGCATCATACCTGCTACCTAACAGTCGACAAATCTGTGTCTGGCGGTACAGTTATAGTACCAGTGTACCACACCAAATACAGGTTGTCAATTATTCATCTTATAAAATAGCGAGTACCCAACGGCTACGTTTACGATACGAAAGACCCAATAGTGAACGTACAGCTCACAAACGTATTAGATTTCACTGTTTTGATTTTACACGCTGTACCCATACGAAACACAGCGAAATACTACGTTATCCACGCCCGTTCACCCTATCCATCCCAACCTTACTATGTCATAGGCATTTCCTTATCCTATTAGCACAACAAACAGTCTCATACACAGAAACATACACAATAGCGTACAATTCACTGTTTATGTGTCTATCCAATCACCATTGCACCAACATGTGCAAGCGCACAGCAAGCACGAGTCCGAGTCCATTTACCGCACACACAATAGCACGGACTTTGTAGCCGAATCCGTGTCTATTCCGAGAATAAATCTCTCTATCTTAGCTTGTAGGCATCTTCGCCACCTGTGCGACAGTATAGTATAGCAGATCTGCTCTTTTGCTTAGCAAACCTCACTGATTCCCCATTCACCTGTCTCGATCTCCGTATCATGTTAGGTTCATCTGCTGATATTTCGCCCCTGTATATGCTTCTCAAAAATAGATTCTTAGCCGTGATTATATTTTGTAACACTAAGCAATTTCATTATTGACAAAAAGAGGTCTATATGGTATGGTGGTTGTATAACAGAACCAGTTAATTTTGTATCACCTACACCGTGTTGTGCTTGAACTTGCCTAAGTCTTTGGGCAGGATGATTTGTCGTCGCTTTCTTCAGGTGTGGAAAATCTGCGCTCTCGACCTGTAAATCGTTGATTCTTTCGCAACCCTATTTCCCTCGTTCGCAGTCATTTAACCCCTTACGGAGAAGTAAGATGAAGATCGTCCAGGCAGAAGAACAGGTCGATTTCGCGAGGAATAAGCGTCTCCTCAACCGCTACCGCTTTGTTGAGTACGAGATGCTTCGTATCTTGGCAGGCTGGCTGCCCGCCACTGCCCGTATGGAGCTTAAGCTGGCGATCGGGCGGCTGCTGTGGGAGGATGCGCAACACGTCCAGCACCTCTACCAGCGCCTCCGCGAAGTTCAGACCCCTGCCTTCCGAGATCCCAATGATCCAGCGCTCTCGCGGCTGATGGCCGAGGCGATCAACGCGCCGAGCGAGTTGGATCTGCTGGCGGGTCTTTGTCGTGTGATCAAGCCGGCCCTGGTGAAGGCGTACCGCTGGCACATCGGTGAGACGTTCGCCAACCCCGATGCGCCCACGCTCTACGCCTTTAAGCATATTTTGCTCGATGAAGAGGAGCATTGCCGCTGGGCAAACGAGGCATTGGCTGCTCACCCGGTGGGCGAGTGGGAGCGTTACATCGCCGATCTGCTGGCGGCAGCGGGTGGCATCACCGGCAACGCGCCACGCGCCGAAGCACCGGAGGCGCCGAGCTGCCGCACCGAGTTTACCGCACCGACCGAGGCGAAACGCGACGAACGCTTTACGATACTCGACCCACACGCGTCCAAGACACAGGCCGAGTACGATATCGCGATGAAGCGGTTGGATGAGTTCGAGAACTACAGCCAGGAGATGTTGGCCGCCGAAACGGTGGCTCTGGTGATGTACCTCTCGCCGATGATGCCGTGGGAGTTCACCTACAACAGTGCGCGCCACTGCTACGACGAGACCCGCCACTGCATGTTGGGTATCGAATGGCTCACCCGCCACGGCTACGACTACACGAAGGTTCCTCAGAACACGCACATCTACAAGTGGCGCAGCCAGTACGACGCGGCAACGCAGTACTGTCTGCTGACGATGGGCAACGAGAAGCATGCCTTCCCTGGTCGCCGCAAGAGCTTAACGGCTTACAAAAGCGCGGGCGATCACCTTTCGGCACAGTTTATCAGCTACGACATGGCCGATGAGCGCCAGCATGTGGCGTACGGCCTGAGATGGCTCGGGCAACTCATCAAGGCGCACGGGCATCAGATGTCCACCGATCAGTTTGTCGAGGAAACTACACAGCGCTGGGAACAGGAATACCGCACAGGGGCATTACCAATCCATCCGAAGCCTTAGACGATAAGGCCACATATCGCCAATACCCAAGCAACCATAACCATGCTACGTCATTAATGGAGGTAGGGATCCTATGGAAGTTCGGAAGTTGGGAAACGTTGGCATCATTATGATGCTGTTCCTCGGGTTATTGGCCGCATGTGGCACTCCAGCAGCAGCTCCTAGCAGTGAGCCTGCTGCCCAGCCGACCGCTGCTCCTGCCGCTGCACAGCCGACCTCAGCGCCAGCGGCAGAGCAGCCAACCGCAGCACCAGCTGAGCCAGCCGAAAAACCAAAACTCACGGTTTGGCTCAGCACCAGTTACACCCCGGAAGCTGATGCGCTTCAACGAAAATTTATTGAAGAGTGGGCAGATGCTAACGGCGTTGAGGTAACCATCGTTCAAGACTCGGCTACCGTGCTCGAACCGCAGTTGAACGTTGCGATCGAGACCCAGAATCTGCCCGACGTGCTCTCGTGGGCGTCGTCGGCTTGGGCACCCAAGCTGCATCGGCTCGGCCTGTTGTTGGATGTCTCGGATATCGTGGCCACCAACAACTCGCAGGGTGGCGGCCTCTACGAGCCAGCCATCCGCGCCGTCACCGATAACGGCAAGCAGTTCGCCGTGCCGACCCACAGCTCGACCGAGGTGTTCTACGTTCGCAAGGACATCTTCGAAGCCAAGGGCATACCGCTGCCCACCACGTGGGCCGAGGTCGCCGAGTCAGCCAAGGCTATCACCGAGCCTGGCACGCTGTGGGGCTGGGGCGCGCAGTTGGGCACACCCTCCTACGATGCCGAGATCTCGCTGCTCAGTATGCTCGCCTCCTATGGCGCGTCGCCCTACGCTGAGGATGGCAAAACCCCCAATCTCGATAACGAAGGCACTCGCCAGGTGATCGCGCTGATCAAGGATGCCTGGGATGCTGGCGCGATCCCGCAGGACGCCGTGACCTGGGACGACTCGGGCAACAACAAAGCGTATCTGACCAAGGCGGCTGCGATGATCTACAACACTGGTTCGGTCATCAACGCGATGCGCAACGACGACCCCGAGTTGCTCGAAAACACCGAGGTGATGCCGATCCCCGCCGGCCCCGAAGGCCAGCGCTTGTTCGGCTACATCTACGGCTTCATGATCAGCAAGGACACCAAACACCCCGATCTCGCCAAGGACCTGTTGCGGTACTACACCACTCCCGAGCGCCAAGCTCAGATTGTGGAGGCGGCTGGCTCCAACTACATGCCGCTCTACAAAGATCTGGCCAAGATGCCAATGTGGGAGGATAAGTACAACCAGGTCCTGATCAGCCAGTTGCCGAACAACGTATCGATCGGCTATCCTGGCCCGATCACGCTCTGGGCGCTCGAAGCTTGGAGCACGCACACCGTCACCGAAATGATAAACAAGGTGCTTGTCGAGGGCTTGACTGCGGATGAGGCTATCGCCGAGACCGAAGAGAAGCTCATTCAGATCTACGAACAGTTCAATCAGTAACGGAACTGCCCAGCGCTGTCTATAGTTAGTTTATGCCTGTGGGATGGCATAAACGCGATATGTGTGCCCTTAGCCGATGATGGTGGAGAGACATTCAATTCGCGTTTCTGCTTGAGGCGTGCGATTGACTGTCCTCCGCCATCCCACCTACGCAAGATTCTGGTTACAGTTTATAGATTTGGATGAACGAGAACATGGCCGCTATTGCACCCAAGTCTCTGCACTCATCTTCGTGGAAGCGCCTCATTTTTTCGCGCGAAGCGCTCTTGGGGTATGTTTTCATTTTGCCACTTGTCCTGATCATGATTGGGCTGCTGGCCTACCCTGTCCTCAATGCGCTGATGATCAGCTTGCAGGATAAGCGATTGGGTACACCAGGACGCTTTATTTGGTTCGACAATTATTACGAGTTGCTGTTCCGCGATCGGCGCTTCTGGACCGTGGTGCGCAACAGCTTCTCCTTCACGGTCTGCTCGATTATCGGCAAGCTCATCTTAGGCATCGGCATGGCGGTGGTGCTGAACCAACGGCTGAAAGGTCGCAACCTCTTTCGTGGTTGGCTGCTGTTGCCCTGGATCGCGCCGACGTTCGTGACCGCGTTGACCTGGCGCTGGATGTTCGATGGCACCTCCGGCGTGATCAATTATGTGCTCACCGGCTTGGGCATCATCGATCTGCCGGTGGCCTGGCTCGGCAGCGGCTCAACGGCGCTGTTGGCGGTGATCGTGACCAACATCTGGCGAGGCTTCCCGTTCTTCGGCGTGTCGCTGTTGGCCGCCATGCAGGCCGTGCCCGAGTCGCTCTACGAGGCGGCCGAGGTCGATGGCGCGACGCCCTGGCAACGCTTTCGACATATCACGATCCCCGGCATCCGGACGGTGCTGATCATCACCACGATGCTCTCGACGATCTGGACGTTCAACGAATTTCAGATTGTGTACATTATGACAGGCGGCGGGCCAGCGTTCGCCACGCACCTGTTCTCGACATACACCTACCATGTCGGCCTCACGGGTAGTCGACTAGGCTACGCCGTGGCGATCTCGATGAGTCTCACTCCGATCCTGATCTTCCTGATCCTGGCGCTTTCGCCCCTCATCCTGCGGGAGGAACACTCATGATAGAAAGTGGCCGCCGCCGCTCGCTTGGCGCCAGTATTCGGCTCTACATTGTGCTCGGTATCTACCTGTTGATCGTGACGTTCCCGTTCTACTACATGGCCCTGACATCGTTGCGCACGCAGAAGGACGTGTACGACCGCACGGCCATGTTGATACCGCGCAATCTCACGCTCGAGAACTATCAGACGGTGCTCACCAGCACGGGTATGCGCACGTGGATGCGCAACAGTGTGATCGTCGCCAGTTCGAGCACCCTGCTCTCGGTGGCGATCAGCGTATTTGCCGCCTACAGTCTGGCCCGTCTACGCTTCTTCGGCAGCCAGACGATGGCGAAATCGGTGCTGTTTATGTATCTCATCCCCAGTTCGCTGCTGTTCATACCGTTGTTCCTGATTATCTCGAACTTGCGGTTATTGAACACGCTCTGGGCGCTGATCATCTCGTATCAAACGTTCAATGTGCCATTCTGTACGTGGCTGCTGCTCGGCTACTTCCGCACCCTGCCCGAGGAGCTTGAAGATGCCGCGCGCATCGATGGCTGTTCGCGGCTCGGGGTGCTCTTTCGCATCGTGCTGCCCTTGGCGGGGCCTGGCATTATCACCGCAGGCATTTTTGGCTTCACCAATGCGTGGAACGAGTTTTTGTACGCGGTGGTGATGGCGCAGCGCACCGAGCTCCGCACTATCCCAGCGGGCCTCTACTCCTTCCAGGTGGGTGATGTGCTACTATGGGGGCAATTGATGGCCGCCGCTCTGATAGCCACGCTGCCCGTGGTGGTGCTGTTCACACTGGTGCAGCGCTTTGTGGTGCAAGGACTCACGGTCGGTGCGGTGAAGGGATAGGCCCGCGCCATTGGCTACAACTCTATGGAAGGTTCGATGAAATACCGAGAAACGTTCGATAGCGACACTGGTGGCTGGTACGGTTGGATCAGCAATTCGGCGGGGCCAAAGCGTCTTGAGGTACGCGATGGCGCAGTGCTGAGCCGCAGCCCGTGGTGGATCGATTACAACCACGCTCCGCCCGGCGCTGGCTACCTGCACCTCCTGTTTATGCTGAACACCGCTGGCCGCCCTGGCGAGCATCAGCGCGAGGTTGAGGGGCCGAACCGCTTCATCAGCGGCGGATACCCCACCAACTTCACCAATGCCCGCATGACGCTGCGCTTGAAGGGCGAACTCGAAGCCAAAGGCGCGAAGTTCGTGTTGCTCTGCCAATCTGTGCAGAACGGCATCTGCTCGGGTTGGCTGCTGATGGGCCAGCCGATCACCGTCACGCCCGAGTGGAGCGAGCAGACTCTGACGCTCACACCCGATCCTGCGCAGTGGACCTGCCTCGGCTCGCGGCACGACCGCACCGATTTCTACGGCGAGATTCCGCTGGCCGACGTGCTGAACGATGTCAATACCGATATTCTGTTGGTACTCACACCGCTCAATATCGAACCGATGGGACCGATCGATGGCGACCCGCACATCCTGCGCCCCGAGAAGGATTATCCGGTCTGGCGCTCCCGCCTACCAGAAGGCTATGTGTGGCTCGACACGGTCGAGATCGATTTCCCGGATCACTAAGACCGAACGGTATGGGCTTGGGCAACCAGGCCCATACGCTTTTCGCACTACAATTGTGGAGTTCTCGTTCCGCTATGACAACACCTATCAACCTTGCCGATTTCGAGGCGCTCGCCCACGCGGCGATGGACCCCGGCCCCTGGTGCTATTTCGAGAGCGGAGCCGAGGATGAGCTCAGTATCGCCGAGAACCGCGCCGCATTCCAGCGCATCAAGCTGCGGCCCCGTGTGCTGCGCGACACGACGGAGCGAAACTTGAGCACGACGGTGCTGGGGCAGCAGATCTCGCTGCCGATCATTTTGGCGCCGACCAGCCACCAGAGCATGGCGCACCCCCAGGCCGAATTCGCCACTGCGGCGGCTGCCAAAGCCGCTGGCACACTCGCCACGTTGGGCACGGGCAACCACTTCAGCGTGGAGGAGGTCAGCGCCGCCACGCAAGCGCCCTTCTGGTTTCAGATGTACTGCTACGAGAACCGCGATGTCACAAAGCGGATCATTCAGCGCGCCGAGGCGGCTGGCGCCAAAGCGCTGGTGTTGACGGTCGATGCGACATTCCTGCCGCGTCGCGAACGCAACCAGCGCTTGAACTTCCAGCTGCCATCGCATGTCGAGTTGCGCAATATGGTCGGCATCGGCCTGCAGGATGATCTGCTGAAACCTGAGAACGGCGGCATGCAGGCGTTCATCGCCTCGCTCCGCCCGATGCTGTTGACGTGGGACGAGATCGATTGGATGCGCAGCATCACCGATACGCCGATCCTGCTCAAGGGCATTCTGACCGCCGAGGATGCCGAATTGGCGGTGGCCCACGGCGTCGATGGTGTGATCGTCTCGAACCACGGCGGTCGCCAAATCGATGGCACGATCGCGCCGATCGAGGCACTGCCCGAGATCGTCGATCGGGTCGGGCATCAGATCGAGGTGCTGGTCGATGGCGGCATCCGACGGGGCACCGATGTATTGAAGGCGTTGGCCTTGGGCGCGCGGGCCGTGCTGATCGGTCGGCCCTACCTGTGGGGCTTGGCGGTTGGCGGCGAAGCGGGTGTGCGCCAAGTGATCGAGTTGTTGCGGGCCGAGTTGCGCAGCGCGATGGAACAGTGCGGTCAGACCGATGTCAACGCCATCGAACGGAGCATCGTGCGACTCTAAAGCGTATCGTGCGCAGATTGGCTTGGGCGCGGCGGTGATCGCTAAGATCGTGGCCGCGCTCAGGTAGCTCTCTGAGCTACCGCTTGAATGGAATAGGAGGGCATCAACATCAGCTATTGTTCATGACGGATGGCATCAGCACTACCCATCCGAGCAACACAACGCCAAGATCGATCTCTACCCAACACGGCAATCCTTGAATTTCTGCCGGCTGTGGAAGCTCCCAAACGAGATTTGGGAGTGCAGTTGACGGATGCCATCAAGGACACATCCTTGCCCGGCAGCGGCAACATCGCCGCGCGCTGGGAGACTCCTGGAGACCTAATGTAACTCTAAGGGAGGCGACAGATGGCAGAGCAACAGGGCAATCGATCCATCACACGACGGCGTTTTCTTCAACTCATTGGCACTGGTGCGGCAGCGGGCGCGGTTCTGAGCGCTTGCGGCACCGCAGCAACACCCACCGCAGATGCTCCAACCGCTGCTCCGGCAGCGGAAGCGCCCGCGACTTCGAGTAAGCCGTTCGCGGGTAAGGAACTCACGATCTTCTCCGCCCAACACCACACTGCGTACGTCAAAGACCTGTTCGTGCCTCCGTTCGAGGAGCAGAGCGGCGCAAAAGTCAATTGGATCGAAGTCGGCGGCGGCGATGTCGAGACGAAATACGCCGTGTTCGTCGCTTCGGAAGATTCCTCGGCGGATGTGCTGATCAACTGGGAAGCCATCAACGCCAAGTATGGCCGCACACTGATGGAGGACATCTCCACCTCGTTCAAGGCCGATCTGCTGAACCAACTCACATCCACATCGCGCAACACCTTCAACTTCCTCGGCAAGCAGTACGGCGTGCCGATCGACACGAACATGGCCATCTTTATGTGGAACAGCGATCTCTACACCGATGCGGGGCTTGATGCTGAGAAGCCACCGCAGGACTGGGCAGAGTTCATGGAACACAGCAAGAAGCTCACAAAAGATGGTCGATACTCCACACTGTTCACCTTGGGCGACGCGAACTCCGGCTTTGTCTCGTTCATCTCGATCTACAACTCCACCGGCGCGCGCCTGCTCAGCGACGACCTGACCAAACTTCAGGCCGATACCGAAGAGGGCTTGATGGCGATGGAGGCGATCTACGATGCGTTCGTCACCTCGAAGATCGCCGATCCGTCGGGCATCACGGTCGCCAGCTCGATCGAGCAGGGCAAGATCTTCCGCGCTGGCAACATGGGCCACTACTTCGCATTCCCCAATCACTACACCCTGGCACAAACACCCGATCAATCGCAGATCGTCGATAAGGCGCGCACTGGCATTATCCCCGGCCTGAAACTCCGCAGCGCGTCCGTCAACGGTCTGGAAGGCTACAGCATCAACCGCTTCTCGAAGAACAAAGAAGTGGGTATGGCTTGGCTGGAACACATCGTTTCACCCGAAGTCCAGAAGTTGGTGGCGATCAACTGGGGCCGTCCGCCAGCCACCGAGGCGACCTTCAATGATGCTGAAGTGCAGAAAGCCTCACCTCAATTTGCAACCGTCAAAGAACAAGCCCAATACCCATCACCGCGCTACGGCTCACCGTTCTACACCGATGTGGCGGCTGTGTTCGTTGAGAACATGCTGAATGTGATCAACGAGAAAGCCTCGCCCAAAGAGGCGCTGGTGAAGATCCAAGCCGACGGCCAGAAGATCATCGACGATTACTGGGCCAAGGCGGGCTAGATCGACAACGAACCGCACAATACGTGAGGATAGTGCGGCACATGGTTGTCGCACTGTCCCACACTTATCCCAGAGAGGCAAACGATGGATACCGCCTCTACTCGTGAGACGCGCCGCACGCGTTTGGTGCAACGCTTTCACCGCATGGATGAGACAAAGTTCGGGCTGCTGTTGCTGTCGCCAGCGATGGTGGTGCTGCTGGGCATCTTGGGTATCCCAATCGGCTATGCGATTGTGATGAGCTTCCAGCGCATCGAACTGACGATCTCGCCCGAGCGACCGTTCGTGGGTTTGGAGAACTACGCCGAGGTGCTGAGTTCGCCCGCCCTGCATGCGTCGGTGTGGCGCACGCTCGTGTTCGCGGCGATGACGGTGGTGTCGAGCGTGCTGCTTGCGCTGGTGCTCGCGCTGCTGCTCAACGAACAGTTCCGGGGGCGCAAAGTGGTGCGCGTGCTGTTCCTGCTGCCGTGGGCTGTGGCCCCGGTGGTGAGCGGCGTGCTGTGGCGCTTCCTCTTTCAGAGCAACTACGGACTCGTCAACGCCGTGCTCTACCAACTCGGCGTGATCAAACAGTATGTCACCTGGCTGAACGACGCCACAATCGCGCTCAGCATCGCCAGTATCGCCACCACTTGGAAAACCACGCCCTTCCTGATGCTGATCATCCTGGCAGCGCTGCAGAGCATCCCCGAATCGCTGTTCCGCGCGGCGCGCATGGACGGCGCCGGACCGTGGGCGCGCTTCCGGGCGATCACACTGCCGCATCTGCGCGGCATCCTGGTGTTCTCCGTGGTGATGCAAACGATCGTCTCGCTGCAAACCTTCGACCTGATCTTCACGCTGACGCGCGGCGGGCCGGGTCAAGAGACGGTCGTGCTGAGCTTCTTGGTGTTTATCAACGCCTTTGAGCGCCTGAGCTTGGGCGCGGCATCGGCGATGGCGATCCTGCTGGCGATCCTGATCATCATCGCGGGCAGCCTGTCGATGCTGTTTATGCTCTCGCGGCGACGAGCCTAAGTGACCACTGCACCCTTGGTGTCGTTAGGAGCTACTTATGACACGATTGCTCCGTCAATGGACAAAGCCAACCGTGATCTACGCGCTGGTGCTGTTCTTCCTGCTTTGGACGGTGGCACCCGTGCTGTGGATCATCATCATGAGCGTGCAGCCCGAGATCAACTATGTGTCGGTGCCGCCCAACCTGAAACTATCGGATGTGAGCCTCCGTTGGTACGGCGGCATGCTGGCGCAGCCCGATTTCGTGGCCTCGCTCTGGACCAGCACGATCGTCTCGTTCGCCACGATGCTGTTCTGCTTGGTGATCGGCGCGTTGGCGGCTTACCCACTCTCGCGGCTGAACGTGCCGCACAAGAACATCTTCCTGCTGTTCAGCATCATCTCCCGTATGATTCCAGCGATCATTCTGATCATTCCCATGTTCCTACTGATGCGCAGCTTCAAACTGCTCGATACGTACTGGTCGCTGATCATTGTGTATAGCGCCTTCCTGCTGCCGTATGTGATCTGGATGCTGAAGAACTTCTTCGATCAGATTCCCTACGCGCTGGAGGCCGCCGCCCGGATGGATGGCTGCTCGCGATTGGGCGCGCTGTTTCGGGTGATCATTCCCGTCTCGGCCCCCGGCGTGGTGGCCACCGCAATCTTCGCGTTTATCGGCGCGTGGAACGAGTTTCTGTTTGGACTGAT
>CALKHR010000113.1 GCA_937988885.1 uncultured Roseiflexaceae bacterium | reverse complement strand
TGTTGTAGTGGGCTGCGCTGCTGGTTGAGTCGCTTGCGCAGTAGGTTGACCAGTGTGCTGGGCCGCCGGTGCGCTCGACTGCGCTGCTGGTGTTGTAGTGGGCTGCGCTGCTGGTTGAGTCGCTTGCGCAGTAGGTTGACCAGTGCGCTGGGCCGCCGGTGCGCTCGACTGCGCTGCTGGTGTTGTGTGCGTGGCCGCTGGAGCTTGCGCAGTAGGTTGACCAGTGTGCTGGGTTACCACGCGCTCACGTCGTCGCTCAATGATACTCATACCGGTGTGCTCAGCACGGCGCACGATACGCGGCGTGTCCGCCCTTTGCTGCGAGACACGGGCAGCGACTGTCGGTTGCGTCAGTTGAGGCTGCTCACTAGGCTGTTCAAGTTGGACAGGCTCGATCGTCGGCACACGCTTGGCAGCGTTGATTGGCTCTTGCGTCGGTTTCGGTTGAGGCTGCTCGCTAGGCTGTTCGGCGCGCTCCCGAACCAGCTTAACCGTCGGTACACTCTGTGCGCGATTCGCGTTGGATTGCGCTGTCTGCAATTCGGCTAAAGTCGTAGTCCTCCGCTCTTGCTGGACGCCTACAGTAACAGCAGCCTGCTCGATTGGCGAGCGAGCCTGCTGAGTGTTGGGAGCCGTATTTTCAAGTTCCTGCGTTTTAGCCCGTTGTACTGCCATAGGTTGGGTAGGCTTGGCATCCTTTTCTGTGGCGTTGGGAGCCGTCTGTACTGGCGGTTGCAGCTTGATGGTCGGCCCAGTAAAAGCCTCGTCATACCACTTGCTTTCAGGCCGCGTTGAGGCGATTGGCGCGTATGTTGGTTGGCTTCGGCCTACCAGTTGGCTGATCGTCCGATTCGTTTGCATGCGCCGTCGTGCAGTTGCTTGGGTGCCCCCCGCCCCTGCCTCTGCCCCCGCTGGCTTGAGACCACTCAAAGCAAGCGAGCCGCCGCCTGTAGCCGCGATCGTTCCGAGCGAGACGGCCCCGCGAACGAGGCCCGCCGTTGCTCCAGCTACAGCCATTGGTAGCCCACCAGCGACAGCGCTGGCGGTACTGGCAGCCGCCGTGAGCGTACCAAAGGCAGTTTTGATCGATACCAGGCCCGCGATGAGTGCTACTGAACTGGCTGCGAGCACTGCGGTGCTAGATTGCGTAGCCATCGCCTGCTGACAGAGTGCGATCAACAACCCAAACCCGAATGATGTCATCATTGATGTCTTGATAATATTGAACATCGTCTTAATCGGGCCTGTGACCATAGTCTCCATGGGGGCGAACAAGCCGAAAATAAGCCCGATCGCAAGGCTGAAGAAGCAAAGCATCAATGCCAGGCCGAACAGGAGGTTCATAGCCGCTTCTACCACTGCTGCAACACCGATGAACAAGCCTAGCATCATGCGCCAGATTCCCTCAACCGCCAGATTGATCGCCTCGTGGCGATCCGATTCGTTGGAGCTTGAAAAGGTGTCCGTCCTACTCAAGAAAGCCTCTTTCCAGGCGACAGGGAGGCCGATTGCGGTAGCTCCACAATGAATATCCACCGCATCCGCCAGCAGAAAACGGGCTGCAATATCGTTCAGGTGCATCTCAGGGGTTACGCGTAGCACCGTTCGGCCACGACAATCCGGCGAGCCAGGCGCGTAGATCGGTGCGATTTTCATCAGCGTAGTGTCAGCCGATGCGTAAAAATTTGCAGGAGCGGAATACCCAAATACGTCCTGCGCTATTCCGCTCATCAATCCTGACAGGCTCATACGAAAGGCTTCTAGTCCGCTTAAAGCATTGCTGCCGGCTGAGAAGAGCACGACCGCCATGAAACCGTGCAGTATCGCCTTTTTAGGGCGCACCCAATTAGTTTCAAGCGCGGGGGATAAGACGTAGCCAATCAGGAAGATAACTACTGCTAGCCCAGCTACTGCATAGAGTATTGGCATGAGACGTTCGCCCAGAATGGCGAAGCCCGAGCCGAGCAGGCTTTCATCGCCGGTTACAAGGTAGCTCACCAGGCCCTCAAGCCAGCGCGCAAGATTAAGCAGCGATCGATTGAGTTGCCAAGCGGCCTTGCCCAACGCTTCCCAGAGAGGATACGAGGCTGCGTGCGCATGACATGAGATATCGGTTAAACCGCACTCAGCAGGGGAAAAACGAGTCATGGCGTGCTCCTTTCGAGGAAGAGGAAATTGCTCTGTTGTGCTAATCATAGCAACCTTACGCGAGCATTCCACGCCGTGGAGTGTCAATTTTCGCCCTGTCTGCTTTCGCCCTGTCTGCCTTTTCGATTATTCGCCAGAAGTAACTTCGCTAATTCCAACGGCGGAACGATATTCTCTCGATCGACTTGAGGCGCAGTCGGCGCTTTTTGAGTTGGACGTTCTGCCATTGCGGCCCCCCATACGTCCGTCAGGTTTTTCGGCGTGGGGCGCTCGCCTCTCTTTCCTCGCCAGTCGTTTTTCGCGAACCACTTCGCGACATAACGAATAGCTTCTACAGTTTCCTCGGGAGTTCCATTGCGCTTACACGCCGCTTCGTGCAAGCGCTTGGCTGTTCGGTTGACGTTGATAATCGCCTCTTTCGAACCAACGTCCAGGTCTACACCACAGACTTCGGCCAATGCCTCTCGGATCGCGTCGTAGCGTTCCTGCTCGCTTGCCACGATTGGTTGCGCAGGTTCCGGCTCGACTGGTGCTGCTGTTCGCACTGGCTGTCGAGCGGCTTCGGCTTCGGGTGCTACTGCCACAACTGGTACAGCCTTCACCGTGCGAGTTCTCGTCTTCGCTTCTGGTGTCTCTGGCGGCAAGTAGCCGCGCTCTGCGATGTTTTCGAGCACGCCTTTCAGGTAGGTATTCAACCGCTCAAACGTCGCTGGTGTCTTTTCTTGATCTAGCCACACTTCCGCGGCACGTAGCGCTTGCGCCACATAAAACCAACCGTACCCGTTCGGATTGTAGTCTGCTGCCATTTGCGCTAACACGCCATGCGCTTTTGCGTGATTGATGTTTCGATCTGAAAGCCGCTTGGCGATTATCTCCCAGAGCTTCAATCCAGTCGCGTCCATGGGCAGCGTGGGCCAACGAATGTGATCAGCCGGGCGGACTATTACTTGCTCGATTTGTTCCTGGATAGAGAGTTGCATGACTACTGGCACCGACGGCGTGATCGGGCGATGCGAGTTCGGTTCAAGCAGACCAGCGTCCTGAAGCGCCGCAATGTACTTGCGCACTACGTCGAGTTTGTAGACTTTGGCGAGCCGCCCGATTGCGCTTAATTGGTTGGCCGACGTTTCTGCACTCAAAAGGCAGCATGCGATCCAAACCGAAATGTGCCCAGCTCGCTGGCATCGTTCTAGTACGCTGATTGGAACAGGAATTGTCTTGCTATCATGAAACGAAGGTAGGGTGTAGACGATGCGGTTGGCCTGTTTTTCTCGCTGAAGAAAGCCCCGCGCTTCCAGCGCGGCGAGGCGGCGGCCGATTTCGGGCGGTTTAACGTGGGCTAATTTTGCAAGCGTTTCGTATGAAGAGGGGTGTTGAATCAAGGCAGAAACGGCCAGCCAAACCGCGATTTCCTGCGGCTTGTGGCATTGTTCTAGAACGGAAAGCGGAAGCTTGACAACCGAGGTTGCGTGGGGTAGACTGCTCATAGATTTTTCTCCTAGCGGTTCACACTTGTGTCGGCAAAACAAGAGTGTGGGCCGCTTTTTTTGTTGCGCGGAATTGCGCTCTCTTGAAACATACCATGCCGAAATAATGTCGGCAAGTTCATTCAGAAATAGCATGTCCTCATTCAGAAATAGCATGTCCTCATTCAGAAATAGCATGTCCTCATTCGGCAAGTTCATTCAGAAATAGCATGTTCTCATTCAGAAATAGCATGTTCTCATTCAGAAATAGCATGTCATGCCTGTAAATCAATACGCCTGAATAGGTCGATATAGTACTAGTAGCCTGTAAGATAAGAGTGCCTCATTCAGAAATAGCATGCATCTCATTCAGAAATAGCATGTCCTCATTCAGAAATAGCATGTCTTGTTTTCACTGTAAATAGTTTTGTTTGAGCCGTCACAATGAGCTAAAACAGCCCTAATAGTACTTTAAACTATACGCTTAAAAAACGGCACATGTATGTTATGTATGTATGTTTGTTAGTTAGGGGATGTCGCTTCGCGCTAAAAGCGCTCAGCCCCTGCAAATAGTGCGAACCTTTTTAAGAACCAACTTGCCTGCATATCGCCTTCGGCTCTGTTCGTGCTTCGCTACGCTCGCACGAACGCCCCCCCTTTTTTTTCTTAATCCAATAGGGTTTAATCCTGATAGCGACGCCATTCGCTTCTAGGATGGCGGCGATTATGCGCATACGCTTTTTGCAAGGCTTGTAGTTCGGCTAGAGGGTACCCGACTTCGTAGGAGCCATTCTGCCGAAATCGAAATATTTCCTATCAGAAACGTTTTATAGCATCCTAATCGCGAAAACATGTTTTCTCAAAAAATGTAACCGTACAGAGATACCAAAAACAACTTTTCGTCGCTCTTGGCCAAGCACACGGGCTTACAGGCCTATGTGCACATCGCCTCACGCGCTTCGGGTGGTTTTCTCGTCGTTGTCCGACAACAGCCAGAACAGCAAATACATATGCTCCTCAGACAGCATTGCAGAAGTTTTAGCAGTATAGAAGCGCAAGCGTTCGATCGTTTCACAAACATCGCGCTCGTGTAGGCCTGCAAGCGTTTCCTCGAAATCGAAACGAGGTGTGCGTACCACATCTCGCGCCGACAAACGCAAGCTTCTACCAAACCGCAAGGCATTCACGTTTTTAATCGCCTGTTCTCTTGAGGAACCCCACGCGGCGTAGACGATCTCGAAGTCGTCTAGCACATACTCCGCCAGCCAGCGCCCACACGATTCCCGCGCTCGAAGATACAACTCTGCGTTTGGATCGAGATTTTCAATCACGGTTCGGCCTCCAGTTCGACGAACATGGGGGCTACAGCCCTTTGCTTGGCGGCTGCGCGCATGAGCCGGATCTGTTCGGCCTCTGCAAGCGATACCCGCCGTCCTAGTTTCTCCAATTCAATTTGCAGCTTGAAGCGCTGCGCACCCCCCCCAAATTTTCGCATCTTGCCCTGCAATTTATAGAATTTGATAGCCAATGCAGGATCATCCGGAGCAATCAGCTTCGTCTCTGTCTCATAGGCATCAGCCGCGTCGGGGACGTAGGACGGATCGAGTGCGAACGCTAGCGCATGTTGCTGCCCGAAGCGAAGCGTATAGTATGCGCTTGGTTTCAGCGAGTGTATCCAGGCTCGGATTGGCTCTTGCGTCGTCGTTGTGCTGTTCGTCCAATCGGCCTCCGGGTCGTAGCTTGCACCTGCACTCGCTTCGCTCGATCGCTTGCCTTCGGCTTGTTCTGTTGCGCCAAACGCTCCTATGTTTCTTTCCTTTTGATTCGCATCAGGATCATTCTCAAAGTTTGCTAGCACCATCGCGATCTCGTGTATTACTATACTGAGATCGCAAATCCCGTAATTTGCTAGCATTTCGAGCATTATATCTCTTCGATCTACGCCAGTCAGCAACGCGCCCACAAAGGCGAAAGCCGGTTGGCTCAGCTCGTAATCGAGAGCACGTTCTAGCTCTGCGACAGAGAAGCATTTCAAGTAAGCAGTACCAGTTTCAAGTGTGTGTACATGCACACCCCCTGAGCGCTGCCCGCTGGGGGCCAGTTGCTCGATTTCGGCTTCACTCTCTGCAAAGCTCATTTCATCAGCAAGCTCGACATCGTGTGTGTGTATGCGTGCGTGTGGGGGGTGTGCATGTACATGCTGTAATATTTGGTTTTCGTTTTGCGCTTCCGTATCAGGACGCGGTAAACGTGATGTTTTTAAGCTATGCATAATAGCTCCAGGTGCCGCTAATTTTGCATAGCTAAAATCTTCTTTTGTCATAATTGAATCCTCAGCATCAGGAAGCTCTAAACCTTCGTTTTTTGGAGCTTCGGGTGCCGCTAATTTTGCATAGCTAAAATCGGGTGCCGCTAATTTTGCATAGCTAATGTGACGCCTGGATGAACGTTCAATATGCAGTTGTTTTTCGATGCGAGATATAGTCGATTGACTCACGTCGAAGTGTTTAGCTACTTCCGACTGGCTGATCATCACCACGCCGCCAACGGCTTGCTGCTGATAGAACTCAAGCAATTGATCGGCTGTTAGACCAGCTTTCCGCCCGGTGGTGCCGCTTAATCGCGCGGCTGGTTGTCTGTACGCACCGCGTGTTGGTACGATCCGCCGTGGCGCATTCTTGCGCATCATCTGCATCTCATGTTTGCTGATCACACGACTGATGTCAGCGAGTTTCGTCTGAACCGCCTTCTTCTCTAGGTGTCCCCAGCCGAGCGGGCCGTTATCGGCAAAGTGAAACACTGCTGCCGCTATTTCGTCATCTGTCAGGCCGATACGAACCAGCCCGCCGATGAAGTTGTAGCGCGCTTCGCTATATGAGCCGAAGCGAAGCGGTTCAGCCAACGCGAGACGTGCCCGCGCTGGCAACGACTTCTCGATGCGATCGAGAACTGACTGAATATTACCCGCAGCGCGCTCGGCGGCAGAGATGTTAATCACATTCGCTTCGAGCTTTTCTTGATTCACTCGCAGGATCTCCACTGCCCAGCTAGGCGCTTCTGGCAGCTCAGAGACAGCCAACAGCCGATTCACAAGCGCGTATCGCTTCCCGCTTGGGTGTGCGTTCTCCGGCGCGGCAATATTACCGTCAGCGATGATGTCGTACTGTGCTGGCTTGCAAACGCGAATCGCTGGACATCCTGCTGGGCGGCGATACCAAGTGTGCCAGCCAGCTGACGAGCGGTACAGCGTTGTCGTTGGCATGCCAAACTCGCGAAATGTGCGCTTGTACTCGTCGCAATCAGGCGCAATATCGATAATGCCAGATTTTGCGGCATTCACGCCGATGTTTGCACTCGGAAAATCGTTCAGAAACCAGCGGCGGATCTCGTCTCGATCTCGCGTAGCATCGTTCGCGCCATGCGGCGTTAAAGGCGCTTTACCGACGGCGTTATCGATGTGCCCGCGGCCACAGCCACATCCGCCATCAGCGTTCGGCCAGCATAGCGGAACTACGTAATAACCGAGTTCTGCAAGCCGGATAGCTCGATCATATGATGAGAGATTTGCGAAGTCGAAGTGCTGTGTCATAGCAGCACCTCGCAAGGAGCAATTTGGGGAGCAAAGCGGGGGCAATCACTGGCATTCCCAGGCACGAACGCTTGTGCGGTTTCCGCATCCTGATGCGCTGGAGAGCATGCGAGTACACCTTGTTTGGAAGCTGAACTAATTTGTACTGAAATGTATCCCGTTTTGCTAACTTCTGCCAATAGGCGCTTTGCTATACTCAACACTAATAACAAGCCCACATGAGGAATCCAATGTCTGACCGCGCCGCTCTGGCTGATTTCTTTCAAACCTATTTTGCCCAGCCCGATAACCATTCCCATGCGGAGGGTTTTGAGCGGTCGGCTCAGTTGCGTGCTACCCTAGCGCGGATCGAGCAGCAGCTTCAGGATGCGCGCGCCTATGGCGATTCTGCAACCGAGCGTGAATTGCTGCTGCACCTCGGCACCATCCACAACCAGCTCGGCGATGGGCGGCGTGCGATCACGTTGCTGGAGCGGGCGCTGCTCCTGATGCGCGAGACAAACGATCGTCAAGGCGAGTGCTACGCGCTCTACAGCCTCGGCAGGGCACACAACCAACTCGGCGATGCCCGTGGCGCACTGCAATGCTACGCCCAAAGCCTCGCCATCCTCCGCGAGAGCAGCCACCAACGCGGCGAAGCCTATGTGCTCACCTCGTTGGGCGATGTCTACGTGGCGCTGGCCGATACGCACCGCGCCTGGGAATGCTACACCCAAAGCCGCGAACTGTTTCGCTCCCTCGGCGACCTCTACGCCGAAGCGAACGTCTGCTGGAGTATGGGCGAGATGCTGGCCGGGCAACGCGAGTACGCCCGCGCTGCCGAACTGATGCAGCTCCTCGTCGAGCTAGAGCAGACGAGTAGCCACATCAATGCCCAACACCACGCTAATGTGCTGGCGCAGGTGCGCGCCCGCATGCAATCCTCCGAAGCCTAGCTCCAGGCCTCACATCCCGCTGTTTTTGTTGAAGCGACCAACCTTGTGCGGTTCCGCCCGTTGTTATGCTTCGGGCTTTGAAGTGCCAGCCTCAGTGCGGGATGCGGGCTTATACCGAACCCAGTTGGACAGTATCAGTAACAAACCCGTTTTAGCCTGCGGCAGCAAGGTATTTGACGTTTTTTGTGGTGTCGAGGCGCTGCTACGCGCAGCGCCTCGACACCACCTGTTTCGGGAAATGTGGGTATCAGTTGAAAACCTGCATCACGCCATCACATTCACATACCGTTTGTGTAAGTAATCATTTGGATTTGGTATTAGCCGTAGCAATCACCGTCTCGAACATCGCGTCGTAGGTGGCCGCCAACTGCCGCCAATCGTAGCGGCTCGCCAGCGTGTGCAGGCCACGCCGCTTGAGCGCGGGCAAGTTGCCGATCGCCTCCTGCAGCTTGTCGGCCAGCGCGCCATCGTGCTCGTAGAGGCAATCGGCGTGGAAGGCGGGTGGTATAATCTCGGGGTAACTCAAACGGCGCGGCAGGATCGGCACGCACCCGCAGGCGATCGCCTCGATCACGCTGATGCCAAAGAACTCCTGGATCGCAGTGCTCACCACGATGTCGGCCTGACGCAGCCGCGCGCGATAGCTCGCCACATCGGGTGCGTAGCCCCACGCCAGTGCGCGCCCCCCGAAGCGTTCGCGAGCCGCCGCAAACGACGCCTCCTTCGGATCGACGTGCTCACCCAGCACAATCAACCGGAAGTCTACCCCGCGCGCTTCGAGCTCCTCCAACGCGGCGAAGAAGGCCGTCGGATTCTTGTCGTACTCCCAGCGGCTGTTCCACAACAGGATCGGCGGGCCATCCGGCTCGCTCGGCGGATCGCTGGGCGTCAAGCCGCTCAAATCGACACCGGGCGGCAGCACGTGCGATTTCGCCGCGATCGCATCGATCATCGCCAACTCCTGATAATCGTGGTAGCGCCCGATCAGCCCTGGCAGCGCATCGAGAAACACGCGGCGGTGAAAATCGGAGTTGAAGCAGACGGCGGTGGCGGCCAACGCGCTCGTGTAATTGATCCAAGGGAACGCCAGATCGCGGGTGCGCCCGGCGGGCAAGGGATACGTCAGTTGGTTCTCGTGAAAATAGACCACCGTGGGCGTATTGGCCGTGATGTCGCGGCTCAGCCCCAGGAAGGTGGCCAGATCCAGCATATCGGTGGTGATGATCAGATCATAGGGCGTGGTGGCCCGCTCGCGCAGCATACGCGCGAAGGTGACCGCAGCCCCGCGCATGCGCCAACGCCAGCCGCCCGCGATCGGCAGCGTCAGCAGATCGATCTGATGACGGCTATGCTGTGCGTAGCCATTGGCGACCGCAGCGTGCGAGCCGCCGTGAAACGGGTCGAGATACAGGATTCGCATTGCTCGATTATAGCATTGCTGGGAGGTTGGGTGGCCGATGCTCTCGGCCACCCACGCTGTGAGGTTAGCGACTAGCGTTCCAATGGGCAACGGCGCAGGACACGCCGTTCTGCTGGGCGTTGAGCGAGCCGCTTGCGCTTGTCGTCGAGGAAAAGGTGCCTTGGATCTGCACTTGGATGCTGCTGTTTTCCCCGGTGATTGGATGGAAGACCGAGCCTGCAATGGCAAACGAGTTACCGTTGATCGGTGCACCCCTCGCGCCGTTCGGATACGTCTCGAACGGACACGACGGGCCATCAACCGAGATGCGGTAGATCAAGCCATTGCGCACCTCGATCTCGAAGCGTCCGGCCGGGTACTCGCCGGTCGTCGTGGTGCCCATGTTGCTGCCGCGCCAGATGCCATCATACGGGCTGATCAGTGGCTCCGGTGTGGGAGTTGGCACTACCAAGCCCGGCAACGCGCTGAAGTTCACGTAGAAGATCTCGCCGGGCGTGCCCGTCGCCAGCACGCGAACTTGGTGGGCGGCTTGCTCGGGGCCAGGGATGTTGACACCACCAGCCATAAAGATCGAGATACCCCATTCTCCCGCGCTCAGGCCGCAGGCGCGGTAGGTGCCCGTGTTGAAGTTCGCGGTGGCTTGGCGCGTATTGCCCCGCAGGTCGATCTGCACGCCGAAGCTGTTGAACAGCCCGCCGTCCATCATGGTGACTTTGCCCTCGATGCAAGTGCCACCCGCCCCGGCCTCCGGCGGTATCTCACCCAAGTTGGCGGTGCCTCGGAACATGCTGCCGCCGCCGGTCGAGACCACGCTGCCGCTTGGGCCGCTGGTGGGCGTCGGTGTGTTGGGGGCCGCTGGCGTATTGGTGGGTGGCGCGGTGGGCCGTGGGGAAGGCGTGGGCTTCGGCGAACCAACCGCGGCAGGCGCATTGCTCGGCGGAGGCTCGTCGGTCGGCTCGGCGGTTGGCTCTGCGGTCGATGGCGGCGTCATTGTTGGCGTCAGCGCGATGGCTGTCTCGGTCGCCGCGAAGTCGGTGGCGTTGAGCACCACACGAGCAGTGGCCAGGAGCGCCTCCTGCGTTTCGGCTATGGCTGTCTGCGTGCCTGCTGCGGCCACCAAGATATCGATGGTGGGCTCAGGCGTGTTCGTCGGCGCAGGCGAGGCATCGATAATCATCGCTATGGAGTTAGGATCAGGTTTGTCGGCGATTTGAGATTTTGTGCTGAGTGCGACCACCGTCCCGATGGCTCCGATGAGCAATACCACAATCAGTAGGCCCAGCCATAGCCAGCGCCTGTTATCGCGTGGCTGAGCGGCAGCCGCTTGGTTATGGAGGATGGTTGTGTGATCTGCCACAGATGCAGGGTGTATCGGCTGGCTTGCGGAGGCCGACTGACTGTACGCCTGCTGTTGGCTGCCTGCCACAATCACCATATTCTGCGGTGGGATGGTCACGCCCTCCACAATCGTCGCCAAGCCCGCGCTATTGTTCGGCTCGGCGAGGCGACCCGTGGCTATGCTGGCGTTCTGAAGGGCTGCGCGCATGGCCGCCGCGCTTGCGGGCCGCTGATCGGGCCGCTGCGACAGCGCGCTGTTGAAGACGACGGCCACCGCTGCTGGGACGCTGGGGTTGATCTGATTGATCGGCAACAGCGGGTCGGGCTCCTCGTTGATCTTGGCGGCGGCGCGGGTCAGCGCATCGGGCGGCGGGCTGCCACTGAGCAAGTGGTGCATCGTCGCCGCCACCGAGTAGAGATCGCTGCGTTCGCTGGTGCCGGAGCCTTGGATCTGTTCAAGCGGCGCGTAGTGCGGTGTATAGCCAAAAATACTGCCAGTGGTCGATACACGTGTGACCTGCACGTTCGAGCCTTTGGCAAGCCCAAAGTCGAGCAGAATTATCTCGCCACGATCGGTGAGCTTGATATTCTGCGGCTTGATGTCGCGGTGAATGATCGGCGGCTGCTGGCTGTGTAGGTACTCCAACGCATCGAGCAACTGGTTCGTCCAGCGCAGCACCTCGGCGGTAGAGAACGGTGTGCCGCGCTTGGAGAGCAGCGTCGCGAGATCATCTCCTGGGATGAACTCCATCACCAGGAACTGGCCGTCACCCTCCAAAAAATGGTCGCTCACCCGGGGCAGGTTTGGGTGGCGTAAACTCGCCAGAAGTTGAGCCTCACGCTCAAAGGCGCGCCGCGCGGGTTCGCCTTCCACCAGAGTCTGTTTGAGCGCAACGATCGAGCGGAGCCGGGTATCGGTGGCTTTGTAGACGGCGCCCATACCACCGCGCCCAATCTGCTCAATGATCTGGTAGCGTTGCTGAAGTAGGGTGTTGGGCTGAAGCATTACCTTCCCACTTTTGACAGAAACAATGTTGATACGGCTCGAACCGAAGTGATATACGCGAATTGGTGTAGAAACAGCCTAACGGTGTGGCATACAAACAAGGTGTTGATTCATTGTTTTTTGACATATTCGTATGATTGTCGTGGTAAAAATAGTGTGTCAAGAAATATATGTCTTAAAGTGATTGATAATTATAAGCGATGGTGAATTGTCGATAATCGAAGTGTGATGTGGTTAAAAACTTGATTAAAAAGCGGTAAAGAACTCCTATATGAATGGATAGCGTCCATTGAAACTAGTATACCACAGGAACACACCAAAAATGGGCACAAAATGAGCGTGCAGAACTACGAATTCGTGGTTCTGCACGCTTGTTGTGGTTTAACGCATAATCACCGGGCCGTAGATACTGCGCACTTGGTCCATCACCTGAACCGTGACCGTCACACGGGGTTGCCCGAACGACGACTTGAAGTCGATGACGCCCGTATGCGTGCCGTTGCTGAGCCCAGACGGGTTCACGGTGACGATCACGCTGGTCGGTGTGGAGCCACTAGTACGGTTCAGCGTGATCCACGATTGATTCTTGCTCGCGGTCCAACTCAGTGCGCCAGCCGCCTGATCGTTCAGATTGATCTGGAAGGTGCGCGCTGGGCCACCTCGTTTGGTCAGCAGCGAGATGCTGTTGGTGTTGGCGCGGAGCGCCGATGCTGCGAACACGCTCACGTGGCGCGGATCGTTCTTGAACATTGGCCAGGGCATGGCGTACTTCGGTTGTGTGCCGCTTGGGCTGCCCAACAAGCCCGCGAAGTTCGTCCAGACGTACAGGTAGCCTGGGCCGCTCTCGGTGTTGCGGTTGCCCCCACCGATCACCACCTCCAAATCGCCATCGCCATCGATATCGCCGACGGCTGGCGTGCTCTGTAGGGTGTAGAACGTGAACATCGCACGGGTGCCGTTGCTACAGTTGCGGCAGGTGAGTTGCGCGCCGTTATCGCCACGGAACACCGCCACATCCGAGAAGTGTGAGACGATCACCTCGATCGAGCCATTGCCGTCCAGATCGGCCAGCACGGGCGAGCCAAGGTCAATATCTTGGTCGTTGATGATGCCGTTGGCGATGCGCGGGTCGATCGTCCACTTGGGTGTGGAGTTCTCGTAATCCCACGCCTGCACCACGCCAGGTTTGCCAACGAATCGCCCATTCACTGTTGTGACGATCTCTAGTTTGCCGTCGTTATCGATATCGCCGATCGCGGGTGAGGCGCTTGTGCAGCCCTGCGCGTTCAGCGTGCGGATCTCGTTGCCGTTGCGGATGTCGAGGATCTTCACCCAATGTCCACGAGTCTGCGGCGAGAAGTGGTCGTAGCAGCCCGACCCGATGATCACCTCTTTCACGCCGTTGCCATCCAGATCGGCGATGGCGGGCGAGGACCAGATCACCTGATTGTAGAACTTGCGCCAGATCGGCTGGCAAGCGCCTTGGGCCGTTGTTTTGCCGCAGGTGGAACCCTTGAATGCGGTGATGTAGCCGCCGTCGGAAGTGGGTGGATTGATGCGGTTGTTCGCTGAGATATCCGAGCCGATGATCATATCGGGCAGGCCGTCGCCATCGACATCGGCGAAGGCGGGCGAGGACCACACCGTATCGGCGTTGTGAAACTTCCAGCGTACCGAGCCGTTGTGGTTCAGCAGGGTGATGTTGCGCTCGAAATCGCCGAAGCCGACCTCCAGCTTACCATCGCCATCGACATCGGCGAGGCCGGGTGTGGAGAGCGTGCCGTGCAGCGCTTCGCCCGATGTGTTCAGGACGTAGCGCCAGCGCTCGTTGCCGTTGCGGCCATCGAAGGCCACCACGCCACCAGGGCAGTTCGAGCCGCTGCTTGGGCCTTGGATGCTGCCGTAGGCCACCACCACGTAGGGCACGCCATCGCCGTAGAGCGCCCCAACCGAGGGTGCGCTGTGCAGTGCGCCATCGCCTGCGGGGTAGGTACAGGAAGAGACGGGCATCGCCATCTTCCACCAGAGCAGGCTCCCGTTCGCCCGATGCACGTAGAGCCTACCGTCGCGCCCGCCGATCACGATCTCCTTGCCGTTGCCCGTATTGCCGTCGATCTCAGCGATCGTGGGTGAGCCGCGCCGTACCACTTGTCCCAATAACTGTTTACCAGCGCCGGTATCGTCCCAGCCTAACGAGGGACTATGGTTGAAACCCGACTGGATGGGGAATGTATCGCGATAGGTTGCGTTGGCGGGTAACGCGAATAAACTCAGTAGAATGAACAATGAGCAAAGATGTAGGATATGACGAACAAGCATGGTTGTTCCCTTTCTCCATCAACTCAGAACGATAGTAGTTCGTTACGAGATGAAAATATGATGGATAGCAACAATGCTTGCGGCAAGTCCTATACCAGTAGAGCTGTAGATATGTTGTTTATAAGCCGATTGTTGATTTTTTGTTCGATAGCGAATAATTTAAGAGGAAACGAAGGTGTTGATGGTGATTTTGATGATGAGAGAGGCGTATCAATAGTTTTGTACGGTATGTCGTAAATGCAATCGCAGTTCCGTGCAAAAAGGGAATAGAAAAACTTGGGCCACTTGGATTGCTCCAAATGGCCCAAATCCGATGCGATGTTCAGCGCTCGGCTGCTAGCTGTTGTATAACGATGCTCTAGCGCAGCGTCATCGGCAGCGCATTCTTGTGCACCTTATCGAGCACATGAACCGTCACCGTGATGCGCGGCGAACCGTACGCTGATGTGATGGCGATCGTGTCCGTATGCGTGCCCTTGGCCAAACCCGCTGGGTTGACAGTGACAATCAGCGTATGCGGCGTCCTGCCGCTCGTGGCATTGAGCGACACCCACGATTGGCGCTTCTCCGCCTTCCATTCGAGCGCGCTATCAGCCAGATTTTTCAGCTCGACGCGGAACGTCTGGCTGGGGCCACCGGCCTCGGTGAGCATTGTGATCTGTGTGGTGTTGGCCTGCAACGCTGGCGCGGTATAGACGCCCAAGTGACGCGGGTCGTTCTTGAACATCGGCCAAGGCGTGCTGTACTTCGGCTGATTGCCGCTCGGGCTGCCCAACAGGCCCGCGAAGTTCGTCCAGACATACAGGTAGCCAAAACCCTTGACCGGATCTTCGTGGTGGCGATTGCCGCCGCCGATCACCACCTCTAGGTCGCCATCGCCATCGATATCGCCGACGGCTGGCGTGCTCTGCAGCGTGTAGAAGGTGTGCATCGTGCGGGTGTTGTTGCTACAGTTGCGGCAGGTGAGCTGCTGGCCGTTATCGCCACGGAACACCGCTACGCTCTCGAAGTGCGAGACGATCACCTCGATCGAGCCGTTGCCATCCAGGTCGGCCAGCACGGGCGAGGCGATATCCAGATCGACATCGTTGATGGTGCCGTTCGGGATGCGCGGGTCGATCTCCCATAAGTGATTGGGGTTATCGTAATCCCACGCTTGAATCACACTAGGCCCACCGTTGAACTTCCCATTCACGTTCGCAACAATTTCGAGCTTGCCATCGCCATCGATATCGCCGATCGCGGGTGATGAACTGACGCAGCCCTTCGCCTTGAGCGTGCGGATCTCGTTGCCGTTGCGGATGTCGAGGATCTTCACCCAGTGGCCGCGTGTCTGTGGCGAGAAGTGGTCGTAGCAGCCTGAGCCGATGATCACTTCCTTCACACCATTGCCATCCAGATCGGCGATGGCGGGTGAGGACCAGATCACCTGATCGTAGTGGTTGCGCCAGATCGGTACACAGGTCTGCTTGATGGGGTCCCAGCCGCAGTCGGTGCCCTTGAAGGCGGTGACATAGCCGCCCTCGTAGATCGGCGGTTTGACCTTCAAGTTCTCGGAGATATCCGAGCCGATGATCATATCGGGCAGGCCGTCGCCGTCGACATCGGCGAAGGCGGGCGAGGACCAGACCGTATCGGCGTTGTGGAACAGCCAGCGCAGCGTGCCGTCGTGGTTCAGCAGGCTGATATTGCGCTCGAAGTCGCCGAAGCCAACTTCCAGTTTACCATCGCCATCGACATCGGCGAGCGCCGGGGTAGAGAGCGTGCCATGCAGTTCCTCTTTGCGGTAGACGTTTTCGAGCTTATGGCGCCAGCGCTCGTTGCCGTTGCGGCCATCGAAGGCCACCACACCACCCGGGCAGTTCGAGCCGTTGCGAGGGCCTTGGATGCTACCATAGGCTACCACCACGTACTGCACGCCATCGCCGTAGAGCGGGCCGACCGATGGTGCGCTATGCAGAGCGCCATCGCCTGGCGGATAGGTGCAGCTTGCGACGGGCAATACATTCTTCTTCCAGAGTAGCGTGCCATTGGAGCGATACACGTACAGCATACCATCGCGTCCACCGATGGCGATCTCCTTTCCATTCACTGTGTTACCGTCGATCTCGGCGATCGTGGGGGAGCCGCGCCGAACAACTTGCCCGGATAACTGTACGCCAGCACCCGAGTCATCCCAATCGAGTGGCGGATGGTTGAAGCCTGGCTGGATGGGGAAGGTATCTCGGTAGGTGGCATTGGCGGTTAACGGGGTGAGGCTTGCGAGGACGAGCAACGTGAGAAGCAAAACGACACGACGATGAGACACGAATAGACCCCTTTCTGGATGTTGGTATGTAACAATAACGGTATACCTAGGTGAATGGGAGCCCTGAGCCTGAGGTGGAGATCTATGAACTTTTGCTACTTACGTATTATACCATCGGTAAATTACCAGATTGTTGACATTATCGTGAAAGTATAGTTAAATCTGAGTTTAAAGCTCTGTGTATCATATGCGTACTGTAACGTTTAAGAAAAAATATTTACTGTCAATAAAAATGACTATATCGCAGTTGATAGCGTTGGGCAGCGCCGATTGAACACTGTCGGCATGTGACAGTAAAGAATATGAAATGTGGATGCACTGTTACAATCAGGCATCCACATTATCGTTTTTGGACCTATTGGCATGTTACATTGCAGATGCAACGCGATCCTTTACCCAAGCGATCAGTCAGTTCTATTCGGATAACTGGATCGGTAGTCTTTTAATGGGGTTACCCTGCTCGGAGAACCAGGCGACATCCTGCAAGACCAGGTCGATCTCCAACTGATAGTCGCCTGGGGTGGTGGGCATACCCAGCGAGGTGTTGAGGGTGCGCTGCTCGCCAGGGACGAGATCGTGTTGGAGCGCGATCCACTGCTCTCCCACGATTTCGCCGCTTGCATCGCGCAGCCGACACGCTACGAATACCGCGCCAGAGGTGAGCCGCGATGTGCCGATCCAAACGCCGCTGCCGTTGTTTTGCAGCGTCACCTCGATGTGAGCCTTTTCGCCTAGCGCCGCACCCTCAACCTGTACCGACTGCACGTCCGCCTGCCAAAAATTATCCATGATGGTCTGTTCGCGGGGCGTGCTGCGACGCACAAACGGCTGCATCGGCAGATGTTCGGCCACATCGTACCAGCGCTGGAACTCGGGGTGGTAGTAGAGCCGCACCGATGGTAGGAAGTCGGTGAACAGCGGCTGGCCAGTATCCGAAAGCAGATAGTGCAGCACCACGTAGGTTGGCTTGGCGGCCAGCACATAGTCGATGTCGAGCTGGCGACCGAAGAGACTGGTGCGGGCGATGTACTGGTCGTTCAGGCCGACTAGGTCGAGCGATGGCAGGCCCGTGGCGTAGGGCAGGTAGCCCGCGTCGATCAGCGCCAACGAGGCTCCCGGCGGGGCCTCGGCCATCAACGGCGGGGCCAGGAGTTCCAGCGAGAAACTGGTGTCGATGCTTTTCGCGATGGCCTGCTCGCGGTTCTGCTCGGTCCACAGCCCCACTTGGAGGCCGGGCGCTGCGATCAGCACCAGCAGCACGACCCAGCGCAGCACGGGCATGCGCGCCCACGTTGCGAGGCGCTCGGCCAGCACGAAAGCGCCGCCCGCCAGCGCCAAGAACAGCATCGGCAGCAGCGGGGCCACGAAGCGGTACATGGGCATCCAATCGTCGCCAGCCACAACGATAAACACCGCATCGGCCAGGGCGAGCAGGGCCAGCAGGAGCACCGCACTGCGGCGCTTTGTGTTCAGCCCGAACAGCAGCAGGAAGCCCAACAAACTGCCGACCACTACCATCCACCAAGCTGAGAGCAGTGGTGTGAGGCGAGTTCGTGCAGCAGAGAGTTGTACTTCGAGCGTGCTGCGTTTGGCCAGCACGGGCGCGGGCAGCCAATCGTGATAGTAGAGGTAGCGCCAGGTGAGGAATGCGCCGAAGCCGAGCGCAAAGACCAGCGCCCACTGCACAACGTAGCGCCAACTTGTTTGGCGGAGCAGCGCCATGAGGCCCAAGTAGCCGCAGATCGCCACCGCATAGCCGACGCCCTCTGGCCGCGTGAGCGCCAGCAGGATGGCCGAGATGGCCGAATAGGGTGCGGTTGGTGCCGCTTGTTCCTTCAAGACGAGATGCAGCGTCAGCAGCAATAACAGCGCGTAGAGCATCGTCTCTAGGCCGCCGACCGACCAAGCCAGGAATGGCCCGCTAACCGCCAGCAGCAGGCCAGCCAGCCAACCCACTAGGGCGTTGTTGCACAGTTGCCGCCCCAGCGCCGCCAAAACGGGCAGAATCAGCAGGCTACACAGCATGCCCAGTAGCCGCGAGGCCAACACCAAATCCACACCTGTCCGCCCGATGATGCCCAGCAGGATCACCCACAGGAAGTTGGAGTAGCCCTCGACTACTTTGCCGTTGAAGGTCAGCCCGTTGCCTGCGATCCAGTTCTTGACATACACCAGGCTGATGTAGCTATCATCGATGTAGAAGGGCCAGAAGCGCAATTCCAGCCAAACAATCACGACCGCGAGCACCACAAATGCCAAGGGTGTTGCCAAATGGCGAACATCCTTCCGTTCGTCAATCAATGCTTGAGCGTTTATCATAAGCACCTCCAAAATACACTTTTTTTACGTTTTCTTCGTTTCTCGCAGTCATTCCGAACGAGCCGATAAGCGACGTGAGGAATCTCATCGATTTGCATTGCCTTTCGCGATGAGATCTCTCGCGTTCGTTCGAGATGACAATGATGTTCGTTGCTCTCTATTGTCATTCCGAGATGTCGATATCGCGGGGCGATATGGAGAGGGTCGGAAACTGGCCTACGCTACTCGTTCAACAGCCAAGTTCTGAGGAACGAGCCGCACTCCTAAGAGTCATTCTGAACAAGTGCGCAGCACGAAGTGAAGAATCTCTCTGTCTTAACAACCCTGAGCGTTTGGGTTTGGTTTTACACGTCTCGTCCAACGGCCAGTTTCTGAGTAACGAGCCGACAGGCGACGTGAGGAATCTCAACGATTTGCATTGTATTTCCCTTTCGCTCCGGGCTTCGACCTCGTTCGAGATGACAGCGTTTTTGTTGCATACAAAGCGTAAAAGCCTTCAAAACACTACGGCTTCTGCAAAAAGAACATCACCGAGGTGAAGCGGCAGATATCCAGGTTCAGCACGTAAATCTCGGGGGCCGCCGCGAGCATTGCTGGGTTCGTGATATCGACAGGCTTGTTGTAGTAGCGGGCTAGGTTGGCGGGCGCGATATCGCCGATCATCAGCAGGCCGCTCGGCCCGATCAGTTCCTCGTACAGCTCCCACGGGCTGAAAATCTCGGCTTGGGGCGGTGTATCGTTCAGCAGCACCTCCGTCGAGATCACGGCGACACCGCCGGGCCGCAACACACGGTACATCTCGCGCAGCGATTGCAGGCTATTGGCGCGGCTGCCGAAATGCTCGATCGAACAGAGCGAGAAGATCACATCGACCGATTCGTCGTGCAGCGCGAAGTTGCAGCCGTCCATCGGAAAAAAGTGCACCCGCTCCCGAGGATACGGGTAGGGCGCGAAGCGGTCGGGATCGTGCAGCACAGCGGGATCAGCCTCCTGCTGGCTGAACACACCACGGTAGAGGTCGGTGGCGTACACCCGCGCCACGCGATTCGCCAGCCAGTAGATGATCGGTTCGTGGCCCGCCGCCACGCCCAGCGCGATCGTCATCGGCTTCAGCACGCCCAATCGCTTCAGGCCAGCCGCGCAGTGTACGTACTCCCACACTTTGCGATGCCGCACAAAGCGCTTGATGATGGCGCGATCGTTCTGGAACGACAGTTCATCTAGGCAGGATATCCAAAAGGGATGCTCCCAATGATCGGGGTTGCACAAGGAGTTGAGCGCGAGATCAGAGGTTTTTGGCTTGCCAATCAGGCGAATGGCTCGCACCGCCACGCCAAGCTCGCGGGGATCGTCGCTGGCCTTGCGCACACGATCGACGCTGATGCTGACCGACTGCACCCGCATTTCGCCCTCGATCGGCGGCAGGTGTAAGCGCAAGACCTGCCAGGCGTCGTTACTGAGCGTGCGGGTGACTTGCCTGCCGCTCGCCGCTACCGTCACCGTCACTGGTCCCAATGCCGCCACACCGCTCGACAGTTCCACTTCGAGCTTGTTCTGGCCGTTGTGCCGCAGCAGATAAGCGGTCGCGTGCTGCTTCGTCCAACGGAAGCCTTGCTCGTGTTCGTGCCAACCAGCGCCGAGATGCGCAGATTCCCACCCGTCGAGCAGCACTTCGTGGCGTGTTACCGCGCCGGGCAAGCTTTTCAAGCCGTAATTGACCGTACTCCAGGGTACAAAATACTTCTGGGGGGTGTATTCCATCCTATTCCTGCCTATCACATACAACAATTCAAGGTCCGCAGCCCATTCCCATCAGGTCAGGATATGCAAAACAGTGGTGGCGTTGTTCGGAAAGGTTGTCAGGCTTGGCTGAATATTGGGTTTGGTGAGCCGAAGGAGTGGAACCTTCGGCTCGGATTCGTAGTAGAGGAATGTGGAACTGGTCCTAGTTTTAGGGCGTGGTGATGGGCTTCTGGGCCTGGAAGTAGAACATATACCCTTCATCGGGATTATCCGATAGGGTGATATTGTCGATCGCTTCCTGGAAGTCGAATCGCCCGTGTTTGATGCTCTGCGGCATCGGGTTAATGCCCTTCGCATCGACGATCTGGAAGCCCGTCTGCTCTAACAAATCGCGCAGTTCGTGGACATAATATTCCTTCTGATGTTCGGGATGAATGAACTTATCTGGCGATTGCAGCCGAGTGAGCAACGCATTCGGCGTATCGAGGCAGAAAAATCCGCCTGGTTTGAGGATACGGAAGGCGTGTTTGCAGACGGCCACGGCATCGCTGGCCGAGATATGTTCGATGCTTTCGCCCGAGATCACCACATCGACGCTGTTATCGGGGATCGGGTCGAGCTCGGCCATAGAGCGGTAGAGATAATTAATGTCGATGCCATCGGCAGTCGTGATCGTCGGGCTGAGTTCCGCCGCCTCAGTGCCGCCGATTCGGTCGTCGGGCGGCAGATCGACGATCGTGATGTGGCGTGGTTTGTGTGGGTAGCCCATCGCCAGCAGCGCGCCGTAGGGCGCATTGTGCGCCGCGCCGCCGAGATCCACGATCACATCGCCGTGCGGTAGGTGCTGCTGGAACAGCATCTGGCGGGCCTGATGAAATGCATCATTGTGGTGGATCGGCAGGCTATGGCGTTTTTTAAACTCGATGCTGTCCAGCACCTGCTCAAACGTTTGGCGGCGGTCGAGCGGCTGGCGCTGCAGACTGATCGTGTAATTCGCGCGTTCCGCCTCGTTGAGCGAGCGCCCGAAGGCGGCCCGATACAGCGCATCGAGGTAGTTTAAGTCGTCGATTTTGTGGGGCGCGCTCGGCGAGAGGCGCAGTTGTTCGAGCGCCAATTTGGCCTCGATACGCCGCCGCAGCCATGGTCGTAGCGCTATACCCTGGGCCTGGGCGAACTCTTCGGAGCGCATCAGGCTATCGATCAGATCGAGCGGCTGGCGGCCCTCGGCGATCTTTTGCAGCAGAAACGCCTCGCCATCGGGATCTGGCTCGCGCCGCAGCAGCACGCGGTAGGCGGCTCGCACGAACACGCGGGGCTTCTCGATATCGGGGTGGCGTTCCTGCAACCAGCGGTATTCCTGCTGGAGTTGATGCCGAAGGCGCGCGGCCAACACGGGGCTGAACGTCTTCTGCTGTTGCTGATACTCCTCCGACTGCATCAGGGTGCGGAAAAGGCCGAGCGGCGAGATGCGCCGTTCGGCCAGTTCGGTGCTGAAGTATTCCAGCCCATCGGCATCGGGAGAGCGCCCAATGGTGGCTTGGTAGGCCGCCTCCACAAAGCGCTGCTGGCGGGTACGCGGTTGTTGAGACGGGCGGGTGTATGCGCTTACGAAGCGCCCAAGCATCGCGAGATGCCTCATAGATTCTGCCTTTTCTTCACCACCATCACCTCATCAGCCCTGCTGCTTAGGCAGATTCTCCACGGGGCAACAACACCTGTGTCGCGAACGTCGCATCAGGCTCGATGAAGGTGATATCGGGCACTGTAACCATCGATCTTCCAGAAACTAGAAGATATCGCGATTCTCCTCGACCCAGCGCACCAACCGCTTGATACCCTCACTCACCGAGACTTGCGGCTTCCAGTTCAGTTCGCGCTCGGCCTTGCTGATATCGCTGATGTAGACTGGCTGATCGCCCGGTCGCCAATCGCCGTAGGTGACCGTGATCTTCTTGCCAGTGAGTTCTTCGAGCAATGGCCCGAACTCCGACCAGATCGAGAGCGTGTTCTCGGGGCCGCCGCCGACGTTGTAGATGCGTCCGCTCACTGTATCGATGCGATCCAAGGCGCTGAGGTAGGCCGCCACCAGGTCATCGACGTACAGCATATCGCGCACTTGCTTGCCGTTGCCGTAGATCGAGATCGGGCGACCCATCACCGCTGCGATCACAAAGTGCGCCGCCCAGCCCTGATCCTCTACGCCGAACTGGCGCGGCCCATAGATGCACGACTGGCGGAACACCACAGTCTTGAGGCCGTAGATGCGGGCGTAGTCGCGCACGTACTGGTCGCCGGTGCCCTTCGAGACGCCGTAGGGCGAGTGGAAGTCGAGCAACTGCGTCTCGGGGATGCCGTTGGGGAAATCGGCGTAGCGGTAGCGCTTCTCCTCCTCGATCACCCGTACTTCTTCCATGCCGCCGTACACCTTGTTGGTGGAGGCGTAGAAGACCACAGGCGGCGTGCTGGCCGAGCGGGCCGCTTCCAGCACGTTGAAGGTGCCCAACGCGTTGATCTCAAAGTCCTCGCGGGGATTGATCACCGAGGTTGTGACTGCCACCTGGCCCGCAAGGTGAAACACGACATCGTGGCCGGGGATCAGGCGATTCATGGCGTCCTGATCGCGGATATCGGCCTTCTCAAAGCGTACTTTGTCGCCAAACTGCTGCTGCAGCCAGAGCAAGTTTTGCTCGGTGCGGGGTCGCGACAGGTTATCCAGAATGGTGACCCGTTCGCCTGAGCTCAAAAGTGAGGCAGCCAGGTTACAGCCAATAAAACCTGCTCCGCCCGTAATCATTATCGTCATGTTGGTATGCTCCAATTCGCGTGATTTGCCGATGAGGATGCCACAGATCGTTCTGGCATCGATACATGATCGGCTTATTGTACTAGGTTTCGTTCGATTGGTCGCGCGCCTCGTTGAGTTGGCGTTGCAACTGCTCCACCCGTCGTTCGAGCAGGCGAATCTGGCGCTCCAAGCGCTGTTGTGTGTGCTGGCTGCGTTCGAGCGCGGGCAGCAACGTATCGAGCAACAGTTTGTTGTAGCGCTCCTGCTTATCGATGATCGGGTCGATGTATGGCTCGCGCAAGTGCGAGGTCAGGTTGCGGCGCAGCCAGGCGATCGCCTTGCCCACCACGGGCGCGCCCGAACTGACCTGGTACTCCGGCATGCTCACGTGAGCCGCTTTGCGCAGCGTATCGATTTGGCTGTGGTTCAACCCCTGCGCCAAGTCGGCCTCGGCACGGGCGATGATCTGGCCGAAGCGCTCCTCGAAGCGTTCGCGCGAGAACTCCAGCGAACGGCGGATGCCGCGCCGCGAAAGCTGCTCGTACAGGCCGATCGGCTGTGAAAAGCGCTCGATGCTATCCAGCAGCCGACCGATCACGGCATCCCAGTTGTACTCCTGCGCCACGTAGCGCTGGCCGTTCTGGCCGCGTCGGTCGCGCTCGGCGTCGTTGCTCAAGATCTGGTCAACTGCATCGCGGAACTCCTCGTAGCTGCGGAAGGTCCATCCGCCATCGCTACGGGCCACGTGCTCGCTCGTCACGGCGCTATCGCCGTGGACCAGCACGGGGGTGCCGTACTGCCAGCTCTCCATCATCACGATCGAGAAGCTCTCGTTGACCGAGGGCTGCACCAGCACGCGGGCCGCCGCGTAGGCCGCACGCAGATCGGCCTCATCGAGGAAGCCCAAGCCCACCACGCCATCCTGCGTGGGCAGCACGCCATCGCCACCCGAGAGCGCCAGCGTGACCGGGCCGGGGCGCTCGGCCTTGTAGCGGGCGAAGTAATCGAGCAGCAGCGGCACGTTCTTGCCGCCCTCGATTCGACCGCTGTAGAACAGCAACTCCTTCGGCAGCTTGAAGCGCTCGCGGAAGCCCTGCGCATCCGGCTGCTCGGTGATGGGATGGAAGCCGAAACCGACCACAGCGGTGGAGCGATTGACCATACCTAGCTTATCGATAGCGAATTGGCGCTCGGCTGGCGCGTTGAAGATCACGCCGCGCACCTGCTCCAGCAACTCGCGGTAGATCGTGAAGTAGGCCAGTGGCTCATCGTGCAAGCAGGGCAGCAGCAGCGCCTTATCGGGGATCGTCTGGACGCCCCAATACGTCAGGCCGAACAGGTACGGCCCGAAGATCACACACTGGAACTCGTCCTGGTGATCGCTGAGGTACTGGTAGAGCGCTTGGCTGTTGCAGTTCTGGCGGATGAAGTCCATCTGTTCGGCGTAGCTCACGCGCTCACCTGCAAGTGCCTTGGCCGACGTGCGGTGCACCTGACCCATATCGAGGTGATCGAGCAGGAAACGCCGCACGGTGACGCCGTTCACCTCGATCACGCCCGGTGGGTAGAAGTTGTCCCACTCGGCCATGCTCTGCGTACAGGTGGTCAGCGCCTCGACCGCGTAACCGCGCTTGTGCAGCTCCTCGGCCATACCGCGCATAAGGCGTTCTGCACCGCCAACAATATGTTCGCCATAGCGTGGGGCCACAAAGCCAATCTTTTTCGATATACTATGTTTGGCTGTCTCAGGCATAGAATGCTCCCTGTTAGGTGGTCGCGTTTTTGGTGGCGATATAGGTGTAGCTGATCCAACCTTTACCGCAATACGTATCATTCAGAATATGAGCGACCTGGCCGCCGTGCTCTTCCACAAGCCGAACGACCTCATCGCGGTGGATGCAGTGCATCTCCATAACGGGCGGCGCTTCGGGCGCGGGCTTACTGCGGGCAAACAGCGCGCCGATGGCCTGTTGTATCTTCTTCAGCGGATGCAAGCGGCTCTGCACCGGCACCCTGGTTGTTTGCGAGCCGCGATCCTTGAACCAGCAGATCATCTCCTGCACAAGGTCCAACTCGACCTGATAATCGCCCGACTGCGCTGGGGCCGTGATGATCAGCTCCATCTGCACCTGCTCACCTGGCGCAAGCCGTTGCCGAAGCGGAGTGCGACCATCGTCGTACTGTACCATCGCGCCCTGCGCATCGAGCCAATGGTTGCCGAGCGTGAAGTGGCAGGTGACATCAACGTCGTTGGCGGCCTCCCACACCGAATCGCCGACATTCTTGACCGTGACCTGCAGCGTGGTCTGCTTGCCGGGCGCGGTGACGATCAGCGGCGTCGCGACCGTGATCTGGGCGCGGTAGCCGCTCTCGGGCAGCGCCTGATCGTAGATCCGCATATTGACCTCGCTCGGTGCCTGGAAGTACGCCACGCCGCCGGGCTTCAGAATGCGCATAAACTCGGCGATATACGATTTGCTGTACTCCGGCTGCATATGCTGGAGCACCAAGGTCGAATAGATAAAATCAAAGCTCTGATCGGCGAACAAGCGCAGATCGGCCACGCCGTTCAGGTGATACCGACAGGTCTCAGGGTACTGATTATACCGCTGCGCAGCTTCAATCATTGAAGGAGCGATATCGACCCCATCGCACTCGGCGAAGTGTTCCTGCAGCGCCTGCGTGAGCCGCCCCACCCCGCAGCCGAAGTCGAGACAGCGCCCATACGTCAATTGCACGCCGAGCGTTTGGAGTTGATCGAGCGCCTTGGCGATCTCAGCCTTGCCTGTTTCGAAAAACTCCTGTTGTTGCCAACGGTTATTGCGCTGCGATGCCGAAGTGAGAATTGCCCAAAACGGGTCTTTCTGACCGAACCGATCCCAATGTTTCTGAAGCTCCGCAATGTCCATACCGTACCACCTTTACTATGATCGGCTGCTGCGTCGTAGCTTGTTCGTTTGGATCGTGAGCTAATTCTTTACAATGCGCATACGCTGCTGGTCGTCATCACCGCGCTACTTTTGAAAAACCTGTATCACCTTTTCTGCGAGATCGTTCGGATCACCTGGACTAAATGTCAAACCGCCGTCGCCGATCGTTTCGGGCAGGGCTGTGATGTGCGAGCCAACCACCGGCAGCCCGTTGGCGAGCGCCTCGATCACCGGGACGCAGAAGCCCTCGTGCAGGCTGGCCGTGACGAACAGATCGGCCTGCGCGTACCACTCGGCCAATTCCTCGTCGGGGACTGGCCCCGTGAAGCGCACGGCATCGGCCACGCCAAGCTGTTCGGCGAGCGCTTGGGCCTGCTCCACCAATGGCACATAGGCGGGCGAGCGGTTATCGCCAACCAGCACTAGCGTCGCGTCGGGCAATTGCGCGCGGATCAACGGCAGCGCCCGCACTAGGTCGCTGATGCGCTTGTTGGCCGCCATCCGCCCGACGTATAGCAGCAATGGGTGGCGATCCGCCACACCGTACCGCTGCAGTAGCGTGCTGCTCGTGTGCTTTGGGCGGATCGTGCGCAGATCCACGGGCAGCGCCACCTGGAACACCCGCTCGGGGCTGATCAGGTGCGTCGCAATCAGTTCGTCGCGCGTGTAGGCGCTATGGGCGATCGCGTAATCGGCGTAGCGCACCAGTTCCACGGCCTGCTGGCCCCGCACCAAATCTTCAAGGCCCACACCCTCCCACAGGGCTGGTGGCGTGACGCCATGATAATCGAAGATGGTCACGCCGCGACTCACCAACTCGATTGTCTCGGCCAACGGGTAATAGGTCGAGTAATTGTACACAAAGATGTCGGATTGCTGAAAATGCGCGATCGCTCGGCGCGTGATCGGCGTAGACTCCTGCTTGCGCAACTGATCGCGCGAGATACAGACCATGTAGCGGCGCAACGCGGCGGGCAAGCGCAGATCGAGCGTTTCGACCAGCACCAGCGTATGGTAGCCGCGCGCCAAAAAGAAGTTCAGTTGGTTGATGACCGTGTTGCCGAGCGCATCGTTGATCGAGCAGTTGCCGTTGACGATGCAGACGCGCTTGGCCTGCGGCGCGGGGGCCACGCTCAGCGGCAGGCGCAGCATCTCGGCGCCCTGCTGCGAGAACCACCCGACGGACTCCTGCACCATATCGAGGGCGAGCACGTAATCGCCAGCGGTTTCGGGCGGCTCGATCAGCATCTCAAGCTCGATCGATTCGCCAGGGTGAACGGGGCGGTGCAGCAGCGTGCGCACCCCGTCGAACTCCACCAGCGCGCCATCGGCATCGTACCAGTGATACGCCAAGTTCACGGGCGTTGGGCCTTGATGGCTCCACGGCTGTTGACCACAGTTGTGCACCAACACGCGCACCAGCATCGGCAGCGCGGTGCTGATGCCGGGCAGTGCTTCGAGCAACTCGAAACGAGCGTCGAACGGCAGGTTGTGGCGTGGTTCACTCATGTCGTGGCTTCGTTACGTTTCGGTCGTTGATCCAGCACATTCAACACTTGGCGCGCCAGATCGGCGGGGTCTTGCGGCGTGAAGGTCAGCCCGCCATCGCCGATCGTCTCGGGCAGCGCGGTGGCGCGGGCGCCGATCACGGGCTTGCCGCTGGCCATCGCCTCAACCGCTGGGATGCAGAAGCCCTCGTGAATACTCGCGATCACAAACAGATCGGCCAGTTGATAGTGTTTGGGCAACTCGTCGTCGGGCACCTGCCCCGTGAAGATGACCGCCTCGGCTACGCCAAGCTGTTCGGCGAGCGTTTGGGCCTGCGCCGCGATGCGGGCATGGGCGGGCATCGTGTTGTCTCCCACCAGCAGCAGCACCGCGTCGGGGTAACGTTCGCGGATCAAGGGCAGCGCGCGCACCAGGTCCTCGATGCGTTTGTTGGCCGCCATCCGGCCAATGTACAGCAGCACGGGTTGGTCGTCGCGCAGGCCGTAGCGTTCCAGCAGCATCGGGTCGCGCGGCCCCGGGCCGATCCGGTCGAGCGGCACCACATACGCCATCTTACTCACGCGCTCGGGCGCGATGGCGTTGGTGGCCAGCAACTCCGCGCGGGTGAACTCGCTGTGGGCGATCGCGTAATCGGCGTAGCGCACCAATTTGATCTGGCGCTGGCCCTCTTGCTGGATCTCGGCCCCGGCCCCGGCCCAGATCTTCGCTGGCGTGACGCCGTGATAATCGAAGATCACCGTGCCATGGCTCACCAGCCGGATCGCCTCGATCAACTGGTAGTAGGTCGAATAGTTGAAGATGTACAGGTCGGCGCTCTGAAAATGCTCGACAGCGCGGCGCGTCTGCGGGTTGCCGGTGCCGTTGCGCAGATCGTCGAGGCTGATCTGCATCAAGTATTGGCGCAACTCGGGCGGGTGGCGCTTATCGACGTGTTCGAGCAGCGCCAGGGCGCGGTAACCGTGCGACTGAAAGTAGCGCAACTGGTTCACCACGTGATTGCCGAGCGCATCGTTGATCATGCAGTTGCCGTTGATGATGCAGACGCGCGGCGCGTTGCTATCGGTCTCGGCCACGTGGATCGGGATGCTGAACGTCTCCACGCCCTGCAGCGAGAACCAGCTCAGCCCCTCCTCTACCATATCGAGCACCAGCACGAAATCGCCAGCGCGAGGTGGCGGCTCGATCTGCATCGTCACTTCGAGCGTTTGGCCCGGGAAGATCGGGCGGCCCAGCAGCGTGCGCACACCCTCGAAATCGACGACCTGGCCCCGCGAATCGTACCAGTGGTAGGCCAGCGTGATCGGGTGCTTGCCATTGTGCGACCACGGCGAGTTGCCGATATTGCGCACTGCCACGTGCAATAACAGCGCTTGCCCTGCTTGGGCGGCGGGAACCTCGCTCAGCAGGCGGTATTCGACCGCCAAGCGAGCGGTTGCGGATGCGTTCGGCGCGCTCATATGCGGTGCTCCTTTGGCTGCTCGGTCGTGCGGCTGCTGAGGATCGTCAGCACTTGGCGGGCGAGGTCAGCCGGGTCTTGTGGTGTGAAGGTCAGGCCGCCATCGCCGATCGTCTCGGGCAGGGCCGTTGTACGCGTGCCAACCACCGGGACGCCGCTCGCCATCGCCTCGATCACGGGGATGCAGAAGCCCTCGTGCAGGCTGGCCGTGACGAACAGGTCGGCCAGGTTGTACAACTGGGCCAAATCCGCATCCGATACCGAACCCGTGAAGATGACGGCCTCGGCGACGCTAAGCTGTGCGGCGAGCGATTTGGCCTGCTCGGCTTCGAGCGCGTAATCGGCGGGGCGTGTATCACCCACCAGCAGCAGCATTGTGTCGGGGAATTGTTCGCGGATCAGCGGCAGCGCCCGCACCAGATCACCGATGCGCTTGTTGGCCGCGATCCGCCCGACGTACAGCAGTAGCGGGCGCTTCTGGCCGATGCCGTACTGCTTCAACAGCGCCTGTGAGGGCTGCTTGGGGTGGAAGCGCCGCAGATCGACGGGCAGCGCCATCTGGATGATCCGCTCGGGAGCCAGCGTATTGGTGGCGATCAGTTCGTCCCGCGTGTAGGCGCTGTGGGCGATCGCGTAATCGGCGTAGCGCAGCAGTTGCAGTTGCGCTTGGCTAGCGCGCAGCCGCTCGTACTCGCGATCCGTGCTGTTCCACAGGTGCGCGGGCGTGATGCCGTGATAATCGACCAAAATCACGCCGTGGTGAATGAACTGGATGGCCTCGAACAGTTCGTAGTGCACGGCGTAGTGGAAGATGAACACGTCGGCCTTACGAAAGTTCTCGATGGCGCGGCGCAGGTGCGGGTTGCTCGCGGGCTTGCCGAGGCTGCTGCGCAACGCCTCGTAGCTGATCGAGGCCATGATCTCACGCACATCGGCGGGTTGGCGGGGGTCCACATGCTCAAGCAGGATATCGACGTGATAGCCCTGCGCTTGCAGGGCGCGCGCCTGATCGACCATATGATTGCCCACCGCATCGCGGATCAGGCAGACCTGCCCGATGATGCAGACGCGCAACGCATCCTCGGCGGCGGGTGTAATGGTGATCGGCGTGGTGAGCCAATCCACACCCTGCTGCGAGAACCAAGCCACGTTCTCCTCAACCAAATCGATGGCGAGTAGATAGTCGCCGGGCGCTGGCGGCTCGACTTGCAGTTCGACCTCCACCCACTCGCCGGGCGCGACGGTGTTGGGCAAGCCGACCCGCAGGCCGTTGAAATCCACGATACTGCCATCGGCGGCGAGCCAGTGGTAGCCGAGATTGACGGTCGTTGCGCCACGGTGCGGCCAGGGCGAATCGCCAGTGTTGTGCAGCCGCACGCGCAACAGCAGCAGCCGATCGGATCGCGCCGTGCGTGGCGCGTCGATCAACTCGTAGGTGGCGGCGAACTGATTGTGGCCCTGAACTGCTGGCATTTCTCACACCTTAGGCTTTGGCGACCCGCGAACTGAGCAACAGATTGACTTTGGCCGCCAGATCAGCGGGATCTTCCGGCCTGAAGGTCAGGCCACCCTCGCCGATCGTCTCGGGCAGGGCCGTCGTGTGCGTGCCGACCACCGGCACACCGCAGGCCATCGCCTCGATCACGGGGATGCAGAAGCCCTCGTGCAGGCTGCTGGTGACGTAGACATCGCTGCTGTTGTAAAGGCGGTGCAGTTGATCGTGGCTGTACGGCCCGGTGAAGATCACATCATCGCCAACGCCGAGTTCTTCCGCTTCCTTCTGAGCATTGCGCACCAGCACATCGTAGGGCGGCGTGGTGTTATCGCCGACCATCAGCAGTTTGGTGCCGGGGTGTTGCGCCTGGATGAGCGGCAGCGCCCGCACCAGATCGATGATGCGCTTGTTGGCGGCCATACGCCCCACGTACAGCAGCACGGGCCTGCCCTCAAGCCCGTACTTGGCCACGATCTCGGGATCGCGATCGCTGGGCCGGAAGCCTTGCAGCGGCACGATGTAGGGCAGCACAAACACCCGATCGCGGTCGATGGCGCCGGAGGCCAGCAACTCCTCGCGGGCGTAACTGCTGTGGGCGATCGCGTAATCGGCGTAGTGCGCCAGCGTAAGGCGGCGCTGGCCCTCGTAGAGCAACTCGATGCCCGGGCCATCCCACAGGTGCGGCGGCGTGATGCCGTGATAATCGAGCACCACAATGCCCTGCTCGACCCAACTGATCGTCTCGGCCAGCGGGTAGTAGATCGGGTAATGGTAGACGAAGCGGTCGGCTTGGCGGAAGAAGCGCATCGCGCGGCGGGCCGCAGGCGTCTCGCCCGTCTGAAACTGCTCAAGCGATACTTCGACCATGTACTGGCGCTGTTTGGCGGGCCGACGCCGATCGATCCCCTGGAAGATTCCCAGCACATCGTAGCCCTGCCGCGCGAAGTACTCGATCTGGTTGGCGACATGGTTGCCCACCGCATCGTTGATCGGGCAGGCCGAGCAGACCACGCAGATCCGTGGCGCGGTGGCCGATGTGTCGGGGAACGTGATCGGCAACTGGATGGTGGGCACACCCAGGTTGGCGAACCAGGCGCGTCCCTCGGCCACCAGGTCGATCTCCAGCAGATAATCGCCGGGCGCGTCGGGCGGCTCGATGACCATCTCGATGTTGAGCGTTTCGCCGGGCTGGATGAAGTGCGGGAAGTGCGTGCGCTGGCCGTTCAACTCCAGCATCGTGCCATCGACGGCGCGCCAGTGGTAGGCCAGATTGACCGGGTGCGTGCCATGGTTCGGCCACTCCTCGCTGCCCGTGTTAGTGACGCGCAACTCAAGCAGGAGCGCGTGATCGATATTGATCGCCTCGGGCTGCGTGAGCAGTTCATAACGAGCATCTAATGGGTTTACGGCTGACATAGTCCGATTCTACTCCTCAGCGGCGGCTGCGCGGGGCCGCCCATCAAGTACACGCAGCACGGCTGCGGCTAAATCGTCGGGGTCGTCGGGGCGGAAGGTCAGTCCGCCATCGCCGATCGTCTCGGGCAGCGCCGTGATGTGCGTGCCGATCACGGGCACGCCGCAGGCCATCGCCTCGATGATCGGCACGCAGAAGCCCTCGTGCTGGCTGGCCGTCACAAACACATCGGCGAGTTGGTAGTGCGCGGCAAGCTCGCGATCATCCACTGGCCCAGTGAAGCAGACGTGCTCGCTTTGGCCCAACGTAACGGCGAGTTGTTCGATCTCGGCGGCGTACTTCGCGTAGTGACCAGTGTTGTTGCCCACCAGCAACAGCTTCACGTTCGGGTAGCGCTGGCGGATGAGCGGTAGTGCCCGCACCAACACGTCGATGCGCTTATTGGCCGCGATCCGCCCGAGGTACAGCAACACAGGCTGCTCCGGGTCGATGCCGTAGCGCTCGGCTAGTTCGGCGCTGCGCTCGCCGGGCTGGAAGTGTTCGAGCGAGACGGGCAGCGGCAGCACAAACACGCGGTCGCCGCTGATCGCGCCGGAGGCCAGCAACTCATCGCGGGTGTACTGGCTGTGCACGATCGCGTAATCGGCGTAGTGCGCCAGCGTGAGGCGGCGTTGGCTGGTGGCCAGCAGTTCGCGGTTGTGGCCCTCCCACAGGTGCGGCGGCGTGATGCCGTGATAATCGAGGATCACAATGCCCTGCGCGATCCAACTGATCGTCTCCATCAACGGGTAGTAGATCGGGTAGTGGTAGATGAAGCGATCGGCCTGCTCCAGAATGCGCAGCGCGCGCTTGGCTGCGGCAGTTTCGCCCTCCTGCAGTAGTTCAAGCCGAATCTCGATCACGTGGCGGCGCTGTTCGAGCGGGCGGCGTCGGTCAACGGCCTCGCTCAGCACCACCACCTCGTAGCCCTGCCGCACGAAGTACGCCATCTGGTTGGCCACCTGGTTGCCGACCGCATCGTTGATCGGGAAGACCGTGCAGACGATGCAGATCAGCGGCGCGTTGGCGGGCGGCGCACTCAACGTAATCGGCAGCGTGATGCTCGGCACGTTCAGGTCCTTGAACCAGGCGCGGCCCTCGGCGACCATATCGATCTCAAGCAGATACTCGCCTGGCTCGGGGTACGGCTCGATCATCATCTCGATGTCGAGCGTCTCGCCGGGCTGAATGGTGCGCGGGAAGTGCGTGCGCTGGCCGTTCATCTCTAGCATGGTGCCATCGGCGGCGCGCCAGTGATACGCGAAGTTCACCGGATGCTCGCCCTCGTTCGGCCACTCCTCACTGCCCGTGTTGGTCACGCGCAGGGTGACGAACAGAGTGCGGTTGATATTGCCTGGCTCGGGCGGTGCGAGCAGTTCGTAGCGTGCGTCGAGCGGTTTGAGCGATGACATAACGGTTTCCATTGGCGCCTAACTCTGTGTCTCTAGCACGCGCAACACGGTGTTGGCCAGATCGGCGGGGTCTTGCGGCGTGAAGGTCAGCCCAGCATTGCCGATCGTCTCGGGCAGCGCCGTAGTGTGGGCGCCGATCACGGGCAGGCCGCTCGCCATCGCCTCGATCACCGGGATGCAGAAGCCTTCGTGGAGGCTGGCGGTCACGAATAGATCGGCGAACTGGTAGTGTTTGACGAGCGTATCGTCATCCACTTGACCAGTGAAGATCACATGGTCGGATTGGCCCAGTTCCTTCGCCAAACGCAGGATGTCTTCGGCCTGACGGGCGTAGATCTCCGAGCGATTATCGCCGACCAGCAGCAGCATCGTGTTGGGGCGTTGCTGGCGGATGAGCGCTAGCGCGCGCACCACATCGTCGATGCGCTTGTTGCTGGAGATGCGCCCGACGTACAGCAGCACGGGCTGATCGGGGCCGATGCCGTAGCGCTCGGCCAGTTCGACGCTGCGCGGGCCGGGCCGGAAGCGTTCCAGCGGCGCGTACAGCGGCAGCACCAGAATGCGCTCGGGCGGGATCACGTTGTAGCTCTCTAACTCGTCGCGGATGTACGAGCTATGCACGATCGCGTAATCGGCGTGGCGCAGGAGCTTGAATTGGCGCTGGCTGGCGATCAGGTTGGCCCGTTCCTGCTCGGTGATGTTCCACAGGTGCGCAGGAGTGACGCCGTGATAATCGAACAGGATCACGCCGCGCTGCAGATCGGCGATGGCCTCGAACAGGCGGTAGGTGATCGCGTAGTGGAAGATCACGATGTCGGATTCGCGCAGGTGCTTGAGCGCGCGGCGGCTGCGGGCGGAGTAGCGATTCTGCAGCACATCCTCCAGGCTGAGCGCGGCCATGTACTGGCGCAGTTCGGCGGGGTGGCGCTGGTCCACATCCTCGGTGATGATGATGGTGCGGTAGCCGAGCGCTTGCAGATACCGCATCTGCGAGACGATCGTGTTGCCAACCGCATCGGTGGGCAGGCAGAGCGACGAGACGATGCTGGCGCGCGGCCCCTCCGGCTCGGGCGCAATCTGCAGCGAGATGCGCAACGGCTCCACACCGCGCTGCGAGAACCAGCCCACCCCTTCCTCGACCAGATCGATCTCCAGCACGAAATCGCCGGCGTGGGGCGGCGGCTCAACGTACAACTCGACTGCGACCGCCTCGTTGGGCGCGAGCGGCACGGGGAGGCTGGTGCGCCGCCCATCGAACTCGACAATCTGACCTGTGGGAGTGTACCAATGGTAGGAGAGGAGGACGGGACGCCCACCGTAGATTCGCCACTGAGCGTTGCCGGTGTTACGAACTTGCAGAGGCAGAAAAAGCGGCAGATCCGCGCGTCCCGAAGTCGGCGCCTGTTCCAACAACACATACTCTGCGCCGAGCACCAATTGTACATTCGAATAGGCGGTCATCATCACCTTTTGCGCAGTTAAGGAGCACGGATCAGATCGGCGCGCAGGTCAACGCAGATCTGTTTGATGGCCGTGGCTTCAGTCGTCGTCATCGCGTGATAGCGCGCGCGGGCGGCGACCCACTCATTGCGCAACAAAATTCCTTCCAGGTAGGTGCGCATCAACAGCCGTGCAAGAGACGAATCTGGATCAACGTGACGCGCGTGGAGGCGTTCGGCCACCACAAACTCGTCCCACAGGCGCTCGCTCGGTAGGGTCTTGATGGCGTAGCGCATGCGGTTACGGTTCACGAGTGTGAACAAACGCGAACTATCGTGGCTCGATGTTCCCTCGGCATGGCGTAACGTTGCTGCTGGTGCATAGTGTACCAGATAATCGGCGCGTCGCAATCGCCAGCACAGATCGACCTCCTCGTAGTAGGCTGGATTGTAGCCCTCGTCGAACAGGCCGACCTCCCGCAGGGCGCTGGTGCGCAGGCCCATCGCCGCGCCCGTCACGTACTCCATCTCGCCCGGTTGGTCGAACTGGCCGTTGTCGGGCTTGCCGTGGCCGAAGTGCACGGTGACCTGACGTCCGGGCAAGATCTTCGCTCCGGCGTGTTGTAGGGTGCGGCCATCGGGGTAATAGATCTTGCAGCCGACCGCGCCGATCTGCGGGTTCTGTTCGAAGGGCCGCAGCAGGTTCGCCAACCAATCCGGCGAGACGATCGTATCCTGGTTCAGCAGCACGATCACGTCTGGCGGCACAGGATCGCTCATCAGCGTGCGGATGCCCACGTTCATGCCGCCCGCGAAGCCTAGGTTGCGGCCATTCTCGACCCGCCGCACTTGCGCATATCGCTCGCGCAACAACTCCAGCGCGCCGTCGGTGGAGCCGTTATCGACCACCAGCAGATCGGGTGTGGCGCCCTGCTGCGCCAGCACCGCATCGAGGCAGGCGGGCAGTTCGTCGGCCCCGTTCCAACTGAGCACTATCACCGTTGCCTTCATGCCAGTTTCCCTCCTTTCACGGCTGCTCGTTGGAGGGCGGAACAGGCGTCATATTCGCGATCGCGGCGGCGAGCTGCGAATCCGTAGCGTCCAGATCCTCGATCAGGGCACGCAACGTCTGAATGTGCTGCTGCGTGTGCTGCTCAAGCGTGGCGAGATTGGCGTGCATATCGGCATAGATGCGGGCGCTCTGGAGTTCGCGCCGTTGGCGTTGCTGAATATCCAGCACATCCAGTTGCGTGAACAGATCGCTGCGGTTGCTATCGGCGTGCTCAGCGAGCGCATCGAAGGCGCGCACCACCGCTGCGTTGTACTCGTTTTGCTGGGCCAGCAGCGGCGCGATAAACGGTCGCACCAGGTGATCGAACAGCACGCGCTTGACACGGCCAACTAGTCCGGCGGGCGCTTGCGGCTCGGGCAGGCGGTAACTGGCCGCTAGGGCTTGCAACAACTCGTTGCGGTGGGCATCGCGCTCACGGGCGCGCTGATCGCGTTCGGCTACACGCTGCGCAAACTCGGCGTCGAGTTGCTCGGCGGAGGGCATTTCGGGCAGTTCCTCGGGCTTGGGCGGCGTGATGGGTTGCGGGCGCGGCGCGGGGCGCTCGGCGGTCATCTGCGGGTTGCGGCAGAACTCCAGCAGCGGCTGCGCCACAGCCTCCCACGTGAAGGTGTGGGCCAATGCGCGCGCTTGCGCGGCACAGGCGGCCAACTCATCGGGATTGGTGAGCAGCGCCAGCAAGGCGTCTGCGGTGCTCTCCACATCGCCCGGCTTGGCGACGCGCCCCAGGCCGTGCTGCTTCACCAGCGCCGCCGCCGCGTCGCCATCGCTCACCAGGCTTGGCAGCCCGGCCCACAGATGATCGAGGAAGCGCGAGCGCACAGCGGCATAGGCGGTTTCGAGGCTGTCCTCGTGCAGGTATACCGCCACCTTTGCGGCGAGCAGCGCCCCCGAGCGTTTGTTGTAGGGCAGCCAATGGTCAACGAATGTCACCTGCGTGTCGCTCAAGCCCAACTCCGCCGCCAGTGCTCGCGCCTGATCGGGCATGGTCATGCTGCCCGCCGTGCCGGGATGCTTGCCCGCCAGGAACACCAAGCGCGCGTTCGGCGCGGCGTTCAGCACCTTGGGCATCGCGCGGATCAGCGTGAGCGGGTCCATCCAGTCCCACAGCCCGCCCGACCAGAGGATCACCTGCTCGTTCGGCAGCGGCTCCCAGGGCGGCGGCAGCGGCGCGGGCGGCTCGTTCGATAAGCCGAACGGCACCACACGCAGCAATCCGCGTAGGGTTGGGTCGGCGTCGGCGAGGTCGGGGGCCACGCGCCCCAAGGTCAGCAGTGCGCCCAAGTAGAGGTCGCGTTGGCGCTCGGTGGCGCACAAGAAGCAATCGCCAGCGCGCAGTTGTCGCCCAAGCAGATCGATGTCGCGGCGGCTCTGGGCGAGGCGTTCTTCGGGGGAGCGGTTGCGCCACAGCGCCAAGTTTTCGAGCGGCGTGGGATCGTACATATCGAGCACTAGGGGCACGCGGCGCTCGGCAAGTTCGGGGTGGCCGTCGAGCACATACGCATTGGCGACGATCAGTTCGGCCTCGTCGAGTGCGGGCGCGAGGCTCTGCGCATCGCCCCAGGTGTACACCACGCCCTTCAGCGTATCGGGCAGGTTATCGGCGGGGCGCGGGGTGGCCAGCGTCACGTCGTGCTCGGTGGCGAGCACGCGGGCCAACTCCAGGGCGCGGATACCAGGCCCCGCCATCGCGCTGCCCACCACATCGTGGATTATCAGGAGAATGTGTGCCATGGATCGCAACCTCAATTTAGCCGTGCAGCCGCCGCAGCAGGCGCATCACACGCCCATTCTGAATACGCTCCAGCAGCGCTTCGAGTTCGCTGATGTGTTGGTTCTTCCGCTCGATCTCCGCTGTCAGTTTGGCGATATGCTGAGCTTGTTCGTGCAGTTGTTGGCGCAGCGCCGCATCGGGATCGGGCGTTTGGCTGGCGATCAGGTCGCGCATCAGGTCGCCGTCGGGCGTGTGCTGGGCGGTGCGGCAGAAGTTGATCAACGGCTGCGCGACGCGCTCCCAGGTGTATTTGCTGGCCAATTTCTCGGCTGCGGCCCGGCACGCCGCGCGGTGCCCATCGTCGTGGTACATGCGCCGGATCGCCGTGATCCAGCCATCGAGATCGCCGATCGGCACCAACTCGCCAGCGCCAGCCTCAGCGATCTCGGTGCCCAAGCTATCGCCCGCGCTGCTCAGCACAGGCAAACGCGCCCAGATGTAATCGAGCAAGCGGGTGCGGAAGGCGAAGCGCGTCTCAACGCCATCGAGGTGCGAGGAGACACCCACATCGGCCTCGGCCAAGTACGCGCCCCGTTCGGCGTAGGGCACCCAATCCTCCAGAAAGATCACCGAGCGGTTGAGCACGCCGAGTTCCGCCGCCAGTTGGTAGGCCCGCTCTCCGGTGGGTGTGCGGTACGGCTCGCCATACGGGTTGGGCCGCGCGCCCGCGAAGAAGCAGATCCGCAACTGCGGCAGTTCATCTTGCAGGGCGGCTGCCGCGCGCACCAGCAGTTGCGGCTCGAACCAGTGCCACAGCCCGCCCGCCCACAGGAACAGCCGCGCATCCGGCCCGATCGCGGGATGCACGCCGCGCAGCACCGGGCGGGTCGCGCTGGGTGGCTCGCTCGGTATGCCCGACGGCACGAGATCGATCAGCGAGCGTAGCGACAGGTCGCGGCTGTAGTTTGGCACGTTGATGCGCCCAAACGCGCTCAGCGCACCGATCCAGTAATCGCGTTGGCGCTCGGTGGCGCAGAAGAAGAAATCGCCCTTGCGCAGCATCACCATCATCTGGTGGACGTAGCGCTGATGCTCAGCCGCGATCAACTCGTAGGATTGGCCGTTCTCGAAGTGTAGCGATTCGAGCAACTCGGGGTCGTACAGGTCGATCGCCAGCGGCAAGCCCGATGCGAGCACCTCGGGATGCGCGGTGAACACCAAGCCCTGGCCCATCACCAAGTCGGCCTGCGCCAACGCCGGCGAGAGCGCACCCGCCTGCCGGATCGGGTAGGAGATCAGCCGAAACTCGGGCGGCGACGTGTCGGGCACGCGGGGCGCGGCCACCGTCACATCGCACACCGTCGAGAGCGCGCGGGCCAGTTCCCACACGCGGATGCCCGGCCCGGCCATATCTGGCCCAATCACATCGGTGCTGATCAGCAAGGCGCGTTTCATCGAATGGTTTTTGGTAGTGTCGCTCATGGTATGATGGGCACGTTCATCGTTCGCTCATCGAGCGTTTGTCATTCATCAATCCGGCAAAAAGCTTCCCAAGTTGTTCGCCGACAATCTGAGGCGCTAAGGATTGTTGGAATGTGGTGTTCGCATTGGCTCCTAGCGCTCGGATACGCTCGGGTTGCCCGTGCAGTTGCTGGATCGCCTGCGCAAGCGCTTCGGCGGTACGCTCGATAATCACCCCATTATGATCGTGCTCGATCATTTCGGCAGAACTGCTATCCTTGCTGACGATAATGGCCTTCTCATAACGCATCGCCTCTGAGACCGCAATGCTTTGGGCTGCATCGTGAGAGACATCAACGACCAGATCTGCATGGGCGAGATAGGCTTGCATGCGTTCCAGCAAATTTTCGTTGATGATGAACACATTGGTCAGAGATTGAGCTAGACGTTGTAACTCGGTATAGAACTGCCAATCTTGTATTGGCCCAACGATGTATACGTGGAGTTGTTCGCGTACAACGACAGGTAGGGCGGCTATTGCTTGTATCACCATATCCTGCCCCTGACGAGGCTCAATCGGGGCGACGTTGGTCAGTTTGAGCACGTCAGACTGCTTTGCGAAAGGCGATGGTGTCGAGGGCGGAAGCGCCTGTTCAAGGCTAATGTGTACGATATGGCACTTCTCGGCGGCAACTAGGTGCCGATAATGTGCAGCGACAGCTTGAGATGGGAAGAGCAACGCATCAGCCACTTCAAGAGCTTCAGCAAGTTGTTGATGTTGAGAGGGCAGTGGTTCGTGAAGCCACCAGATACACGTTATGCCGGCGGCTTTCGCAGCGTAAGTAGCTCGCCAACCTGCAATAGTGTTCACTAATGCGGCATTGTAATCGCGTAGTAAGGTGAATGCCGTTCGCGCATCGTTCAGCAGCGTTGGCTCGACTACAACCCTGATATTTGCTTGAGCATAACGCACTAGCAATGGCCCATCGATCGGCGAAAAGACGGTGATGGTGTAACCCTGTTTGACAAGGCTACAAGCCAGATCAAACAGCAATTGCGATGTGGTTGTTGGGTTGAGATCGCAAGAGACAATCGCAATGCTCTTCCCGTCGCCTGTTGGGGGATGCTGCGGTATATTCGACCAACTCTGTTCAAGCGGGGTGCCAATCAGTAATGGCTCGACCAAGCCCACTTTAGCTAGCACGCTCGACATATGTATGGATTGCTCCCTATTGCGAGCGATTGTAGGCCGTGTATCATCCAACGATAGGTTTGGACTAAAGAACGGGTCGCCTGTCTGTGCTTGCGGCGCGATCCGCATGGTTGCACGCAGGAGGTCGGTAAGCGATGCGGGGTGTGTATCAGCCCGTCGATCGAATTGTCGCAACCGTGCGAAGGGCGTGTAGACCACGCGCAGCCCCGCTGCTACCGTGCGTAGCCCGATATCGGTATCGTAAAACGCGCGCTGGTAGTTCGGGTCGAAGCCACCCAATTGCTCGAACGCATCGCGTCGCATGGTAATGCAGGCGCCAGATACTCCAATGCAGTCACGATACCATTCTGTTGAGCCGAATGGGCCGCTTTCGCCTTCCGCAGCGCCGTGGAACAGGCCATTGTTAAGGCCCAATACAATACCCGCATGCTCGATAGTATAGTCGGGACCAAGGATTTTGCCGCCGACAATCCCGATCTCAGGTCGCTCGCTCCAACTGGCTAGCTCAACCAGCCAATCGGTTTCGAGCACTTCGATGTTTGGGCGCAGAAATATGAGCACGCTGCCCTGTGCTTGTGTGGCACCGTAGTTGTTGGCCTGCGTATAGCTGAATGGCTCGTTGTACGAGATAATGCGCACACGTGGCTCGTTCGCTAGTTCATCGTAATACTGTGCAGTGCTCGGCGCACTACTGCCCATGTCGATCACGAGAATTTCATACTTTGCGTAGTGCGTTCGTGTCAGAATCGCGTTGAGACAAGTTCGCAGCGTTTCAGCCTCATCCTTCGTGGCGATCAAGATTGATACCTTGGTGCCAGAGAATGGCCAATGTACACGGATTTGCCCCGATTGATGAGCAGTGATGCTGCCTTGGTGTCGCGCGAGGTGTGCAGTTAGCGCACGTTGTTGCGCTGCGAGAGTGGCTTGCGGTTGGCGTTGTCGTTGATGGTATAGCACGCGTGGCACATGCGCAACGTTGCTTGTGCGTTCTGTCACGCGGAACGCGGCATCCCACGTTTGTGCCTCGGCCATCTGCACATCGAAACCACCTACTTGTTCAAGGAGTGAGCGACGGATGGCGGCATGTGCCAGTAGATTAGCGGAAAGCAATAGTTCGGGCGACCATTGTTGCGGCTTGAACCAAGGGCTGTGGCGGGTTTTGCCATCTTTCGAAAGCGTGTCTTGATCAAAATTGACTACATCCACATTCCCTTGCCGATTGAGCAATTTGACGATTTCATACAGTGCATCGGGCGCAAACTGATCTGCTTGATCGAGCGTCAGCACAAAATCGCCGGTCGCCATGTTGAGCGCGCTATTCAGATTGGCGGCCTGATGTTGCTCCACAAACTGCACACGAATGCGATTCTCATGCTTCTGGTATGCTTCGAGTAACGCCTTCGTTTGGGCGGATTCGGCAGTGTGCGCTACTATACACAGTTCCCAATGCCCATATGTCTGAGCACGCAGCGATTCAATCGCCATCTGGAGCGTTGACACAGTTGGCAGATCAAGCGTTAGGATAACGCTGAGCAGCGGGCGATAGGCGAATGCCGCACTTTCTTGACTTTGACGCAGTAGTTCGCCTGAACTTGGCTCATGTGTCGCAAGCCAGGCGGCATAGGCTGTTGGAGGCGTGAGCTGTGGAAGGGCAGGAATGCTCGGCTGATGGGGTGTGCGCAGCACCGTGAGCGTTTGTCGGGCTGCTGCCAATAACCCATTATTGCGCACTATTTCTGTTGTATTTTTGAGGCCTTGTAATGTTTTGAGCACGCGCCCATTCTCAATTTGCCTGAGCAGTTGTTCAAGCTCAGTGATATGTGCGTTTTTCTGCTCTATCGTTGTGTGCAACGCCTGAAGCGTTTGTTCTAACTGTTGCTGTGTGGCCTCTTTTTCAACCAGTTGCGCTTGAAGGAGCGAAACAAGATGTTGTTGTTGGGTTAGTTGTGTATTGAGAAGCTGTACCTGTGTCTCAAGCGATTGTATTTGGATGCGCTGCCCCTCGGTGTTCGATAACTCGTTACGCATTTCAACAGAGAGGCTGCGCAGATCCACATTTTCTTTCCACAACTCCCAAAATCGACGCTCGTAATCGCGAATTAAACGCTGGGTTGGCTCTTGTTTAGGGACGAAGCGAATGGCCCAAGGCGAAATAAACGAGGCATCGAAGTCAACATCCCGATAAAATCCGTGTTGTGCAAACAGTGCAGCCCAAGCTTCAATTGGCTGTACATTAAAATGAGTAGGTTCTCGATAATCGAATGGAGTCGAAGAAAACAAAACACTTTTGGCGTGCCTGCAAAAATTTGCGATCGCTCGCTCTGCGTCCTCGCGAGGCATGTGCTCAAGCACTTCAATACACACAATCACATCGTAGCTCTGCGGGAATGGCTCCGCCACCGAGCCAACCCAACAGTACGGCTTGACATCGGGATGCACTTGGCTGATTGCGTATTCCGATATATCGATACCAAATGCCTCAACCCCGCGCCTGCGCATCTCTTCGACCAAGAGACCCATCGCACAACCCGCATCTAATAGTGTTTGGGGCTGCAGTTTGCCGATAATATGATCGGTAATGTTCTTGAAATGGTTAAGCCAAGCGTCGATACGCCCGTAGGGTACACCGCATCCATGAGCATAATAGTAGGCATCGTAGGTATCAGCGAGTTTGTCTGAATCCATCCTAACTATTCTCCTTGTTGGATAGCGATGCGAGAGGTTGCGATGTTTGCCCGTTCCAAACCCAGTATCCATTCACCGTCAGTACGCCGTAGCGCTCGTGCATTTCGTCGCTTCGCACTATCAACTCGTACATGTGGGTATGACTATCGTAAGGATGTAGGATCGGCTCATCATAGCACGATACACTGATAAGGTAGCGCCCATCAAGGAGCGGTAGGTGTGGGATGACGAAATCGATATGACCAGTTCCCTCAATTGAGGGTATCTCGAATTGATCGAAGCGCGTGTTTGGACCAGTGAGCCAGAAGCCGTTCTCATGGTGGATCGCCACACCAAACACGGGCCGATGAATCCATTTCGATGCTGAGTAGTGAATCCGCAATGTCACCTGTTCGTGTGGCTTGAACACGGCTGGGGTTTGGTTCTCGGCATTGAGCAACTCCACCTTCGTGATCTCCACCTCGAAGGTGCCACGGCGGCGATTGTCCTCAGGCTCTTGCTGCTGTTCCTCTTCGGCGGCTTCGTTGGCCTGTTCGGCCTCCTTCTGCGCCCGCAGCGCCTCGGCCTCCTTGCGGTTGACATCGCCCAGATACGCCTCGATCACGGGGCGCGCCTCGCCAACCTTGCGCACCTCGCCACGATCCATCCACACCGCGATGTCGCACAACATCTGCACCGTCTCCAGCGCGTGCGACACGAAGATGATCGTCTTGCCCTGCGTGCGGAAGTTGTAGATGCGCTCCATACACTTGCGCTGGAACGCCTCATCGCCAACCGCCAGCACCTCATCGGTGATCAGAATATCAGGATCGACCGCTGTGGCCACCGCGAACGCCAAGCGCGTGTACATGCCCGATGAGTAGTGCTTGACTTCCATATCGATGAATTGCCCGATCTCCGAGAATTCGATAATCTCATCGAGCTTTTTTTGCATCTCGCGGCGGCTGAAGCCCATCAGCGAGCCGTTCAGGAACACATTCTCGCGCCCGCTGAGGTCGGGGTGGAAGCCGCTGCCCAATTCGAGCAGCGCCGCCACGCGCCCTTTCACCTTCACCGTGCCGCTGGTTGGCTCCAGAATGCGCGTCATCAGCTTGAGGATGGTGCTCTTGCCAGCGCCGTTGTGGCCGATCAGGCCCAGGCTCTGGCCCTCCTCGACGCGGAAACTCACATTGCGCAGCGCCCAGAACTCCTCGCCCTTCACGCGAGGCCGGAAGATGCCCGTGATGCGTTCTTGCAACGTGTTGCGCCGATCTTTATGCAGAATAAAACGCTTGGAAACGTTGTTGAACTCGATCAAATTTCCTCTCCAAACTGCCCACTGCGGCGCTGGAAAACCCAGTAGCCCACGCCAAGCACCAACAGCGCCGTGATCAGCACACGCAACACGCTATCGAGCGCAGGCAAGCCGGGCGTGGGGATCTGCCCCGTCGTCACCAGATTGCCGTACAAAATATCGCGGTAGAAGTCGATCAGCGAGGCCATCGGGTTGAGCCAGCGGATGATCGTGGCCACGGGCAGGTCGCCGACCTTCAACGTGATATTATCCAGCGTGTACACCACGGGCGTGAGGAAGAACCAAAACTGGATCAGGATGCCGATCAAATGCACAATATCGCGGAAGAACACCGCCAACGCGCTCAGCGCCAGCACCACACCCGTCAGGAAGATCGTCTGGATGATCAGCAGCACTGGCAGATACGCGAACGTCCACGAAAAGTTCAGGCGCCCACCCAACGGTGGATAGAGCCACTGCACCAGCATCATCAGCAGAAACAGCATCGGCAGCGACAACACGAAGTTCACCAGGCTGGAGAATACGCTGACCAGCGGCAGCACTTCGCGGGGGAAGAACACCTTCTTGATCAGGTTCGCGTTGTCGATCACGCTGCGTGTGCCGCTGCTGACCGCCTCGGCGCAGTAGTTCCAGGGCAGCAACGCCACCAGCAGGAACACCGGGAACATCGCCGCCGACGACTGCATCAGGAAGCTGAACACGAACCAGAACACCAGCATCAACAGCAGCGGCGCGAACTGTGTCCACAGATACCCGAGCGCGCTGTTCTTGTAGCGCACCCGCAGGTCGCGCAGCACCAAGTTGATGATGAGCTCGCGGTGTGCCCACAACTCGAACAGCTTGGCCATAATGCCAGCCGCCCGATCGACCGCCACCGAGACGCCGCCGATCAGCAGGCCGACCACCACCGCCAGCGCCAACAACGGCCCGACGTTGCGATCCACGGGCGTGCTCGGCAGGGCGGCGCGGGCGCTGCGGAACACCTCGGTCGGCGCGTCGGGCACGAACGGCGTGTCTAAAATGCGCAACGCCTGGCGAATGGCGTCCAAGCCACTGATCAGCCGTTGTTCCGCGATGCACTCCTGGTTGGCCCGTTCGCGCAACTCGCGCAGCTCGGTGCGACAATCGAGTTGAGCAGCGGCGATGCGCGCGCGGATCTGCGGCAACTCGATATTCACGATCTCGCTATCGCGCACCTCGAAGGCTCGCGCCAAGTTGCTCAGATCTTCGGCGTTCAGTTGCTCAACGCGGATCTGGCGGGCATCAGGGTCGGTGGGCTTGTTCAGCACAAACGAGGAGGTCAGGTAGATTGTGCGCAGTTGCTCCTCGAACGGCGTCGGCGTCGCGTTGCCGTGCAGCAGCGCGTTCACCAGGTAGCCGCCGCTGAGCACGCGGAAGATCTCGCGACCGCCCGCCGCCCGAATGCTGCGCGCCAACGCCTCAGCGCCGTCGTCGGCCAATCGCTGCGCTATCTCGGGGGTGGGCGCCACCGACTGCACCACAATCGTGCCATCGGGCTGCGGCGCGTAGCGCACCCCCAACGTCGGCGAGCCAAGCCCCGGGTAGCGCAACTGCTCGCCATCGTACAGGAAGCGCAGCAGATTCACCGCGATCTCCTGCACCGCCATGTAATCGGCGGTCGGCAAGCCCTCGCTATCGTAGAGGCTGCCGTAGCGGGCGGGCACAAACGTCGTCGTTGCGCTGCTCGTGTAAATCACAGGCTGCGAGAGGATGCGCGGCGCGGCTACCACCAGCGCACCAACCGTGCACAGCAGTAGCCAGAGCCACTGGTACACACGCAGCGGCCCACGTTGGCGCGTCAGGGCGCCTGTCCACGCGGGCAAAGCTAGGCGGGCCATACACGCACCTCAACCGATTGGCCTGCCCGCAGGTCGATCACAAACGTTCTAAGCATAGAAACAGAATCGAGAGTCTTCCCGTCAATCGTTATTTTCTGCGCATCAAATGGCAGTTGCAATGGTAAACCTCTGAGATCTTGCTGAGTGGGATTGGTGATCCGCCAGCCCTGCGCGCCGTGCTCCGGCGCAAGCACCTCGATCTGCAGGTTATCGCGGGCGGCCTGCCAATCGGCGATCTCGGCCAGCGGCGCGATCCACAGCACCCCAGCGTCGCGCTGCTGCGCCGCGTACTCCACCACCCGTCGCCACGCCGCGATCTGCTCGGGCGTCACCACCTCCTCGGTGTGCGCCCACAGATCGATCATCCCGCCAGCGGCGATCGCCATATCAAGCTGGCGCAACGCCAAATCGGCCCGTTCCACCGTCAAATACAGGTCGGGGCACGCCAGAATCTGCTCGTGGCCGGGCACCGCACGGCAATGCGGCGAATCCGTCAGGCCGTTCGCATCGCGCCCAAACAGGTCGTACTGATCCTGCGACCAATTCGTGCGCGTCACCGAGCGCACCCCCGCCTGCGCCAACGCCTCCCACGAGTCGTAACTCATCCCGGCGCTGCTGCTCCACGGGAACGCCACCGAGCGAGCCGCCTGCACACCCAACTCGCCCGACACCTCGGCCCACGCCGCCAGATCGGCCCGCCACGTCGCCACATCGGCCAAACCGCCGTCCATATGGCTAAAAGTGTGGCTCTGAATATCCTGGCCCTCGGCCAACAACTGCGGCACCAGATCGCCGAAATACCAGCCCGGCTCGGTCTGCAACGTCTCGTACGGGTCGTCGGCGAACCACGGCGTCTCGGCCCAGCGATCCGTCAACCAGCGGTTGGCGCGCGTGGCCCAGGCGAACGTCGGATTCCCCATAAACAAGCGCTGCTCGCGGTTGCCCAACAGAAAATTGTAGCCGTTGGCATAGTACGTCGCGCGGATGTTGAGGGGCCGGAACAACTCCAGCGTGGTCGTGACGCCCTGGCGCATCCGCATCGCCCGATCCAGCGCGTTCTGGCCGTTGTTCGGGTCGTCGGAGCGCGAATGGATCAGGCCGCCCATCGCCGTCTCCCAATCGAACGAGAACGACAACGCCGCCTGGGCCTGATTCGGCCACGGCCCCACTTGCAGCCCCGCCCAATCGTGCTGTGACGAACGCGCCAATGCAGGCCCGCCAACCCACAGTTGGCGCACCTCGATAGCGTCTAGGTAGACACGATCATCCGAAGCGGGGTGAAACGAGACCAGAAGCTGCGTCGCATCGGCGGGAGCCTGCGCCGCGCCCACCACGGTCGACCAACCGCCGCGATCCTCGGGGCCATCCCAACGGCGCACCGGTTGCCAATCCGTAACCTCGGTCGCGATCGGCTGATCCTGGGCATTGCGCCATTCAAACCGCACTTGCAGCCGTGTCTCCGAGCGCGCATCCGCCAGCGCCAGAGCCGTCACGCAGAACCGCTCGCCGGGCCGCACCGTAATCGGCGGCGCCACCAACGCATTCGCAATACCGAGCAACTGGAACGAGTTGCCCGTGCCGCTCACCGTGAAGCCGCCAACCTGCACGCCCTTGGCCCACGCGCTCCAACCGATCGGCAACGGCGGCACGCCCGGCCCGGAACGCGGATCTTCGGCCAACTGCGTGAAATCGGGAGCACCCACTCGAGAAGCGGCAAGCACGGGCACCGCAGCACAACGCGCCAGCCGCGCGCGCACAAACAGCGTCGCACCGACAAACATCAACAGCGCGCCGCTGAGCAGCACCAGTAGGATTCCCCGTCGCATGTCGATTCAACATCCCTTTCAAAGCGACCTATTCTAACATAGCGCTGGGATGTTGACAAAGCTGCGAACGCTTTAGGAACGCCTTGCGGCTCGGTACTGCCCATTGCGGCGCGCTAGAACCAAGCGGCCCTATCTACTCTTTATCGGCCAAGCACCAATCGATCGGCGGCTGGCCCAACTTCTCCAGCGCCGCATTGATCTTCGAGAACGGACGGCTGCCGAAGAAGCCGTTATGCGCCGAGAGCGGCGACGGGTGCGCCGACTGAATGACCGGGTGGCGCTTCGTATCGATCAGCTTCAACTTCTTGCGCGCGTAGCCGCCCCACAGCACAAACACCACCGGCTTCTCGCGGGCGTTCACCGCCGAAATCACTGCATCGGTGAACTGCTCCCAGCCGCGATCCTTGTGCGAATTGGCCGCGCCCGCCCGCACCGTCAGCACAGCGTTCAGCAGCAACACGCCCTGTTTCGCCCACGGCACCAGCGAGCCACTGCGCGGAATGGGGCAACCCAAATCGTCGCGCAACTCCTTGAACATATTCTGCAACGAAGGTGGTGGAGTCACGCCTGGCTGCACCGAAAACGCCAAGCCATGAGCCTGCCCAGGCCCGTGATACGGGTCCTGCCCCAGCAACAGCACGCGCACCTCCTCGAACGGTGTCAGCTCCAACGCCGTAAACACCTGTCCCTTCGGTGGATACACCGTATAGTTGCGTCGCTCCTCAGCCACAAAACGGATCAAATCGTGGAAGTATTCCTTATCCAACTGATCGTTGAGGATCGGCTGCCACGGCTCAGGAAACGGATTTCGCATGCCAAACTCCTACTCAATCGAAAACACGGCCCACCCATTTGATCAGGGGCGAGTATACCATATCGAATCCGGAAGGCAACCGCGTTCCCAACGCCGAATCACACGCCCAACGGCACGCCCATGCACCCAAACGCAACGCCGCATTACACCCAAACGCAGCTGTTTTTGTGGAAGAAAGCGCAACCGTCGCCTCAAAGCCCGTCGCTGGGGGAACGCGTGTTGTGGGCTGCGCCACACCCCAGCTAGGATGGACTGAAAACGCCGATTTATGCCGCATCACAACCAGTTGCTCTGCCCGCAAAAATGCGATGCCGATGCGCTGCAATGTACAGCACATCGGCATCAACATCAAGCACCTTGCAGCGCACAAACCCGTGCTACGTCCTGTGCGGCTGCTTCTCCTCCTCAACACTCGTAATCAAGCGCACCCCACGGTCATACGTGAAATAACTGTACGCCCAATTCGTCAGCACCACCAACCGATTGCGGAAGCCCGCCAGGTACATCAAGTGGATAAACAACCAACCGACCCACGCAATAAAGCCGCTCAAGCGAATCCCGAACGAATCCAGGATCGCCGCGCTACGCCCGATCGTGGCGAAGTTGCCCTTATCCACATAATGGAATGGCTTCATCGGCTTGCCCTGCAGGCGCGCCAAAATGTTCAACCCCGCGCGCTTGCCCTGCTGGATGGCCACTTGCGCCACCTGCGGGTACGGCTGATTGCCATTGAACCCCTCCAGGTACGACATATCGCCCACCACGAACACCTCCGGGTGATCCGGCAGGTTCAACGTTGGCGTCACTTTCACGCGGGCGCCACGGGCCTGCTCGACGCCCAACTTATCCGAAAGCGTCGCAGCGCGCACACCCGCCGCCCACACGACCGTGCCCGCCGATATGCGAATGCCATCGCTGAACGTGACGCTCTCCTCATCGACAGAAGCGACTGCCGTATTCAAACGCACCTCAACCCCGATCTTCTGCAGACGCTTGAGCGCCTTGCGCTGCAACGACGCCGGGAACGCATTCAAGATACGGGGCCCCGCCTCGATCAGCAGCACTCGCGCCTGCGACACATCGAGCATCGGGTAATCCTTGCGCAGCACGTGGCGGAACAGCTCGGCGAATGCGCCCGCCAACTCCACGCCCGTTGGGCCGCCACCCACCACCACCAGCGTCAGCAGCACCGCGCGCTTGGCGGGGTCCGGCTCACGGGCGGCCCGCTCGAAGGCCAGCAACAGCCGATTGCGCAATCGCTCGGCGTCGTTGAGATCCTTCAAGCCGTAGGTCGTCTCGGCCAGCGCATCGTTGCCGAAGTAATTGTTGGCGCTGCCCGCCGACAGAATCAGATAATCGTAATCGATGGGTGGACCATCGGTCAGCACCTGGCGCGCCTCAAAATCGACGCCGCGCACGTTCGCCATCACGAATGAGGCGTTCTGATGCTTTCGCAGGATGGCACGCACAGGGTACGCGATCGATTCCGACTCCAGGCCAGCCGTCGCCACTTGGTAGAGCAGCGGCCAAAAACCGTGGTAGTTGTTCCGATCCAACACCTGCACATCGACATCTTTGCGTGCTAAGGCTCTGGCTGCGCTGAGGCCCCCAAACCCCGCGCCAACCACCACCACACGTGGACGACCGAGCTTCGGCGTTACTTGCTGCGCTTGTATCGCTGTTTCTGGAACGTCGATGGTCTCGACCTCGCGCTCCTCTAGTATGTCGATCATCTTCCCTCCGATCGTTTGATGCCTCTGAAACAGCGCCATTGCGATCAGATGCTTTGTCTTTCCCCAAGCCAATGCTTGTGAAATTCATAACTATTATACGTGAATTTAGTCACAAAGTCAATCCATATTGTGTAAAGAAAGTATTAAGCGGAAACATCCCTGGCACTAGCGGAAGGAAATGTGGCACTAGAGAAATTGAGAACATGATCCAATCGCTTTGTCAGGCATGGCATTAGAACGCCATGAAAAAGCCATAATTCGAATCTTAAAATGTTTTAACGATCACTCTGAGCATTTCACGAACAAAAATGCGTAGACGGACGAATGAGCAGTGTGCTATCGTTACTGCGGGTTAAGAAATGGTTAACCCACACGCAACTTAACAAGTGAATATATCGACTGAAACAGCACTGTAATGCCCGATAAAACATTACTTTGCAAGGGAAATAATCCATAACGCGTTGTAAGACGGGTCTAACGTTCCGAACCAAAGGGATTGGCAGTCAGTTGAAATCGAACCGACACAAAGGCCAGCCAAACGGGTGAAACACAAGTGATCCGCCTTCCTGCTGCTGTGGCAGGTACGCACAACCTAACGTAAGGAGTTACACCATGACAACACCGAACAACGGCACCTATCAGCGTACAACAACGCAAATCGGGCGGACGTTCGGCGCTCTGTTCATCGGCATCTGTCTCGTGGCGATCATTCTAACCGTCGCGTTCCCGGCTCGAACAAGCGCAGCAAACGTGCTTAATATCAGTGCTGTTGCCGACACCTTCGTTGAAGGTGGTTCGCCAAATAAAAACTTTGGCGGCGAGCAAAAGCTCGAAATTAAGGACGCTAGCAATATCGACAACGATCGAATCGCTTTCCTTCGCTTCGATCTCCGTAACGTGACTGAGACAAGCCTGGGTAGTGCCTTCTTACAGGTGTACGTCACGCACCTGCCAAACGGTAGTCCAGCGCCCTTCAAGCTGCATGCTGTCGCGGATGACACGTGGGCCGAGAAGTCGCTGACGTGGCAGAATAAGCCCGCGCTCGGCGCGCAGTTGCACACGCAAAGCATTGCGGCGACTGGCTGGGTTTCGATCGATGTGACCCAATTTGTTAAAGCTGAGCTGGCTGGCGATAAGCAAGTCTCGCTCGCCTTCCAAGACGATTCGCTCGCTCGCCTGATGATCCGCTTGGGCAGCCGCGAGAGCAAGACGCCGCCCGTGCTGGTGCTGAACGGTGCTAGCGGTCAGGCGCCTGCGACAACCGTGCCGACTTCGACTGTTGCGCCGAGCGCGACGGCTGCGCCAACCAAGACAACCCCTCCGACAGCGACGACTGCACCGACCAAGACGCCGGTGCCGACTGCGACGGCCAAGCCCCCAGTGCCGACGGCGACGACCGCACCGACCAAGACGCCGGTGCCGACGGCGACAGCGCCGGTCACGCCACCTAGCGGGCCTGTCAAGGGCATTTGGATCTCGCCTGCTGAGATTGCGCAATTGCCGATGTCGGGTGCTGCTTGGCAGAAGGTGAAGGCGGCTGCGGATGGTAATCTTGGTACTCCGAACATCTCGGACCAAGACAGCAATCACGATGTGAATACACTGGCGGTGGCTCTGGTTTACGCTCGTACAGGTAACAGCACCTATCGTGCCAAAGCTGCCAATGCGATCCTCTCCGTGATCGGGACTGAGGCTGGTGGACGTACGCTCGCGCTTGGCCGCAACCTGCTGGGCTACGTTATCGCCGCTGATCTGATCGACCTGAAGAGCTACGATCCGGCTGGCGACCAGCGCTTCCGCGCCTGGCTGACCAATGTGCGCAAGGCGAACCTGGACGGTATGACCTTGATCCAGACGCACGAACAGCGCCCGAACAATTGGGGTACGCACGCTGGTGCATCGCGCATCGCTGTGGCGCTGTACCTGGGCGACACCGCAGATCTCAACCGCGCCGCGACCGTGTTCAAGGGCTGGTTGGGCGACCGCAACGCATACGCTGGCTTCAAGTATGGCGATCTCTCGTGGCAGGCCGATGCCAGCAAGCCGGTCGGTGTGAACCCGGCGGGCGCGACTAAGAACGGTCACTCGATCGATGGCGCCCTGCCCGACGATATGCGCCGTGGCTGCAGTTTCTCGTGGCCGCCCTGCAAGACCGGCTACGCCTGGGAGGCGATGCAAGGTGCCGTGGTGCAGGCTCACCTGCTCTCGCGCGCTGGCTACGACGCCTGGGGCTGGCAGGATCGGGCGATGTTGCGGGCCACCCAGTTCCTCTACAACCTCGATAAAGAGGTTGGCGGCTGGTGGGCCTCCAGCGACGACCAGTGGCAGCCTTGGATCATCAACCGCGCCTACGGCACCAACTTCCCGGCAGCTTCGCCAGCCGGCACTGGTAAGAATATGGGCTGGACGGACTGGACCTTAGGTCGGTAAACGAATGGGTAGGTAGTATACAAAAGGGGAGCCATCTGTACTTGTTGCAGATGGCTCCCCTGTTGTACGCCACGCATGGCGACATGCTCAAGAGGTGAAAGTCCTCTGCGGGCCGT
>CALKHR010000112.1 GCA_937988885.1 uncultured Roseiflexaceae bacterium | reverse complement strand
TCATGCCACAAGTTGGCGGTTGTGATATTTTTCTCAGTATTTCTGCAAAGCTCTCTCTCAGCGCTTTGAAAACGCAATGAGGTGGCTTTGCACAAGCCACCTCACCGAGCGAAGGTAACGTTAGCTATTGCTTGTATCGGGAGCGGGGGCGAGAAACGTTTTTCGCACTCGTGGCAGCAGTAGATACCCCAACATCACCACTAGCACCACCACCTGCAACACCACATTCTGCTCCAACACCACCGCGCTGCGAATCTGGTAGGCCAGCAGCACCACGCACATCAGCAGCGCGGCCAGGTAGCTCCAGCGTTGCACGCCCCACACGCCCCAGCCCACGATCAGGAAATAGATGCCCGCCCCAATCGCGATCGGCCAGGGCGTGCTCTGTAGCCCAACCAGCGGAAGGATCAACCCTTCGATCAGCCATAATCCGGCGAATAGGAACAATACCAGCGCAAGAACAGAGATGCCGAGTGGACGTGTGCGCATCGAGGAGTGCTTCTGCACGATACCCCCTTTGCATCGGCAAGGCTAACGCATCATTGCGATCAACAGCGTCAGCGTCACCATACTGAACAGCGTCGTGATCACCACGCCGCTGCTCACAAACTCCGGCCAAGCGTCATACTCCACTGCCAGCACAATCATATTCACCGCCGTTGGCATGGCGGCCTGAATCGTGCCTACCGTCAGCGCCAAGCCCGTCAGGCCCAGCATTGAACCGATGCCATAGGCCAACGGCACCGAGACCAGCAACCGCAACACGTTCGCCGCCACCATCGGCCCGTTCGCCGAAACTTTCTCGCGTATGGCCAGTTGCATCCCCAAGATGAGCAGTAACAGTGGTACTGAGGCATCGCCTAGCAACTGCAAGCTGTGCTGGATGCCCTGAAGCATCACATTGCTCTCTTCGGTGATGCGGAAGCCCAAGAAACGCAGCAAGACACCTGCTAGTGCTGCGTAGATCATCGGCATACGAAGAACTTGCCCAAGCGCTGCCATACGGTTCATTCGCCCCGCCGAAGCCAAATAGATCGCCATCACCTGGCCCAGCAGCGCCTGAGTGAGAAAGCTCAGGATCGCGTACTGAAAACCCACCGTACCGAAAGCGAATTTCGCCACCGATAAGCCGAAGTTGCCCGAGTTCATAAACGTCGAAGTGAGAATAAAGCCGCTGCGCTTTGGTCCTTCCAACTTGAAGGGCATCGAGATCAGCCAAGCAAATAAACTCGTCAGCACCAGCACCAGCGCCATTTGCAGAATGAGCGCAATCGCCTCGCCGCCTGGGATTTCGGTATGGATGAGCGTACTAAAGATCAGACACGGCGCTAACACATACAAGTTGATACGATTAACCGATCGCGTATCAATAGGCTGAAACCGGCGGAAAGTGAACCCAACTGCGACAACGACAATGACAGGTAATAAGACCTCGCCAAAGACGGAGAATAGATCGAACATAGCTATCCCTGCTCTTACGTTGGGCGCAGTTCTACCACATGGCGATAAACCGTGCCTAAAGAAAAAGTGAGTAGGTCGCACCTACTCACTTTACCCCTGAACTCCTACCACCTTAGTTGATCTGCGAGAAAATGAGATTGTCGATGAGTTGTTCGACGGGTGCTTTATCATCGGTGAACGGCTCAAACGCTGTCGATGCAGGATCGAACTCGCGCATCGGCTCTAGCCCCGCCTGCAGCGACCAATTCATCACCGTTTGAAGGGCGGGGTCTTTCACGCGGCTCAAGTTATCGCGGAAATTCGCCACGCCATCGCCGACAGGCTGATTCACGCCGATCAGAATCTGATTGCCGAAGCCCGCCGTATCGATGATAAAGACCTGCGGGAACACCTGGCGCATCGTGATCGCCAAGGCTTGGCCCAATCGATCATCACCGTTGGGAGCCTTGCCTGCGTTCACCACGGCCACACCCTCGGGTTTGAGATGGTTACGCACCTCCTGGAAGAACTCAACAGTGGTCAAGTGGAAAGGGATGTACGGCTGATGGTACGCATCCATCCCGATCACATCGTAGGTGTGATTGCTGGTCGAGAGCCAATAGCGGGCATCCTCAGGGTGCACAAAGTAGTTTGGATGCGACGGATCAACCGCCGAGTCGCGCATGGCGAAGTATTCGCGGCCCAACTCGATAATCTTCGGGTCGATCTCCACCGAATCGATATGTGTATCGGAGCCATAAATGGCCAAAAACTGCATCGGCACCGTGCCAGTCGCCGAGCCGAGCATCGCCATACTCGTCACCGTCTCGGGATCGCGGTTCGGGTACACGTAGGGCGTGACAGCGAAGTAATCCCACGGGCCGCCGCCGGTCAAGAGATCCTCTGACTTGCCCGTCTCAGCGTAGCGCGTGTTGTAGATCGAGTGGATCGCCTGGCCCTCGTTCAACACCAGGTTCACCTGCGGCCCATAAAACGGGCTTTCGCTAGTGGCAACCTGGATATAGTTGTACATCGATTCCGCCTCAGCAACCAGCGTGCAGCCGCGGCAATCGGCACTCTTAATGTTCTGCTGCGTGGTATTGGTGTAGAACGCCAAGGCCAACACCACCAGCAACGTGAACAGATAGCGCCAATCGCGCAGGCCGATCAGGCCAATGATCACCAGAAAGGCCGCCATCAGATAAGTGGTGTTGGCGGTGCCAAACTCGGGGATCATATAGAGCACAGTGACAAAGTTGCCGATGATCGAACCGATCGTCGAGATGGCCGAGATCGCGCCCGACGTGCTGCCCGCCGCCGAAAGGTCCTGGTTGCGCAGTTGCAGGCGCAGCGCGAACGGGCTCACCATCGCCAGCAGAATCACAGGAGCCGCAAACAAGATCAGCACGCCGAACAGCGCACCCAGGAAGCTGCTCACCGCAATATTGGCAATGGTACCTTGGGAGAAACGGAGGATGGGTTGAGACAGAATTGGGATAAACCCAGCGAGGAAACCGCCCCAGATGATCACTTTGTACAAAGTGGCTTCATCTGGGGAGCGGTCGGCTAATTGGCCACCCAAGCGATAACCAATCGAAAGGTAGATCAGCGTGAGACCGATCACCACGGCCCAGATCGGTTGCGACGTGCCGAAATATGGCGCCAATAGCCGCGAGGCAACCATCTCCACACCCAGTGTACCGATACCAGCCAGGAAAACGACAAGCAACAGGAAGCGGCTAGAGCGCACAACACGATCTTGTGGAGCGACTCGCCGTGGAGTACTCACTTCTTGTTCCATTTATTGAAGTGCCCCCAATAACAATCGCCCAAGCATTTGCAACAACATCATCGCAATCAGCGGCGAAAAATCGAACATCATATTTGGCATAATACTTCGAATCGGCGCAAGGATCGGCTCTGTCAGATCGCGCATAACCTGCGAAATCCGCATATTCGCCATTGGATCGACCCAAGAAAGCAGGACGCGAACTAAGATCGCCATGGACAGAATTTGCAGTAGCAGGGCGATAAATGTTTGTAGATAATTCGCCATATTCGTATCACGCCCCTCCTCAGGCGTATGACTGGGATACTGCTCATTATACCAGACCATGACGGCAATTGTTGCATCTAGCACTATCCTAGTACCGCCAATACTTGCTACCAATCGCTTAGCGACGTTTATCATTACGTGATGCGCTGATCGAGGTGCGTTCGTGCCACCACGTCATGATCGCTTCCTCCCAGGAGCCACGGAAATAGCGCTCGACATAATGTTGATACCCAGCACGTCGTCGCGAGTAGAGTTCGCGCAACACATCGGGCTTATCGTGGTTGAGCAGCGCGAGCACGCTATTGGCGATCCGATCGGTCGCTAGGGCTAGCGCGGCCTCGCCTTGGCTCTGCGTTGCGCGGCGTGGGTCCTCGCCGAGCACAGCGCTGGTGGCGGGGTTGAGCGGCGCGGCGCCCAACTCGTCGAGCGCGACCAACTTCGGGCGAATAGCCATCAGCTGCGCCGTCTCCCAGTGCGCGGCGTGATCGAGCATCTCCTCATCGACGAGCGCCAGCGGCGGCACGGCCAAGGCCAGCAAGTTATGTTCGCTGATAGCGTGCTCGGCGGCGTCGATCATCACCAACTCGTGGCCCTGAGCGTAATGACCGCTCAGCAGTACCACCACGCGAAAGCCCGCCCGCGCCAATTCCGCGAAGATGCCATCCCACAGCGCCTGCACCACCTGGCTATGGATCGAGAGCGAGAAACGGTGTGGAAGGGCGGTAATCGGCCACCACGTTGTGGGCAGCAACACGCCGCCACTGCGTCGCACAGCCCGTTCGGCCACAGCCTCAGCGGTAAAGCCATCCAAGCCGAACGGCAGATGTGGCCCGTGCCACTCCAACGCGCCCCAAGGCACATACGCGACCGGCGTCGCCTCCACGATCGCCTCAAGTTCCGATGGGCGCAATTCGGCATAGCGGCCCCACAACGGCGGATGATCGGTCATCTTCCCTCCTTCTAAACCACAGCACTACGGGCATTATCAATACCTCGGCTGGATGAGTCAGCCAAGCGTTCGATCGCCCGGTTGGGAGGCGAAACTCCACGTGATGCTACGAGTTGAACCACACAAGTGTTGTTGAAAGTGAGCAGTTACCGTACACAGGATCGTAAACGCGTCGAGCTCACAACCGTGTGTAGCAACAGCTGTGCCTCCTTGGAGAGTGACCCAAGTGATGTTGGAGATCAGCAGCAAGCAGCGCTGGCGATAGGGTGTTTTGTGGCTTGATAGGCAATGTCGAGTTCAATGCTCCATCGCACCACCATCTCGAATGGGTCGGCGATTGGATGGGCGAACAAGCTATCTGCGCCATCGAGCCAACCCATACCGAGTGCTGGAACAGCGCGCTCTGCTCGCTTCGAGCATCACCTCACAATCGTTGCACCAACCCACATGCCGTTGGCACGGAGTATCGTTCGGCCCTGCAACCTATCAAGGCCGTGATGCCGGGGTGAGCGGTCAAACGTATTACCAAACCTCATACTATCGGCAATTGTACTCGATTCTCAAAGCAGCGACAAACACCATTCTGTAACTTCTGGAATCGTGTATACTAAAGGTGTCTCATGTCGAACAGCATCAACGTCTGCATGTGTTTTTTGTGTAAACTCGAGAGCCATCTCGAACGATCGTAGCAGCGAGGCAGGTGATGGAAAGCGTGTCTTCAAACGAGACCTCCGAGCCAATTGTGCCGTTACCCTCAGCGTTAAGCGAGGATCCCACATTTATCGCGTATGCACAACAGATGCTAGGCGATTCAGAGCTTGCTGATGGCTTATCCGCCGAGCAACTCGCCCAGATCGCCGCCATCGGTGAAGTGCGGGTGTTTGAGGAAGGGGACCTGATCTGCGATGAGCACACACAAGGTCACGAGTTGTATATCATCGGCTCTGGCTCGGTCGATGTGTGGCTCGATCCATCCTCGATCGGCGACGACCAGGGGGATTCTCGGCGGATCGCGAGCTTACACGCTGGCCAAACCTGTGGCGAACTCGCCCTGCTCGATGGTGGCGTGCGCTCCGCCCAACTGCGTGCTGGCTCCTCCGGCGCCCGGCTGATCGCCTTCGACCACAAAGCCCTGATAGCGCTTTGCGAAGCCAACACAGCGATAGGCTACCGAATCATGCGTAACTTGGCCGCAGCGTTAGCGCTGCGCCTGCGTTTGCACGATATGCAACTCTATTCGAAGGAGTAGGGTTTACGGCGGCGTAACGTGGTACGATACGCGTAGAAGGCATTTGACAGGTGTGTTTGGCTTTGCTATAATGGCCAAAGTCAATTTGCACACTCCAGACGAGAGAGTGGCTGAACCACTCTCTTTTCGTGTGAGGTTCCGGGCGTCATGATAGCGCGGAACCCCTTGGACATAGGAGAGCGGCTGTCGTGTACGCGATTATTCGAGACCGTGGGATGCAATACCGTGTCGAAGCTGGGCAGATCTTGGATATCGCCCTGCTCGAAGAGGCCGAGCCGGGTAGCGAGATTGAGCTTGGCGAGGTGTTGCTAGTTGGTGGCGAGCAGACTGTTGTCGGCGCGCCGTTGGTTAATGGTGCGAAGGTGGTTGCGAAGGTGCTTGGCGAGACGAAGGGCGACAAGCTCGTGGTCTTCAAGTACAAGAACAAGAAGCGCTACCGCCGCCGGACAGGTCATCGCCAGCAATACACTCGTATTGCGATTAGTGAAATTATCGCCTAAGCCACCGCACGCTTCGCTTGAATCGTGCGTTTGGTGCTGAAAAAAGTGTGATTGAGGGAATTCATGGCACATAAAAAAGGTGTGGGTAGCTCGCGCAACGGTCGTGATAGCAAACCCAAGATGCTGGGCGTCAAGCGCTACGGTGGCGAAGTCGTCGGTGCTGGTGAGATCATTGTGCGCCAGCGTGGCACGAAGATCAAGCCGGGCGACAACGTCGGTTTGGGCCGCGATCACACCATCTATGCGAAGATCGCTGGCGTGGTGACCTTCCGCCCTTACTCGCGCACCCAGAAACAAGTTAGCGTCTACGCTCTTCCTCAAGAGGCCAGCGACGGCGCAACTGCTTAATTTCACTGCTTTTGTAGTAAATCTAATGATGCACGCCCTGCGGTGACGACTGCAGAAACCGTGCATCGAGGCCAAATCATGCGAGTTATGCTATTTGTGCCTCAAGGAGTGATGTGTGAAGGCTGATATTCACCCAAAAACATTTGAAACAAACATTACGTGCAGCACCTGCGGCACAGTTTGGCCGACGCACTCGACCCGCCAGGGCCTGCGCGTGGACATCTGCGCCAACTGCCACCCCTTCTACACTGGCGAGCAGCGTATCGTCGATACCGCGGGCCAGGTTGATCGCTTTATGCGTCGCTTGCAGAGCAGCCAGAATCAACAGGCCGCTGCTGCGCGCCGCCGCGAAGAGCAGAACAAGCCAGCCCCCAAGAAGCCGAGCTTGCTCCGCGAGATCTACGGCGAAGAGACCGAATAATCGCCAGCCGGAACGTTAATGAAACGGGCCAGCCCATACGGGTTGGCCTGTTTTGTTCTGCTTGATACTCAATCTAGTTAGACAGTGTCAGTAACAAACCCGTTTTCGCCTGCGGCAGCAAGGTATTTGACGTTTGTGTGGTGTTGATGCGCTGCTACGCGCAGCGCATCAACACCACCTGTTTCGGGAGATGTGGGTATCAATTTGAGATGCAGAAATGTGTTATTCGGCGGGGGCTGCGGCGGGTTCCGAACGGTCACCAAGTCACCCAGTCACCTTGTCAGGGATAGACGCTAACCTGATCGCTCGTAGAGCGCCACCATTCGCTGCGCGTGCGCCTTCACCTCGTCGCGCAGGGCCTCGGGGGCCAGCACCTCCACATCGGCACCCCAGCCCAGCACCCAGATCCGCACCTCGCGGATGCCTCCCACATGCATTGTCAACTCGCAGCCGCCATCGGGCAGATCGACGATCTGCTGGCTGTGATGCCAAATACTCTCCTTCACCCGTTGCGTGGCCGCTGGTGAGAAGCGCAACCGCACCTCGACCTCGCTCTCGTCCATTACGCCCCAAGCCGAGGCGAGATGCGCGTACGGATCGAAATCATCGGGGATAGTGTAGGTTTCGGGCAGGATCTCGGCGGCCACCACGCGCTCGAGCTTGAAGGTGCGCAGCGCGCCCCGCAGCGCGTCGTGCGCGATCACGTATGAGGCTGGCTCACTGCGCGAGACTTCCAAGAAGTAGGGGCAGATCACCCGCTCGGTCAGCGCGCCATTGGCGGCGCGGTAGTGGATGCGCACCTGGTGGCGGTCGGCCCAGGCCCGCGTGATCGCCTCAAGCGCCCGCACATAGTCGATGCGCAGTCGCTTCGCGCGGATCACATCGGCGGCCCGGGCGATATGGCTCGAAATCGTGGTATCGGGGAGACCAGCTGCGAGCTTGCTGAGCGCCGCAACCACGTGGGGGTTATGCTCGTCGCTGTGGTGTGCTAGGAGCCGCGCTGCGAAGAAGAGCGCGATCGCCTCGTTGAGATTGAGGCGAATCGTCGAGAGGTACGATTCGCGGTCGATCCCATAGCGTCCATTCTCCTCCCAAACTGGCACACCCATTTCTTCGAGCGACGCGAGATCGCGATAAATGGTGCGCCGATCAACGCCGCAATATTCGGCAAGCTGAACGGCACGCAGCCCATCGGGAGTGTTGTACAGACGGTGTTCGATACGGCGCAGGCGCGCGGCTTTACTTTGGATGCGGTCCACTAGCACACAAGTGAGTCCATCGGCTGTTGGGGCGCTAGAACGCGCCCAAACGAGCGATGTATTACAAGAGGCCCGAGAACTTCAGCGCAATCATAATCCCAAACACCACCACCGACCAGAGCGCGATCCAACGGAGGTCCTGTCGGGCCGCATCGTAATCCGCGCTGTAATCGATTGGCTCAAAGGTAGCGGCGCGATTGGGGCCACGGCGATTCGCCCGAGTTGTGGGTTGTCGCAATGGTACGGTCGCGGAGGTATTCGGTGTGACACTCGCTTCAGGCGATACAGTAGCCTCGGCTACTCCCTGATTCTGCTTTGCGACCTGAGCGCGCTGGTTGTGCTTATTGGCGTTCTGGCGCTTACGCTGCGCGCGTGATTGAGGTGGCATCGGTTTCCTCCGAATAAGTTCGAACGATTGGCTTGTTTCGTGGGCGCACGTAGATCGCGCCTCGGTGAGACAACTAACGCATTATACCACAATGCCTTGCAATGCCTTGTTTGCCCATGCAATCGGATTCTCATCCCAATTTCAGACATAGCTCAGCAACTTATGTTACACTACCTTACAATTCAGAGGAGTAATCTTGTTGGTAGGTTTGGCACAATCAAACCACAGGGAGGCGACATTGAGGCGCCTGTTCATCCTGTTGTTGGTATTGTTCGCGTACGTGTTGCCGAATCCTGCGAGTGTGCAGGCGCAGGAATCCGAGTGGAAAGAGCAACGTACGCAACGGTTTGCTATCCTATATATCGGTGGTTACGAGGATACAGCCCAGCAATACGCAGGCTTTGTGGATTCCATCTACGATGAAATGGCCGCGCTGTTCGGCCACCGCACTGCCACTCCGATCAAGCTTCGCCTCTACCCCACGATCGAGCGCTATCAACAGGTGAACCCGCTTGCCCGTTCGATGCCTGGGATTGTTGCGCACGCTGATGCCCGCCGCCGTGAGGTGGCCGTGATATTGGCGCAGACGAGCGCGCAAACAGATGTCGAAATTCAGAATAATATTCGTCACGAACTCGCCCATATCATCGCCTCCGAGCTATCTGGTGATCGACTGGCGATCGGCTTTCAGGAAGGGCTAGCGCAGTATGTTGAGTTGCCAGCTCGCGAGCTAGAGGTTCGCATTGAGTATCTGCGTGCCAGCGTGCGACAGGGCCGCCTGATGCCTTGGAGCGCCCTGATGGACCGCGAGTTGATGTACGCGAATCCGGATGTGAGCTACCCGCAGAGCTTGTCGGTGGTGGCCTTTTTGATCGAACGCTACTCCTTCGCGGCGATGCGCGATTTCATCACCGTCAATGCGACGAGCACTGGTTATCGCGATGCGCTTGAGAGTGCCTTCGAGGCCACGCCCGATGAATTGGAGAGCGAGTGGTTCGCGTGGCTGCCTTCGTACCTGGAGGGCGGTTATCGGCGGAATGCACTGACCGCCTACGACCTCTCGCGGGCCGAGAATCTGCTGCGAATGGGCCGCTACGCCGATGCCAAAACCGAGCTTGAGGATGCGATCGCCTGGTTGCGCACCACGACACAGACCGATGTGCTGGCCGAAGCGCGAAAACTGCTCGAACGCAGTCAGGAGGGTCAAAAGGCCGAGGAGTTGGCCAATCAGGCGCGCAATGCCCTGGAACAGGCCGACTACGCACTGGCAGCGCAACTGGTGAACCAAGCTCGTCAGCACTACGCTGAGATCGGCGATACGCGCCAGGAGGCTGTGCTGCGGGTGTACGCCGAGCGCGCCGAGCGCGGCATGAACGCGGTCGCCACGCTGGATCAGGCCCAGGCGCTGATGAGCGCCCTGCGCTACCCGCAAGCCCGCGAGGTCGCCGATCGCGCGGTGGCCGAGTTTATGAGCTTGGGCGATCAGATGCGCATGTCGCAGGCGCTGGAGTTACGTTCGTTCTTGGATCAACGCCAAACGCTGCTCGGCATGTTGCTGCTGATTTTCGGCTTGGGCGGCGTGTGCGCCACGGTGGTGCGCCGCTTTACTACTCGGGATCTAGAGGTATGGTGATCGCGCGATGAAGCGTTTGTTTATCCAACAATTACAACAACTCGCCACCGACCGCTGGGCGCGCCAAGGTGTGCGTACGTTGTTGCGCGCTGCGACGCTTGCGGCGAGTATATGGTGTATTTGGTTGGGTGGGCACTTGCTGTGGGGGTGGCCGCTGCGCTTCGAGTGGATGGGCGCGCTGGCGCTGATGGTGATCGGCTTTAGCGTGGCGTCGCTGCTGCGCCCGCGCATGACGCCGGAGGAGGCCGCCCGACGGCTCGACCAACGCTTTCATCTCGACGAACAACTCTCCACCGCGCTTGAGATCGCCGCTACCAATCCCCCTCCCGGCAGCGTAGCCGCCCGTCTGCTCGCTCAGTCCGATTACACCGCTCAAACGGTCGCGAAGAGCATCAGCCGCCGCCAGAAGCCGCCGTGGAACGATTTCCTATCGCTGGTGGTGCTGTTGCCCGTGCTGATCGGCTTGTACATCTTGTCTGGCGTGAGCAGCACCCCGCAGCCCGCCGCCCCGCTGCCTCTGCCGCCATTGGTGGCGCCCGGCCAGGAACCGCCCTTGCCGCCCTTCCCGCCGGAACAGGCGGGTGAGCAACCCGGCGCCGTACCCGATAGTCCCTCACAGCAGGAGGTGCCGACCTCCTCGAACGCGCCCGATCCTCGCGTTCTCGAAGCGCTTGCCGATGCGCTGCGCGATCAGGGTGCCACGCGCCCCGCCGCCGATGCGCTTGATCGGGGCGATTTGGCGGGTGCGGCTCAGGAACTGCGCCAACTCGCCGATCAAGCCGACCAACTCTCGCAGCAGACGCGCAACGAGCTTGCCGATTCGCTGCGCGATGCCGCCGAGCGGATCGAAGACCTGAACGACGACTTGGCTGACCAACTGCGTCGCAGTGCCGAGGGCTTGGAATGGGGCGATCTGCTAGCCGCCGATGCGCTGGAGAACTTAGCGCGGGCGATTGAGAACCTGCCCTCCACCCCGCAATCGGTGGCCGATGCGCAGATGCCGGGCGAGCAGCCTGGTCAGGGCCAGGGCGGCGACGAGGGTCAGGGCGAACAGGCTGGTGAAGGCCAAGGCGGAGAAGAAGGCCAAGGCGAGAACGATCAGGGCGGTGGATCTAACCCGGGCAGTGGCGCGGGCAGTGGGGGCGGTAACGAGCGCCAGAGCGAGCTTTCTGAGCGGCTGAACGTGCCCGGCCAGCCATTGGAACTTGAGAGCGAAGGGCCGGGCGAGGTCCCCGCCGATCCTTCCGATCGACCACCGACCACCTCTGAGGTTGTGGGTGGCAACACGCAGGGCGGCCAAGCCAGCGATCAACGTGTGGAGAGCGGGCCAGATCCGCTTCGTGTTCCGATAGAAGAACGCAATGTGGTTCAAGACTATTTTCAAAACTAAGCGCGCCTCGAACGAGGTGAAGCTGTTCGACGAAGCCTTTCTGCTGCGGCTTGAGCGCCTCAGCCTGCAGGCGCAGCGCACCCTGCGCGGCAACCCGTCGAGCGGCGAGCACCCGAGTCGCCACCACGTGCCCGCATCGGTGTTCAGCGACCATCGCCCGTACAGCGTGGGCGACGATTATCGCTATATCGATTGGAACTCCTACGGCCACCAGGAGCAGTTGTTCGTCAAACTGGGCGAAGTTGAGCAAGATGTTCACGTTCACGTGATGCTCGACGTGTCGCGCTCGATGGCCTGGGGCTCACCCACCAAGTTGCGCGTTGCCCAGCAACTCGCCGCAGCCTTAGGCTACTTGGCGCTCTCTCACAGCGATCGGCTGCATGTGGTGCCGTTTGGCACTGCGCCGCTGCGGAAGTTCGGCCCTGCGCAGGGCAAGAATCGCCTGCCGGAGTTGATGCGCTTCATCGAAGCGGTTCAGCCGAATGAGCGGACCGCGCTGGCTCGGGCCATCAGAACGTATGCGAAGGCTCAGACGATGGGCGGTATGCTGGTGCTGATCTCCGATCTGCTGGCTACCGAGGGGATGGAGGAGGCGCTGCGCTTGCTGGTGCCACCGCGCTGGCAGGTGCTGGTACTGCACGTGATCGACCAGCGCGAACTGCAACCCGACTTCCAGGGGCCGATTGAGCTTGAGGATGCCGAAACCGGTCAGCGTCTCGCGCTCACCCTCGATTCGGAGACACTGTCGGCGTATCGGCAGCAGGTGCGCACCTGGCAGGAGCAGATCGCCTCGCTCTGTGCGCGGCGCGGCGCGACCTACGCGCCCGTGCTGACCAATTGGTCGCTAGAGCGCATGGTGGTGCCCTATTTGCAGGCGCGGCGGATACTGAGATGACGTTACTGATACCAATCGGCCTGCTGGCGCTGCTCATCCTGCCGATCATCGTGCTGCTGCACCTGATTCGCGATCGGCAGCGCCGCTACGCGGTGCCCAGCCTGCAACACTGGCTGCGGCTACCGCGCCCACAGGAAGGCCAACGGATTCGCTCGTTGCCGCTTACCTTGTTGCTGCTGTTGCACTTACTCGTCGCGGCCCTGCTGGCCTTCGCGCTGGCCCGACCGCAACTCGGTGGCACCCTGCTCGGCTCCGCCCGCCAACTTGCGTTGGTGATCGACACCTCCACCAGCATGAGCGCCGCGCATGGCTCCAGCACCCGCTTCGCGGAGGCGCTGGCGCAGGTCCAAGCTCTGCTCGACGACCTTCGCCCGAACGACCAGATCGTGCTGGTCGCGGCTGGCCCCGAGGCGCGCACCATCGGTAGCGGTGGCGTGGAGGATCGGGCGGTCCTGCGAGAAGCCCTCGCGCAACTGCAACCCGCTGGTGATGGCTCAGATCTCAGTGGCGCGCTGACCCTGGCGCACGCCGCGCTCGACACGCAGCACGAACGCCGCATTGTGGTGCTCAGCGATCAGGCTGTGCAGGCGCCGAGCCGAATCGGCGGTGTGCCCGTCTCCTGGCAGCAGATTGGCGAGTCGCAGCCCAACCGCGCCATTGTCACCTTTTCGGCCCGTGCCTGGGGCGAGCGTCAGCAGATCTACGCTCGCATCATCAACTACGCCGATCAGCCTTTCCAAACGCGATTGCGCCTGTACGGCGATGATCAACTGATCGAGACGCGCACTCTGCAACTGCGGGCCAACGGCGAGAACGAACAGATCTGGACGCTGCCGAATAACTACAGGTTGCTGCGCCTCGCGCTCGATGGCAACGACGCGCTGCCCGATGATGATCAGAGTTTCTTGGCGCTCACCCCGCCGCCGCCTGCCAATGTGCTGCTGGTCTCCAGCAAGCCCGATGCGCTGCGCCGCGCCCTCACCGCCGCTCGTGCCAATGTGACGGTGCTCGACCCGATCGGCTACGAGCAACTGGTTGCGCCATCCTTCGATGTGATCGTCTTCGACAGCTATTTGCCGATCGCCTGGCCCGACACCGCCGTATGGGTGATCAACCCGCCCCGCGCGACCAATCTGCTCACTGTCACCGGCGATCCATCGCTGCTGCTGCCGGGCGAACTGATCCAGAACGGCGCGATCCTCGACGGCCTGAGCTTTGGCGGCGTTCGCTTCGGCACGGTGCAGCCGCTCGAAGTGCCATCCTGGGCGGTGACGCAACTAGCCATCGACGATCAACCGCTGATTGTGCGGGGCAACGACGGCTCGCGAGAGATCGCGATCTGGACCTTCGACTTGGCGAGCGGCAATATGCCCTCGCGTCTGGCCTTCCCGCTGTTGACCGCCCGCACCATCCGCGATCTGATGCCCGACCCGTTGCCGTCCGTGATGTCGGTCGGCTCCAGCATCCCGCTGCAACAATCGCCGCAGGCCGCACAGTTCGCTGTGACCGGGCCGGATGGTAGCCAGACTTCGCTGGATCAGGCGAACTTCACGCAGCCGGGCTTCTACGCGGTCGTCGGGCCGAAATGGAACCAACAGATCGGTGTCAGCGCAGGCTCGCAACTAGAATCCGATCTGCGCAGTGTAGCCCAATCATCACCGAGCGTTCCCTCCGATTGGGCTGCGGCAGAAGATGCGACTTCGCAACAGCGCCACGCTCGCGATATCTGGCCGTGGTTGGCATTGGCCGCCTTGGCGATCTTGATGCTTGAATGGGGCTATGTACATCGGTGATACTGCGTAATCCATCATTTTTACTGTTGCTAGTGCTGTTGCCAACCCTCGTGTTGGTTTGGCAGATGCGCGGTCGGCGCGTGCCTTTGGCGGCGCTGCTGCTGCGGCTGATCATGGTTGGCCTGCTGATCCTCGCGCTGGCCGACCCGATCCGAGCGCGGGAGAAAGCGGCGCTCAGCCAACTCGTCGTGCTCGTCGATCAGTCCGACAGCCTCGACCCAGGCGAGCGTGAGGCGTTGCGCGAACGTGCCCAGCAACTCGCCACCGCCGATCCAGAACGGACTCGCCTGCTCTTCTTCGGTGGGAACACCATCACGCCGGAGCAGGGCGATCTACGCACCGATCAGAGCGACCTTGCCCAAGCGTTGCGCACGGCCCGCGAACTGGTGGGTGGCAGAGATGGCCGCATTCTGCTGCTCTCGGATGGCCAAGAGACGCGCGGCGATGCCCTCGCCACCGCCCAAACGCTCGGCATCCCCGTGGATACGCTGGCGATCGCCAGTCGTTCCGGCCCCGACGTGTGGGTCGATGAGGTGCGCGTGCCGCAAACCCTGCGCGAAGGCGAGGAGTACACCATCGAGGTGTTCGTCTTTAGCTCCGTCTCCACGACCGCCGAGATCGCGCTGAACGACGGCACTTCGCAGTTCGCCAACCAAGTAGCCACGCTCCAACCGGGCCGCAATCGCGTACAGTTCCGGGCGCGCGCTGGAGAACCCGGCATCCTACGCATTCAAGCCAGTCTCACGAGCCCTGCCGAAACCCTCCAGCAGAACGACCACGGCGCCGCCACCGCGCTCGTCGCCCCGCAGCCGCGCGTGCTGCTGGTCGAAAGCCTGGTGGGCCAGGCTGCAACGCTTCGGGCTGCGCTACGCACCGCAGGCGTGCAAGCCGATATTCTGCAAGCCAATGCCCTGCCGAGCCGATTGTCCGATCTCGCTCCCTACGAAGGCGTCGTGCTGATCGACGTTCCGGCGGGCGACCTGACCCTCGATCAGATGAGCACGTTGCGCGAATTGGTGCGCAGCGAAGGGCGCGGCCTGGTGGTCACGGGTGGGCGCTCGAGTTTTACACTCGGCGCGTACAAGGGCACGCCGCTCGAAGAGGTGCTGCCCGTCTCGATGGATCCGCCGCCGCGTCCCGAGCGTTCGCAGGTCACGCTGCTGTTGATCGTCGATCACTCCTACAGCATGTTCTCGTTGTCGGGCATCTCAAAGCTTGATATGGCTAAGGAAGCGGCTATCCTGGCCACCGAGGCGCTCAATGAGGAAGATCAGGTCGGCGTGCTGGCCTTCGACGAATCGCACCAGTGGATCGTGCCGTTCCAGACGCTCGGCTCCGGCCTGACGCTGGCGACCATCCAAGAGCGCATCAGCGCTATCACCATCGGCGGCGGCACCGACATTCGCGCCGCGCTGCAAACGGGCCTGCTCGAACTCGCCCAACAGCCCGGCAAGGTGCGCCACGCTGTTTTGCTCACCGATGGCCGCTCGTTCGAGGCGGGCCGCGCGCCCTACCGCGAACTGATCGACCAGGCACGCGCCCAAAACATTACGCTCTCGGCCATCGCCATTGGCGGCGACTCCGACCTCGAACTCCTGCAGAACCTCGCACAGTGGGGCGCGGGTCGCTACCACTTCGCCGCAACACCGGGCGATATTCCGCGTCTGACCCTGCTGGAAAGCGAGATCGCTCGTGCCGAGCCGCTCGTTGAGGGCGACTTCCGTGCCCAACTCGCCTCGCCCCACCCGCTGCTGCGCGACTTCTCGGCCATCCAGATCCCGCGCTTGGAGGGCTACGTCGCCACCACCGCCAAGCCGAACGCCGAAGTGGTGCTCTCATCGCCGGAGAATGACCCTGTGCTGACCGTGTGGCAGTACGGTTTGGGTCGCGCTGTGGCGTGGACACCCAGCATCGAAGCGCCGTGGGCCACCTCGTGGTCGAACTGGCCCGATTATGGCGCGTTCTGGGCGCAGATCATCCGCTACACGCTGCCCGAGCCGGACAGTGGCCCGCTGCAAATCCGCGTCACGCCGAACGATGACAGTGTCACCATCAGCGTCGATTCGTTGAACAACAACGGCCAGCCGTTGGACCTCGCGGACACTGAAGCGAGCATTCGCCTGCCCGATGGCACCGTGCGTCGTATCCCGCTGCTCCAAACCGAGCCGGGCCACTATCTCGAACACGTGCGCCTGCCCGCCGATGGTGCCTACATCATCGATGTGCGCCAGAATGGCCCGCAGGGCGAGCGTCAGGCGAGCGCAGGCTACGTCCAGCATCCCTCGCCCGAGTATCGCCCAAACACGGGTGGCAGCGCCCTCCTGGCGCAGATCAGCAGCATCACTGGTGGCGATGTGTTGGAGCGTCTGCCAGACAGTCGTATGAGCGAAACCGAACTGCAACGCGAGACGGGCCTGTGGATCTGGCTCGTGCTTGGCGCGGCCCTGCTCTGGCCGCTCGAGATCGCTGTGCGCCGCCGTTTCTGGCAGTGGTGGTCGTCTTAGGGGTGACTGAACGGCATAACAAAACGGGGTAGCGCGATTGCGCTACCCCGTCTCTGTAACCGACCGTGCCAAAAACTAGGCGCTGGCCTCGTTTGCGTTTGTAGTCTCGGCTGGTGCATTATCGTTGGTCACGCGGCGGAGGCTCAGACCCATGCGCTGGCGCTGCTTGTCCAGGCTGATGATCTTCGCCGTCACCTGCTGGCCGGGCTGCAACAGATCGCGCGGCTGAGCCTGCGGATCGACATCCAGCTCGCTAGCGTGGATCAGACCCTCGACAGCCTCCTCGATCTGCACGAAGGCACCGAACGGTGCGACATTCGTCACAGGACCAGTCACCAACTGGCCAAGGCTGTAGCGCTGGTCGATGGTCTCCCAGGGGTTGGCCTGGAGACGGCGCAAGCTCAAGCCAATGCGCTCGCGCTCGGCATCGATCTCAACAACCATCACCTTGACTTCCTGACCAGGAGTCAGAACCTCGCGTGGATGATTAACGCGCTGCCACGACAGCTCCGAAATGTGTGCAAGACCATCGGCGCCACCCAAGTCGATGAACGCACCGAAGTTGGTGAGCTGATTGACGCGGCCCGTGAGGATGTCGCCGGCCTGGAGCTCGCTGAGCAAGCGATGCTTCTGAGCCTTGCGCCACTCTTGGGTAGCGCTGCGCTCGGACAGGACCAAGCGATTGCGCTCGCGGTCAACCTCAATCACCTTGAGCGGGATGGTCTGGCCGACCATGCGCTGCAGCGCCTGCTGGCGCTCCTCAGCGGCGGTGCGACCGTGCAACTGAGCGACCTGCGAGGCCGGCACAAAGCCGCGAATGCGGTTGAACTGGACCAGCAAGCCACCCTTGTTGTAGCCAATAACGGAGCCTTGAATGATGCCACCCTCGGTCTGGAGCCGTGCGGCCTCCTCCCAATCTTTGGCAACCTGCACCATGGTGAGCGAGAGAATCAGATCACCATCGCGATTCTCAGGGTCCTGCACGTACACCTGGATCGAGTCGCCAACTTTCAGGTTACTGATATACTCGTCGCCCATGGCCCGAATATCTTGCTGAGGGATGACGCCCTCGCGCTTCGTACCGATCGAGACCAAAATACCATTGTCTTCGATCTGCATGACCATGCCGTCTCGCAACTCGCCGCGCTGAGGGCGTGCATAATCATACTCATCTAGCAGCTGAGTCCAATCAAGTTCCTCAACATCATACTCTTGGGAGCCAAGATGCCCACTCATGAAATTAGCCTCCGACCTTTTGGGATTTCATAATTGTTGCGCGCTTCATCACAACATGCTGATAAACGAGGTGTTTCACGGAAGCGTATGCACCGAGACTACAAGCCAAACAGGAAGAGGCACGTACGGCATCTCAACACGCAACTTGTGTCGTAACTGCCTAACATTCCCCCAAGCTTCGGTGCCCGTGAAGGCACCGCCCAGGCTAAACTCCTGTGCGCTCGGCGTATATTCAGTCGAGTGTTCGGGAGGTGAGCCAATGACGGAGCGATAAAATATATTTTACACCGGGCTTATTATACCGTGTGGATCTCAGACTGTCAAATTTGCGCATGGCGCTGCTATCGCCTATACTGCATATTCAAATCGATATTGATGTAGCGAATACCGGATTAAGCGAACATTCGCGCAGAATGTAAGATGTTTTCTCGAACATCGCCTGTGGTTACTTTCACACACGATGTTCGCGAAGGGCGATGGAGCTACCTATACGTGGGTTTGCTCGGGCTGTGCGCCTGTTGATAAAGTGTTTGCGGCTACGTTTGTGCCTCCATTGCTCTGTTCCCGCTGCGGGTATAAGAACGAAGCTGATTGTATGAGCCTTCTTTTTTTGTTTCTCGATGGCGTTGGCCTCGCCCCTGCTAGCGACGATAACCCGCTCGCGAACGCCCCCATGCCTCAGTTGCACGCGCTCCTCGGCGGTCCACTGATTCTCGATCAACAACAGGCGCACGGCTCCTTGCTTTTGAAAGGCATCGATGCTACGCTCGGTGTCCCGGGACTGCCGCAGAGCGGGACGGGTCAGACCACGCTGTTGGCGGGGTTTAATGCTGCCGAACTACACGGCCACCACCAACCGCACTTCCCGCCGGTCGCTCTACGCCCGCTGCTGGCCGAACGCAGCATCCTGCGGCGCACCCAACAGCGGGGCGGACGTGCAGTGTTCGCCAACGCGTTTGGCGATGGCTATTGGGAGGCGCTCGCCAAGCGTCGCATCCGCCGCACCGCCAGCGTGATCGCAGCCGAGGGTGCGGAGTTGCGCTTCCGCGATATTGGCGATCTGCGTGCGGGGCGTGCGCTCTCGTGGGATATGACCAATCGCGTGATGGCGGGCCTCGAACCCGCTGCCAACTTGCCGATCTTGACGCCGCAGCAGGCTGGCGCGAACTTTGCGCGCCTGGCGCTCGATCACGACTTGGTGTTCTACGAGAATTTCATGCCCGATCTGGCGGGCCACGGGCGGCTCCATTCCGCTGGCACCGACGTGGTGGAAGGGCAGATTATGACGGCACTGAGCCAGATCGATAGCTTTATCGGTGGGGTGCTCGGCGAGATGCGCGCCACCGATACGCTGCTTATTTCGAGCGACCACGGCAATGTCGAGAGCCTCGCCGCCCCCGCGCATACGCGCAACCCCGTGCCGTTGCTGGTGGTCGGCGCGCAGGTCGAGCCATTCCGACAGGTTGAGAGTCTTATAGGCGTTGCCGATGCGATTATGCAGGCGGTTGGGCTGCCAGAGAAGTAGAGAAGTGCATGCAACGAATAGGTGTGCTCTATAACCCGCTCTCCGAGTCGTCCACACAGTTGTCGGCGGTTTTGGCCGATTGGCTGCGCGAACGCGGCCTGGAGGTGTGGCGCGGCCTCTCACACGAGGGGCGCGAGGAACCGGCGCTGCTGCAAGATATGCAGCTGTTGGTGGCGATGGGTGGCGATGGCACGGTGCTACGAGCGGCGCGCTTGGGCATTATGTTGGGCATTCCGGTGCTGCCCATCGCGATGGGTCGGCTCAGTTTTATGGCCGAGCTACAGCCCGAGGAGATGTACGAGGGTCTGATCACGCTGTTCAATGGCGGCGGTTGGCACGACGAGCGCTCGCTGGTCACTGCCACGCTTTATCGGGCCAATCAGGAGCCGATCAGCTTCACGGCCTTGAACGAGGTGGTGGTGGGGCGCGGCGAGATCAACCGCACGCTGCTCGTGGATGTGGAGATCTACAACGCACAACTCACTACGTACCACGCTGATGGTGTGGTGGTTTCGACGGCGACTGGCTCCACGGCCTACGCGCTGGCGGCGGGCGGCCCGATCATTGATCCGCGCTCGCGAGCGCTGGCCCTCGTGCCGATCGCCGCGCACCTGACCAATCTTCCCTCATTGGTGCTGCACGAAGATGCTGTAGTGCGCCTCACCCTGCGAAGTAGACATAAGGCGACCTTCTCCGCCGATGGCCGCGACAACGCTTCGCTCAACGAGGGCGATGTGGTGGAGGTGCGGCGCTCCGAGCGAACCTGTGTGTTTGCGCGTGTGCATCCACCCAGCACCTTCTACGAGCGGCTCACCCAGCGGCTGCGGCGCGAACCGTAGCGTGCGATGGCGCGTGCGGATCAGAGGGCCTGGCGCTCTTTGCTCTCGCGTTTGCGCGAGTCGGAGGCGGGGAGTTCGGCGCGCAGCAGGCTGCCCTCGATCATGCTGAGGAAGGCGCGGCGGTCGGCGGCCCGCACGATCGCCTGCTCGTGCGCACGGGCGAGCGCGACCGGGTAGCCTTGGCCCTTCATGCACTGGTCGTAGATCAGTGTGTGGACGAGATCGACCATCGCCTGATCTTCCGCCACCCAGCGCGGGATTTCGACGCGCGCCACCTCACGACCCACCCGTAGGTAGAAGAAGTGAATGAGATGCGGCCCGTAGCGCTCGATGTTGATGCGCGACATTGAGGCGAACAGCGGCCCGCGCTGTCCTTCGTCGAGCATGTCGGCCAGGATGTCGGCATCCGTCAGCCCTTGGCAGATCATGCAGGAGGGCGTGCGACCCGCCGCCATATCGCTGCAGTCGTTACAGCGCGCCCCTTGCTCATTGAGCACGTCCACGTCGGGGCAGAGCATCAGGCGGATGGTGCCCGCCACCTCTGGCGCGCGCGGTCGGCTGATGTACGAGGCGACCGGGATGCCTCGTTCGCGCATTCGCTCGAAGTAGGTCAGGTAGGGCGTCAGGAAGCGCTCCTGCACGAACTTCTCGGCTCCGGCGAGCGTCCAGCGCACCAGTGTTCCATCCTGAATGGCGAGGCAGGGCAGGTCGGTATCGTGCAGAAATTCGTCGGCGAGATCGGCCAGTGCGATGCCCTCTTCGACATCGCGCTTGGCGCTGAGGTAGTTGCCCTCGATCGCGACGCGGCGCACGCCGTCGGTCACGTAGAGGTCCTCTTCGCGGTAGTACAGGGATGGGCGCGACGAGAGTTTGGCGCGCGGTTGGTCGCCGTAGCGCAGGAATACGCGCCCGATGTTGATGACATAGCAGGCCGCCATACCGTGGCGCTCGACGTCGATCTGCGAGCCGTCGGTGGCGACGAGCGCGTAGCTCGCGGGGCGCGGCGGCAGATCGTGGATGGTGTTGAGCGGCTCGATCGGGCGGGCAAACAACCAGGCGGCGCTTTCAGCGCTTAGTTCGGCGGCGCGCCCCCATGTCTCAAAATGCTCGGATTCTTCCAGATAGCGACCAAGCGCGATCCGCTGGCGTTCCTGTTGGTCGCTAGCCTCGGCAACCAGCGTGCCGCTCATGCTGCGGATCTGGCGGCTCAATGCGGAGAGATCGAGGCCCATGGCGCATTTCCCCTGTTTCGATGGTTCTTGCGTGGAAGCATAGTACATCTGTTCCACTTTGTCAAGTGTTTTGCGGTGGCAAGCTGTCTGGGGCGCGCTTGGGTGGCAAACAACCCCGACGATGTGTACGCTGTGTGGCGATGCATGGCGATGTGGTGCGTTGCGCGGCTGCGGCCAGCAAGCGCGAGCGGAGCGAGTGCGCCATCACGTTGCACACGGAATGCGGCTGCCGTAGCGACGGAAGTTGAGGCGGCGGCTGCTTCTGTTTCAACCAAAACGATAGACGGTCGGATTGAGGTGGCGTTGGGGCATGAAAAAGCGGCTGGGAAAGGTGTTCCCAGCCGCCAGGCGAACGGTGATTAGCCGCCCATGCGGGCGATCCACAGCTTGGGATCGCGGATCTCGGCCATAGTGGGCAGATGCTCGGGGCGCTCCCACACGCGGTTGATGAACGCCACGCCGTGCGAGGCGGCCACGGCGTTCACGAACGCCTCGCCCTGCTGGTATTGCGCCATCTTGAGGTCCATGCCGGTGATGCGGTTGAACAGTTCTTCGAGCAGCGGTTTGTTCTGCTGGCGCTGCTGGATGCGCTGTTCGATCTGCTTGAAACTCGGCAGCAGCCGCTCGCCGATCGCGTTCATAATGTGGTTCGAGTAGCCCTCGACCAGCGACATCAGCGCCTGCAACTGATCGAAAACGCGCTGCTGCTCGGGTGTGAGCATGCGTTCGATCCAGTGTTGTTCGGCGTTGCGGTTGCCGAGCAGGCGGCTGACCAGTTGCGGCAGCCCGACGCCCAGCGATTCGAGTTGGGTGGAGACTTGGCCCAGGAATTGGCGCAGCAGGTCGTTGAAGTACGGACGGACCCACGGGTACGCCTCAAACTCAAAGACGTGCGTGGCCTCGTGCAGGGCGATCCATAGCCGGAAGTCCTCGTCGTTCAGGCCCAGGCTCTGCTGCACCCGCGCGATGTTCGGCTCGACGAAGTAGAGCGTGCCGCGCGAGGTGGGGTCGGGCGAGAGCAGACTGAGGTCGTATTGGCCGAGCACGCGCCGCGCCAGGAAGCCGAGCAGCACGCCCATCTGCGCGCCGATCACTTTGCTGTTGATCTGGCCGAGTGTTGCGCCCAGCGCGCCTTGGCGTGCGCCAACTGCGGTGTAGAGTTCTTCGACTGGCTCGAAGATCACTTCGAACGAGGTGAAGTTGGCCTCAAGCCATTCGCGGCGGTCGACAACGTGGATTCGGTTGATCGGTTGCGGCAGTTCGACGCCCAAGTATTCGGCGATCAACGGCTCGCTTTGTTCGATGAGACGAGTATATTGGGCGCGGCGGGCGAGGCGGTCGGGGATGGTGGCCTGCTCCCATTGCGACACCCGTAATGCATAGCGGCGGGCTTGACGCCAATCGATGAGGCGGTTGGAGGTTTGGATGGCGTTTCGGCTGACGCGGCTTGCCACGTAGCGCGCTCCATAACCCGCAATGACGCCTAAGAGTAGTATCGTGCCAAGCCGACGCAGTTTTGGTGATTTTGAAGGCACACACGTTTCCTTTCGACGCTTTACGCTCGGTCAATGCGCATAGCTCTAGTTTATTTCGTTGATTGTTGTTAGTATACGCGTTCTGCACTGAACTGACAATGCGGCGATATACCTACCACAGTGATGGCTTGTGCGATGTTGCTTGCGTTCGGCGCTCGAAAGCCTCTTGACGCATTTTAAGGATATCATCGTCGGTGATGAGAAATGTGTCGAAACTTGATTCGCCGAGGGTCGTGCGATCGCTTACCCGGCCTTGCAACACTACACCATCTTCAGTTTCGATGATGCGAATATCAGTGTACCCGTTTTGGTCGATAAATGCACCTAACACGCGTAGTACATCTTGATAGTCGCTCTGTTCAAGCCTGCGAAAGAGTTTCATAAGAACCATCCTCGTTTGGTTGTGTGGCTCGGTTGGCGCTGCGCTGCGAGTTCGCGGATCAGCTTGCGCACCTCTTCGTGCGAGACGATCAGATCGGCGGGAACACGCATAAATCCTTGCGCCGTGCTTTGGTAGGTGAGCCCGGTGATGACCCAACCGCGATCGAATTCGAGGATGTTCACCTCACTCAGGTGCTCTCGTTGGATGATATGGCCAAGCGCACGCAAGAGTTCGGGATAATCGATCCGTTCTTGTGAAACTGCCATTCTTCACCTCCGACGTTGAGTTGGCGCGGAATGTTGCAGGGTGTGCAAACCAGCGTCGCGCGTAGTGCGCTACGCTCCGTACTGTTTTCCATGCCGATCTCTTGTTTGATTGTATCTGGCACGTTGCCGAGAATCTGCGGATATTAAGGGAATTTAGCGCTTCAATACGCTAAATTTCCACGTTTGATCAAGCAGATAGTGCTGTTCTATGCCGAACAATCCGTCCGATGGATTGGGGCATGTGTTAGTGGATGTTGGTGTGATCGGCCAGAACGCCGATACATCTATAGTGATTTGCGGAGTGGAGAAACGGCAGTGTGGTGCGATGACTCCGACGGTTGGAACAGACGGTTGTCCTCGTATTGTAGCATATGCCATGGGGCGGGGGCAACCTACGACAATGGGACGTTTGTGCAGTGTGCCTTGTCTTTTTGGGAAGAGAAGAAATTTTGCTATAATTGCGCGGGCGCAACTGCAACATTCTCGGAATGATCACCGTCGTATGGGCAGAATACAACACATCTGTCGCGATCGACAGTTGGTGAAAGGATCTTGTTATGCAGCCACGACTGATGCGCAGTCGCACCGAAGTTATTGTTGCAGGTGTTTGTGGAGGGTTAGGCGAATACTTCGGCATTGACCCGGTGATCATTCGCTTGATTTTCGTCCTCGCAACAATCACGACGGGCCTTGGATTTATTGTGTACCCAGTGCTTTGGTTGGTGATGCCGAAGGCTGGTGTGGCGCCTGGGCAGACGCCCTTGATCGCGAACACTCCGGATGAGTGGCGCCAGCGGATCAACACGATGGGTCAGGAGATGGCCGAGGCAGGTCAGCAGATGCGCGAGGTGTTTTTGCGAGAGTCTGGTCGCCGCACCTCGGCGAGCGCCACGCCACCGCCGCCGGAGGCCTACAATTTCGATCCGCTGACTGGGCAGCCAGTTAAGGGTACGGCGCCAACGCCAACCATCGGGCGGACGATCAACTTGCGCGTTGATGCGACTACTTCTAACCAGTATGCTTCGGCAACTGACCCGAACGCGCAGCACACGATTGCGAACTATCAGCAGCCTGTGCCGCCGCCCGCTCGCAAGCACAACGGTCGCACGATCGGTATTGTACTGGTCGCGTTTGGCGCGCTCGTGCTGGCCGGTCAATTCGGAGTGGCGCACTTGCTCTTCCCGCTCCTGATGATCGTTGCGGGCGTGATGCTCCTACGGAAGAAGTAACAACAGAGCCAGGGTTCGGTTGCGTACCGCCCTGGCTCTTTGGGATCTACGAGCTTGCCAATGCCTCAATAGCCGCATCCAGCGCCGCATCGAGTTGCGCTGGATCGGGCACGCTCCCCTGAGCGAGCGCTCGTTGACCGCCGCCCCGTCCTCCCAGCGGCGTCAGCACCTTTCGCACAATCGCCCCGCAGTCGAGCGGCATGCCCTCGGCGCAGCTTACCAATAGCTGCGTTTTTTCGGCCCGTAGGCCCAGCACTGCCACGCCGCCGCCCGCCGTGATCGCCTTCGCCAGCGTGCGGATCTCATTAAGATCACGGTTCTCGAAAGCTTGTCGCACCACCGAAAGTTCGCCCACGCGCTGCGCCCCTTGCAGCAACCGTTGCGCCTCGTACTGGAGCAGTTGCCCGTTCGCCTCTTCGAGCCGTTTACGGGCGCGTTCCTCGGCATCGCGGAGCCGTGCGATGGCTTCTTCGCTCTCCTCGGCTGCCACGCTGAAGCTCGCTGCGATCCGCGCCAACGAGGCGTTCTTCCAGCGCAGGTCGCGCAGCGCCCGCCCGCCGCACAGAAACTCGACCCGCAACACGTCGCCCCGCCGATCCCAGCGCCGCAGGTGCAGCAGACCGACGCCGCCCGTCGCGCGGGGGTGCGTGCCGCCGCACGCCGAGTGATCGAAGTTCGGCACTGACACGACTCGGATCGCGCCGGTGACCTTGGGCGGCTTGCGCAACGGCAACGTGGCGAGTTCCTCCGGCGTGACGAAGCGGGCCAACACTGGGCGATCCTCCCAGATCACCTGGTTCACCAGCTCCTCGACCTCGGCTGCTTGCGAGTTGCTCAGCGCTGTTGTGTCGAGATCGATGGTGGAACTGGTCGCGCCGAGGTGGAACGAGAGCGTGCGCATACCAAACAGTTGCTCGAACCCTGCCGAGAGGAGATGCTGCCCGTGGTGCTGCTGCATGTGATCGAAACGGCGCGCCCAATCGATGATGCCGTGCACCGTTTCATCTTCCAGCGGCTGCTCAAGCATATGCCAGACAACGCCATCTTCGATCTGCACATCGCGCACAGCCACGCCATTGAGCGTGCCATGGTCGGCGGGTTGACCGCCACTCTCGGGGTAAAACGCGCTTTGGTCGAGTGCGAGCGCAGGCAGGCCATTGCGCGTGGCCCGTGCGACCACTCGCGCAGTGAACTGCGTGAGGTACGCATCGGCGAAATAGAGTCGTTCGGTTACCATGCTACTCACTTCTTCTGTGTGAACGGCTTGCTAAGCAAGTATAGCAGAATCATTGGCTTGCTTGGAGTGGGTTTATAATATGCCAAAGTGAAGGTGGCCCAGTGTTCATTGGCATATGCCATACATCATGTGCAGGCTGCTGTGGAAAGGACAAGTCCAATGGGGTTCCCCTCCTATGTTCATTCGATCCTGCCGGATAGCGATGAATCTGCCTGGCCAGTGCAGGGCCAAGGTGTGAACGAATGTGGGTGTACGGTCGCTGCTAATGCGCTGAATCTGTTAGTGGGAAGAAAACAGTTCGAGAAAGATGATTTTGTTCGCGAAGCTGGCATCTTTTTTAATCGTGGTATGGGTGGTACGCCAAGCCCGATCACGGCCCATTTGATCAAGCGCCACGGCTTCGGCACGCATTTCGGCAATCTCACCTACACCGATGCTGAGCTGGTGTTGCGCCACCTGATCGATCTGGGTGTCCCGGTGAGCATTGAGATCGGCAGTAATCGCGTTGGCCCGTGGGTGATTTACGGCCAGCACGCGATGTTGCTGGTCGGCTACAGCGATCCGTACCGCGATGCCGATGGTGTGCTGCGCGAGGAATATTACTTCGTTGACTCGCAGTGGCCCGAGATCGGCAAGTTCAATCTGAACGATAACAACGTCACCGTCAATGGCCACACCACGTACTATCCCGGCAACCGCACCATGTCCCGCGAGGAGTTTTTGCGCCAGTACGAGACGCGCATTTACTTCCCGGTGTTTCGCTCGCAGGCCGATCACGATGCGTGGTATGCCACTTACATGCGCCCTGTGCCCAGTGTTCCGCTCATAGGCCGTGTGCGCAGTGCGTTCTTCACGGGCAGCTACGATGCGTGGGTTGGGCGCCGCTGATGACATCAGGTAGGACAGAGCGCTGCGCGTAGCGCATCAACACCACAAAAAATGTTACATACCTTGCTGCCGCAGGCTAAAACGGGTTTGTTACTGATACTATCCAACCAGGTTTGGTAGTAACTCCATCAGTGTCTCTGGATGACAGCATGCAAAAAGCCCTTGGTTGTTACACCAAGGGCTGAAACGTTCGATGCGAAAGGAACGCTTACTGAACGGTGATGTTACCGACCATACCGGCCTGGTAGTGGCCAGCGACGGTGCAGATGTACTGGTAGGTACCAGCCGGAACGCTGATCGTGATCGTCTCTTCCTGGCCGCCGTTCAACAGCTTACCGCCAGCCAACACGCCCGGCAGACCCTCGGCGCTGCCGCCGTTCGCCAGAGCGGCGGCAGCGACGTCGCTTGCATCAGCGCTGTTCACCAGCACCCAGTTGTGCTGCAGAGCGCCCGTATTCTTGATGACAACCTGCGAACCCGAAGCAACGGTGATGCTCTCGGGGTTGAACTTAAAGGTGTCCAACATTTCGACAGTCGTGCCAGCGCTCGATGAACCACCGCCACAGGCTGACAGAATGAATGCACTTGCTAGGGCAATGCCCGCGAGCCACATCTTGAGATTCATTTCTTTAAGCTCCTTTTACTAACCGAACATATCGGTTATTCAAGTTGGTGTATTCTATCACAATCCCCAATTCTCGTCAAGATAAAGCCAAATTCTTAGCTTCAAAATGACAAGAATTTCGCAACAAAATCCTTACCTAATTGTCAAAATTTTTGATCAATCTGGGTAAAGATTCTTGGGTTTTTGTTGGAAGAAAACCACAGAAATCGCAGCTTGATTGTATCAAAAAATCGAAGCTGCGTTTCAACTAGCTGAATAGCTAGCGTTTTTCTAGTAGTATGTGGGATGTTAAACAACTCATTCAGTATGGACAAACTCCATGACGTTGTCATCAGCCTTACGGCTGATTTTTACTGGTGAGCGTAGTGCTCTTCCTCGCTTTCTAGAGGTTGTTCCGCGAAGGACGCGGCTCGGCTTGCAATATCGCGGAACGCATCTCGTAGTTGAGGCGGATACAGAACGCGAACTGTCACATTAAGACCCAGCAGAAAATGTGCCAGCCAATGCAGGTTTTGCGTATTGCATCGCATCAAAACACCATCCTCGTGAGTTTCCAGCACCGCCATGGAGGGTGGCACGTGGTTTTGGGCCTGCTGAATCGTCGTTTCGAGCAGCACGGCGACTTCCCAGTTCGCGGGCGCGTTCGCCAACGACTGCATGACATATGCCAAGCTGTCGAAGGGATGGGGACGCTCAAAAGGGATGTCGGTGAGGCTAGCCCACAGCACACGGTCGAGCCGGAAGATTCGCAGACTCGTGCGCAAATGGCAGTAGCCCACCACGTACCACTTCCCATCGAAGAAGACGACGCCGTATGGATCGAGCGCGCGCTCGGTCTCGCTGTCGCTCCAATTACGATACCCCATCATAATCCGCTGTTGCTGTTGCACGGCGCTGCTGAACAGCAGGACCAGCGAGCTGCTCGGCGCGATGGATTCGCTGTTGTTGGCGATCACCAGGGAGGCTTGCACGGCTTGGATGCGCGCACGCAGTGCATCGGGCATGACACGCTCCACTTTGGCGAGCGCCCCTTCGACGGCGGGCGCTGTGGAGGTCAGCCCCAACCTTCGGGCGGTGAGCAGGCCCAGGGTCAGCGCTAGCGCCTCATCTTCCGTGAACATCAATGGCGGCAGTTTAAAGCCAGCCCGCAGCCGATACCCGCCAGTGCGGCCCCGTTCGGCCTCGATGGGGATGCCTAAGTCTTGCAGGAGCGTGATGTAGTGCCGCACCGTGCGAATATTGACCTCTAGGCGCGCTGCGAGTTCCGGACCGCTGATTCGCCCGTGAGCTTGCAACAGTTCAAGCACCGTCAACACACGGGTCGTTGGGTGGTACATGGTCGGCTCCTATGCCTCATGCTCCAGCTTCACGTTTCGTTTGGGCATGAATGATTCAGAGAAGGAGTAGTAAATCTGTGCGAAATCAGGGTCGATTATAGCCGCATTTCGTAGTATGCTCAATACGGTCTCCTTGAAAGCGTTGATTGGATGAAGGAGGAGGTTGTCGATGGCGATGGATACTGCACTTGTGATTATCGATGTGCAACGTGGCATGTTTAGCAACCCCGACGAGCTACTCTACCAAAGTCAAGAGTTGTTGGAGCGCTTGGGCACCCTCTTGAGCAAAGCGCGGGCGGCGGGTGTGCTAGTGCTATTTGTGCGCCACAATGATCGCGATGAACGCTCTCCACTGCATCCTAGCAATGAAGGGTGGCAGATTCACCCCGCCATCGCCCCACTCCCCGAGGAGCCGATCATCGATAAGTACGAGCCTGACTCGTTCTTCAACACGTCGTTGCAGCAGGAACTCGATTCCCGTGGCATCAGGAGGTTGGTGATCGGTGGTATGCAGACCGATTTCTGCGTGGATGCATCCTGCCGACAGGCGTTCAATTTGGGCTATGAGCTCACGTTGGTCGCCGATGGTCATTCGACATGGGCGAATAACCATATGAGTGCTGAGCAAGTTGTTAACCATTACAGAAAAGGCGGCAGAAAGGCCCGTGCCTTTAGGCCGGGGATGAATGCCGTCCTCGATAGCCAATGAAACGCACTGGCACACACGGATAGCACTTGTGTTCTATCCGAAGTTAAGCCATAATAGACGGTATGAGCGTTCTGCATAA
>CALKHR010000111.1 GCA_937988885.1 uncultured Roseiflexaceae bacterium | reverse complement strand
TGTCGTCTGCGGGCGATGAGGGCAAGCTGCCTGCTTTCGCTGGCAGTCGTTGACATCATCTTTCTGCCCCAACGCATCTGGAAGCTTTACAATCTCCACAACTAGCACTATCCTTAGGGCCACACTTGGCTCCTTCCTCGCGCGTATCGGCATAGCAAGGGTGCAGCATGTCCACGCCGCTTCTCACAACCAAGCTTTTTATCCCGCCACTACAGGCGCAAGTGGTGCAACGCCCTCGCCTGACCGCACAACTCAACCACGCAGCCCTGCGCAACCTGACGCTTATCTCGGCACCTGCTGGGTTCGGCAAGACAACTCTGTTGAGCGAATGGCTCGCCGCGCAGACCCAGCGCGTCGCGTGGTTGTCGCTCGATCCAAGCGACAATGATCCCCAGCGCTTCCTCAGTTATGTTGTGGCGGCGTTGCAAACCGTTGCCCCCAACGTGGGCATAGGCGTGCAAGGCGCATTGCAGATGCCGCAGCCACCATCGCACGAGGTGCTGCTCACCACGCTGCTCAACGATCTCGCCGCTCAAGCGGAGCAGATCATCCTAGTGCTCGATGATTACCACTTGATCGATTCTCCGCAGATCGATCAGGCGTTGAGCTTTCTGCTCACCCACCTACCCCCGCAGTTGCGCCTGGTGATCGCCACCCGCGAGGACCCGCAACTGCCACTAGCACGGCTGCGCGCGCGGGGGCAACTCACCGAATTGCGGGTCGATGACCTGCGCTTTAGCTATGCCGAGGCCGATACGTTCTTGAGCCAGAGTATGGGCGTGCAGTTGGCCGATGATTTGTTGCATGCGCTGACGCAACGCACCGAGGGTTGGATCACCGGCCTGCAACTGGCCGCGCTTTCGATGCAGGGCCATAGCGATACCGATGCGTTTATCGCCTCGTTCTCCGGCAGTCACCACTTTATCCTCGATTATCTGGTCGAGGAGGTGTTGCACCAACAGTCTGAGGAGATGCAACGCTTCCTACTGCATACGGCGATGCTCGATCGGCTGTGTGGGCCGCTGTGCGATGCGGTGCTGGGGGAGAGCGAGGGGTATTGCCAGACGACACTGGTCGCCATCGAGCGGGCGAACCTGTTTATTGTGCCGCTCGACCAACAGCGGCGCTGGTACCGCTACCATCACCTGTTCGCGGAGTTGTTGCGCCAGCGCCTCCAGCAGATGATCGGCGCGCAAGGACTGGCAGAACTGCATCGGCGGGCCAGCGCCTGGTACGAAGCGCACGAGTTCGATGTGGAAGCCTTCCAGCACGCCACGCAGGCCAATGATCCGGCCCTGGCGGCGCGGTTGCTCGAAGGCAATGGGATGCCACTGCTGTTTCGCGGGGCGGTTGCGCCGATCGTTCAGTGGCTGCGCTCGCTCGCGCCCGCCGTGCTCGATAGCATACCGAACCTATGGATCACGTATGCGTCGTCGCAGTTGTTCACTGGTCAATTGGGCAATGTGGAGCCGCTGTTGCAGGCCGCCGAACGGGCTTTGCAGCGCTTCCCTAGCGATGATCCGCACATTCGCGATCACTTGGGGCATGTGGCAAGCATTCGGGCGACCCTGGCGATCACACAGCACCGCGCCGATGAGATTGCGTTCCAGGCGCGCAAGGCGTTGGAGTTGCTGCACCCTGCCAATGTGCCAGTGCGCACGGCCACAACCTGGATGCTTGGGCACGCCTATCTGCTGCGCGGCGAGCGACAGACCGCTAACCAGTTGTATCGCGAGGCACTGGAGAAAGCTCAAGCGATTGGGCACCATATCATCGTACTGTCATCGACATTGGGGCTAGGGAATCTTGAGGCCGCCGACCTGCACTTCGACATGGCGATCCAGCGCTATCACCAGGCGTTGGCACAGGCAGGCGATCCACCGCCGCCGATTATCTGCGAGGCGCATCTCGGCTTGGCGCGCATCTTCTACGAGCGAAATGATCTGGCGACAGCCCAGCAGCACACCCTGCACGCACATCAACTCGCCCAGCAACTCGAACACAGCGACCGGATCGTGGCCTCTATGTTGTGGCAGGCCCGTTTGTACTGCGCCCAAGGTCATTACACCCAGGCGGCAGCGCGGCTGGCACAGGCCCAACGTCTGGTGCAGCAGTATCATTTCGCTCTGCAACAGCCAGCGCTGGCCGCCGAGCAGATACACGTGCTATTGCAGCAGGGCCGCGTGGCCGAAGCCCGCCAGTACGCGCCCCATGCGCCGCCGCTGAGCCAAGCGCGGCTGCTGATCGCCGAGGGCGATGGCGCGGCAGCATTGACACTGCTCGGCGAGGTTGAGCAACAGGCCGAGGAATGCGGTTGGCCCGATGTGCGGCTGCACAGTTTGCGGCTGCAAGCGCTGGCGTGGCAGGTACAGGATGACAAACGCCGTGTCATGCAGGTGTTGAGCACTGCGCTGGCCCTGGCCGCACCGCACAACCACGTTCGCAGTTGGCTCGACGAAGGCCCAGCTATGGCGCTCCTGCTGGCCAGTGCCATCACACAGGGCATCCAGCCCGAGTATAGCAAGATGCTGCTGGCGCACTTCCAACAGCAACAACAAGCATCACAGCCAGCCCAACCCCTGATCGAACCGCTGACCCAGCGCGAGCTGCACATCCTCCAACTGATCGCTCAGGGCCGCTCGAACCGCGAGATCAGCGAGCAACTGTTCCTGGCGTTGAGCACCATCAAAGGGCATGTGCGCATCATCTTCGATAAGTTGCAGGTGCAACGCCGCACCGAGGCGGTGGCGCGGGCGCGGGAGCTGGACCTCCTGTAGCAGCGCAACCATCCCAATCTCAATACTAAAGTATCTAGACCTTCATACCTCCCCTCAACTATCCTGGTGATATGGGTTTACCACTTATCACCAGGATATCTTCGCATGACGATTCACTCAGATAACCCTGCATCACAACCGCACATCTACCATATTCGACTCCAAGGCCACCTGCATCAGCGATGGTCGGAGTGGTTCGCCGATATGCGGATCGTGCTCGATGAGACTGGTGAGACGGTGCTGATCGGCCCGATCAGCGATCAAGCAGCGTTGTACGGCCTGCTACGCAAGATACGCGATCTGGGCCTGCCATTGATCGCGCTGATGCGCATTGAGGATCAGTAGGAAGCAACGGCTTGCAGCAAACCCGATTGACCGCACAGGTGCAACACAGATCGATCATACCGCAACTGGTAGACGATACATAAGCAGCGCATAGCATAGAAATCGAGGAAACGTATGAAAGCGATTATCCACACAAAATATGGTTCACCCGATGTTCTGAGGTTTGGCGATATTGAGAAGCCTATACCTTCCGCGCATCAAGTGTTGATCGAGGTGTACGCAAGCTCGATCAATGCCGCCGATATGTATGTGCTCACTGGCAAACCGATGCTCGTGCGTATGATGATCGGTGGCATGTTCAAGCCCAAATATCCCGTCATCGGCTCGGATGTGGCCGGGCGCGTGGTGGCGGTCGGCGCGGCGGTCACGCAGTTCCAGCCCGGCGATGAGGTATTTGGCGAACTTGGTGAGAGCGGCCGAGGCGCATATGCCGAATACGCCACCGCCAATGAAGGAGAGATCGTCCATAAGCCGTCTGGTGTCTCGTTTGCCGATGCCGCCTCCCTGCCGATAGCGGGGATCACTGCGCTGCAAGGCTTGCACAACGTTGGCAAGCTGCAAGCAGGCGAGCATGTTATGGTGGTTGGCGCATCGGGAGGGGTTGGCTCGTTGGCGGTGGGCATCGCCAAGGTGTTGGGGGCGGAAGTGACAGCGGTTGGCAGCACCGCCAAGCTCGATATGCTTCACTCGCTCGGAGCCGATCACGTACTCGACTATCAGCGCGAGGATATCACGCGGGGCAATGCCCGCTACGATCTGATCCTCGATGCTGGGGCGTACCGATCGTTTCGAGCGTACCGCAATGTGCTCAAACCGCAAGGGCGTTATGTGTTAGCGGGCGGCACAATGGGTCATCTGTTCAATACAATGATCTTTGGGCGGTGGGCATCGAAGGCGGGAGGTCAATCATTTCAAGTGATCACAGCGCAGTCCAATCAGCAAGACCTCGCATTCCTGGGCGAGTTGGTTGCAAACGGCCAACTGAGGCCAGCAATCGATACGAGCTATCCGCTTGATCAGACAATCGATGCGTTGCGTTACTTCGCTGCAAAGCGCACCAAAGGGAAGCTGGTGATCGCCGTGAAACAGGCCGATACGGCCTATCATTCCACCTCAACAACGCAGTACGCCGAGCAACTTGCGTAACCACAGGCCACTCTACACCATACGGCCTACACAACAGATGTGTGGGCCGATTGTTTGCTTTGTTTCTTCGTTGAGATCCTTCACTTCGCCTGTCGGCTCGTTCAGGATGACAGTGCTTTTCG
>CALKHR010000110.1 GCA_937988885.1 uncultured Roseiflexaceae bacterium | reverse complement strand
GTGTATCGTTACTGTGCGTTGTACGTCCATGTGTTCTATTATACGACTAAGAGTAACACAACGTAAGGATTAGTGGGCGTTGGAGGGTGGCATTCCCCCGTCAGCGAAAGCTGGCGGTCTCCTGCCGCAATTTTTATGGTACTGAGTTCATTAACATCTGTCCATAGTCTGATGGTCCCAGCCAACCTGCGTACTGAATACCACATTGCAAAGATGCCGTATACTTGGTGCGGATGCGCAATAGGAGCGTACTGAAAGGCAGCTAAAGGAGCAAGCGGTGAAGGAACCTGTTATTATCGTCGGAGGGGGGCTTGGCGGGCTTGCTGCTGCGATTCATTTGGCGCTTCAGGGCCTACAGGTGATAGTGCTCGAAAAGAACGAGCGTGTCGGCGGTAAACTCGACCTCATCCGCGAAGATGGCTACACCTTCGATACAGGCCCTTCGTTGCTCACGATGCCCTGGGTATTGCGCGAACTGTTCGCTGCCGCCGGGCGACGCCTCGAAGACGAGTTGACCCTGCTCCCCATCGAGCCGATCTGCCGCTACTACTGGCCCGATGGTATGCACTTCAACGCCTCGCAGCAGCTACCGCTCCTGCTTCAAGAGATCGCTCGCTTCGATCGGCGGGATCAGGGCAACTGGTTTCGCTTCATGGCCTATGCCGAGCGCATCTATCGGGTTGTGGCGAACCCCTTCCTGCTCGAACCGTTCGATGGCCTGCGCGATCTGCTCAGCCTGGAGACGCTGCGCAACTTCTGGAAGATCGACCCGTTCCGCACCGTCGATCAAGCGGTAAGGAGCTACTTTCGCAGCCCGTATTTGCAGCAGATCTTCAACCGTTACGCCACCTACAACGGCTCCTCGCCCTATCATGCGCCAGCCACCTTCAACCTCATTGCCTACATTGAAATGGCCGAGGGTGGCTGGTACGTGCGCGGCGGCATGTACGAACTGGCCCGGGCGCTGGAACGGCTCGCGCTTGAACTTGGTGTCATGATCCACACCCGTTCGCCCGTTGCGCGTATTGGGATTTATGGCGGACGGGCGGGCGGCGTGGTGTTGGAGAACGGCGAGCGCTTGAGCGCCTCGGCTGTGGTAGTGAACGCCGACCCGCGCTACGCCTACGAACAGTTGCTGCCGCCAGAATGGTCCACCGCTCGCAAATTGGCCCGTCTGGAGCCATCGAGCAGCGGCTTCGTGTTGTTGCTCGGCATCGACCGCGTGTACGAACAGTTAGCGCATCACACCATCTTCTTTTCAAAAGACTATCCGGCAGAATTCAAGGCGATCTTCGACCAGCGCATACCCGCGCCCGACCCAACCGTGTACGTGTGCGCCACCTCGCAGAGCGATCCGCAGCACGCGCCATCAGGCCATATGAACCTGTTTGTCTTGGTGAACACGCCTGCGCTGCACACCAACCAAGATTGGGGCGCTATCATCGGATCGTACCGGGACACGATTGTGCGGAAGTTAGAGAAGATGGGGTTGATCGATTTGGAGCGGCACATCCGCTACGAGCGCATCATCTCGCCCGAGGACCTGCAACAGCGCTACAACGCCCCCAATGGCGCGATCTACGGTTTGGCCTCTAATCGGCCTTGGACCGCCTTTGTGCGCCCGCCCTTGCGCGCCCCCGAAGCCCGTGACCTCTACTTCGTCGGTGGTGGCACACACCCCGGCGGCGGCATCCCTCTCGTGCTGCTCTCGGGCCGCGCCGTCACCAAGCGCCTCCTGCACGACCAGCAAAAGCCGAGAAGGTTAAGGTGAGCTTATCATCGTTGAAGAGCGATAAATCTATTGACTCGGTAGGGGGCGAATGGTACCATGGTCCTGAAGCCTCAAGCAAACCAGTATCGCAACCATTGTACGTAAACAGTCAATACGACGATCTTGGAGTAGGCAAGCGGCGTGCTCTGCGGATAGGAGACAGGGGCGACCGTAAGTCGGGTGAAATGGTTCTAGTTGGGCCGTTCATAACCAGGGACCCCGACGAGCAAGCGCCGAGTCACTGCTGAAGTGACTGGATGCTGTGTAAGCTCAAACAAGGTTCTTTGCAGCAACGCTCAACCGTGAAAGCTGTAACGCTTGAAGCCACGGTGAGGATGAGCGATGCCTGGGCGTAAAAGCTGACACAGTCAGAATGCTGAATGTCGGGCGACGTTCAGGAGTCTGTAAAGTAGATTGGCTGGCGTATAATGCGAGGGATACTGGTTCTTGAGGCATCACTATGCCATCCGCCAGCCACCATCCACCGAAATCGTTTGCCCTGTGATGTAGGATGCCAGTGGTGAGGCCAAGAAGACTGCCAAAGCGGCCACTTCCTCCGGTCGCCCGGCGCGTCGCAGCGCGATCACGCGCTCGCCCCACTCCCGCTTCTCTTTTGGAATAGCCTTGAGCATCCTGGTTTCGACTAAGCCGGGTGTGATCGCATTGACTGTGATCTGCCAGGCGGCTGCCTCGCGCGCCAGCGCCCGCGTCAAGCCCAGCACCCCACCCGTGGCCGCCGAATAATCGACCTGATTCGCGCTTCCCGCCATGCCCTGTAGCGACGAGAAATTGACGATCCGTCCATAGTGTCGCCGCATCATCGAGCGCAGCACCGCCCGACAGGTGTAGTAGACGCCGTCGAGGTTGCTAGAGAGACTTGAGAGCCATTGCGTCGTGCTGATATCGTCGATGGGCAGATACGAGGTGACACCAGCACAGTTGATCAGAATATCGATCTTCTCCCAGCGCTCTAGCGTGGAGGCGACAAGCGTATTGACCGATTCCTGCTCGCGGATATCGACCTGATGCGCGACCGCCTCGCCCCGTAGTTCGGCGCAGGCTGCGACGATCTGATTGGCGGCATCGATGTTTTGGTGGTAGCACGCCACAACCGATGCACCACGCTCGGCGAGCATCCGCACGGTCGCTTGACCGATCCCACCCGAACCACCGATGACAATGGCAACTTGTCCTGTAAAATCCATAGACTACTTCGGTTGAGAGTGGCGTGAGGCGTGTATCAGTACGCCTCACGCGATCGACTCAGGCGGACAAAAAGGTTCGTACGCTTGCCAGATTATTGAGATTCACCAATCGCGCTTCGGGTGCGATGCGCTTGATCAGGCCAGTGAGGACGGAACCTGGGCCAATCTCGATAAATGTATCGACACCTGCATCGGCCATTGCCCGTACCGAAGCGATCCAGCGCACTGGCGATGTAACCTGCTCGGCGAGTTCGTGCCGAATCTCATCGGCAGTGCGGATGGGTTGCGCTTGGACGTTGCTGATCACGGGTACACGCGCATCGCCGATTGTGGCGGCGGTGATCGAACTTGCCAGGCCCTCCGCGGCAGCGCGCATCAGTGGCGAGTGGAAGGCCGCGCTCACCTTGAGCGGCATTGCGCGCTTGGCGCCGCGCCCCTTGGCGAGAGCGATGGCCTGCTCGATGGCTTGCGTTGCGCCACTCAGCACAAGTTGGCCGGGCGCGTTGTAATTGGCGATCACCACTTGCGCTCCATCGGTCGATGCCTCTTGACAGATCGCTTCGAGTGTTGGCTCGTCGAGGCCGATGATGGCGGCCATACCGCCCGAATCGGCCTGTGCCATCAGCTCACCGCGCCGTTTGACGAGCTTCAGCGCGGTTGGGAACTCGAGCGCGCCTGCTGCAACCAGTGCCGAATATTCACCGAGGCTGTGCCCCGCAACGTAGGCTGGCTCGATAGCGGCGGCGCCTTGTGCGGCGGTCTGCTCGGCGAGCGCCGCTAAGAGCGCTGTGCTTACGGTGAGTAGCGCTGGTTGTGCGTATTCGGTAGCTGTAAGTTGGGCTTCGGGTCCCTCGAAGCATAATTGCGACAGGGCAAAACCCAAGGTGGTATCGGCTTGCTCAAAGATCGCGCGTGCTGCCGGGGATTCCTCGTAGAGATCTCGACCCATACCGACAGCCTGCGAGCCTTGGCCAGGGAAAACGAACGCTACAGTCAATTCTATCCTCGTATCTGAATGATGGGCAAGTCTGCTAGGTGAAGATTATATCTCACCTGCTGAACCGGCTAGGGGCGGCCCCAACGGATGACGGAGGAGGCCCATGTCAGCCCGCCACCGAAGGCGGTGAGCAACACGTAGTCGCCGTGTTTGATGCGCCCCTGTTCAACAGCCTCGACCAGTGCGATCGGGATCGTGGCGGCTGAAGTATTGCCATACCGATCTAAGTTGACAAACACCCGTTCCATCGGCACATCGAGCCGTTTGGCGGTCGCTTCGATAATGCGCAGGTTGGCTTGGTGCGGCACAACGAGGGCAATATCATCGGTGGTGAGGCCCGCATCTGCAATCACCTGTGCTGAAGAATCGCCCATGCCACGCACGGCGAGCTTGAAGATCTCGCGACCGTTCATGTAGACGTACTGGCGGCCTGCTTCGAGCAGTTCAGGTGTGGCAGGGAGACGGGAACCGCCCACCTCGACAGCCATCAGGTCCTCATCCTTGCCAGAGGCTCCAAGGATGCTTGCGAGTTGACCGAGGGGTTCGTCGCTTGGCTGTAGGATAACTGCGCCCGCGCCATCACCGAACAACACGCAGGTATTGCGGTCGTTCCAGTTGATGTAGTGGGTGAAGATATCGGCAGCGATGAACAGAACGTTGCGGGCCGAGCCGCTCTTGATCATGCTCGTCGCGACGTTGAGGCCATAGACGAACCCGCTACAAGCCGCTGCAAGATCGAATGCGGCGATGCCGTGCAACTCAAGGTTGGCTTGGACGGTGCAAGCAGTCGCCGGGAAAGGACGATCTGGCGTACACGTTGCAAGGATGATGAGATCGATGGTTTGCGGGTCGATACCTGCGCACTCGATCGCGCGACGAGCGGCGGCGGTGGCCAATGTGGAGGTGCTTTCGTTGGGACCAACCACGTGTCGTTCACGGATACCGGTGCGTGTTGTGATCCATTCGTCCGATGTGTTCACCATCCGTTCGAGATCGGCGTTGGTGAGCACGCGATCAGGGACGGCCATGCCCCAACCGGTGATCGCAGCATAATTCGCCATGGTATGTCGCCTATATAAAGAAAGGGTTATCAGCGAGCCGTAGCACGCCAATAACCCCAGAGGCTTGACGCCTCATTCTAGTCCTGCTCCGCCTGGTTAGCAATCTCGATCACCTGGCGCCCACGGTACGTTCCACAGTTTTTGCAGACGTGGTGTGCGCGCATCAACTGGTTGCACTGTTGGCAGGGAACCAAGGTTGGCGGGGTAATGCGCTGATGCTGACGCCGATTGCCGCGGCGGTGGCGCGAGACTTTGGTCTTCGGTACGGCACCCATTTCGGTTCTTTACTCCTCTTGTATGGTGCGACTCAGGTCGCATATGCCATGCCGTAGCATGGATGTATCAACAGGCTGCTTGCCGATCAGACTCGAACCCTTAGGATTCTTTAAGCAGCGCTTTTAGGGCAGCAAAACGCTCGTCGATTATCTCTTCCTGGCAATTGCAAGGCTCGGTATTGCGATCGGCACCACACTCGGGGCAGATGCCTTTGCAATCGGGCCGACACAAGGTTTGCATCGGAAGTTCGAGCAGCGCATATTCTCGCAGCGCTTCTCCAAGATCGACCATATGATTTTCACTGATGTAGAAGGGATCTTCTTCATCAGGTTTCGGTAGTGGGATACCGGTAGTGACTTCGACTCTGGAATGAAACTCGTCACGAAACTGCACCTTGACTGCCTGCTTGCTAGGATTGAGGCAGCGGATGCAAGGGATTTCGACATCGCCTTGCGCCTCGACATCGCCGAGGACGCCGCTTGGAGTGCGGGTAAAGCGCACCTTGCCTTCGAGGTTCACGAGTGTGCTCGTGTCGTCGAGTGGGAGGGCAGGCTCGGAGAAGGTGTATTCTCGTCGAGCGCCGACTTCCTCGCGGAGCAATTGGGCGATGTTGAATGTTAAATCTACCATTGGTTTGTACACGTGCATATGTGGGCGCTCCCCGCGCTCACAGAAGGCGCATTATAGAATAGCGAGCGCACGTTGTCAAGGTTATGAGCATACAACACCAACAGACGCATGAGCTGTGAACGGCTCATGCTGTTGGGAGACAGTTCGCTTCGCCTGCCAAGCGATGTTCGCGTTAGCGCAACTCCTTCAGGCCATTTTGTACGCTAGCGGTGAGCTTGTTGAGACGTTGCTCCAGCTCTTCGAGCACTTGGCGCGCATAGTCATCGGCTCCAGCTCGAACTGCTTGGGCATCGCGCTCGGCCTCGGCGATGAGGCGTTGGCGTTCTGCTTCGATTGCTGCGAGTAGTCCTTGCTCTTCTAGGGCTTGTTGAACTTGTTTGCGTGCTTCGCCAAGAAGGCGTTCTTGCTCGCTAATCACTCGTCGGGCTTGTTTCAGCTCTTCGGGGACGGCTACGCGCATCCGATCGATGATATCGAGGATTCGCTCTTCATCCACCAAGAGCCGCCCGCTAAATGGTACGCGCCGCCCTTCTGCAAGCGCATCTTCTAATTCGTCAATCAAATCGTCGAGCTCGATCGCGACTCACCCCCTCCCCTGTGATGTTAGCTTGAAGTATGTAGTATAGCACGAAGTTGCTATCTATGACACTTAATCGGTTGGTTGCTCAGCCTCGGCGGCCGCTTTAATACCGTAGGCTTTGTGCAGCGCTTGAACGACGTGTGGTGGGACGAGCCAGGAGACATCGCCATTGAGCGAGGCGATCTCCTTCACCATACTCGAACTGAAGAAGGTATACTGGTGCCCCGCCATAAACAGTACGACATCGATGTTGGGTGCGAGCGATTGGTAGATCTGCGCGATCTGCGATTCGTACTCGAAATCGCTGGCGGCGCGCAACCCCCGAACGATCACAGAGGCACCAACGCTGCGCACATAATCGACAGTCAGGTTCGAGAAGCTGTCGATTCGGACACGCGGGATGTCGCGTGTCGCCTCACGTAGGAGTTCCATCCGCTCTTCGATGCTGAAGAGGCGGTTCTTCTTACTTGGCCCATCATACACCGCCATAATCACGGGATCAAACAGACGGGCGGCTCGACTCACAATGTCGAGATGGCCATTAGTGACAGGATCAAAACTTCCTGGATAGACGGCGATCGTCACACCTTGCTCCTTTGGCGCGTTGCACAGATTGGCGCGAGTTGCTTACCTCGCCTATTCATCAGATGGCGGTTCTTCGGTAGCTGGCTCAGATAACTCATAGATAGAGAAGCAGGAATCACCTACGCGGCGGAATTTGAGGCGATGCAATGGTTCATACGCATCAGCAAGCGTGACACGCGGCGAATGCCCAACGACCAGGAGACCGTTGGTCTTGAGCAGTTCTGATGCTGCAATAGTGCGAATGGTGTCTTCGATTGTGGGATCGGCGTATGGTGGATCCATCACGATTATAGCATATTTTTCTTCGGGTTTTGCGTTCGCCAAATAGCGGCTCACAGGCATATGGTGCACGCGCGCCTTCTCGATCAGGTGCGTGTGCGTGAGGTTCTCGCGGATGATGCGACACACGTGGGCGTTCTGCTCCACGAAGTCGCCGAAGGAGCAACCGCGCGATAAGAACTCGATGCCGAGCGAGCCGGTGCCCGCGAACAGGTCGAGCACGCGCCCACGCAGCGGGCGATTACTCTCCAGCACGGCGAACAGCGATTCTTTGACCCGATCGAGCATGGGGCGTGTACCCATGCCTTTGGGAGCTTTGAGTTTATGCCCCTTGGCGGAGCCGGTAATTACTCGCATGGTAACGTTTCTCAACGGGTGTACGCTTCTCGCGAGAGGCGTACACCCGTTTGGTTGGCTTTAGTGTGGGTGATGCTGATGCTGGTGCAGTTCGGTGAAGACGGTCTCGATAACATCGAGCGCCGCTGCCACCGTGCGCCCCGAGTCATCCTTGTCGGGGTTGACAGCGGTGAGCGCGAAGGCTGCCAAGTTGCCCAGCCCAACCACGTTGCGAATCCCTTCGCGCAGCTGATCCATACGCAACCCATTCTCAACCACGTAGCTGACGCCGGGCGCGATACTCGGGTCGAGCACATCGATATCGACGTGCAGGTAGACCTGCGGTAAAGTGCCAAGCGAACGGATGGCGTGAGTCAGGTCGGACGGGTCGCCGCTGAAGCCCTGATGGCGCACCATCATGACCGAGGAGCTGAGCAGGGCTTGTTCTTCGAGCGGATCGAGATCGCGCACGCCGAGCAGGGCGACGTGGCGTTCGGTGATCGGTCCGTTCAGCCGTGCGGCGTTGCGTAACTCTTCCAGCCCGCGCCCTACCGCGACTGCGAGCGGCATGCCACCCAAGTAGCCGCTGATCGAAATATCGGGCGTGTTGAAATCGCCGTGGGCATCGAACCAAGCGACGCCCGTTGTCTCGGGTGTGAGCAGCCCGGCCAGCGTGCCGAGCGATGTGACGCAGTCGCCGCCCAGGATCAGTGGGAAGAAGCCCGCCGCGCGCGCACGTGCGACCTCGTAGCCAAGCCGCGACAGCAGTTGCCCGATGCGGGTGAGTTGTGGCTCATCCGAATCGGGGATAGTGATCATATCCGCGAGGATAGTGGTATCGCCGAGTGCTTCGAGACGCGCCACAAGTCCGGCATCCAGCAGAGCATCGGGGGCCTTCCCCATCCCTTCATAGGCTTTATCGAGACTGTATGGCACGCCAATAATCATAATATTCATACGAGCCTCCTTGCTGTGAATACGTGGGCCTGCACTCGGCAGATACGATCAGCGTTTGCCGAGCAGCCCTTCGGCCTCCATGTCATCGAGCGTTGCGCGGAAGGCGTTGATGGTGGCTGTGATGTCGGCGTCGGTGTGGGCGGCAGAGAGGAAGCCGCTGTGTCCGCGCATAAGATCGACGCCATAGTTGTTTAACCCCAGCCGGAGCGCTTGGAGAAGACGCGGGTCGCCACCGCGCTTGAGTTCGGCGGTGGACACATCGGCGGCGAGTTCGCCGGGTGCGAATGGGTTGCTGCTGCCGATCAGCAGGTGGAAGATCGAGCCATCGCCGTAGGCCGCCCAACCGCGCAGGTCGCGCTCGCGCAGCACGGCGTTGAATTCATCGACGAGGCGGGTGCCAAGCTCGGCGGCCCGTCGATTCGGCTCGCCTGTGGCGATCCGTTCGAGTGTGGCGACGCCTGCCGCTGCCGAGAGCGGGTTGGCGTTGAACGTGCCGTTGTGGCGGATCTTGTTGAAGCGATTCCACTCCGCATCGCCGAAGGCCAGGTGGCGCATAATCTCCTCGCGACCGCCCACGGCGCCGCCCGGCAAGCCACCCGCCAAGATTTTGGCGAGCGTGGTCAGGTCGGCGGTGATGCCAGCGCGTCGCTGCACGCCACCGGGTGTGACGCGGAAGCCTGTCACAACTTCATCGCAGATCAGCAGCACGTTGCGATCGAGCGTGATCTTGCGGAGTTGCTGGAGGAAGCGGTCTGGCAGCGGGGCCATGCCGTAGGATGCACCGCTCGGTTCGAGGATCACGGCGGCGATATCGTCGCGCTTGCTCAGAACATCATCGACAACTTCGAGATCGGTGGGCACCACCAGCGTCGCTTCGGTGATCGCCGAGAGCAGGCCGGGTGGTGGGTCGAGATCGACATCCATGCCATGCGTGAGCGCATCGTTCCAGCCGTGGAAGTGCGCTTGGAAGCGGACGACCGTCGGGCGCTTGGTGTAGCTGCGCGCCAGACGCAGCGCGAGCATCGTCGCCTCGGTGCCGGAGGCAGTGAAACGCAGCCGCTCGATGCCAGGAAACAGTTGCTGAATGAGTTCGGCCCAACGCAGCGTGAGGTCGTGCTCTGCGCCGTAGTGAACGCCGCGCGCCATCTGCTGCTGCACGGCTGCGACGACAGCGGGGTGCCCGTGGCCGAGCAACAGCGCACCATGGCCGTTCCAATAGTCGATGAGTTCGTTCCCATCGACATCCCATTTATGCGCTCCGGCGCTACGCTCAACGAAGAGCGGGAATGGCTGGCTATAGCGGCCATCGTGCGTGACGCCGCTAGGAAAACGCTCAACAGCTTGCCGATAGCGGTTTGCCGAGCCGCTGTGGCGGCTGCGAAACGTGGCTTCGATTGACATAATGAATTACCTGGTATACCTAGTATCTTCGCGGAATACGTGTTCGTGCTGCCTGGGTCATTGATGATGCTCGCACAGACAGTTGCAGCAAGACATAAGGGACAATTTCAGCTTGTTATCAGTTAAACGAGAGGCAGACAATTGTAAATCGTCGTACTTTTGCTCGTTTGGATTCACAACACAGAGACGCCTGAGAGGGTTGTTTCATCAGGCGACAGGTATTGTGACGTTACGTGTCGCGATATCAAGCTATACAAACAACAGAGCTTATCTGTATTATACGCCTTGGTGAGCTATTTGCCCAAGCAGTCTTACGCCTTGTATTCGTATTACATTCCATATTCAAGCCGCCGAATGAGCGCACTCGGCAGACCTGCATCGAGCATTTGGCGTTGTGTTTGGGCGATATCGTATTCGATGCGATGGAATTGGATGGTGTTCGCATCTGTGTCGAGGATGGCGTATGCTGCCCGAGGGTCTTGGTTTCGAGGTTGACCGACGCTTCCGGGATTGATGAAGTAGCGTGTATCATCGGCTAGCTCGAGGATCGCGCCGGGATCGGGCAGTTTGGGGCCTTCGCAACGACCTTCGGCGGTGAGCCGGAAGATGAGCGGCACGTGCGAGTGGCCGATGAAACAGACCTGGCTCTTGAACACTTGGAAGTTCTCGCGAGCTTGCTCTTGTGTCAGCAAGTACTCCCAGATCGGCTCGCGCGGGCTGGCGTGTACCGCCAAGAAGCGCTCGTCAATGTCGTGACGAGGCGGTAGCCCTTCGAGCAGCGTGCGGTGTTCAGCGGTGAGTTGTTCGCCGTTCCAGATATTGGCGGTGCGTGCATCGGGGTTGAAATCGCTCAGATTCACACGACCAAGCGATGCTAAGTCGTGATTGCCGGCGATCAGCACTTGCGCCTGCTTGACTGCAGCGACACATTCGTTTGGCCGAGGCCCGTAACCGATCGTATCGCCCAGGTTCCAGATCTGATCGACGGAACCGGCGACGGCGAGAACAGTTTCGAGTGCGACGTAATTGGAGTGAATGTCTGAGACGATCAGAATGCGCATACCTGTAAACTTCCGGTAATCACGGACCTTTGCGGCACGTTTCGCCACAACGTATAATATGTGGACGTATCGTACCACGCGGCTAAAGGAGGCCCAACGTCTGCTATGGTTGAACCGACGGGCCACTGCCCATTTCTGGGCTTAAAACAAAATCGTGCGATCCGATTTGCTTCGCCTACACCCGAGCATCGCTGCTATGTGAGCGGCGAACCAATTGAGATACCAGTAGATCAAAGTTCCTACTGTCTTTCTCAAGGTCACACACAATGCCCATTATACATGGGTTTAACGCTCCCCACAACGGGTGAATCGGTCGTTACTGCACCTGCTATTTCAACTGCAACCCCAACAGGCGGTCTGAAAGGGTGGTTTTCTACCTTATCGCCACGAGATCGCGCTATTTATGCGTTGATGTTGGGCATGTTGGCGGTGATTATTGCTATTTATGTGTTTGCAGGTGTGCAGACATTCTTTGGCAATAATAACAACGTCGATCAGCCGACTCCGGGGGCGACTGACCAAGCGGTCGTTGGTGTGCCCACCGAAGCGCCGACCGATGTTGGCCCAACGCGCGAGCCCGATACGGTGCTGCCCACGCCGACCGACCTACCGACCAGTGTGCCGACGCACACGCCCACCGAGCTCCCGCCGACGCAGCCTTCGTTGTTGCTGCCGACCCGCTCGCCAACGAACGCGCCCGCAACACCGACTGAGGATGCAACGGTTGTGCCAACAACCGCGCCAACACAGGCTCCGACGAGCGTTGTTGCGCCCTCGCAAGCACCGACACAAGCGTCCACGCAGGCACCTACCCAAGCGCCTGCTCCCACGCAAGCGCCCACCCAGGCGCCGACCAGCCTGCCGGAGCCGACGCGCGCTCCGACGAGTGCGCCTCCGCCGACGAGTATCCCGGTGCCGTCGACCAATACGCCTGTGCCACCCACCAACACGCCCGCTGGGTCGATCACCACGCAGTCGCTCACGCTCTACTTCGGCGATGCGAGCGGGACGATGTTTGTGCCGGTGCGGCGCGCTGTGCAGGTGGTCGATAACCGTGTGGCGCATGCCGCCGTCCAGGCGTTGATCGATGGGCCGCGCAACGGCTTGCAGCGCTTGGTGCTGCCCGATGTGAAGTTGCTGGGTGTGCAGATCGCGAACGGCACGGCGACCGTCAACTTTGATCGGCGACCGACGGGCGCGGGCGACAACCGTGGGTTGTTGGCGATTATGTACACGTTGATCGAGTTCTCGTCGATCGATCGGGTGCAGATCCAGGTCAACGGCCAGAATATCGGGATTGATGGCAATGGCCCAATCGCGTGGCGTCCGATCAATGTGCTGAACCCTCAGAATTTGCCACAGAATTACGATCAAACTGCGTATCTTCCGCTCTATTTTGTGGCGAACAGCGGCCAGCACGATGTGCGCATTATTCGGATGGTGCCGAAGACCAACGATGTGGCACGGGCCACGGTGCAGGCGCTGATCGAGGGGCCGCTCAGCTACAGCAACCGCGTGTGGAGCCCGATCCCTGGCAATACCCAGTTGCGTGGTATCAAGAAGGAAGGCTCGACGATCATTGTCGATTTCACGCAGCCGTTCGCAACCGCGCCGGACCGCGATATCGCGATCCGCGTGGTGGTGGAATCGCTCACCTCGCTGCCTGGGGTGGATGGGGTGCTGTTCCTGGTCGAGGGCAAATCGCTCGCCGACCAGTGGGGCCAATCCTACGGCGGTACTTTCGGGCGACGGGCGATCAATCCTGAGTAGACTCGACATCCTGTTTTTGTCGCGTGGCGGCCAACTTCCATTGGTGAAGTTGGCCGTTTTGCATGCTGCGTTGCCTTGGCGAAAAGCGTGTACAATCAGCAGCAGCGATGAAATGCAGAAACGCAGGAGCGCAACGATGAGCACTGACGCCGATGTGATTGTGGTGGGCGCTGGACTAGCTGGGCTGGTCGCGACTGCCGAGCTGGCCGATGCCGGGAAGCGCGTGGTGGTGGTTGAGCAGGAGCCGCCGCAGAGCTTGGGCGGCCAAGCATTTTGGTCGTTTGGTGGTCTGTTTCTGGTCGATTCGCCCGAGCAGCGCCGCTTGGGTATCCGCGATTCCTACGATCTAGCGTTGGAAGATTGGATGGGCACAGCGGGCTTCGATCGCCCCGAGGATGCGTGGCCCCGCAAGTGGGCTGAGGCGTATTTGGCCTTTGCAGCTGGCGAGAAGCGGGATTGGTTGCACGCTCAGGGCGTGCGCTTCTTCCCGATTGTGGGCTGGGCCGAGCGAGGCGGTTACGGGTCGATCGGGCACGGCAATTCGGTGCCGCGCTTCCACATCACATGGGGCACGGGCCCGGGTTTGTTGGAGCCGTTTGTGCGGCGCGTGCAGGCGGCGGTCGAGCGGGGCTTGGTGCGGCTGGCGTTTCGCCATCGCGTGAGGGAGCTGCTCGTGGAGGCTGGCGCGGTCTGCGGCGTGCAGGGCGATGTGTTGGAGCCGAGCGATTGCGCACGGGGCGAGGCGAGTTCGCGGGTGGTGGTGGGCCGCTTCAGCTTGCGCGCCGGGGCCGTGATCGTGACCTCGGGCGGGATCGGCGGCAACCACGAGTTGGTGCGCAAACACTGGCCCGCGCGGCTCGGTACGCCACCCGAGCAGATGCTTTCGGGCGTGCCAGAGCATGTCGATGGGCAGATGCTGGCGGTCGCTGCTGCGGCTGGCGGGCGGGTCATCAACCCCGACCGGATGTGGCACTACACCGAGGGAATCCAGAATTGGGCGCCGATCTGGCGGCGGCACGGCATTCGCATTTTGCCGGGCCCATCGTCGCTGTGGCTGGATGCGCTGGGCAGGCGTTTGCCGACGCCGCTGTATCCGGGCTTCGATACGCTCGGCACGCTGGCCTATCTGCGCACAACTGGCTACGATTATAGCTGGTTTATCCTGACCCAGAAGATTATCAAGAAGGAGTTTGCGCTCTCTGGCTCGGAGCAGAATCCCGACCTGACCAACAAGAGCATCCGCCAGACGTTGGGCCGTGTGATCAGCAAGACGGCGACCCCGCCTGTGGAGGCGTTCAAGCGGCACGGGGTCGATTTTGTGGTGCGCGAGCGTTTGGAGGATCTGGTGAGCGGGATGAACGCGCTGACGCCGGAGGCGCTGCTGGATGTGGCGACCGTCGAGCGGGAGATCCGCGCCCGCGACCGCGCTCTCGATAATCCGTTCGGCAAGGATTCGCAGATCATGGCGATTCGCAGCGCCCGGTCGTACATCGGTGATCGGTTGGTGCGCACCGCGCCGCCGCACAAGTTGCTCGATCCGCAGGCGGGGCCGTTGATCGCGGTGAAGCTGCATATCCTTACACGCAAGACGTTGGGCGGCTTGGAGACCGACCTTTCGGCGCGGGTGCTGGGCAGCAATGGCGAGCCTGTGCCCGGGCTGTACGCGGCTGGCGAGGTGGCGGGCTTCGGCGGCGGCGGGATGCACGGGTATCGGGCGTTGGAGGGCACGTTCTTGGGCGGCTGCATCTTCTCGGGGCGCACGGCGGGCCGCGCTGCGGCGAAGGCGGTGTAGGCGGCGCTGTACGGCGTTGTGCGGCGTCGAACGGCGCTGGACGACCGCGAGTAGAGCGGCGCGCGTTTTGGCGCGCAGCGCCACAGTTGTCCGAGCGCGCACACGTTGAACACGACGTTGTTGCCCCGTAGCGACGGGCGTTGGGGTTGCCGACGCGCTCTTCTCTTCCCAACAAAAAAACACCTTGCACAGGCTTCTGGCTCTTGTGCAAGGTGTTTTGCGTTTAGTCGAGTTTGGCGTTGCGCAGCCGCAGGGCGTTGCCGATCACGAAGACCGAGCTGAAGGCCATGGCACCAGCGGCGATGATCGGGCTGAGTTGGATGCCGAAGGCGGGGTAGAGCACGCCCGCTGCGATGGGGATGCCGATCACGTTGTAGATGAAGGCCCAGAACAGGTTCCAGCGGATGGTGGTGAGCGTGCGGCGGCTGAGCTCGATGGCTTGGCCGACGCTGCGCAGGTCGCCGCGCATCAGCGTGATGTCGGCGGCCTCCATCGCCACGTCGGTGCCCGTGCCGATCGCGATGCCGACATCGGCCTGGGCCAGCGCTGGTGCGTCGTTGATGCCGTCGCCGACCATCGCGACGATGGTGCCCTTCTGCTGCAACTGCTGGACTTGGTTGGCCTTGTCGGCGGGCAGCACTTCGGCCAGCACGTTTTTGATGCCGACTTGCGCTGCGATGGCTTGCGCGGTGCGCGTGTTGTCGCCCGTGAGCATCACCACGTCGATGCCTTGGCGGTGCAGGGCGGCGACCGCCTCGCTCGATGTGGGCTTCACGCGGTCGGCCACGCCGATGACGCCGAGCGCCACATTGTCGGCGGCGACGACGATGGCGGTGGCGCCGCTGCTTTGCAGCTGTGCGATGGCTTCGTCGAGTTGGTCGAGGGCGATGCCCCGCTCGTTCATCAGGCGCGGGCTGCCGAGCAATACGGCGGTGCCGTCGATCTGCGCTGCGATGCCGTGCCCGGTGAGCGACTCGAACTGCTGCGGCTGCGCGAGCGTGATGCCGCGCTCGGTGGCGGCCTGCACGATGGCTGCGCCAAGCGGGTGTTCGCTGGCGCGCTCGGCGGAGGCGGCCAGGTAGAGCAGGTCGTGCTCGGTTTCGGCGGACGCTGCGGGCTGACCTGCGGCTTGCAGCACAGCGCTCTGCGTCAGCACGATCTCGGTGAGCATCGGCTTGCCCTCGGTGATGGTGCCCGTTTTGTCCAGCACGACGGTCTGGATGGTGACAGCGCGTTCGAGCGCTTCGGCGTTCTTGATCAGGATGCCGCGCTCGGCGCCGATGCCTGTGCCGACCATGATGGCGGTGGGCGTGGCGAGGCCGAGGGCGCAGGGGCAGGCGATCACTAGCACGGCGACGGCGAAGATCAGGGCTTGCGTGAAGCCGACGCCTGTGAACAGGTACCACACGCCGAAGGTGAGCAGCGCCAGCACGATGACGGTGGGCACGAACACGGCGGCGACCTGATCGACAAGGCGCTGCACGGGCGCGCGGCTGCCCTGCGCTTGCTGCACCAGCCGGATGATCTGGGCCAGGGCGGTGGCGCTGCCGACGCGGGTGGCGCGGAAGCGGAAGCTGCCGGTCGTGTTGAGCGTCGCGCCAATCACGGTGTCGCCGGGGCCTTTGTCCACGGGCAGGCTTTCGCCGCTGAGCATGCTCTCATCGACGCTGGAGGTGCCACTGATGATCACGCCATCGACCGGGATCTTCTCGCCGGGGCGCACCAGGACGGTGTCGCCAGCGCGCACTTGGCTGATCGGGATGTCGAGTTCGACCCAATCGGCGCCGGGTTGGGCGTCGGGCGCGGGGCGCAGCACGCGAGCCGTCTTGGCCTGTAGGCCGATCAGTGCGCGGATGGCGCTGCTGGTCTGGCTCTTGGCGCGCGCTTCGAGGTATTTGCCGACCAGGATCAGCGTGATGATCAGCGCGGCAGTTTCGAAGTAGACGTGGCCCTGTATTCCCAGTACAATCAGGGCAACACTGTAGAAGTACGCTGCCGACGAGCCGAGCGCGATGAGTGTGTCCATATTGGCGGTGCGGTTGCGCAACGCGCCCCAGGCATGCCGATAGAAATCGCGCCCGCTGTAGAATTGCACTGGCGTGGCGAGCAGCCAGAACACCCAGTTCAGGATGTCGGCGTAGGCCGGGTAGTGCATCACCATTGCGCCGTCGTGGCCCATCAGTTCCTCGACGTTGGCCCAGTAGGGCGTGAGCCAGGGCTGGATGAAGCCGAAGTCGCGGGCCATTGAGAGCACGAACAGCGGCAGGCCCAGCACAACGCCCACCAGGAGTGCGCGGCGCTGGCGTTGGAGTTCGTGGGTGCGTGCGGCGGCTTCGGCATCCTCCGCAGCGTCGTCGGTGGCATCCGCAGGTTCGATCACGCCGTAGCCCGCCCGCTCAACAGCGCTCTTGAGATCCTCCCAACTACTGCTGGTGGGCATATAGACCACGTTGGCGTGTTCGGTGGCCAAGTTCACAGTCGCTTCGAGGACGCCGGGTACTTTGCGCAGCGCCTTTTCAACGCGCCCCGAGCAGGAGGCGCAGGTCATTCCGGTGACGGGAAATTCGATCTGGTCGGTGATGACGCCGTAGCCCGCCTTCTCGATCGCGGCGCGCAGTTGCTCCGTCGCGACTTGGCTGGGGTCGTAGCTTACGGCGGCGTGCTCGGTGGCGAGGTTGACGCTGGCTTCTAGCACGCCAGGTGTCTTTTTCAACGCCTTTTCGACACGCCCCGAGCAGGATGCGCAAGTCATGCCGGTGACGGGAAACTCGAACTGTTGTATGGCCATGGTGGTATTCCTTGGTTTGCCAATGAACCGAGTGGTTCGAGCGGTGCGTCGCTGCCAGGGCGGCAACACACCGCTATGCTCCTGGGTGGTTTAGTTGAGCGGAGTAATGTTCTCGAAGCCGGCTTCCTTGATGGCGGCGATGATAGCGGAGGTGTCGCTCTGGCCCGTGTGCTCCACGGTAACAATCTTGCTGTCTAGGGCCACTTGAACCTGCTGAACACCGGGAAGGCTCGAAACCTCGCCTGTGATCGACTTGACGCAGTGCTGGCACGAGACATCGGGAACCTGGAAGCGTTCGGTAGCCATATGTTTACTCCTTCAATTTCTGTCGTGGTCCAAGGTACACCCCCTCCCATGGGGGGTGGGATAAGTATAGCATGGCGGCTTTGAGGCGTCAAGCCTTTTTTGTGGTGGCGGGTGCATTTTGCCTATGAGGAGGAATCGATGAGTGTCTCTGGCGATGTGTTTGACCGTTCCACTGCGTATCGCACGAGTGCACAAGCCGTGATCAGCGCATTGGGAAGCGATGGAATGCGCGGATTGACGGCTGAGGAGGCGCAGAAGCGACTTGCGACATATGGGCCGAACGAGTTGCCGCAGGCGCCCTCGGTGCCGCTATGGCGCAAGTTGTTGGGGCAATTCCAAGACCCGCTCACGATTCTGTTGCTGGTGGCGGCGCTGATCTCGTTTGTGGCGTGGCTGCTCGAGCGTGATGCGTTTTTGCCCTACGACGCGATCGTCATTCTGGCGATTGTGATCCTGAACGGCATTTTGAGTTTTGCGCAAGAGTTCCGCGCTGAGCAGGCCGTCGCGGCGCTGAAGGCGATGGCGTCGCCCCACGCGCATGTGCTGCGTGATGGTGCTCGGCAGGAGATCCTTTCGAGCGAGGTGGTGCCAGGCGATATTCTGCTGCTGGAGGAGGGCGATTCGATCGCTGCCGATGCGCGGGTGATCGAGTCGGTGGCGCTGCGTGTGGCCGAGGCGGCGCTGACGGGCGAGAGCACGCCGGTCTCCAAGGACGTGGGGCCGATCGACGAGCCAGTGCAGATCAACGATCAGGTGAATATGCTGTTCAGCGGCACGGCGGTGGCGGCGGGGCGCGGTCGGGCGGTGGTGGTGGCGACTGGTGCCAAGACGGAACTTGGCAAGATCGCCGACTCGCTGCAAGAGGCCGAGAACGAGGTCACGCCGTTACAGCGCGAGTTGGACCGTGTGGGTCGTCTGCTGGGTGTGGTGGTGATCGCGATCGCGGTGATCGTGGGCCTGACGATCCTGCTGGTGGATCGGGTGCGCGATTTCTCGGGATTGGTCGAGGTGCTGCTGCTCTCGGTGTCGTTGGCGGTGGCGGCGGTGCCGGAAGGTCTGACGGCGATCACGACGATTGTGCTGTCGCTGGGGATGCAGCGCATGGCCAAGCGGCATGTGATCGTGCGCAAGTTGTCGGCGGTGGAGACGCTTGGCTCGACGACGGTGATCTGCACCGATAAGACGGGCACGCTGACCAAGAACGAGATGACGGTGCGCAGCGTGGTGACGCCGGGCGGGCGGGTCGATATAACGGGCACGGGCTACGAGCCGCAGGGCGAGGTGCTGTTTAACGGCAAGCCGCTCGAAGATCCGATCCTGCTGGAGGAGGTGCGGCGCACGCTGGGTGCGGCGACACTAGTGAACAACGCCGACCTGCACGAGAAGGACGGGGTATGGACGATCCACGGCGACCCGACTGAGGGCGCGCTGGTGGTGGCGGCGCACAAACTCGGCCTGCCCGAGTCGCTGCTCGATGCGCGGTTCGCCCGTGTGGCCGAGGTGCCGTTCTCGTCGGAGCGCAAACTGATGAGTACCGCGCATCGCGATGCGGATCAGGCCGGGCACACGGTGGTGCTCTCGAAGGGTGCGCCAGACGTGCTGTTGGCGCGCTGCTCGCACGAATGGGCCGATGGTGTCGAGCGTCCACTGAACGCCGAGCGCCGCAAGGCGATCTTGGCCACAGTCGAGGAGTTGGCGAGCGAGGCGCTGCGTACGCTGGGCGTGGCCTACCACGATCTGCCTCACGAACTGCCGGAGGACGCCTTCAACGAGGGGCTTGAGCAGGAGCTGGTGTGGTTGGGCGTAATCGGGATGATCGACCCGCCCCGTCCCGAGGCGCAGAAGGCGGTGGCCGAGGCGCAGCGTGCCGGGGTGCGGGTGATTATGATCACCGGTGATCATCCGATCACGGCGGTGGCGATCGCGAACGAACTTGGTATCGGCGATGGCTCGGCGGCGGTGAGCGGCGCGGAGTTGCAGGAGATGGACGACGCGCAGTTGCTCGAAACCGTGCGCAAGTCCTCGGTGTTCGCGCGGGTGGCGCCCGAGCACAAACTGCGGATTGTCAATGCGTTGCAGGCCAGCGGCGCGATCACGGCGATGACTGGCGATGGTGTGAACGATGCGCCTGCGCTGAAAACCTCCGATATCGGCGTGGCGATGGGCATCACGGGCACCGATGTGGCCAAGGGTGCCGCCGATATGGTGCTGAGCAACGATAATTTTGCCTCGATTGTGGCGGCGATCGAGGAGGGACGGGCAATCTTTGCGAATATCCAAAAATTCCTGCGCTATCTGCTCTCGTCGAATATTGGCGAGGTGCTGACGATGTTCTTGGGCGTGGTGTTCGCCGGGGTGATCGGCTTGCAGCCCGAGGAAGGCTCGGCGGTAGTCGCGCCCCTGTTGGCCGTGCAGATTCTGTGGATCAACCTGTTGACCGATTCGGCTCCGGCGCTGGCGATGGGCGTTGATCCGAGCGATCCGAATATGATGCGCAAGCCGCCACGCGATGCCCGCAACCCAGTGATCGATGGGCCGATGTGGTTCGACATCATCTTCGTGGGCAGCATTATGGGCATCGGCACGCTGCTGATGATGGACTGGGCGCTGCCGGGCGGTTTGATCGAGGGCAACGGCACGATCCGCTACGCGCAGACGTTGGCGTTCTGTACGCTGGTGTTCTTTCAGTTGTTCAACGTGTTCAACGCCCGCTCCGACGATGAGAGCGCCTTCCACGGGCTGTTCAGCAATATGTGGATCTGGGCGGCGGTGCTGTTCTCGGCGCTGTTGCAGGTGTTGGTGGTGTACGTGCCGTTCTTGCAGAACGCGTTTAGCACCACGGCGCTGAGCCTGAGCGATTGGCTGATCTGCATTGGCGTGGGCAGCACGGTGCTGTGGCTGCGCGAGTTGGTCAAGTTGTTCATGTGGGGGCGGCGCAAACTAGTGGCGTAGTGGCTTGGCTCAGATCGGCGCGCAAGTCCATCCTAACCGGGGTAACGGCGCGGCGCGGGCCGTGCGGCGCCCCAGAGCGACGGGCGATGAGGTTGCGGTTGCTTCTTCTTCCACAAAACCTGATGGCGGATTGGCGAGGGGCGGTGCGTTGCGCCGCCCCTTGTCGCGTTAACGGCGCGGTGTGATCGTGCTATACTTGCTGTTGTATCAAGGATGAGCAGACGAACAATGCCGTGAAACGATTGTTGATTCAGGCCGATGACCTGACGGGCGCTGCCGATTGTGCGGCGCGCTGCCGCTATGCCGGGTTGACCGCCACGGTTGCGCTGCGCCCCACGGTGGGTGGCTCCGCCGATGGGGTGTACGCCTTTAGCAGCGAGACGCGCTGGCTCTCGCCCGATGCCGCCGCCGAGCGTGTACGCGCTCTGACCTCCGCCTTTCAAACTCCTCACACTCGTTGGTACAAAAAGATCGATTCGACCTTGCGCGGCAATATCGGCGCGGAATTGGACGCGATGCTCGATGTGCTCGGCTTGGCGACGGCGATCGTGTGTCCGGCCTTTCCGGCGCAGGGTCGCGGTTTGCGCGATGGTCGTTTGGTTGCGCCGCCGCCGATCGCTGCCGTTGATCTGCCGGAACTGTTGATGCAGCAGGCGCGTCGCCCGGTGGCTGCGATTGGCCTGGCCGATGTGCGGGCGGGTGCGGATGCGCTCGCAAAGCGTTTGGCCGAGGCGAGCCGTAGCGCGGCGCTGTTGGTGTGCGATGCGCTGAGTGCCGAAGATCTCGATGCGGTGCTGGAGGCCGCCGAGCGCACCACGCCCGATGCGCTGTTGTGCGGCAGCGCGGGCTTGATCGGCGCGTTGGCCGCCCGAATCGCTGCTCCTCGTGCCGATGCGCTGTCGTTCCGGCCCGCCGATGGCCCGGCGTTGGTGGTGGTGGGCAGTGGCAGCCCGATGGCGCAGCGCCAGGTCGCGCAGTTGCGGCGGCTGGCCGAGTTCAAGGCGTTGGTGTTGGGCGAGCGCTTGCCTGCCGCGATCGCTGGCGATACGCTGTTGCATCTGCCGTCGCCGCCGCCCGATGCGCGGCTCGATGGCCCGGAGGCGCGTGCGCTGGCCGAGCGTTTGGCGCAGGAGGCGCGGCTGCTGTTCGAGCGCTTGCGGCCCGGCTTGCTGGTGCTGGTGGGTGGCGATACGGCGGCGGCAGTGTTGGAGCAGCTCGGGGTGGCGCAGTTGACGATCCAGCGCGAGTTACTGCCGGGGATGCCGCTGGCCCGTAGCGAGGTTGGCCCCGACGGCGCGCTGGATATCGTGCTGAAATCGGGCAACCACGGCGATGAGGCGGTGTTGGAGACATTAGTGCGATTGGCGCGCACGACAGTGTAATCGGGCGTTTTGCTTCTGATGGGAGAATCCGGCATGACAGACCTTCCGTTGCTTGCGATTACGATGGGCGATCCGGCTGGGATCGGCCCTGAGATTGTGTTGAAGGCGCTGCGCCAACACGAGGTGTATCAGCGATGCCGCCCGTTGGTGCTGGGCGATCAGCGCGTGTTGGAGCGGGCGGCGGGCTGGTTGGCGATGGAGGTGAGCTTCGAGCGCGTCGATACGCCTGCGGCGGGCCGCTACGCGCCCGGCACGGTGACGCTGCTCGACCTGGCGAACGCGGCCCCGGAGGAGTGCCCGCCCGGGCAGGTGACGGCTGCGGCGGGCCGCGCTGCGGTGGAGTATGTGTTCCGTGGCTGCGACCTGGCGCTGGCCCGCGAGGTCGATGGTATCGTGACCGCGCCGCTCAACAAGGAGGCGATGAATCTGGCGGGCTTTCACTACGCCGGGCACACCGAGTTGCTGGCCGAGCGCTGCAACGCCGAGCGGATCAGCATGCTGTTGACGGCTGCTAATCTGCGGGTGGTGCACGTCAGTACGCACGTATCGCTGGAGGAGGCGATCCGGCGGGTGACGCGGGCGCGGGTCGAGCAGGTGATCGATCTGGCCTACGAATCGTGCCGGGCGTTGGGCATCGCCGAGCCGCGCATCGCGGTGGCGGGCCTGAACCCGCACGCCAGTGAGGGTGGTCTGTTCGGCGATCAGGAGGCCCGCGAGATTATGCCCGCCGTGCTGGCGGCTCGCGCGCGTGGCCTGAACGTGAGCGATCCGCAGCCGCCCGATACGGTGTTTTTGCGCGCTGTGAAGGGTCACTACGACATTGTGGTGGCGATGTACCACGATCAGGGACACATCCCGATGAAGCTGTTGGCGTTCGACAGCGGCGTGAACGTCAGCATCGGCCTGCCGATCATTCGCACGTCGGTGGATCACGGCACGGCCTTCGACATCGCAGGAAAAGGGATTGCGAACGAAGAGAGTTTGTTGGCGGCGATCGATGTGGCCGTGCAGATGGCGCACGCGCAGCGGTAGCTCGTTTCATATCTACAAAGGAGCGTTACGATGACAGCTTTCCCTCGCCTCGCTCGCATTCGCCAGCAGGTGCCCTATGCGCCAATTGCCGATATCGCTCAAGCGGTCCACGATGAATTCACCCGTATCGAGCTTGGCGCGCGTCTCAAGCCCGGTGCGCGCATCGCGGTTGGCGCGGGCAGCCGTGGCATCGCGAGCTACGCCGAAGTGGTCGGCGCGGTGGTGAATGAGTTGAAGCGCCTGGGTGCCAGCCCGTTCGTGTTCCCCGCGATGGGTAGCCACGGTGGCGCAACCGCCGAAGGTCAGGCGGGCATCTTGGCCGAATGGGGCATCACGCCCGAGACGATGGGCTGCCCGGTGGTTTCGGATATGGATGTGGTGCACGTGGGCACTACCGAGACGGGTATCCCCGTGTACTGCGATGCGAACGCCTTCCACAGCGATGGCATCATCGTGGTGAACCGCGTGAAGGTGCACACCGACTTCCACGGCCCGACCGAGAGCGGCCTGCGCAAGATGTTGGCGATTGGTTTGGGCAAGCGCCTAGGCGCCGAGCCGATCCACAAGCGCGGCGCGCCCGGACTGCGCAACGAGATCCCGCTGGTGGCGGCGATGCAGATCGAACGTGCGCCGATCCTGTGCGGCGTGGGCATCGTTGAGGATGGCGCGCATAACGTGAGCTACATCGAGGCGATCCCGGCACAGCAGATCCCCGAGTTGGAGCCGCTGCTGCTCAAGCGTTCCTACAGCCTGTTGGCGCGCTTGCCCGTCGATGCCTGTGATCTGCTGATCGTCGATTACATGGGCAAGGATATCAGCGGCGCGGGGATGGACAACAACGTGCTGGGGCGCATGTACATCGATGGCGAACCGGAGCCGGAATCGCCACGGATCGAGGTAGTGGCGGTGCGGCGCTTGACCCCTGCGAGCCACGGCAACGCTACGGGCATCGGCTTCGCCGACCTCGTCACACAGCAACTGATCGACGAGATGGACGAGGAAGTGACGCAGGTCAATATGCGAACCAGCGGGTTTATGCGTCGTGCGGTGATTCCGCCGATTTTGCCCAATGATCGAGCGTTAATTGCGCGTGGTCTGGAGATAATTGCGGAACGGAAGCCCAACGTGGTGCCAACCGTTATGCGCATCCGTGATACGCTCAGCCTTGAGGAAATCGCTGTAAGCGAGTCATTACTGCCCGAACTACTCGAACGGCCCGGTATTGAGCTTCTTTCGCCGCCTCAAGAGATGATGTTCAACGAACAGGACGAGCTTCTGTAAGGATTGTGCATTTTCGCACGAAAGTTGACCTTAAGAGTCTCGGATATTTCATGGAACAAAGGAAATGATTGAGATAGTATAACAGTAGTTCTTTTGAGACCTTGATCCTGTACCAACCGGCTTCAATCGACAACGTACAGGTCTCAAGCCTATATACAAAGGCTCTGTATTATCTACCTCAATCGACCTTCGACGCATCTGAGAAATCGGTAGATACCTGGAGCCGCATCGGTTCGACGTACAATTTTGGTGATGGGACCCGCGTTCGCTTCCATCGCGATCTCAGCCGATGTAACTACGGAGATGGGAACCCACGTTCGCTTCCCGCTACATCTCCCATTTTACGCGATAGACAGCCACGACCGCTTTATATCGCGTATTTTGTTCCTATCTGCTCAGGGGGTCTTAACCGAGTGGATAGCATAATAGATACCGCCTGTGACAACAGGTTTTTCTATTGAGATGCCGATGAACTGCGAGGAGCAGTGCATCGGCATCTTCTGTTTGGAGGAGTGTAGGGATCAGTTTTGTGCGACGAGACGGTAGCCGACACCACGCACATTCTCGATACAGCCGACTTCGCCGATCGGATAGCCGAGTTTGCGGCGCAACGTGCGGATCAACGGGCGTAGCAATTCGCCAGCCTCGATATCGTCGAGTTTGAGGTTGTGGGTGACCTGAATCAGTTCGCTGGGCGTGACCACATTACCGACGCGCTGCGCGAGGTAGGTCAGCACCGTGAACTCGCGCGCCGAGAGCCGGAGCGGCTCGCCGTCCATCCACGCACGGTGCTGGTTGAGGTGAATCCGCAACCGCCCCAGTGAGATGACCGAGGCGTTGGAGGCTTCGCCGGATGTGGTGGCGCCGGGCAGGGCAGCGACCGCTGCAAGTTGCTGGGTACGGCGCAGTTTTCCTTGGACAGCGGCAAGGAGATCTTCTGGTTGGATCGGCTTGGTCAGATAATCATCCACACCGAGCTCTTTACCGTATCGAATGTCGCTATCCATAGCACGGGCAGTGAGGAAGATAAACGGGATACGCACCCAAGCGGCATTTTCGCGCACCTGCTGGTATAACTGGTAACCGTTCATGCCGCGCATGGCGATGTCGGCGAGAATCAGATCGACAGGTTGAGTGCGTAAGGTTTCGAGTGCATCGGCCCCATTGCTTACGGTTAGCACGGTGTACCCTGCCACTCGCAGCGTTAGTGCGATGCTTTCAAGCAACTCCTGCTGATCATCGACGGCTAGAATCGCTGCGCTCATGGTTTACATCTCCTCATCCAATGGTAAGTAGATGGCAAAAACACTTCCTTCGTGAAGGCGGGAGGCGACAGCGATACTGCCCCCATGAGCTTGGATCAACTCTTGTGCGATCGAGAGGCCAAGCCCGGTCCCGCTAATGGCATCCTGTGTTGTGACGCGGTAGAAGCGCTCGAACACACGAGACAGATTTTCGGGTGCAATACCGATACCAGTATCGCAGATGCGCACACACGCCCAACGCCCCGGAGATAATGCGCTCCGCCCTGGCCACGTCTGCTCGATATCGGGCGGATCTGGTGATGTTGAAGGCGCCGTATGGATGCGACATTCCCACACAATTCGTCCGCCATCGGGTGTGTATTTGATGGCGTTATTCAGAACGTTACGTAATACTTGACGTAGCTTACCCTCATTACCTCGAACAATCAACCCCGTATCTCCAACGATATGGACGAAATGGCCTTGTTTTTGGATCAACGGGAGTTGTTTATCGGTCTCCTCGCGAACGAGGTCGCTGAGATCGAGCCGTTGAAACTTCTCGATAGTTGCACCACTATCGATCCTGGCGATGTCCAACACACTCTCAACAAGTTCATTGAGGGTGCGCGTTTGGGCGCGAATATCGCGGATCATCGTACGGCGTCGATCATCGTCTAATTGATTGTAGTACGTCTCTAAATTGCCTACTAACAGTGTAATGACAGAAAGCGGAGTGCGCAACTCGTGCGAGACGGTTGACACAAAACGATTTTTGATTTGCTCGGCTTGTTTGAGTAGGGCCAACTCTTGTTCGCGGCGCATAATCTCGGTTTCCGCCTGTTGACGCTGTTCACGTTCTTGCAGGAGACGGCGGAAGCGATTGAGCCTCAAGATCGCTCGTACACGCGCTTGCAGCTCAACCCGGTCGATCGGCTTGGCGATGAAGTCGTCGGCGCCCGCTTCGAGTGCGTGCAAGCGCGACTCGCGATCGCCAAGGGCGGTCACAAAGATGATTGGCACTTCGGAGAGTTGTGAATGCGCGCGCAAGCGTCGGCAGACCTCGAAGCCATCGATCCCAGGCATACGCACATCGAGCAGAATCAGATCTGGCATTAGAGCCGAGGCCTGCTCGATCGCTTGCAGGCCGTTATCGGCCACCGCGATTCGATACCCTTGGTTACTCAACAAGCGCTCAAGAACTCGCCGCCCGGACAACATATCGTCCACGATCAGGATGGTATTATGGTCGTTCATAATCCTCTACGTTCATGTTGGCTGATCGCGGCTGATTGCCATCTCGAACGGCTACATTCGTAGGAGTCCACATTCTACAGCGCGAACAGCAGCTTGTGTGCGATCTGATACTCCCATTTTACCGATAATATGCTCAACATGGATCTTCACGGTGCCAACGCTGAGCGAAAGTTGGGCGGCGATCTCCCGATTGGTCTTGCCCTCGGCGATCAAGTTTAGCACCTCGCGCTCGCGCGGGGTCAGGCGCTCGGGCGGCGGGCCGTCGTAGGAGGATGTCTCGCTCGCGAGCCGTTGCAGGGCGCGGCTGGCCAGTTCGCCGTTGAGGATCGATTCGCCACGGAGCACGCGCCGCACGGCGGTGAGCAGTTCGCTGCGCGAAATGTCCTTCAGCATATAGCCCGCCGCGCCCGCCTTGAGCGCCGCCAGCAAGTAGTCGTAGTGATCGTGCGTTGTGACGATCAACACACTGGTGCGCGGGCATTGTTGTTTGATGGAGCGGGTCGCCGCTAGACCATCCATTTCTGGCATACGCACATCGAGCACCGCAAGGTCGGGTTGATGCTGACGGCACAATTGTACCGCCTCTTGTCCATTCGTAGCTTCGCCGACCAATTGCAGATTGCGATCACTGGCGAGCATGCTGCGTAGACCTGCGCGTGCCAGCTCATGATCATCGGCGATCACGATACGCGAAAGACCTGAGCGACTGCTAGTTGTTCGGGTTGCCTTCATTGGTGGTTCTCCTTTGTTGTGATGGGTGACAGTGGCACGGTTGCGGTAACGCAGGTGCCTTGACCGGGATTACTCTCGATGCTCCATTGCCCTCCGAGAATGGCGATCCGTTCGCGCATGCCGCGTAGACCGATGTGTTCGCCAATGCTTGTCGATTTGCGCTGAATGGTCGTATCGAAGCCTTGGCCCCAATCCTGGACCTCCAGCCGTAGTTCGTTGGGATGGCGTTCGAGTTCGATATGAGCACGTGTGGTTTGGGCATGTTTGCGAATATTGGTAAGCGCTTCGAGTGCGACGCGGAAGATGACCGTTTCGATGGCTGGTGGCAGCCGTTCTTCGCCGATCGTTTCGCGGTAGGTGATTTGCCAGCCCTCGGCGCGCAGCGCTGCGACGTGCATCTGCAGCGCCGCCGCAATGCCGAAATCATCGAGCACGGTGGGGCGCAGGCCGCCGATCACGCGGCGCACCTCTTGGACGGCGCGGCGTGCCAAGTCCATCGCCCGTTCGAGTTCGCTGCGGGCCTGCGGCGCACGCGGATGGTAGCGGCTAGCGAAGGTCTGCAGGTGCTGATGCGTGCTAGTCACAATTTGGGCAAGCCCATCGTGTAGCTCGTAGGCGATGTGATGGCGCTCCTCCTCCAACAGTTCGGCTTGTTTGCGTTGGGTGATATCGCGGGCCACAATCTGCGCGGCGGGCTGCCCGTCCCAATCGAGCGATCCTGCATGCATCTCGACGGGGAGCCGCGTGCCGTTCTGGCAGATCAACATCGTCTCGAACCGCGCGACGGTGGTTGGATCGAGCGAGACTTGTTGCAACTGGTTGCTGCACTCGCTGCGCTGATCGGGAATGATGTAATCGGCGAGCGACGTGCCGTACAGGTCGTTGGCTTGGCGGACGCCGAGCAGTTGGCCCATGGCAGAGTTGGCCAACAGGATCACGCCATTGCTATCGACGATCAGCATGCCGTCGGGCGCGAGTTCGATCATACGAGCGAATTTGGCTCGCTCGGTCATCAGGCGGCGGTAGCGGTTCAGGCGCGTGATGGTGTAGACGCGGGCCTGCAGTTCGATGCGGTCGAATGGCTTGGAAATGAAATCGTCGGCTCCGGCCTCGATAGCTTGCAGGCGCGACTCGCGGTTGTCGAGCGCGGTCAGCATAATCACCGGCACCTCGCGCAGCATCGGGTCGGTGCGCAGCCGATAGCAGACCTCGAAGCCGTCGATCTTGGGCATCATCGCATCGAGCAGGATCAGGTCGGGCAACAGCGACGCCGCTTTGGCCAGGGCTTCGGCTCCATCGGTGGCGAAAATCAGTCGGTACCCTTGTGGCGCCAGCAGCGCGGCGAGCATCTCGCGACCAATCGCGTCGTCATCGACGATCAGGATCGTGGACGACGATTGCGAGGCGATGCCGGGCGTATCAGCCAGGGTGAGCAGATGAGATTCATACATAGCTCGATCCATTGTTCTGTACGAGTGGCAGCATCAGTTCGATGCCAACACCTGGTGGTGGCTCGCAGTTGTAGATGCGGCACGTACCGCCTGCTCGCCACACGAGCGCTGCGACCATGGGCAACCCCAGCCCCATCCCCGCTACTTGCCCAGTGAAGAAGCGCTCTGCTTGGTAGTAGGGCTTCCAGACCTTGGTGAGTTGAGCCGGCGCGAGGGTGATACCGTCGTCGCACACATTGATATACAGCGTTTCATTGTTCTGCTGAAGCGTAACCGTGATATGCGGCTGACGGGTGGGATGAAACTTGAGGGCGTTGTTCATCAACTCCTCAAAAATCAACGTCAGGCCTTGGCGCGAGATGGACAAGTGCAACGCTTGGAGATCGGGAAGCGTCGGGTGCATCAGATCGACGTTGTTGATCTGTAAACTGGCGCTCAACTCACAGATGACGTTCGGGATCTCTGCCACCGAGCAGCTCTCACGCTGGCGCACGAGCAGATCGGGCGCATCGAGATATTGGAAGATGGCGCGAATATCTTCCTGCAGCCGTTTGGAGCCTTGCATCGCAATATCGAACAGTTCGCGTGCTCTGCCCTGGGGCGGCCCGAAGCCCATTTCTTCGAGCAGACAGAGCGCGCCGGAGACTTGCGCAAGCGATGTGCTCAGTTTATGGCGCACCAAGCTCTGGAACGACCACACCGAGTTTTGATTGATGACCGTGCTGGTGACATCGCGGAGGCGAATCAGGGCGCGTTCGTCGGAGCGCTCCCCCATCTCCATCAGATCGACCTGCACTAGGAAGATATCGGCATTGGAGGTCGTCGGGCGAATCAGCAGGTGCGAGGTTTGCTGGTGCGTTTCCAGGTCGCCGTACCACTCATCCCAAGGTGTATTCGGTTCGCAGCGGTAGTGCTTGGCCACTTCCTGCAGGAAGTATTTATCCTCAAGCGCCTCATCGGGCCCGAACGAGAGGAATAGGCGAGCTTGGGCATTGGCGTAGAGCAAACGCCCTCCCTCATCGACGATCACATAGCCGTCGTCGGCGTGCTCGACCACCCATTCGAATTTGAGGCGTTCGGCGAGCAGGCGGCGGTAGCGATTGAGTTTGGTGATGGTGTGAATGCGGCCTCGCAGTTCGGCGCGGTCGAACGGCTTGGAGAGGAAATCGTCGGCGCCCGCCTCGAAGCCCTTCAGGCGCGACTCGCGATCATCGAGGGCAGTCAGCATTATCACCGGCACCTCGCGGAGGACAGGGTGCGCCCGCAATTGCTGGCACACCTCGAACCCGCTCAGATACGGCATCATCACATCGAGCAAGATCAGATCGGGAAGTTGCGAATACGCTTTTTCAAGAGCATCCCTTCCATCGGTTGCGAATGTCAGTTGATACCCTTGGGCCTCAAGCAGAGCAGCCAATGTCTCGCGGCCCAATGGCTCGTCATCAACAATGAGGATCGTGCTCGTGCGATTCATCAGGATCTCCCTTGTTGGGGTCGTATATATGCCTCGATGGTTGTTGTCAGCCCTTTTAAGCTGACTGGTTTGCTGAGATATTCATTGGCCCCTGCCGAAAGACAGCGCTCACGGTCACCAGGCATCGCCAAGGCTGTCAGCGCGATGATCGGTATGTTGATGAGCTTGGGCTGTTGCCGGATGCGCCGAATCGCCTCAAGGCCATCCATACCCGGCATCTGGATGTCCATCAAAATAATGGTGGGTTGAATCTCATGAGCGCGATCGATCGCTTCGGTGCCGTTTCGTGCGACCACCACTTGATAGCCCTTGGCGGTGAGATAATCGAAGGTTGTGGCGATACTCGTTTCGTTATCCTCGGCCAACAACACGAGCGGATTGTTCGAGAGCACACTCGGCGCGTTCTGCCCGAAATCGAGAGAATCGGTGTTCTGCAAGCGTTGGAGCACCTGCTGCACATCTTGACGGTTGAACGGTTTGACAAGGTAATCGGTAGCGCCTAAGTGCAGCCCATACGAGCGATCGTCCATCACCGAGACGATCAGCACGGGGATCTGCTGGGTGCGTGTATCTTCCTTGAGCCGTTCGAGCACTTCCCATCCCGATGTATCGGGCAGCAGCACGTCGAGCACAATCAGATCGGGTTTGTATTGAAGCACTTGCGAGATCGCTCCTTCGCCCTGTGGATAGGTGGTGGCGGTGAGACCGAGTTCGCTGAGGTAGCGGGCCAATTGGCCTGCCGATGTCGGCGAATCTTCGATGATCAGCACATGGCGAATGGCTCGTTTGTGCATGGCGAGCGCCTGGTTATTGATTGGCGCAAAGTGCGATTGAATATCTTGGCTGTTCCAGGGCAACGAAATCGTGAAGCTACTTCCCTTGCCGACCTCGCTTGTGACGGAGATGCTCCCGCCGTGCATCTCGACCATGCGGTAGACCAGTGCAAGCCCCAAGCCCGTGCCGTTGTACTGTCGCGCCAATCGGCTATCGAGCTGGACGAACGGTTGGAACAAGCGCGACATATCCTCGGTGGCGATGCCGATGCCGGTATCGCTCACGGTGATGTGCACCACCTGATTCTCGGGGTCGCCCTTTACCTCGAGGGTAATACTGCCGCCTGCGGGGGTGAATTTGATCGCGTTGCTGAGCAAATTCAGCAGCACTTGCTTGATGCGGCGCGCATCGGCCAAGATCATATCGACTTGCGAATCAAAGCTCGTGGTGATCGAGAGCTGTTTCTTTTGTGCTTCCTGCTTGATCAGGCGCAGACTCGCTTGACAGACTGTGTTCAGCGTCACCGGGCTAAGCGTGAGATCGAACTTGCCTGCGCCGATCTTGGCGAGATCGAGGATGTCGTTGATCAGTTCAAGCAGGTGGCGTCCACTCTCCTCGATACTCTTGAGCGTTTTGAGTTGTGTCGGGTTGAGCATGCCGTAGACCTGCTCTTGGAGCGCTTCGGAAAGCCCAAGGACGGCGTTGAGCGGGGTGCGCAGTTCGTGCGACATACTCGCCAAAAACTCATCTTTGAGCCGCGCCGCCCGTGCCAATTCGGCGTTGGCAGCACTGAGGTCGGCGGTGCGCTCCTCGACGCGGCGCGTGAGCAGGGCGCGCTCCTCCATCAGGGCGATCTCGAAGTGCTTGCGCTCGGTAATATCTTGGACGATCGCCATGCTGGCGTAGACTTTGCCGCGCTCATCGCGAACTGGCAGCGTGTAGAGATGGTACGTATGATTGGCGTAGACGAGCTCTTGGGAGTGTTCAAGCCCTGCCAACGCAGCTTGATGGGGCGGCACAAGCAGAGCGGTGAGCTTGAGCGGAAACACCTCGTAGATCGTCTTGCCCTCGATCAACTCGCGGGTCAACCCGAAGTTCTTGAGCGCTTCGCCACCCGCCGCTGTGTAGCGCATATCGGGGTCGAACAGCAGCAGCATACCGTTGGGGAAGTTGTTGGCGGCGATGCGATACAGTTGCTCGCTTCGCCACATCGCCTCCTGCGAGCGGGTGCGCTCGATGACGCGGCCCAATTGCGTGCCGATATGGCCCAGCACTTCCAGGAGGGCTGGATCGGGTTGGACATCCTCCGTGGTGAAGAATTCGAGAACGGCGACCACTTCATCTCCCAACATCACAGGGAAGGCCAAACCCGTGCGGATACCCAGTTCATTGATGGCTGCGATGCGTTGGCTTGCCGAGATGCTGCTCGTATCCGTGATCCATTCAGGTTTTTTGCTCTGTAGCACCCTGCCCGGCAGCTCGTTGATGGTGATCTGAGGGATAGTCTCGGTTGCGATGCGCATTGGCGCAAAGCGCTCGGGATCGGACAAATGCCAAATCGTGGTGGAATCGAGTTGCTCGGATTGCTGCGGGCGGCTCAGAAACACATGCCCAATCGGCCAGCCGATCTGCTGGCAGATATGGTCGATCGTAGTTTGCATCGCCCACTCGACCGAGTTCGCCTCATTCGCAGCGATAGCGACCACTTGCAACATCTGCACGAACATCGTCTGTCGGATCAGTGCGAGATGAGCTAGGCGGCGTTCGGTGATATCCTGAATCTGCGAGATAAAGTAGAGCGGCTGATTGTTCTCATCGCGCATCAGCATCGAGTTGAGTTGCACCCAAACCGTTGAGCCATTCTTGTGGAGGTAGCGCTTCTCGATCTGGTACGAGGACACTTCGCCCGCCAATGCACGTTTCACGCGGGCGACATCGTTCTCGCGGTCGTCGGGATGCGTGATCGCTTGGAAGGTGGTATTGAGCAGTTCGTATTTGGTGTAGCCCGTGATGTTGCAGAGCGCTTGATTGACCTGTAGCCAACGGCCATCGGTGCCCACGAGCGCCATCCCAATGGCGGTATGCTCAAACGCGGTGCGGTAGCGCAACTCACTCTCGCGCAGCGTGAACTCGGTCCTCTTGCGCTGTGTGATCTCCTTGTGGATCAGCAGGAAGCCGCTTTGGTCGCTCAGCGTCGTGACGCGCAACTCGTACCAGAGGATGACAGGGAGCGCGGCTTGTGGATATTCATACTGGTATTCCGCCTGCTTGCCCTGAACCACCGAGACGATCCCACGCACGATCGGATCTGTTGGGTACAGATGGCTGGTGGCTAGAAGGAGATTTGTGCCAGGCACGGCTAGACGTAAAACGTTGGTCCCCCACTCGCACGATTGCCACGCACGGTTGACGGTGAGCACCACCCCTTGCGAATCGAGGAGCGCGGCGGGCATTGGCAGTGCATCGAACGCGCTTGCTTTGTGTTCGTGGGTTGGTAGTGAAGTTGGTTGCACAGTAAGCTTAGCGCACATATCGCTCCTTATAGCCCTGGCTAAATAGTTCTTGATTGGTAACAGAAGGGGCGCGATACTGGCGCACAACTTCGTTGACTCGTCGGCGGAGTTCGTTACTGCTCCATGGCTTCGAGATGAAGCCACGCACGGTTCCCAAATTCAGCGCTTGGCTCAGCGCGGTATTATCGAAGTAGGCCGAGCAGAGAATGCTCAGTGTTGATGGACTCACATGTTTGGCACGTTCGAGCAGTTGGATGCCGGTCATATGAGGCATGCGTTGATCGACGATAATGAGGGCGATCTCCTCGCGAGCTAGGATATCGAGTGCATCGGTCCCCGTGCTGGCCGTGAACACTGTGAACTCCTCGTGCAGCGTGCGGCGTAGCATCTCAAGCACGCTCGTATCATCGTCCACCAGTAACAGTTTCAACTGTGGCTCGCTGAGCGTATCAAGATCGAGTTCGAGAAAAGCTTTGACCACTTGTGGGTCGAAGTGGCTCCCAGCCAGATCGCGGATGTACTCTCGCACTTCTTCGTCGCGCCAGCCTTTGCGGTAGGGCCGATCGAAACGCAGCGCATCCCAAATATCGACGACGCTGAAGATCCTGGCTGCGAGCGGGATCTGTTCGCCTTTGAGACCGCGCGGATAACCCGTGCCATCCCATTTCTCGTGATGACAATAGGGGATATCGAGCGCCATCCGCAGGTACGATACCGGAGCAAGCAGGTTATATGCCAAGGTGGGATGCTGCCGCATAATCTCCCACTCCTCCTTGGAGAGTGGGCCGGGCTTGAGCAGGATACTATCGGGGATGCCCATCTTGCCGATATCGTGGAGCAGAGCGCCGCGCCGAATATGCGTCAGATCCTCATCGTTGATACCCATATGCTTCGCCAGATGCACCGTGAGCTCGGTGACGCGCTGAGCGTGCCCTTCGGTCTCCTTATCGCGCAGTTCGAGTGCGCGTGCCCAACCCTCCAGCGTGGTATCGTAGGCATGCATCAGTTCCACATTCGAGCGATGCATCGATTGCAGGATATTGGCGTGGTCGATGGCGAGCGAAGCCTGGCCCGCCAGGGTCTCCAGGAAATGAAACCAATCGGCTTCCGGCGCGAGCGCCGTGTGATGATAGACCTCCAGCACACCCTCGACCTGCCCCTTGACGATCAGCGGGATGCCGAAGTATGTGGGGAAGCGCGGAGCGAGTGGCGATTGCAGCGCCGCGCTGATGAGAGCGTAGTCGTTTGGCAGGCGAATGAGTTTCTGTTGCAGCGCGACCTGCCCTGCACAACCCTCGCCGAGGTGCAGCCGTGTGGCGGGGAACTCCGATCGACGCACGCCCCGCATCACCGTGTACTCAAAGGTCTGTGTATACGCTCTGCGCAGCAGAATAGCGGCTGCATCCACTTGTAGATGCTCAACCAGATGATCGAGGATCACACGCAATGTCACATTCAGATTAAGGCTGGAGGTGATTGTGGTGTCGATGGCGTGCAGTGCGGCGAAGCGCTCGATCTGACGGCGGGTGTGTGCCTCGGCCTGATGGCGCTCGGTCCTATCGCGCACCAACAGTTGCGCCGCTGGCTGCATATGCCAATCGAAGTAGCCAGCGTCGATCCCAACAGGGATGCGATGCCCGTTGGCTTGTACAAGCAGACTATCGAAGCATACGCTCGTCTCGTTCCCCTCGATCACACTGTTGAGCATGCTCGAAACCTTGCTGAGTTGGTCGGGCGTGATCGAGTCGTAGAAGCTCTGGCCGACCATGGCGCTCGGTTCCAAGTTAAGCATGCGGCCTATTGCTAGGTTCGCCAGCAGAATGGTGCCATCTTTGTCGAGGACCAAGATGCCGTTGGGAGATAATTCAATCATCCGCGCAAAGTCGATGCGTGGTGATGCGAGGTGATGCACCGATTGCGGTTGGGAAGGTTGCTCGATATGCGAGCCGATATCAGCGAGTTGCATTGGCTGTGTGGTGTAGTTGTTGGAACCCACTTCGATGGCATAGAGCTCCGCCATCATGTTCTCGTGGGGGTTCGAAATCAAAATGACGCTTTTTTCGGGCCACAGCCTGCGCAACTGGTGGTATAGGTTGAAGGTGCTGTCGTTCGGCTGCTCATCGATGATGATGATGCTATTTGGTTGATAGGCGATCGATAGCTCAAGCGTCTCATTGCTCTGGTTAGCAAGCACAATCGTATAGCCTTGCTGTTGAAGCATTTCAGCAAGCGTATCTCGGCTAGCTTGGGGTGCGCCGACGATCAAGATTGTGTGTTGCTTGTTCATGGCGAGTGATTAGGGTATGTATAACGGTTGAGTTATTGTGTTGTGCATCGTTTGTTATGCATTCAAATAATCAACCTATGTTTGTTCGTCGCAATCTATCCGCCGAAACAGGCAAACCGTATGATTATTGATAAGAATTGGATCCGGGGTTAGATGAATGTTTAAAACGACGAAAGAATTTTATATCTAAATAATTTTCATAAAAAATCAAATTTCACTATTTGAATGGGAGCATAATTGTTTTCAGTTCCGATATGAAGAGACGCTAAAAGCACCTGCGTAAAGAATGCGCAGGATTGCTAAGCTGAAAACGGGAGATTCCCAATTTATACCGATGTGGGTGCTAGTTTGACCATCCCGTTGGCTGCGAGGCCAGGAATCAGCTCATCAACGGGAGAAATAAGGCCGCAATGCCGCAACATGTGGGCATTTACTCCCAACGAGGAAGAGCTTGGTGCTGAGGAGGCCGTTGTCTATGCCACCATTACTAAGCCATTATACACCCTCTCTTGTTCGATGCAAATATACATATGAGAACAAAAACGAGAAATTCTCGATTACATTGCGAACAATGATTGTTGAAAGTGAAAATTTCATTTACAGAAATAAAGAAAGATAACTATCGGCATATGCCATGTGGCAGATATTATTTTGGTTCTTTTTCAATGGAGCGTGCTATAATGCGAGCATTCCGCCCGTTGTAATGAATCGAGAGACCACAGAAGCGCGAAATCTACTCGTATTAGCAACAGTTGGGCATCATCTATCGCGTCTGTACCAGTAAAAGCTTAAAGCTGGGGAACCCACGTTGTGTATTTGAGGAGCGCCAGAGCATATCCTGCAATGCCTAACACCGACCAATAAAGCGTGGTGCAACCGTGAGCAATGGTCGTTTACCCAAACAGGCAGCCGACACCGCTGCGCACCTCGACACCCGATGCGCCCTGAACGATCGTTGAGACGTGAGAATACACTTGGTGAAATTATCGGCGAATCAACCGCATACTGACGCATAATGCAGATCGGAGGCGGAGATGTCACGCATTTCACTGGTTTCGCTCGTGGTTCTGACGGTGGTGATGGCAGTGGTGCTATCGTGTGGAACATTAGGATTAGCGGTGCGTCAGGGCATTGCCCCGGAAATACTATGGCACTTTCCTCCAAGAACGCCGTTTCAATTCATTGTACGGATCGGCAGCGATTCCTACCCGTGGCGCACGATGCCCGTCAAGCGGACCGCCATCAACGTATGGGCGCATCAGCAGGGCACATCGTGGCATGTGATCTCGATTGTACACATTCCCCTTGGCGATTCTGCTGCCCAAAAGCCCTGAATGGTCTCGCGTGAGCTAGTTGCGCCTGGCTGCAAACAATGGTATGAATCTTCTAACACTGTCATTCGTGGCACTGCGACCTGAATTGCCTACTGGGAGGTGCTATGCGTCTAAGCGAAGATAAGATTCGCCGTATCTCTGAGCGTTTGCACGATGAACTGGCCCAACGCGGTTTACTGGCGTATAAAGACGCGCCTGGTAGCCGACCCGGTACTGGCCGTGCGGCTCGCGTGCGCGAGATTTACGACTTTATCGTGGCGGATCTGCAGATCGAAGATGAGATCGACGCCGAGGTTGATCGCATTCTCAACACATATTCACGCGAACTGAAAGGTGTCGAGCGTGATGTGTTGTTCCGCAAGCATAAAGAAGAGGTTGCTCGAAAACGCGGCTACGTTCTCTAATTTCTTGGGTGCTTTCTCTGAGGGGAGGAGCTTTTGTGGTTGCAACTCATCTGCGCTCGTTTCTGCTCATCCTACTCGTAGCGACAATGCTGCCAAACGCAGTCGGTGCGACACCTGCTTCTCCCGCACCCCAGCCCCCCATCAACGGGCTGTATCTGCCAGAAGGCACTGGCCTACGCACGAGTGATCAGCCAGTTGGCGTATTGATTGAACTGTGGGATCTGCCGGTGCTCATCGCGCAGGCAGCCGCACAACGTTCACAATCGCCCACACTCGCTCGGCAAACCACGCTTCAACAGGCGCGCATCGTTACCTCTGCCCAGGATGCCCTGTTGCCGCGCATCGATCAGGTAGGTGGCCAAGTGGCCTATCGCCTGCAACGCACGCTCAATGCGATTGCGGCGTATGTGCCAGCCAATCGGGTCGCCGAGCTTGAGCGGTCGCCATCAGTGCGCCAGATCTCGCCGTTAATCCCCAAATCGATCGACAATAGCTCCAGTGTGCCGCTGATCGGCGCGCCGCAGCTATGGAGCGCCGGCGTGCCACTGCGGGGCGAACGCATCAAAATTGGCGTGCTCGATACGGGCATCGATTACATTCACACGATGTTTGGTGGCTCGGGCCTCGCCGCCGATTACACTCGTAACAACACCCTGGTGATCACCGATTCGGTCGGTTTCCCCGGCCCCAAAATCGTTGGCGGCTACGACTTCGCTGGCGACGACTACAACGCCAGCACGCTCGAAACGTTCCTGCCGAAGTCTGATCCCGACCCGATGGATTGCAACGGCCACGGCACGCATGTCGCTGGCACGGTGGGCGGCTATGGCGTGAACGCGAACGGTACGACGTATCGCGGGCCGTGGAATGCCACAGGTGTGCCCACCAATACCATGCGGATCGGCCCGGGGGTCGCGCCGCTCGCCGACCTGTACGCGCTGCGCGTGTTCGGCTGCAGTGGCACGACGGCGCTCGTTGCTTGGGCGCTGGAATGGGCCACTGATCCCAACGGCGATTACGATTTCAGCGATCATCTGGATGTGGTGAACCTGTCGCTCGGCGCGCCGTTCGGCTCCCCCGATTACGATGGCGATGTGGTTGCGGCCAACAATGCGGCCTTGGCTGGCGTGATCGTGGTGGCGGCGGCTGGCAACTCGAGTGATACGTTTTTCAACGTGGGGAACCCCTCTACTGCCACTTGGGCGATCAGCGTGGCCTCCTCCATCGACAGCACGGCGATCACAGGGGCGATGCGCGTGAACGCGCCCGCTGAGATTGCTGGCCTGTACCCCGCCTACGAGGCAGGATTCGGCTTCCAGTTGACCAGCAGCGGCCCTGTCACGGGCACGGTGCGCTATCCAGGCAATCAACAGACGAATGGCTGCGCAGCCTTCAATTCAGCCAACACCACGCTGTTGCGGGGCAACATCGCGCTGGTTGATCGGGGCGGTTGTTCGCTCAAAACCAAGGTCTACCACGCGCAGGTGGCGGGCGCGATCGGCGTGCTGATCGCGAACAACGTTCCTGGCTTCCCCGCAGCCGCTGGCGACGATCCGGCGATCACCACCACCATTCGCATTCCATCGATGATGATCACACAGGCCGATGGCGCGCTGATAAAATCGCATCTGAATGCGGCGGGTGGCCTCCGTGTGACGTTGACGGGCGCCTACAACGATACGTACCGCAACGTCGATACGAGCTTGGTCGATGCGATCTCGTCGTTCTCGTCGCGGGGGCCACGGCGCGGCGATGGGGCGCTCAAGCCTGATATCAGTGCACCCGGGGATACGGTTTTCTCGGCCAAATATGGCACCGGCAATGCGGGCACGAGCTTCAACGGCACTTCGATGGCGACACCACATGTGGCGGGCGCGATGGCGCTGTTGCGGCAGTTGCACCCCGATTGGAGCGTCGAGGAGCTCAAGGCGCTGGTGATGAACACCGCCAATGTGCGGGCGCGGGTCAACGGCCAAACGGGCGCGCTGTACTCGCCGAGCCGTCAGGGCGCTGGCCGCATCGTGCTGCCCGCCGCCACGCAAGCCAAGAGCGTCGCCTTCAACGCCGATACGCCCGGACTGGTCAGCATCTCGTTCGGCTTCCCCGAAGTGATCGGCTCCAGTACGCAGGTGAGGAACGTGCGGGTGGTGAACAAGCGCGACACACCCGCCACCTACAACATCAGCTTCACCGATGTGGTCACGGCCTCGGGCATCACGCTGACCTCGACGGTAACGCAGATCACGGTCCCGCCGAACGGCAGTAACACATTCGCGGTGATCGCCACGATCAAGGCGAGCGAGCTGAATCGCACGCTTGATCCGGCGACGTCTGCCACGCAGGAGGGTGCAGCGCGGCAGTTCATCAACGAACACAGTGGCTATTTGGTGCTGAGCGGCCCTGATACGCTTCAGGTGCCCTACTACCTTGCTCCACGCCCCGTCGCTCAGATACGGGCCGAGGGGCCGCTGAGCGTGCCGCTCAATGCGACCACAGCCACGTTGCGGCTGCAGGGGCAGGGCACGCAAAACCCTGCGTTTGTGCCGCGCACTTGGGCGCTCGAACTGCACGAGATCAATTTTAACGATAGCCATACCCAGGGCATGCGCGATGCTGGCGACCTGAAGTACATCGGATTGGGCAGTAATGTGACGGGCGCCACGGGCCTGCGCGAAGACTCGTTGATCTACTTCGGGCTGGCGACATTTGGGCCATGGACGACGCCATTGCCGCACGATACGCAGTTCCAGATTTTGTTCGACACGAATAACGATCAGTGGGCCGATTTCGCCCTGATCAACTCGTCGCTGGGCCAGGCCCGGAACGGCGACCCGAACGACGTGTTTGTGGCTGCGCTCTACGATCTTCGCACCACTCAGCGCTTGGTGAGCACCTACCCGATCAACGCCATCTCCACTGCCAGTGCGAACGCGCCCTACAACTCCTCGGTGATTGTCCTGCCCGTGCGGGCTTGGGATTTGGGGTTGAGGCCCGGGCGTAGTCGGTTTACATATGTCGTAGAAGTGTACACTCGCGAGTTGATTGGGGTGGGCGATATCTCGTACACGCACAGCTACGATCCGGCCATACCAGCGATCAGTTTGGGTGGCCCGCCCGTGTTCAACGCTGCGCCAGGCACCGCCGTGCAACTGCAGATTAATCGTGGTGGTTGGCTGCACAATCAGGCAAAAGGGCTGCTGTTACTGCACGAACTGAACGCTACCACCATGCAATCGGAGGTTGTGCCGCTCGACGTGGAAGTGAACCGATCGTTTCTGCCAGTTGTGCGTAAATGAACTCTGTCATTCAGCAGATGGGCAATACAAAAGCGGTGGAGCGCTCCACCGCTTTTATGTCCTCGAAGGGGAGATGCAGCTATTCGCTGCGCAGCGCCTGCACAGGCTGCAAACGCGAAGCGCGCCAGGCTGGCCAGAACCCGAACATGATGCCGGTGGCGGTTGAAATACCCATCGCCAGCACAATCGAGCTTGGGTTCACTACCGCTTCTGCGCCGCTGAGCAAGAAGACGTTCTGGATCACATACGTGCCAGCGAAGGTCAGCAGATAGCCCAGCACAACGCCGAGCAGACCTCCAACCAAGCACAATACTAACGATTCGATCAAGAACTGCTGCAAGATAGCGCGTCGTGGTGCGCCCACCGCCTTGCGCAACCCGATCTCGCGGGTACGCTGCGTGACCGAGACCAGCATAATGTTCATAATGCCGATGCCACCCACCAACAGCGCAATGCCAGCGATCAACCCTAAGAAACCGTTGAGGCCAAGCAGCACCGCATTGATGGTTGCCAACTGGTCTGCCGGGTTCGATACCGTAAAATCGGTGTTTTGATTAGGTGCGAGCCGATGTCGTTGGCGTAACAACTCAGTGGTCTGGGTCATCGCAAGCTCAACTTGGTCTTTATTCAGTGCTTGCACCGTCAACTCATCGACATCGACCCGCGAGGTGATGCTATTGCGGAACAGACGAGCGCGCCCGGTTTGGTAGGGTACGTACACCCGCGTTTCAGGGCCATTGAAACTTGGTGCAAGTAAGCTCGGCTGATTCTCTAGCACACCGATCACTTGGAAGGTCACATTATCGATTGTGATGCGCCGACCAACTGGATCGAGATTGCTGCCAAACAGGGTGGAGGCCACTTCGGAGCCGAGCAGCGCGACACGAGCACGCGCACGATCATCGGAATCGGTGAAATAACTGCCGCTCTTTAACTGATTATCGCCAATGACAAAATAATTGGGCGTAACACTCTGAACTACGAAGGAGTAACGCTCTCGACCAGCACTAATAATCCCATTGCTGCTATACGAGATCGCCACATCCTTGACCGCCGTGGTTATGCCTGATTGGCGAATCGCCTCGGCGTCGCTCGCAGTAAGGCGTGGCTGTTGGGTATCATTGGCATCGGTACGTCGCACCTGCGGCGAAACGTAGAACACCCCAGCGCCTAGTCGCTCGAAATCGGCGGTGATAGCCTGGATCATGCCATTGCCGATCGAGAGCATCCCGATCACAGCGCCAACGCCGATGATGATGCCCAGCATTGTCAGCAGAGCTCGTGATTTATTGCTCATCAGAGCGGTCCACGCAATACGGAACGACTCGATAATATTCATAATATTCTCACCAACAAAGCCCACAAAGCTGTGTTATTCATACCGCAGAGCCTCGATTGGGTTGAGCCTTGAGGCTTGCAGCGCGGGCCAGAAGCCAAAGAAAATGCCGATCGCGCTTGAGATGGCTGTCGCAAGCGCGATAGCACTCAATGTCACGCTTGCATTTGCGCCTTCGGCCTGGAACAGCGTCACTAACACGAACGTGCCCAGGAACGAGAGCAGATACCCCAAAACGATGCCGATAAAGCCTCACGTCAGGCAGAGCACCAATGCCTCGATCAGGAACTGCATCAAAATATCCTGACGCCGCGCGCCGACCGCTTTGCGTAGCCCGATCTCGCGGGTGCGCTCACTGACCGAGACCAGCATAATATTCATAATGCCGATGCCACCCACAAGCAATGAGATACCCGCGACGAGGCTCAGGAACGCGTTAAATCCACCAATGATCGAGTTAATCGTGCCAGTGATTTGCCCAACGTCGACGATAGTAAAATCGTTATCTTGATACGTGAGGCGATGCCGTTGGCGCAGCAACGCCGTGGTTTGCGCGATAGCTTCGTCAACGCTTTCGGTATCTTTAGCCTGCACTATGACTGTATTCGTATTGACCCGCGGTGTCATTTGATTACGGAAGAGCCAATTACGCCCTGTGCGATAGGGGATCATGATGATGCGCCCCGGATCGCCATCTGGCCCGCCCTCTCCAACGGGATCGATTACACCGATCACCTCAAAGGTTACGCCGTTGATCGTCAGGTGCTGGCCAATCGCCAACGCCATCGTGTCGAACAGAGTTGTGGCGACCTCGCGGCCCACTACGGCAACACGAGCACCTGTCTGTTCTTCGGCCTCGGTGTAATAGCGCCCAGCACCGAGTGGGTTGTCGGTGATACTGAACACACTCGGTGTAACAGCACGCACGCTGTAGGTATTGCTCTTTCCGTTGGCGCGCACCAACCCGCTGCCTCCAAACTCAACCGACACCGCTTTCACGGCTGGTGCAACACCGGGGGCTAACAGCGCCTGCGCATCGTCGTAGGTCAACCTTGCCTGTTGTTGGACATTGACCTCGCGCGTATTGATGAACGGTAACACGTAGAATGTGCCAATACCCAAACTACTGAATTGGCTATTAAGAAACTGCTGCATGCCGTTTCCAATCGCCAACATGCCGATCACTGCGCCCACGCCGATGATCATCCCCAGCATGGTCAGCAGCGAACGAAGTTTATTGGCGAGTAAGGCCGTCCACGCGATACGAATGGATTCGATAATATTCATATATTCGCCCTACGATGCTGTGGTCGCTTCATCAGCAACAACCTCAGCTTCTTCGTTGGTGTTGGCATTGTGGGATGCTGGCTTGATCAGAATCTGGTCGTGATTGATCTCATCGCCAGCCACCATGCCATCGCGAATCAAGATAGAGCGTTGGGCGTATCGAGCCACCTCGGGATCGTGAGTCACCAGGATGATTGTGATACCCTGCTCACGGTTCAATTGCTGGAAGATGCCCATAATCTCGGCGCCCGTGCGGGAGTCCAACGCGCCGGTTGGCTCGTCGGCCATAATGATGCGTGGGTTGTTGACCAATGCCCGCGCAATCGCCACGCGCTGCTGCTGCCCACCCGAGAGCTCGTTGGGCTTGTGGTCCATACGTTCGCCCATGCCCACGGCCCTGAGCGCTTCCATCGCCTTTGCGCGTCGGTTGCCGCTGCCTCCATAGATCAGCGGCAACTCGACATTGCGCAGTGCAGTCGTGCGTTGCAGCAACATATACTGCTGGAACACAAAGCCGATCTTCTGGTTGCGGATCGCCGCCAATTGATTATCGCTGAGCGAGCCGACATCGACGCCGTCGAGCAGATATTCCCCGCTGGTGGGCTGATCCAGGCAACCAATGATATTCATAAGCGTGCTTTTGCCGCTGCCCGATGGTCCCATAATTGCCACCATCTCCCCTTCGGAGATCGTGAGCGAGACACCGCGCAGTGCTTGCACTTCCACATCGCCCATTTGGTAGGATTTCACCAAATTGCGAACTTCGATCAACGCACTCATATCTATAACTTTCTGCGGAATGGAGGGCGAAATCGCCTTCCGCTGCGATACAATGCCGCTACCTAGTTGAACGGATTGAATGTTTGCACAACATCCTGCACCAGCACTTGTTCGCCAGCCTGTAGACCGCTTGTTATCTCGATCTGCTCACCATTGCTCAGCCCCAAGGTCACCGCGCGACGTTCGCTAGCCGGGCGCATCGCCTGAAGATCCGGCGGCCCATCGGTGGGGATCAGCACGAAGATCTCGGTGCCCTCGGTTTGGATAGCACGGCGGGGTACCAGCACCACATTTTCTCGTCGCTGAGTGATGATCTGCACCGATGCTGTCATACCGGAGCGCAAGGTCGCCTCGGTCGGCTCAATGTCGATCGTCACGTTGTACGTATTGGTGCCAGTGCTCGACTGGGTCGCGATCGGCTCGACGTTCGTGACTGTGCCGTTGAGTTGCACATCGGGCAACGCATCCAGCGTCACAATCACTTTTTGCCCAGCCTCGACCAAAGCAATATCAAGCTCATCGATCGGCACATCGATGTGGAAGGACGAGATATCGGCCAGCACAATCGCGCTTGAAGTTGTGCCACTGCCGGCTGCAGACGATTCGCCGACGTTGATCCCGATCTGTGCAATCGTGCCATCGAAGGGCGCGGTGAGCGTCGCACGCTCAAGCGCAAGTTTAGCCTGACGCACGCCCACTTCAGCGTTTGCCACAGCGGCATCGGCACGGGCCAGTGCGCTTGCACTTGGTTCCGCCGATAGGTTTTCGAGCTCCTGCTGGGCGATATCGATAGCCGCTTGGGCGACATTGAGGCTGCCCGCTCGCTGTGCACCGATCAACTGATCGAGCGCAGCTTGTGCAGCGGCGACCTCGGCGCGGGCGCTGGCGATCTGCTGATTGAGACCTCCTGCACGTAGGCTATCGAGCCTCATCTGAGCGCTAATCACATTCTGCTCGGCCACTTGCACACCGGTGATCTCGGCTTGGCGTGCATTCTCATAATCGACTTGTGACTGTTGGAGTGCCTTCTCCGCATTTTGCATTGCCGTTTGAGCCTGCACAAACGCTTGGTAGTATTGCTGGCGCTGCTGCTCGCTCACCTTCGTGTTCGAGGACTTGCCAGTGGCAGGGTCGGTAATGCGCGAAAGCGGATCTCGCCCCGTCTCCTGTACATACTCCCAATTCTGCTTGGCAGTCGAATACGCCGTTTGCGCTTGGGCAAGCGAATTGGCGTTTTGCTCCATGCGCAACTGCGCGCTCGTCTTGGCTGCCGAAAGCTGATCGCGCTGTGCTTGCAACTGCGTCAGCGCCTGCTGCAAGCTCAATTCAGCAGCTTTTTCATCTGTATTCCCTGCTTCCAGAGCGGCCAAGTTAGCTTGTGCAGCCTCCAGACGGGCACGTGCCGCAGCAATATCCGCCTGTGTCACGCTGCCAGCCGTCTGTTGGTACTGAGCGCGCGCTTGCTGCAAGCGGAGTTCAGCGTTTGCAATCTCTTGCGGCGTAGCGCCGTCCATCAGATCCACACGGTCGGCCTGAGCCTGCTTCAGCGTAGCTTCGGCCTGTTCAAGCTGTAGTTTCAGATCTGTAGTGTCGATACGTGCCAACGGCTGGCCTTTTTGAACACGATCACCAGGTTTGACTAAAATCTCAGTAACAGTACCTGTTATCGCAAAATTGAGATTTGCCTGCGCCTTTGGCTCAATATTTCCAGTAGCGCTTACCGAAGCCTCAATAGTGCCACTTTGCGCAGTTTCCACTTTCCATTGTGCCAGGGCTGCTTGCTGAGCCGAGGCTGCCATTGAGCTTTGCAGCCAAGCACCTCCTCCAACACACACACCGAGGAGGACAATAATGACCCCCGCCCAAATCAATGCGCGGCGGCTGAATCGACGTTTCTTACGAGTAGGGCCTGTGTTAGCCATGAATCGCTCCTTCTGAGCAAACGGGCTGATTTCAAGAATTAAATGATGACATAGGACGTAGATACGAAATCGGTAGTTGCACAACTAAGGACTGAGTTGTTGCAGCTTGTGAATCCCTCTTAAGACCGATGTGTACCGGGACGTAAGCGGTTCACCGAACGTATCAAGCGAGAAACGTGAGCGTAAGCAGGGAGCTTTTTTTACATCACCTGCATAAAACACCACAGATGCATCAAAAATGACAACCGTTTTGGCAATTGTTTTTCTCCTATCAGCAGATTTAGTGGCCAATAATATCACTAAACGATGCGCTAGATATTTCGTCTTCCGAGAAGAGTAGTATAAACTAAAGAGAAAATAATGCTGCAACCTTGATGAGGCTGCAGGCATGCATTTTGTGATAGCAAGGGTCTTGCCAAGGTGAATTGGGTTGAGACTCGGGGTAAAGGCTGAGGGGTGGTGTTGCGTACACACAAAGCGGCGTTAGCGAGGAGAAGTTCGCTAACGCCATCAACAAACAACAGCCAAATTATTGCGAAGAGTTAAGGGCCTTTGTCTGGTTGGGTTCCTGCAAAGCCTGACCATCAATACCGAGTTGGAGCAGCACTGCGACTACATTTTGGACTGTGTCCATATCCTTAGGCACATACGCATCGGCCCCCACACTCAACCCAGCCACGGTTGCCTCGTGGGCGCTACGGCTCGTCAACAGAAGAATTGGAATATGGTTGAGCTCTTGATCTGCTTTCAGGCGACGGCACAAAGCATAACCATCTGTATCTGGTAGCATCACATCAAGCAAAATCGCGTCAGGCTGTTGTGCCTGAATGCATGCAAGCCCCTGCCCGCCAGTGTTGGCAATTTCGACCTGAAAACCATGATGTGCTAATTCGTGCTGGAGTCGCATGGCCTGAAGTTGGCTATCTTCGATCAGGACAAGGCGCTTGGACATATCATGCTCTCCTCTGTAAACTATCCTATGTGCTGCCAGAGCGACCCTAATATATTTTCCTTATTTTCCATTGTACATCCCATACTGCTACTGACTATAGGACGACAGTCCTGTTTCACCCTACAACCATGAAACTGCTATAGTGTATAGTACGTTTTTCCTATTTTCTCCTACAGACAGCAAAGGCTTCCTAGTCACTAAACCGCGAGGCCCGTTGTATCGAGCTATACCGTATAGTCAGCCATCGGTAGACAATGGGCAAACGAGCTGGGTAGGGTCGCTATAAGCCCTGAGCATGGGAACACGTGCGCATTCGTCGCCTCAATGTTCAACCAAAATATATTGTATATTCAAAATTAAAATATGAAAAATGATTGAATAAGGCGTCCTCATGCGGAATTTGCAAAGAAAAAAAAGCTGTGCTATAATCCCAGCCGTTCGAGAGAACAACACAAAAATGTGTGAGCTGATCATACGGGCCGCTAGCTCAATTGGCAGAGCAGCTGACTCTTAATCAGCGGGTTGTAGGTTCAAGTCCTACGCGGCTCACCACCAATCAAGAGGGCGTCGTAGCGACGTCCTCTTCGTTTTGTTCTCCGACTCAAGCGGGATCGGTCGCAAGAGGCCGACAGAAAGCTCAACCCATTCGTATGTTTGGTCGTCGCAATCGGGCACAAAGCCCACAGCAAGCCGAACGTCCGCCACTCTCCTCTGTCGATTGGCGGCGTCTGTTCGGTTTTTTGCTCCCCTACCGCTGGCTCATGGCTCTTGCACTCGGTGCACTCGCGATATCTAGCGCTATCGGTCTCGCGTTCCCGCTGATCATCATCCAACTTCTGGACTCGGTCCTTCAACTGGGCGATCCAAGCCGATTGAATACGTTCACGCTCATGTTGCTGGGACTCTTCTTTCTGCAGGCCGCCTTCACCTTCGTCCAGAGCTTTACCCTCAGCTCGATCGGTGAGCGAATCGTCCTCGACTTGCGCACGACCCTGTACCGCCACCTGCACGCGCTCTCGCTCGATTTCTTCGCCGAGCGACGGGTTGGCGAATTAGTCTCGCGCATTTCGAGCGATGTGACTCAAGTGCGCTCGGTGCTGACCAATAACATCACCCAACTCCTCTCGAATGTGGTGACCTTGATCGGCGCTGTCGCCATCGTCTTTTGGTTGAACCCGCGCCTGGTCGGCTTTGTGCTTGTGCTGGCACTGCTGATTGTAGGCGTGGCTGCAGCGTTTGGACGGCGCTTCCAGCGCTTCAGCACCAGCATGCAAGATGAACTTGCGCAGTCGACGGTTGCGGTGGAGGAAGGGCTGCAGGGTATTCGGATCGTCAAAAGCTTTGCGCGCGAGCAGTACGAGGTCGAGCGCTACAATCAGATGATGCAACGTACCCTACGGGCATCGCTGCGCTTAGCGCTCTTTCGCTCCGGCTTCGCCGCACTGATCGCTTTCCTTGGCTTCGGTGCTATCGCCGCGATCCTATGGTTCAGCGGGCGCGAGGTGCTTGCTGGCCGCCTGGAGTTCTCCACGATCAGCGGATTTATCATCTACGCCATCACTATTGCATCGAGTCTCGGGCAACTCTCATCGATCTACGGCCAAGTTCGCGAGGCGCTCGGCGCGGTGCAGCGCGTCTTCGAGATCCTCGATACGCCGCCGAGCGTATCCGATGCCCTCGATGCGCACGACATCGGCGCGATACAGGGCGCGATCTCGTTTGAGGATGTCTCGTTCGGCTACGAAAGCGGCGTGTCGGTGCTCACTCACGTCTCGCTCGATATCAAGCCCGGCGAAGTCGTGGCGCTCGTCGGCCCTAGTGGAGCGGGGAAGAGCACCCTGTTCAACCTGATCCCGCGCTTCTACGACCCAACCGAGGGGTGTGTGCGGATCGATGGGCACGACTTACGCACCGTAACGCAACAGAGCTTGCGTGCCCAAATTGGGCTTGTGCCTCAGGAGACGCTCCTGTTCGGTGGTACTATCCGCGAAAATATTGCGTATGGTCGGCTCGATGCGACTCTCGACGAGATCATTGAGGTTGCCAAGGCGGCGAACGCGCACGATTTCATCATGGCTGCCCCGCAGGGGTACGATACCATTGTGGGCGAGCGCGGCATCAAGCTGAGTGGTGGCCAACGCCAGCGTATCGCGATCGCCCGCGCGATGCTCAAAAACCCGCGCATCCTGCTGCTTGACGAGGCAACCAGCGCGCTCGACAGCGAATCGGAGGAGTTGGTGCAGGAGGCGCTGAATCGCCTGATGAAGGATCGCACCGCCGTGATTATCGCGCATCGCCTCAGCACCATCAAAATCGCGAATCGCATTGTGGTGCTTCAAGCCGGGCAGATCGTCGAGCAAGGCTCACACGCCGAGCTTATGGCCAAGGATGGCCTCTACGCACACCTCTACTCGCTGCAGTTTCGCACCGACGAGGCTGGCCCCACTTCAGAATCCTCCTTCTCAATAGCCTAACCGCTTCATCATCCCACATACATGAAAGGCGAGTGATAAAATCACCCGCCTTTTTTGTGTATATGCGCAATACGACATATGCCATCTGCCGCTTAAAGAAGCTTGTCAATATGTGCTCTGCTGCAATGACTCTCCTCATTGAGCGTTCTGATGCGATATCTGCTTGTGAAAGAATGTACAAGAAAGTTAATCATATATCTATTAAGAGGTGCATCTGTCAAAATACATATCTTTGTTGAATAAATGGGTTGGATATTTCTATGTAACTGCTATAAAAGGTCTCTATACGCTGTTAATCTAACTATTGTAAAATAGTTGATACGCTTTTGATGTTGATGAGAAATCGATTGTTAAATAACGTAAGATAGAACTACAAAGATGAGTATATTATAAGATTTGTTGTTTGTTTGTCAAATATCCTCATTACTTTTCCTCTGAACGTATAAATATATTTTTACTCGATACTCTCATGAGTTTTATTTTGCTCATAAAACCAAAAGGGGGTGCATATGTTGTCTGACATCGGGAAAACACCTGCTTTTAAACCTTCCCCTTGGTCGAATATCTCCTATTGCTATGATTTCTGTGTTCATCAACTGTTTGAACGCCAAGTTGCGTATAACCCCACGGCGATTGCTGTGATTGCAGGTGGAAAAACGCTTTCGTATTTTGAACTCAACGAACAGGCCAATCAGCTTGCTCATTTTTTGTGTCAACTAGGTGTTACCCCAGATCAACCTGTTGGCATCTGCATTGAACGCTCTTGCGATCTCTTGATTGGCTTATTGGCGATCCTCAAGGCCGGTGGAGCCTATGTTCCGCTAGACCCAAGCTATCCTCCCGAGCGTCTGCGCTTTATGCTCGAAGATGCGGGAGTGCGCGTATTGCTCACCCAGTCACATCTCACTACACTGCTCGATACCCTGTTCGATTCCGATCAGCCGGGGCGCTGCTGCATCCTGCCGATCGATAGTGCGCGTGAGTTGTGGGCCACACAACCTACCTCCAACCCGACGTGTACCGTCTCGGGCGCGAACCTCGTCTACATCATCTATACCTCTGGCTCGACGGGACGGCCCAAAGGGGTGCAAATTGAGCACGCGAGTCTCTGCAACGAGATTTTGTGGCGTCAGTTGACCTATGCTTTCACCCCGAACGATCGTATTTTGCAGATCTCCTCGCTGAGCTTCGATATCGCCGCCTGGGAGTTGTTCGCGCCGCTCGCCGTTGGCGGAGTCGCTGTGTTAGCCGATCCTGGCATGCAACACTACGCTGCTGCGACGGTGGCGCTGATGCGGGAGCAGCACGTGACGATTATTCAGATGGCGACTTCGCTCTTTTGTGTGCTGCTCGAAGAGCCTTCTCTGGCCGGCTACCAAGAGCTCAAACACATCTTCTGTGGCGGCGATACGCTGATGTTAGAGACGGTGCGGCGTTGCGCTCACGTTCTGCCGCACACAGCGCTCCACAACCTGTACGGCCCCACCGAGGCCACCATCGAAGCCACCTGTTGGGACTGCGATCCGGAGCGCGAACAATCGCCGATCCCGATCGGCTGGCCGACTGGCTATAAACAGGCCTATGTTCTCACCGAAAGCCTCGATCTCGCAGCCGTCGGCGAAGTTGGCGAGATCTATTTGGGAGGGGTAGGGATCGCCCGTGGCTATCTCAATCGCCCCGATCTCACCGCCGAGAAGTTCATTCCCAATCCCTTCAACGAGCTGTATATTCAGCATTTTGGACCCAATGGTCGTCTGCTCCACGGCGAGCGCCTCTACCGCACGGGTGATCTGGGGCGCTATCGTGCCGATGGTGCGATCGAGTTCTTGGGGCGCGTTGACCATCAGGTGAAGGTGCGCGGCTATCGGATCGAGCTCGGCGAGATCGAGACGGCGCTGATGGCGCATCCGCAACTGTTTGCGGCGGTTGTGGTTGTTCGTGAGGATACGCCGGGCATGAAGCGGCTTGTGGCGTATGTTGCCCATCGCGACTACCAAGCGCTTACCGATAGTGCGAAGGAGGCCTTCCTGCGCGAGTTGCGCGCCTTCCTCCACGAGCGTCTGCCTGAGTATATGGTGCCCTCGTTGTTTGTGGTGCTCGACGCGCTGCCGCTCACGCCGAACGGCAAAGTTGATCGCGCGGCGCTGCCTCAACCCACCGAGTTGCACGCGGAGACACCTGCTGCAACCACAGCCATTTCGTATGCCGAGCGCCTGCTTACCGAGATTTGGGCCAAACTCCTCGGTGTCGATCACGTCGATATCCACGATAACTTCTTTGAGTTGGGCGGCGATTCGATCCTCAGCATCCAGATGATTGCGCAGGCTCAACAGGCTGGCTTGCGCATCACTTCGAAGCAATTGTTCGAACATCCTACGGTGGCCGAACTGGCGCCACTTGCGGAACAATCATCGCAGGTGCAGGCCGAGCAGGGCCCGGTGAGCGGTGCCGTGCCGCTCACGCCGATACAGTCGTGGTTCTTTGAGCAGCAGTTTCCCGATCCGCACCATTGGAATCAAGCGATGTTGTTCGAGGTCGCCCCAAAGGTCGATGTGACGTTGCTCGAGATCGCCTTTCAATACCTCGTGATGCACCACGATGCGTTGCGCCTGTATGTTGTTCGAGATGATGCAGGCTGGCAGCAGTTTAACGCAATGCAATGCGAACCAGTCTCGTTGTCATACATGAATCTGGTGAAGCTGCCGAAGGAGGAATTTGCGCGTGTGATCGAGGAGGCTGCGACCCAACTACAGTCCAGCCTTGATCTGTCGCGTGCGCCCCGTTTGTGCGGCATGTTCTTTGATTTGGGCCAGACCCGCAAGTCGCGCCTGCTGATTATCATCAACTATGTGTCGATCGATGGGGTGTCGTGGCGCATTTTACTGGAGGATCTTCAGCATATCTATCAGCAGTTGCGCCAAAATAAACCGGTGGCTCTTCCCCCGAAAACGACTTCGTACCAGCAATGGGCTATTCACCTGAGGGATTACGCCCGTTCCGATGAGCTACGCCAACACCTGTCGTACTGGTTGAACGCATTGCGAGGCGCCGATCCCGAGCTGCCTCTGGACTTTCGGCTGGGTGAGAATACGGTGGCGAGCGCTCGACATGTCACCTGTAGTCTGAGCGCCGATGAGACGCGTGCAGTACTTCAGGATCTGCCGAAGGCGTATCAAACCCAAATCAACGATGTGCTGCTCACAGCCCTGTTGCGCACAGGGGTCGCGTGGACGGGCCAGTCGTCGCTGCTCATCACGCTGGAGAGCCACGGGCGCGAGGAACTCTTTGCCGATGTGGATATCTCCCGCACGGTGGGTTGGTTCACCGCGATGTTCCCAGTTCTGCTGAAGCTGGAATATGCCGATGATCTCCAAACGTCGCTGCAGGCTGTGAAGGAGCAACTGCGACAAATCCCCGATCACGGCATTAGCTACGGCCTGTTGCGTTATCTGAGCGACGATGCGGCGATCGTCGAGCAACTGCGCGAACTACCGCATCCGCAATTGCGCTTTAACTACCTTGGGCAATTCGATCAGGTGCTGCGAGATGGTGTGCTAGAGCGGCGCGCTACAGAGCCGATCGGCCCGTGCCGTAGCCCGTTGGGGCACCGCACCCACACACTCGTAGTGGAAGGCCTAGTCAACGAGGGCTGTCTCACCTTTACCTGGACCTACAGCGCAAATCTGCACAAAGAAACGACGGTCACACAATTGGCCGAGCGCTATATCGCCGAGTTGCGGCAATTGATCACGCAATGCCTAGCGCCGCGTACCAACGGATTTTCACCTGCGGACTTCGAATTGGCGGGCTTGAATCAGCAGCAGTTGGATGCGGTTGCAGCCCTGATTAGCGATCTCGATGATGAGGAGATGTAGGTATGAAACCGAAGAACGTAGAGGATATGTATCCCTTATCCCCCATGCAGCAGGGTATGTTGTTTCATGCTCGATACGCTCCTGATTCGGCACAATATTTTGTGCAATGGTCCGCCGAGTTGCGTGGGGATCTGAATATCGACAAGTTCTATGAGGCTTGGCAGGCTACGATCGATCACCACGCCGCATTGCGCGCGATGTTCATCTGGAGCAATTTGGAGCAGCCGTTGCAAGTGATTCGCCAGCGCGTGCAAGCCCCTTGGAACGTGCTCGATTGGCGCGACCTCGCACCTGAGTTGCAGGCAGTTCAGTTCGAGCGGTTATTGGCGGAGGATAGAGCGCGCGGTTTCGATCTTTCGCGTGCGCCGCTGATGCGCCTCCACCTCATCCGCATGGCAGATGATCGCTATCAATTCGTCTGGAGTTTTCATCACATATTGCTCGACGGCTGGGCGATTATGTTAGTGTTGAAGGAAGTGTTTGGCTTCTACCACGCGTCGGTGGAAGGCCGCTCGTATACCTTCGCTGAGGTACGCCCGTTCCGAGACTACATTGCCTGGCTTGAGCACCAAAGTCTAACGGAGGCTGAAGCGTTTTGGCGTGACCGCCTGCGTGGGATGAGCGCGCCAACACAGCTGTGGATTGAGCGCAACGCCTCGCAGACGGATGCGCCCCCAGACTATCGCGAGTGGTACGATGCGTTGCCCGAAGAATCCATGGCGCATCTTCAGTCCTTCGCGCGCAGCAACCAAGTGACGATAGGGACACTGGTGCATGGCGCGTGGGCGCTGCTGCTGAGTCGCTATAGCGCTTCGGAAGATGTGGTATTTGGCAGCGTCGTTTCGGGGCGTCCGCCAACATTGCTAGGCTCCGATGCGATGGTTGGCTTGTTCCTCAACACGCTGCCGGTACGGGTGCGGGCTAACAGTGATGCCACGGTGCTTGAGTGGCTGCAAGCGCTGCAACTTGAGCAGGCCGAAGCACGCCAATACGACTATAGCCCGCTGGTTCAAGTCCAGAACTGGAGTGGGCTAGAACAAGGCCAACCGCTGTTCGAAAATATCCTCAGCTTCGAGAGTTATCCCGCCGAGATGGTGAACTTCAGCGGGGCGAGCCTACACGTTCAGCACAGCCAGACGATTGAGCGCACGAATTACCCGCTCAACTTGTCGGTTATTGCCGCTGATACGCTGGTCATCAAGCTCATTTACGATAGCAATCGCTTCGATGCGGACAGTATCGCACGGATGGCCGGGCATCTCAAGACGCTGCTGCTCGCGATGAGTATGTCGCCGCATGCGCGCCTCGGTCAACTCGACATGCTGAGCGAAGCCGAAACCACTCAGGTGTTAGTCGATTGGAACCGTACTTCTGCGCCGTATGTTCATGACCGCTGTTTCCATCATCTGTTTGAGAAACAGGTTGAACGAACGCCCGATGCCCTCGCTGCTGTGTTTGTCGCGCCAAATGGCTCAACAAGCATCCTCTCGTATCACGAACTGAATCAGCGCGCTAATCAACTTGCCCATTACTTGCAGCGGCAAGGTATTGGGCCAGATAAATTGGTTGGCATATGCGTCAAACGCTCGCTCGATATGCTTATCGGCATATTGGGCATTTTGAAGGCGGGTGGGGCGTATGTGCCGCTCGATCCGGCGTATCCCAGCGAACGGCTCGCCTTTATGCTGGAGGATTCGGCTGCAGCGGCGTTGGTCACGCAGGACGATCTGCTCGAACAGTTGCCCTGGCGCGATGCTGGCCTCAACGAGTTGGCGGTGGTCTGTTTAGAGCGCGATCGGATGCAGATCTCGGCTCAGCCCGTCTCCAACCCCATCAGTAAGGTCAACAACTCAAATCTCGCCTATATGATCTACACCTCCGGCTCAACAGGGCGACCCAAAGGTGTGCTCATCGAGCATCGCGGCATCAATAATCTGGCGGCGGCTCAGATCGCAATGTTCGATGTGCAGCCCGATAGCCGCGTATTACAACTGGCGTCGCTGAGCTTTGATGCGGCTCTCTCCGAGATCGCTATGACACTGCTCGCTGGCGCGACGTTGTACCTGGCCCCGCAGGAGATGCTCATGCCTGGGCCGGATTTACTCGGTCTCCTGCGCGACCACGCGATTACGACCGTGACGTTCACGCCGATGGCTCTGGCCGCCTTGCCGTATGACCCGCTGCCCGCCCTTCGCACAATAGCGGTTGCGGGTGAGGCATGCCCGCATGCCTTGGCGGTGCAGTGGGGCGCGGGTCGGCGCTTCCTGAACGCCTACGGCCCAACCGAGGTGACCGTCTGCGCCACGATGGGCCTGTGGGACGGTGGTCCGAAACTGCCGATTGGCCGCCCGATCGCGAATAGCGCGTTGTATGTGCTCAACGATAAGATGCGCCCTATGCCGATCGGCGTACCTGGCGAATTGTTCATTGGCGGCGTTGGGTTGGCGCGTGGCTATCATCATCAACCACACCTCACCCAAGAGCGGTTTGTGCCGAACCCGTTTGTGCCTTTTGAGGGCGCACAGGATGTCACGAGCGAAGGCGAAGTCCCTGTCTCCGAGTTCCTGTACCGCACCGGTGATTTAGTGCGCTATCTGCCGGATGGCCAGTTGGAGTTTCTAGGCCGCATCGATCAGCAGGTGAAGTTGCGGGGCTACCGGATCGAATTGGGTGAGATCGAATCGGCGTTGTTGCAGCATGCCGGTGTGCGCGAGGCGGCAGTGGTGATGCAGACGCAGGAGGATTCCTCCGAGAAACGTTTGGTCGCCTACGTTGTGCCGCGATCTTCAACGCAAACCGAGGAGAAACCGATCGAACTATGGCCGTCGGTGGCCGAATACTTCGTGTACGATGAGTTGCTGTACGGCGCAATGACCAACGACGAGGTGCGCAACCAGAGCTATCGTGCGGCGCTGGCGAGCACTGTGCCTGGCAAAGTGGTGGTGGAGATCGGCACTGGGAAGGATGCGATTCTGTCGCGCTTCTGTGTGGAGGCAGGAGCCAAGCACGTGTACACCATCGAATTGCTTGAGGAGACTTACCGTCAGGCCAAGCAATGTATCGAGCGGCTGGGTCTCAGCGACAAGATCACGATTCTGTATGGCGACGCGACGAAGGTCGAGTTACCTGAACTTGCCGACGTTTGCGTCTCTGAGATCGTCGGCGCGATTGGCGGTTCGGAGGGCGCAGCGGTCATCATCAATAATGCGCGCCGCTTCCTCAAGCCTGGCGGTCGCATGATCCCCGAACGCAGCGTCACGCAGATCGCCGCTGTGCAACTCCCACCGTATGTGCGCGCGAATCCGCATTTCGGCAGCACGCCGCGCCACTACGTCGATCGAATCTTCGAGCAGGTTGGCTATCCCTTCGATCTGCGCGTCTGCTTGAAGCATGTGAACGATTCACATCTGATCTCTACGAAAGGCGTGTTTGAGGATCTCGATTTCACCCAACAGATCGCGGTTGAAGAACTGCACACTGAGCAACTGGAGATCACCAAGGATGGGGAGATCGATGGATTTTTGGTGTGGTTACGGCTTCATACGGTCGCAAGCGAGACGATCGATATCCTCAGCCACGAACACTGTTGGCTCCCGGTCTACCTGCCTGTGTTCGATACGCCCATCCAGGTGGCGCAGGGGGATCGGATTACATTACACATCGAGCGGATGCTGTGTGAGAATCAGCTGAACCCCGATTATCTGCTGTATGGCGTGTTGGATAGGCGCAACGGCGTACGGCTTGACTTCGAGTACGATGCATTCCACTTCAAGCGGCAATTTCGCAGAAATGGTTTTTACCAGCGGTTGTTCGATGCATCCTCCGTTGCGACCAAACCACAAGCTGAGTTGTCGGCATCGATGTTGAAGGAGCATCTGCGCAAGATCGTGCCAGAATTTATGATCCCCTCGGCGTTTGTGATGCTTGATAGCATGCCGCTCACGCCGAACGGTAAACTGGATCGAGCTGCACTGCCTTCGCCATCGCAGTCGCATACTGCGCAGGAACAGACGTTTGTAGCACCACAATCGGAGTTGGAGCGCTCGATTGCGGCATTGTGGTCCGAGGCGCTGCAATTGGAGCGGGTCGGCTTGTACGATAACTTCTTCGATCTAGGTGGGCACTCGTTGCTGTTAGCCCGCATCCACAGCAAGGTCGAGCAGATGAGCAAGTACCAAGTCTCGCTCGTCGATATGTTCAATTACCCCACGGTGCATGCTCTGGCGAGCTACCTTAGCCGAACAGAGACGCCAAAGCCAACGGCGCAGATCGAGGAGCGCGATGCTCAGCGCCGTATGGGTGCGAATCGGCTGCAGCAACGGCGAGCAAACCAGCAGCGCAACCTATCGTCATAGCGAACGTGTTGTGCCACATAAGCCAGCCCGATCGTAATGATTGGGCTGGCTTGTTTATGCGCGCTGATGTAGGCCAGATCGCAAAAAACCAGACAGGGTAGAAATGCCTACCCTGCCTGCTTTGCTACCGCGTGAAAGCAATTATCGTTTGCGAGGGCGGGAGCCAGTGAACGATCTCCCACTGCTGCCCCACCGCCTGTGTGTGAAACGGCTGCTGTTTGGAGCATGCTTTGGATTCACCAAGAGTGCGCTCGTTGGCTTGATGAGCTCCTTTGATGATGCGGCCTCAAGCGTAATACCGTGATGAGGTTCGTGGTTCTCGAGGGCGAGACGCAACTGTTGGCCGAGTTTCGCGACATACGGCGGATGGATCATGCTCATATGGTTGCCGTTCGCGCGAATGATGCTGATGCCGTGGAGCGCCCGTGGCACCCATTCTAGCTCGGGGTGTGCGGGGTCTTGCGGGCCGCGTTCCTGAGCGGAGAAATAGATCATTGGCCCGTGGTACGGCTGCGGCTGGTAGCTGCGCAGTGCCTGCAGATGATTGTAGAGCATCTGAACGAGGCGCTCGAAATCAGCAAGCTCGAAATGCGCGGGGAAGCGTTCTAGCTGTTTGGCATAGGCTAGGCAAGAAGCTAGGCGTTGTTGCGAATCCTGCTGCCAAATCCGATCGATATGTGCGCTGATTGTGGGGTCAGCATTCAGCGCAAGGTCGATGATCGCTCGCTCGCCATCGATATCGTTGGGTATGTCACCTGGCCAGGGTGTGTCGATCAGCGTCAATAAGCTCACTTCCTCTTGGCGGGCCTGCAGTTGTTGCGCGATCTCAAAGGCCACAACACCTCCGAACGAAAAACCTCCGATATGATAAGGCCCGTGCGGCCTGACCTGTAGGATAGCCTCAACATAATGCGTCGCGATCTGGGAGACATCGGTGATCGGCTGTTCTTGATCGTGGGCTTGAAGGCCATACACAGGCTGATCCGCGCCGAGCGCTTGGGCGAGATCGCGATACCCATACACGCCGCCGCCGATTGGGTGCACCAGAAAGAGCGGCTGACGATGCGGTTGCCCTGCCTGGAGCTCTACGATGGTGTGCGGCTGCGATCGCGGCTCGTTGTGCGATTCGTCGGCAGGCTGCACAAGGGGCGCTACAGCCGCTGCTAGCTCGGCGATTGTAGGGGTTTGGAGCAGGCTGTGCGAAGGCAGTGTTGAGCCAAGCACCTGGCCGAGCTTCGAGAGCAGATGAATCGCGGTGAGCGAATCGCCGCCGAGATCAAAAAAGTTGTCGTGAAGGCCAATAGTGGGGATGCCGAGCACCTCTTGCCACACCGAGCGAATCGTCTGCTCAAGCGGGTTCAGCTGCTTGCTCTCGGTTGACGCGTCCTGCCGAGCCTGATAGGCAAGGCGTGTATGATGGCTTGTCTCGATCTGGAGCGGTTGTGCCGTGTTAGCGGGACGTGTTTCGATCCAATGACGCTGCCGTTCGAATGGGTAGGTGGGCAGCCGCACGCGGTGGCGTACCTCGTACTTTGAGAGTTGCTGCCAGTCGATCGACACACCGTGCAGCCACAACTGTCCCAGCGCCCGCAGAATAAAGGCGAAATCGGAGATCTGCTCGTTGGGGTGGCGGAGCGAAGCGAGCGAGATCACTTGGTTCGGGCGTTTCGGCTGCTGACGGACGAACGTGCTGAGGGCTCGGCCTGGCCCGATCTCAAGGAAGATCTGGTTTTGGGCTTCCAGCAGGGTTTGGATGCCCGCGCTGAAGCGCACTGCTTGCCGGATATGCTGCGCCCAGTAGTGCGGATCGGTTGCTTCGCTAGCAGTGATCCACGTGCCCGTCACGTTTGAGATAAACGGTAGTTGGGGTGGATTGAGTTTGATCGTCTGCAAAAAATTCGTGAAAGGCGTGAGAACCGGGTCCATCGCAGCCGAGTGGAATGCGTGAGAGGTGTGCAGCAGTCGGCACTCCACCTCTTGCTCGGCTAGGCGGGTGCGTAGCGCATTGATGGCAGCGTGCGGACCCGAGACAACGCACATTGAGGGAGCGTTAATCGCTGCAATATCGATCTGCGAATCGAGGAGCGGGCGGAGTTCTTCTTCCGATAGCGGAACGGCCAACATTGCGCCTGCGGGCTGCTTCTGCATAAGGCGACCGCGCGTGACGATCACCGCGAGCGCATCCTCCAGCGAGAACACGCCGGCGATGCAGGCCGCCACATATTCGCCCAAGCTGTGACCGATCATCGCCCAAGGGCGCACACCCCACGACATCCATAGGCGAGCCAAGGCGTATTCGATCATAAAGAGGGCTGGTTGGGCGATCCAGGTTTGATCGAGATCGGGATATGTGTTCTGGAGATCGAGGATCGCGCCATGGCTATCGGTGATGCGTAGTCCTCGATGCGTGATGCGCGACAGATCGGGATAGAGTACATCGCGCAGATCAATGCCGAGGTGCGATTTGAGAATTTCGGCGCAGCGATCGATCTGCTCGCGAAACACATGCTGGGTTTCGTAGAGACCGGCTGCCATCTGGACGTACTGCGAACCTTGGCCTGGGAACAAGAACACTGCTCGTGGATCGGTGATATCGGCTACACCACTCATAATCCGCTTAGGGTCGGCGTTCGCCAGAGCGTTGGCAGCATCGAGCGGACTGTTACAAATCAACATTCGGCGGTACTTGAACATCTGACGGCCAACCTGCAAGGTGTAAGCTATGTCGGCCAAACTCACATGCTGATGCCGCCGTAGATGCGCCGCAAGTCGATCGGACATATGTTCAAGCGCGGTGGGCGTCTTGGCCGAGAGCACCAACAACTGCCAGGGCTGTGTATCGAACGACGGCTCGGCGGGTGGCGCCTCCTCCAGGATCACATGCGCATTGGTGCCACCTACACCCAGTGCGCTCACGGCTGCTCGCCGAGGCGTGGGGCCTTCCGGCCAAGGGACCAGTTTGTTGTTGACATAAAATGGACTATTTTCGAGTTGCAGCTTTGGATTCGGTTGGGTGAAATGGAGCGTTGGAGGGATTTTACGTTGCTTGAGCGCAAGCACCGTTTTGATGAGGCCAGCGACACCTGCAGCGGTATCGAGGTGGCCGATATTGCTTTTGAGCGAGCCAAGGGCGCAGAAACCGCGTCGTTGTGTGTGAACGCGGAAGGCTTTGGTAAGCGCCGCGACCTCGATCGGATCGCCGAGAGCGGTGCCTGTGCCGTGGGCCTCGACATACGTGATGCTGTCGGGTAAAACCTCGGCGATGTTTTGGGCGGCGCGAATCACGCGAATCTGGCCCTCTTCGCTGGGTGCGGTGTAGCCCATCTTCATCGAGCCGTCGTTGTTGATGGCGCTACCCTTGATAATAGCGTGAATCGTATCGCCATCGTCGAGCGCATCGACAAGGCGCTTCAATACCACGATGCCAGCGCCATTCCCGATGACGGTGCCCTGCGCCGCCGCGTCGAACGGACGACAATGCCCATCGGGGGCCATAATGCCGCCCGGTTGGTAGAGGTAGCCGCTTTGATGTGGAAAGCGGAGCGAGACGCCTCCAGCCAGGGCAATATCGCAATCGCCGCTGATCAAACTTTGGCAGGCGAGATGCACTGCAACGAGCGAAGTTGAACAGGCGCTTTGGACTGTGATGCTTGGGCCGGTTAGATTAAGTTTGTAGGAGACACGGGTCGCTAGGAAATCGTTGATGTTATTGATTGAAGCCTGGTATTCCTCGGCAGCGCTATCGAACGTGGAGCCAGGGGGTAGATAGGTATTGCGTCCGGCGCCTGCAAACACACCGATCGCGCCAGAATAACGGTGAGGATCGTATCCAGCGCTTTCTAGTGCTTCCCAGGCGCACTCTAAAAAGATGCGGTGCTGGGGGTCCATTGTTGCCGCTTCGCGGGGAGTATAGCCAAAGAAGGTCGCATCGAACATATCGACATCGTCGATGATCGCGCTCGATTTAACATAATGTTTGTCGCGAAGCAGGCTTGGTGGGATCTGATTGCGGGCCAGTTCGGTAGCTGAGAAGTGGCTAATCGACTCGACTCCATTACACAAGTTCGACCAGAATGCGCCGATCGAGTTGGCGCCAGGAAAACGGCCCGCCATACCGATGATAGCTATTTCCAAGCCTGTCAAATCGTGGACAGCATTTTCCATAGTGTAACCGTCCTTATCATAACGTTGTTTAGTAAACAATAGCGATTTGATCGATTGGTATGCGTTAAGATCGTGGTTGATATGTTTAACTGATAGGTGGTTTCTGTCCCCATACCGACATCAGCACTGGGCTAAAGGCACGGAAATCGGGGGTTTGGAGGAGATCTAAGAATACGGCCACATCTTCTGCGGAGAGCAACCCAGCCGCAACGATCTGTGATTGGAGACGTTGATAGTTGTAGACCCAAATGGCAGTTTGAGGGAGATCGCCGCCCCATTCAAACAAAGCGCCTTCGGCGTGGAGATGCTGTAAACCGTAGGCGGCAAGTTCGTTGCGAATCATACGCCCGTAGTGAGGGACGGCTCCTTTGGAGATTAGGAACTGCTCGAACTGCTTGACGCAGTGCGTAAACAACTCTTGGCCATACGTGGAAGAGGGTATCACCGTAATGGTATCGCCATCCTCGATGCATAACCATCCACCGGGCTTCAGGGCAGACAGCATGTTTTTAATGGCAGCTTGTCGAGCACTAAACGGCATATGCTCCAGCACTGCGCGGCTATGCACGAGGTCGAAACAGTTGGCCTCAAGAGGATCGATACAGATATTGTGTTGACGAACTTCGAGGTTGGGGGAAGCGATCGCCTCAAGGAAATCGCATTCGAGATCGGTTGCGAGGACATAGCCGGTGCTGCCAACACGCTGACTGAGCCATTGTGCAATTGTGCCGATACCTCCTCCTACTTCGAGACACCGCCAACCAGTTGTGACACCGATTGTCTCTAAATGCCTGATTGTGTAGGGATCAAGAGCCTGGGCCAAAATGCTAAGACGAGCATGTTCATGCTCCCAGCTATGATCGAGAAGGTATGGCATGTGCTGACTCCTTAGTTACTCAAATAGAGTTCGTATACAAAGTCAACGACTGCCAGTTAAAGCAGGCAGCTTGCCCTCATCGCCTGCAATGGACGACAGGGCTTCAGGGCCGGTTGACAGCGGCCCACTGAGCCGTAGCGCAGTAGAGCGAAGGCGGATGTTCACCGCAGCGTTGACATCCTCGTACACCGCGCGATGCAGCGCGAGGGCCGACAACGGCTTGCCGTCGTTGTAGCACACCGCCGAGATACGCTGTTGAACGCCCTGAAACCCTGCGAGCGTTGCCCGCAGATCGGGGTCATCAGCAATGTGTATCGTTACTGTGCGTTGTACGTCCATGTGTTCTATTATGCCACTAAGAGTAGCACAACGTAAGGTTTAGTGGGCATTGGAGGGTGGCATTCCCCGCCTGCTTTAGCAGGCGGTCCCCTGCCGTAATTTTTATGGTTGTTATTTGAGCGTTTGTGAACGATTCGTTGACATGTAGGTACGAGTATAACAGTCTAAAGATGTAGATTCTATACGTCATATGGATAGATATTTACCTTGTTTGATTTGTATACATTCTGGTTTTGCTATTGATTAGAAGGCTTTTAGAAGCCATGCAAAGAATGGATACTGCCAATGGGCATATTTTTATGAGGCATAGAGACATATTTTGGTTAGGGGGACGGGCATAGTTTGCAACGTACTTTAGTGGAGAAATGGGGTGTCTACAGTCTGTAGTATGTCTATGACGAAAGTTAAAGCTTAGTTAAATGTCGTTTGATGATGATCATAACATCTATTTCTGATAAAAATACATATGCCGCTATATAACTTATATAGCGGCATATGTATTCATTCAGTGTGGTGGATTAGTGTATTAACGGGTTATTTAGGTTTATTGCCAATATGACTAAACTGATAGAACGACTGACCTTTTCCGTTGCCGTTTATGTGGCCGTTGGCTCGCCCTCGTCCCAGCGCATTCGCTGATTGAAGCGCGTAGGCGATGCTGCTTTGGAGCGTGCCTTGCGTGATGATGCCATTGAGTTCGACCCCCAAGCCCACCAATGTCTGGGCCACCTCGGGGCGAATACCGCTGATAAAAGTTTGTGCTCCTAGTAACCGAACAGCTTGCGCAGCATGAATGAGGGTACTGGCGACACCTGTGTCCACCACCGGCACACCGGTGATATCAATGATAACAACGCGAGGGTGGTGGCGCTGCGTGCCGTCGAGCAGCGCCGTAAGCACCTGTTCTGCGCGTTGCGTATCGAGTGAGCCGATCAGCGGCATAATCACGATATCATCGGTGATTGGGATGAGTGGCGTCGATAGCTCGGCGAGGATAGACTTCTGCGCGTGGATGATCTCCTCTTGCAGCGCGGCGCGTTGCTCCTCGGCTTGTTGGCGCTCTTTGAGCTCATGTTGCAATTGCTTGTAGGCCTCGCTCAGATTTTGGGCCATGATTTGGCTGTTGGTGTACAGTTGCGCGTTTTCGATCGCAATCGCGGCCTGCGATGAGAGGAGACGCAGCAGCTCGATACGTGCTGGTGTAAAGACGTGCGTAGAGAGATTATTCTCGAGGTAGAGCAGGCCTGTGATGCGCCCCTGATTGACAAGCGGCAGACACAGGATCGATTTGCATTGGTTGGCAGCGATGTATGCATCGGTGGCGAATCGCCCATTGATCGCGGCGTTGTGAAGCACCAACGGCTCCCCAGAGCGCCGAACGTAGCGGATCAGAGAGGTGGGCAGCTCCGAGGTTTTTTCGGTCATTGGGCCGAGGTGCAGTTCGACAATATCAGGATCAACCGTGATCTTGGATTCGATCAGCAGTTCCTCGTCCTGCTCAAGTAACAGCACACCTTTTTGCGCGCCTGCACTCTCGATCACGATGTGGTTCAGCTTCTTGAGCAGATTGTCGAGGACCATCTCGCTTGAGATGGCTTGGGCCGCCTTGATGACAGTTGCCATATCGAGCATCTCGCCACGACCGTGATCTGTGCTTGGCTGATCGGTTGAGATGCGTGACCGTGAGCCTGTTGTGGTGATGATCTCGCTAATATTCGGCAGAATCGTGCTGTAATTATCGGAGAGTTGTTGGAGTTTTGCGCCAGCGCCCCAATGCATATAGGCCGTGTAGGCATCGCTCATGTACAGTTTGGCGATTTTTGTGCGGCCTTTACCCAAGTAATACTTACTGGCAAGTTCGAGGCTCAACGCTTCGATATGGAGGAATTCGTTCTCTCGGGCCGAGTCGATCGCCAAGTCGTAGAACTCGACGGCATCGGCCATCTGGTTAGTCATCCGCGCGTATTCCGCCGCAAGCAGATGTTCCTTGGCCTGGAAGTTGGTTGGTGCATGCTGCGCCCACACTTTCATGCGCTCATGGAGGCTTTGGAACATTTCGAGCAGTTGGGCTTGCTGTTCTGGCTCGGCGGTGGGATAGAGCGCCGCCACTGTGAGCGCATGGTAGAAGGTAAGCTCGCTGCTAAAGTAGACCGTCGCAAGTAGGGCGACCATCTCTGCTGCTTTTTGTGCTTCCTCAAGCGCCAGTTGATACTCCTCGTTGTAGTAGTAGACGATAAGCTTGTGGATGTGATACATGCAGATGTTGTTCGGGATGTGCGTTTGGCTCAGGAACTCTTGTTCGCTGAACTGATCCGTATCGAGTAGCAGGACATCTGATGTTTTGCCTTGTAAATTGAAGATCAGTTGTCGCAGCAGGATGAACGATATGACAAACGCGGTATCTTTCTGGCTTTGCGTAAAGTCGAGATATTTGTTGACATCTGCGAGTATGCGGTGAAGTTCATCGCCCACCGAGAAGCGGTTAAGGGTATAACACCAGCTTGAGTAGACTGCGTAGCGCAGATTACCGACCTCAAGTGAGTCGAGATAGGCCTGATTGAGATAAGCCAGGGATGAGCGCAAGTGATTATTCCACGGATCGATGAAAGCGCCCATAACCTGTTGTGTGCTGGCGCGCAGGTTGGCATCGGGGTACAGCTCGTTGATCCTGATGGCAAGTTTACCGAACCTTTGTGCATCGGTGTAGTTGCCGCTCATCGTGAGCATTAAGGCATACGATACGTAGGCATGGGCCGAAAGCTCGGTGTTGCCGTGTTTGAGCGAAATCGTGACCATTTCGAGCATGGCGAGCGCGAACAAGCTCTGGCTCACGACGAACGCATGCTGCATCAATGACATCAGCAATTGCATGGCGAGCTGTTTATCGATATTGTTCATCGGGGGAGCGAATTCGAGATCTTCGATCCTCCGATCTTTCAGCAGTTCTGCAATTGCTTGGAGTGACGCACCAATCGCCGCGCCGCGCTCCGCCTCATCGGTAGGGAACTCGACACCGAACTCTTTGAGGATGGAGCAACCGAGCGCAACGCCCTCGGCGTACTTCCCAAGGTTATGGTAGACATCGAGCCGCGAGACGTACACCTTCGCTTTTTCTTGGATAGTGTGCAGGTGTTGTAGCAATTCATCGAAAAGCTTCTCGGCCTCCTCGAAATGCCCAAGCAGTGCCTCATCAATCGCCTGTTCGTGGTACAGCTCCTTGGTGAGCTTGTAGTGGCTCTTCCAACGTTGCGGAGGAAGCAGCTGTATGCCCGTTTCGAGGTACGAGACGGCGGCCTCGTAGGCGTTGGAGACGCGTGCCCGCGAACCCGCGATCAGGTTGAACTGCGCGAGGTTGAGCCGTTCCTCGGGATCATCGATCAAGTTAATGCCGATATTCAGCTGATTGACTATGTCGAAGATATGCTCATCGCGTTCCTCGGGCGGTGTATTGGCCAGCAGTAAGCGCCCGATCTTGAGATGAGTCATCTGACGCTTCTCGTCGTCGAGAAGTTGATAGGCTGTTTGTTGCACGCGGTCGTGCAGGAAGCGGCAGTTCGTGTCGAATTCGTCGCTGATCTCGTTGGTATTTTCATCCTGCACGTAGCTCTGCAGCAGTTGGAAATCAGCCGTTGCGGGAATAAGCAGACCCTCTTGGATCGCCTCGCCGAGGTCGCGGATCGTTTGCCCAAGCGGTTTTTGGTAGATGTAAGCCAGTGTGGCGATATCGAATTGGTTCCCGATGCACGCAGCTAACATCAATAAGTTTTGCGTGGTTGGGCTGAGCTTATGAAGTTTCGCGGTGAGGAAATCGACCACATTATCAGTAGCGATCGATTGCCGGATCTGCTCGATATCCCACGTCCACGACTTTGTCCGATCGTAGACGATCAGACGCTCCTCATTGAGCATTTTGAGGAATTGGTTTAAGAAGAATGGGTTACCGAGCGTCTTGCTGTAAATGACCTGCGTCAGCTCCTTGGTCTCCTCCAACGATAGGTTGAAGGTATCGCTGAGCAGTTGATTCACATGTTCGATGCCCAAAGGCTGCAGAACGATCTGGTGGATCGGCACGTTGAGCTGTTGTATCTCGTCGATGGTGATCATCAACGGGTGGCTCGCATTCACTTCGTTGTCGCGATACGCCCCGATCAACAGCAGGTAATGAGTGTTGATGTTTGTCACCAGCTGTTGAATGAATTTGAGCGAAGCAGCATCGGACCATTGCAGGTCGTCGAGGAAGAGCACCAGCGGATGCTCTTGTTGGGTGAAGACCTCTAAGAACGAGAAGAGTGCGAGCTGGAAGCGGTTTTGTGTTTCGGTGGGGCCGAGCGGCGCTGCAGGCGGTTGAGGCCCGATCAACTGCTCAAGTTCGGGCAATAGTTCGATGATGACACTGGCCTTGTTGCCGAGTGTGGAGGTGATGGCGTTCTTCCAATATTCAAGGCGATTCTCAGGCTCGCTGAGGATCTGCTGGAGCAAATCTCGGAAGGCTTGCAGCAGCGATGCATACGGCATATTACGTCGGTATTGATCGAATTTGCCGCTGATGAAATAGCCTCGCTCGCGCACGACAGGCTTGTGGATCTCGTTGACGAGAGCTGATTTGCCCACGCCCGAGTAGCCAGAGACGAGCACGAACTTGCATTGGCCCTCGCTCACCTGCTCGAAGGCGTTCATGAGGATCTCAAGCTCCTGCTCACGGCCATAGAGCTTTTGCGGGATGTGGAAGCCATCAGAGAGGTCGTGCTTGCCGAGCGGGAATGGACTGATCTCGCCGTGGGTGCGCAGCCGATCAAGACAGAGTTGTAGATCTGCCTTGAGGCCATCGGCCTGTTGATAGCGATCTTCGGCATTCTTTGCGAGGAGCTTCATAATGATGTCTGATACCACCGTGGGGATCGAGGGGTAGACATCACTAGGTGGCACCGGTCGCCGAGCGATGTGGCTGTGGACCAGTTCGAGCGGATCGTTCGATTGGAACGGCAGAACGCCGGTGATCATTTCGTAGAGGGTGACGCCGAGCGAGTAGAGATCGCTGCGATGATCGATCGAGCGATTCATGCGCCCCGTCTGCTCGGGCGAAATGTAGGCTAAGGTGCCTTCGAGCATGCTGGGCGGCGCATTCGTTTTGAGCTCGTGGTTGATGCGCGTGGCGATGCCGAAATCGGTGATTTTGACTTCACCAGTAGAGAGGTTGACAATAATATTGTGTGGCTTAATATCTTTATGAATAATGTTTTGTTTGTGCAGAATGCTCAATGTTTCCGCAAGACGAATGCCGATCTGCAAGACCTCTTCGACGGTGAATGTGCGTTCCGATAATATTTGCTGGAGCGATCTCCCGTTGAAATCCTCCATAATAAGCCGAGCGCTATCCTGATTGCGCTCCATCTCGTAGGCCGTGATAATGCCAGGGATCTTGATGTCTTTGATGATCTCAAATTGATGCGTGAGTTTCGCAATTTCTCGTGGGTGGGGTACATTGTTTTTTGGCGCTTTTACAACGACTGGCAGATTGTCGATATTTCTGACCCCACGGTACACAATCGTTTCGCTACCTTCGTGGAGTTTCTCGGTAATGTTGTACGATTTACTCATGTCATTCTGCCTTATGTGTAATAGTGAACCCGAACACGATAAAAAGACGGTAATAACACACTTTATTTAGAGAAGGTTGATAAAGTATGTTATTAGCTATTACTTGGCTGTAAATGGACTAGTAGGATGGCGAAATGATGATCGTGTTGAGAAAGATTGTGTGTACTATTTAGACACTGAAAATATATGCTCTGTGATCGGGCGGGGATCGTACAACAGCGTGGGTGTGTAGAGGAGACTCGTGATTGTTGAAACCAACTCTATTATAACACCTAATAGAGTAAAAAGTGAGATATTCTGGTGATGGTTGAGTATCTTGTTCTGTGACGTGGTTGTCTAGGGTTTTTTATTAGACAATATATGGACGATAAGTGGATATATGATATCATTCCCTATTTTTGGGGATATGAGCAATTTGGTGACATTTTAGTTGCTATCTATTCTTTATATCATATATCATATAAAATGGTGTAAAATAGAGCAAATAACGATATTATTTCGTAGGATGGGGTTGTTTGGCCGCAAGGAGTGCTTGATGCGGCCAAACAATGCACTTTCGTGTGATCGAGTCCTATTCACTGCGATCGTGGGCGGGCGGTGGTGTTGGTGAGAGTGCCGAGATCTCGGCGCGTAGCTCTGGCGTCATGACAATGTCGAGCGCTTTGAGCGAGTCTTCGAGTTGGGCGAGGTTGCGCGCGCCGATGATTGGGGCGGTGACTGCGGGATGGCTGGCGACCCAGGCCACCGCCAAGCTGGCGGGGTGAACGCCGTGCTCCTGCGCAAAGGAGGTGAAGCGCTCGGCCACCTCGAAGTTAGTGGCATCACGGTAACGCGATTGGTACAGTTTGTTGTCAACCAGTCGCCCGCTGTCGGGTCGGCGGCCAGGGCCATATTTGCCGCTGAGCAGTCCGCCGCCGAGCGGGCTGTAGGTGATGACACCCAGTTTTTCGGATTGCGCCATGGGCAGGATCTCTACTTCGGCCTGGCGCTTGACGAGGTTGTACATCGGTTGGATGCACTCGAAGCGCGCCCAGCCGTTGCGCTCCGAGATGCCGAGTGCTTTGGCCACCTGCCAAGCTGCGAAGTTGCTGGCCGCCGGGTAGAGGATTTTGCCTTCGCGCACGAGGTCGTCGAGGGCGCGCAGGGTCTCTTCGAGCGGTGTGTTCGGGTCGAACTGGTGCAGGAAGTAGATGTCGATGTAATCGGTGTTCAGCCGCCGCAGGCTGGCCTCGATGGCGGCGCGGATGTGGCGGCGCGAGAGGCCACGGGCGTTGATATCGGGTCCGGTTGTGCCGAACACTTTGCTGGTGATGATCACCTCTTCGCGGCAGTTGGCGATCAGTTTGCCGAGAATGCGTTCGGAGCGTCCTTCGGCGTAGATGTTGGCGCAGTCGAAGAAGTTGATGCCCGCTTCGCGACAGCGCTCAAACATGGCCGCCGAGGTGGCTTCGTCGGCGTCGCCACCAAAGGACATGACACCGAAACAGAGCGCTGAGACGCTGACGCCGGTTCTTCCGAGAAGTTTGTAGTGCATTGGTTGCCTCTTTCCTGTGATGCTCCTTAGGGTTGATATGCGGTAAGCAGCGTTTCGATGGCGGTATAGCCACGCTGCCGTGCGTGTTCGAGTGGCGTTACGTCATCTTTGTCGGCGATGGTTGGGTCGGCTCTGTGCTCTAGGAGCAGTTGCACGATCTGTTGGTGGCGCGGCCCGCCATCGCTGAGGATAACGGCTTCTAGTAGGGCTGTCCAACCGAGGTTGTTGATGTGGTTCACATCGACATCGCTGGTGGTGAGGAGTTCGCGCACGACTTCGACGTGGCCGCGCTCGGCTGCCGGGATGAGGGCGGTGCCGCCGAAGCGGTTGGTGATGCGCGTATCGGCCCCGGCGGCGATGGCGAGGCGCAGGATGTCGAGCAGTCCCTCGGCTCCGGCGTAGAGCAGTACGTTGTCGCTACGCTGATCGCGGATGTTGATGTCGGCTCCGGCCTCGATCAGGGTGCGGACGGCATCGGTTTGGCGGGCGTGCGTGGCGATCAGGACGGCAGTGCGGCCCCGTTCGTCTTGGGCGTTGATCGGCGCGCCATCGGCGAGCAGGCGCTGAATTGCGGCGGTATCGCCTTGTTCGGCGGCGCGAAAGAGGGCTTGGTGCATGTCGGCAGTCTCCTGAGGGCGAACGCATCCAATCAGCAGTGCGATGAGTACAACTGAGAAGAACCGAGTTTTTCGGTATAGGTTGGACATTCTATTCCCTGAGAGCAACGTTGGGAAGTGGGTTGCGTGGCTTATGTGAGGTGCTGATGCTTTGGTTGGGCTATTGTACCACGTTGTGGGCAGTATGCTATACTCCTTTTGAAAGATGTGATAGATAAGCGATGTTGTTGCTATGAAAATTGAACCACAGTTGTTGTTAAGTGCGTATTGCCAGGGCGTGTTCCCCATGGCCGATGAGGATGGCACGATCTATTGGTACGATCCCGATCCTCGGGCGATCATTCCGATCGATGGCTTTGTGGTGCCACGACGTTTGGGGCGCACGGTGCGCAATGGTGGTTTCGAGATCCGTGTGGATACGTGTTTCCGTCGGGTGATGGAGGAGTGCGCCGCGCCCGGCCCTAAACGCGAGACGACGTGGATCTCGGCTGATCTGATCGAATCGTATGTGGCGCTGCACGAACTCGGTTTCGCCCATAGTGTTGAGACGTGGCGCGACGGCGTGTTGGTGGGCGGCTTGTACGGCGTGGCGGTGCGCGGGCTGTTTGCGGGCGAGAGTATGTTCAGCCGCGAGCGCGATGCGAGCAAGGTGGCGCTGGTGCATTTGGTCGATCGTTTGCGGCGCGGCGGCTTTGTGCTGCTCGATACGCAGTTTGTGGTTGGCGGTCATATGCTGCAATTCGGCACGATCGAGATCCCGCGAGAGGAGTATAAACGCCGCTTGAAGGAGGCGTTGCAGGTGAATGCGACCTTCTGACCGCTGATAATTGCGATGAGCAACGGGCAGGATGGATGTCCTGCCCGTTTTGTGTTTTGAAACGTGTTGTTGTTGTCGAGCGTGCCAGTATCGTCGGGGCAAAACCACGGGCGCTGCCAATGCGGTTGCATTCCTTTCAACCAAACCTACAGGCTGTGGCTGGAAGATGGTTGCCTGCGGTAGCGGCTGCCCGTTGATAGGCTAATCGACCAATGCGAAGGCGCGGATCGGGAAGGTGCCGACGCCGTGGAATTTGGGCGGAACCGCAAAGAATCGGCTGCCCCGATCGGGGAGTTGCTCCAGATGGCAGAGGTGTTCGACGATCGGGATGTTGGCGCCGAGCAGCGTGCTGTGAACGGGTCGGGTGTTGCCGCTCACGTCGTCGATATTGTACGAGTCGATGCCGACAAGGACGACACCGGCTTGCTTGAGTGCGATGGCGGTCTGCTCGGTGAGAAATGGGTGGCCCTCGAAGTATTGCTCGGTGCGCCAGTGGGTGTACCAACCTGTGTCGAACAGTACGGCTTTGCCGCTGAGATCGTGGTCGCCAAGGCTTTCTGGGGTGATGGCGCGCCGACCGCGCTCGGTGCGGATGACGATGGTTTCGAGGTTGGCGAGTTGGTCGAGGGTGAGTTGGGCGAGATCGTGGCCGTCGGCGTAGCGATGGAATGGGCTGTCGAGGTAGGTGCCGGTGTTGGCGACCATCTCGATCTTCGCGATCTGGAACTCGGTGCCTTCCGCGTAGATTTTGCGCGATTCCTCGCGGCTCAGATAATCGCAGACGAGCGGGGCGGGCAACCCTTTGTAGGTGATCATGCCGTGCTCGATGGTATGGCTGAGATCGCAGAAGTGCTGAGTCATACTTCCTCCTCTTGTTCGCTGTTGTTTACGATGCGTTCGGCGGCGTGTGCCAACCGAACGCTGTTTGGCTAGTTGATGCCAAAAACGTGTGCGACTCGTTGCAGGAGTGTGATGTGTTCGGAGATCGAGAGGTTGGAGCCCATGGTGTTGATGCTGAGATGCGTGGCTCCGAGTTGCTCCCATTGTTGGGCGAAGGCCCGCCATTCGTGTTGTGGGAGCCGTTGGGTGTTGAGAATCGGTTCGATGCCGATCTCTTTGGGTGAGCGGCCCGCTTCGATGGCGTGTTGATGGATGGTGGCGACCATTGCTTGGGCTTCTTCATCGGCGGGGCGCTGTGGGAACCAGCCGTCGCCCAGACGGCCCACACGCCGGAGCGCGGCTTGGGAACTGCCGCCGATCCAGATCGGAATGGGCTGTTGGATGGGCCTCGGTTTGATGCCCGCGTCGGTGACGGTGTGCCAGCGACCGTGGAAGGTGACGGCGCGGTTGCACCACAGTTGGCGCATCAGTTCGATCTGCTCGTCGCAGCGCGCGCCACGGTTGTGGAAGTTCTCACCGAGCGCTTCGTACTCGACCTCGTTCCAGCCGACGCCTACGCCGAGCCGCAGCCGTCCGCCGCTGAGCAGATCGAGTTCGGCGGCCTGTTTGGCGACGAGCACGGTTTGGCGTTGCGGCAAAATCACGACGCTCATGCCGAGCTCGATTCGCTGCGTGATCGCAGCGATGAAGCCGTAGAGGACGAATACTTCGTGAAAGGCGGTGTCGATTGTGTAGGGGCCGCGCCAATTCGGACGGCTAGCGGTATTGGCTCCAATGACGTGATCGTAGATCTGTATGTGGTGGAAACCAAGCGCCTCAACTGCGTGGGTGTAGGCGCGGATGGCAGCGGTGTCGTTGCCAATTTCGGTTTGCGGGAAAACTGCACCTATTCGCATGGGAACTCCTTCAAGTCAGGTACTACCGGCTATTGTAGCGCAGAATGTATGTGCGTTTGACAACGGAACGTTCGTTGTTCCCTTTTCGTCTTAGTGTTCAGGGTGAAGGAATGTGTTCTTTGAGATGTGGTGAGGAAACGGTTGCACAGAAGCATGTGAAATGACGTGTCGTAGAGCTTTTAGATGCGGAGTAAGGCTGTACCTTCCAGACGTATCTCAAGGAACTTAAGGAGGGGCTGACCATGCGAGTTCAGTTGTTGCTAGGGATGTTGATATTGACAACAATGATGTTGGCAAGCTGTACTACTGTTCCTGGGGCAGGCTCAACGCCGACGCTCGCGCCGGAACCGGCTGCCACAGCGCAGCCAGAACCAACGGTTGTACCGGAGCCGACGGTTGCGCCGGAGCCGACCGCTGAACCGATGCCGACTGCCGCGCCAGAGCCGACTGCCGCGCCGGAGCCGACTGTTGCAATGGAGCCGACCGCTGAGCCGATCGGTTCGGGGAGTGCTGAGCCGGAGCCGATCCGCCTGCTCAGCCCACGGTTGCCGTGGATTCTAGCGATGGATCGGGTCGCCTCGGTGGGCGATACTGGCCGCATAATTGCGCTTGAGGACCTTGGTTTTCCGGCGTTGCGTTATATGGCTCAGGCCTCGGCGGATGGCCGTTTCCTCGCCTACCTCAACGATGCTGATGGCCTCACCGTGTTGGATATGAATGGCAGCACGATCGATCTGCCGCGCGGCTCGCCGTTGGGCTTTGCGTTCGAACCACAGGGCAAGGCGCTCGCCGTTTCGCTGCTTCACGAGCAGGAATGGCAGATGTTTGTGCTGAATCTTGAGACAGGCGAAACGCGCTCGTTGGCGTATGGCTCAACACAAGCTGAAGATCGCTCGGGATGGCCGATGCGCCCGGTGGCTTGGAGTGCGGCGGGCATTTTGGTTGATCGGGTGTTGTGGGGCAGCGATGCGCCGCCTTCGCAGTTGGCGCTGATGAATCCCAACACGAGCGAATTGCGTGAGTTGCACAGCGATGGGTACATTCAAGCCGCGATCTCGCCCGATGGAGCGCGTTTGGCGGTGAGCACGGGCACGGTACCGATCGGTGGGCAGCCCACCTTCGCCATCACGGTGATCGATACGGCCAGTGGCGAGGCAACGGTGTTGGAGCCTGAACAGAATGGCTTGGTGCGTACGATGCGTTGGTCGCCCGATGGGACGATGCTGTTGACCGCCACTGCCGAGGGTTACGGGGTGATGGATGCGACGCTGACGGTGCAAGGGGCCGATGGCTCGGCGAAGCAGCGGCTTGAGATGATGGAATCCGAATACCCGCAGCGCTATATGGATGCCAACTGGGATGGGCAGACCCTGCTAGTGCTGTTGGGGATCGATGAGCGGGCCGAGTTGTCGGCGGTCTCGCTCTCGCGCTTCGAGCAGGGGGCCTTGCAGCCGATCGGCAGCGTGGATGTTGGCGCCGATGTGGTATCGACGCTGCTCTACATTCCTTAGAAAATCCTAAGAGAAGCGAGCGTGTTACTGGGTGTGAGATTCGTCGCGCTGCCTCATTCTGAAAGACTTGATGTTTGTTGTGGTGTCGATGCGCTATGCGTAATAACGCATCGACACCACTTATTTCGGGGATTGTGCTATGTGAGAGCTTCGTTCGATTGTCGTATAAGCAGGTTGGTGACGTTTGCGTATAGGTTGTTCGGCCTATATGCTTTTTTGTTGTAAACTATTGGTTCGCGAGGGGCTGCGATGCTTTATGATAAAATGGAAGAATCGCACTGATGTGGTCTTAGAATATATTTACAAGTGAAATATGCCGATAAGCGCTGAGTTGTGGGTAAAGTAAGCGGGAAAGCGCTTTCTTATGCCGAATAAGCACTAAAACGGCTGAACGATACTTGAATGATGTTTCGATGATTACGATAGGAAATAGAGAGCTTTCGTTTGTTTGCGCCCCATGCTATAATCGCTTGTAATAGCCCTGCCCAAAACCCTCGGACCAAATATGAGTGTTGAGCCAACAACGAAAAATGGCACGAACCCGCAACGTCTGCGGGCGAATGAAGCCGAGCGACGTGGTGAAGTGCTGACGAATCTGCTAAGCGTTTCGTCTTATTTGACGTCGGTGCTTGATCCCGAGGAACTGTTTATAGGTTTGACTCAACATGTCGTTGAAGTCGTGCCTGCGGTTCAGGCTGGCTTACTTTGGCTGTATGATCGGCAGCAGAACGCACTGCGTGTCGTCTCGATGTATGGGCTCGATTTCGATGCCAACCGCGAACTGCTGATGCGCCTGCGGTTGCGCCCGGGCATCGGTCTGGCGGGTGTGGTTCTACAGCGTGGCGAGCCGATTCTGGTGGAGGGCCGTGGCCGCTACCGCGAGATGACGGGCCGCACCAACCAGAGCGCGCACGCCGATCTGCGCCAATTCCTCGAACTGCTCCCACGCGAGTTGACGGCTGTGCTGTTGCCCTTGCGCACAGGCAACCAGATTATCGGCGTGCTAGAACTGCTCAACCTCGGCCTACCGCCCTCGTTACGCCACCCTGACTTGCAAGTGCTTCAGACATTCGCTAACTTGGTGGCTGGCGCGATCAAGAACGCCCAACTGCACGCTCAAATGCAGGCTCAGCAGCGCCGCCTAGAGGCGCTCGGCGCGATCAGCACTGTGGTGAGTACGGCAGCCGATCTCGATGAATTGATGAGCAATGTGCTCGATGTCACGCTGAACGTGGTCAACAGCACGTCGGGCGCGCTGCTGCTGCTTGATCCGGCCCGTTCCACGCTGACGATCGGCGCGTATCGCGATTTGCCCCGTGAATTCGTGCAGCAACAGAACAATATTCCAGTGAGCGACGCTTCGAGCGAGGAGGCGGTGCGCTACGGCCAGCCCATCCGTCGCCCGTTGATCGCCGAACATGGCGAGGAGGTGCTGCTGGAGGCAGGGCTGAGCAGTTGTGTGCACCTGCCGTTGCTCGCTGGTGGCACCGTTGTGGGTGTGATCAGCATCTACGGCGATGCGACGCTGTACGAGCGCGTCGATATCCCCTCGCTGATGACGATGGGCAACTCGATCGGCTTCGCGATCGCCAACGTTATCCTGTATCAGGACAGCCAGATCGAGCGCCGCAAGTTGCGCGCCGTGATCGACAGCATCGCCGAGGGCGTGATGCTCTACGATGGTCAGGGCAGCCTGCTCTTGGCGAACGAAATGGCGCGGGCCTTGCTTTCGCTTGAACACATCCCCTATCAGCAGCCGCTCAGCGAAATGTCGGATTTCTACGCCATTCGCGACCTCGAAGGCGAAGCGCTGCCGATGGATCGCTTGCCCACGGCGCGGGCGCTCGCAGGCGAGGTGTTTCACGATTACCGCGTGTTGTTGCGCGGCGCGAGCGGCCAGGATAGCGTGATGAGCTTCAGTGGCGCGCCCGTCTACGACGATCAGGATATGATCGAGGGCGCCGTGGTGGTGTTCCGCGATATCACGACCAGCCAGAAACTCGAACGAGCCAAGGACGATTTCTTGGCCGTGGCGGCTCACGAACTGCGTAGCCCGTTGGCGGCGGTGCGCGGCTACGCCGATCTGCTGGTGCGGCGCGAACAGCGGCGCTGCGAGGAAGATTCGCCCGAACTGCGCGGCCTGCACATTCTCGCCCAACAGGTCACGCATATGCTGCGGATGGTCGATAACTTGCTCGACGTGTCGCGTCTGGACGCGGGCCAGTTCCACCTCAGTTTCCAACGCGTGAACTTGGTGATGCTCACCGAGCAGGTGATCGAGCAGCAGCGCCCTTCGAGCGGGGATCGCGATTTGGGCCTCGAATCGAACCGCCAAGAGTTGATGGTGGTGTGTGATCCGCTGCGTATTCGCCAGGTGCTGACCAACCTGATCAACAACGCCATTCGCTACAGCCCGCCCTCGACCACGATCTCGGTGGGCCTCACGCTGGAATGGGCGAGTCGCATCGCCAAGCACCATCCGCTGTTCGCAGAGAATATGCCGGGCTGGCAGGAGAAACAGTACGAAGATGAACTGATGGCGCTGATTTGGGTGCAAGATCAGGGCTCGGGCATCTCGGCGGAGCAGGCATCGCGTTTGTTCAAGCGCTACGCGCGGGGCCAAGAGCGGCAGGGCGAGGGGCTTGGCCTGGGCTTGTACCTCAGCCACGAGTTTGTGACGCGTCACGGCGGCGCGATCTGGGTCGAGAGCCAGTTGGAGCAGGGCAGTACGTTCTATGTGGCGCTGCCGCTGGAGCAGCCCGAGGAGCCGCTTCCCGATCTCTAATTGAGGCCGTTCCAGTGCGAAACAGGCGGTTGGCTGCGCATCGTCGGGCCAACCGCCTTTGTGTTGCGTGCTCTTCCAAATCCAGCAAAGAGTGTGTTCTGTGATGAGGATGGATTGTTACGCGCAACCCATCCTTATCGCCTTTCGCGGGGGAGTGTCACTTGCTGATGATCGGCGTGTAGGCTCTTGTGCCGCCAACCAGCAGGTTCAAGGTGAGCTTTTGGCTGTTGCCCCCTCGCGTCGCCGTGACGGTGATTTGATATGCCACGCCCGGTATCAGCGGGCCAGCCGCGTGTTTATCGGTCAGCGTCAGCGTGACCTGCCCGGGCAGCGAGGTGAGGCTGGTGGGCGTGAGTTGCACGGTCGGCAGCGGTGCGGGGCCGCTCACGGCGCTGGCGCTGAGCGTCACCGTCCCGGTGCCCGTGCCACCCACCTGCAGCGTGTAACTGGCGCTCCCGCCCGCTTGGATGGCCTTGGCGGGATGCGTTGTGCTCAAGGTCAACGCGGCTGGTGTGGCTACGGTGGGCGCGAGACCCGTGCGCTGCTGGTTGCCACGCCCTGTGCCCCACAGAATCCGCGCATTCGCACTGCCGGGCAGATCATACGCCACCAAGCCGCTCCGGCTGGTGCCCACCACGATCTCGAGATCCGGGTCGGCGTCGATGTTGGCTATGGTGGGCGCGCCCAAGCCGCCGTTCCAGTTGCCGTTGTAGCCCGGCGCGGGCAGATTCACCGCGTGCAGTTGGTTGCCCAGATAATCGAGAATGTGCAACTGCCCAACCAAGCCCTTGCCCTTCTCGGGCCACGAAGTGAAGATCACCTCGGCCTTACCATCGTTGTCGATATCGACCACGATCGGCTCGGAGGCGAAGCGGATGCCGCTGCCCGGCACATCGAACGGCCAGTTGCCGTGCTGCGTCTTATCGAGCCAGTATGCGTGAACGCGCCCATCGTAGGAGGGATAGATGATCTCGCGCCGACCGTCGCCATCCAGATCGGCCAGCACCGCGTTCATCACCGCATCCTCGATCAAGCTGTAGTTGCCCTGCGTGAGCGGACCGCTGTTGGGCGCTGGCGCGGGCAGCACTGTCCAGTCGAAGCCGCTGCCGCTCCAACGGGTGCGGTCGAGCTTGAAGATCCAGGGCAGGTAGTAGAGATCGCCCTCGGGGTCGCCGACGCCACAATCGTAGACATCGCCTAGCACCACTAGTTCCAGCGTGCCGTCGCCATCCATATCGGCGATCGAGGGGGCGGCATTGGCAAAGTTCGGGCGGAGCGCGCGGGCCAGGTTGCTCCCGCCACAATCGGCGTAGCCCTGCAGGTCGATCTCGTGCAGCACATGCACGCCGACCTCGCTCCAGACCTTGTTGGGGCCGTACATCGAGTGTGCGGGTAACTGGTTGCCGTTCGGCGCGAGCGCGGTGATGTAGTGCACATCGGTGGGCGCGAAGAGCTCCTTCTGGCCATCCTTGTTGAGATCGGCGATCGCCAGATTCTGGTTGTACATTCCCGCGCCGTAGCCTGGCTCGCCGTTGCGGCGGGCGGGCCAGCCGGGGCGCTGCGTGCCATTGGCCTGGTACACGTTGATCTGGTTGGTGCCGCCACTGGAGGCGCGCCCCACGATCACCTCCAACGAGCCATCGCCATCAAGGTCATCGACTGCCAGCGTGCGCACCTCGCCACCGCTGAACGGGTTGCGGGTCCACAGCACCGCGCCAGTGTTGGAGTAGACCGTGACCTGATTGCTTCCACGGCCAACTACCACCTCAAGCGTGCCGTCGCCCGTCAGATCGGCCACCACAATGCCCGGCCACGACCGTGCGCTGCCATCTGCGGACCACTGCACCGTGCCATCCTCGCCGTTGATGGCGAACAGATCGTGATTGGCCCACAGCACCTCGGGCTTTCCATCCTTATCGAGATCAGCAACAGCGGGGGAGGCGTACCAACCGACATCGCAATAATGGGGTGGCTGGTTGCAGCCAGCGTATTGCCATTTGAGCACAGGAGCGCTCACTGCACTCAAGTGGGTTGCTTGGGCCGAGGGAGAGAAACAACTGCTAACCACAAAGACGAGAACAAGCAAACCATAATAACAAAGACGCATAATCCCTCCTTGTGTCACACGTTGTGTTGGAGGTATTATGGCTTGCTCGCTCTTCGTTGGGCAATAGTTCCTCCGTACGGATTTGCCTAGCCAGAAGATAACAATCTAGTGAACAAACAAGTTTGGCTAGGAGTGTGTTCAAGCGTCCATCAACATCGAACGTGCCGAACGGACGATCCAGCGCAGCCGAGCGCGCCGCAGCCGCCGCAGCGCGGCCTGGATCGGGAACCAACGCAGCAACTCGATGCCCTCGTGCACGCCAGGGCACAACTCGCCCTGTTCCGCGCAGACCAAATAGTACGTGACCGTTTTATCGCGCAGTTTGCCCTTCTTCTCGATGCAATAGCGCACCTGTTGGACACACTGCTCGATATCGCCACCGATACCAGTCTCCTCGCGCAATTCGCGAATCAACCCATCGCTATCGCTCTCGTGCTTCTTCAGTTTCCCCTTCGGAAGTGTCCAGTACCCATGCCGCTTGCGGATCAGCAACAACTCCAGCCGACCCATATGCCAGCGGTAAACCACCCCACCCACTGCTCGAATGTGCGTTTTACTAGCATCGTTATGCTGCGGAGCGCGCGCCATCTTTGGCAACATGAGGTGTGGTGCTGAAGAGATACGTTGAACGATCATACACTCACCTGATTTGTGGCGCTGAAGAACCTGCTAGCGTCGCCGATCGTGACTATACCAGTTTGCTACTATGTCGTCAATCGACCTTCTTGCACCGTCAAGAGCTAACAGGTAGAATGTAGTTATGGACGAATAGCAGCGCATATCCTCTCTATCGCCCATACGTGGTGTGCATCTCTACAAACAACAATGTAGGTTTCCCACCCTTCTCAATCAGTACACCCCATACTGATTCGAACAAATGCACAGAACACATCATGATACCATGATCCTTCTGTGCTCGAATGGCCCAATAGATGTTTGCCATAGCGAGGAGTTTGATGAAGCGTTTATTCTACGTGCTGAGTTTTGCCCTCCTGCTCACATTCCTTCCCGCGCAACTCGATGCCGCATCGCTCACCCCCGCCAATGCCGTGCCCGGCGAACTGATCGTCAAGTTCAAGCCAAGCATCTCGCTCAACCAACACGGCCAAGCGTTTGGGGCACAGGTTGCTAGCTTGAACGCAAGCCTGCGCAGCATTGGCGCCGAAACCGCAACCTCGCTTGGCGATGCCAGCCAAACCTACCAGATCACCGTGCGGCACGACCGCAACATCCACGCGCTCGCCCAACAACTCGCCGCGCATCCCGCCGTGGAGTACGCCGAGCCGAACTACATCCGCACCCTGATGCGCACCACCAACGACCCAATCGCCAGCCAGCAGTGGGCCTTGCGTCAGATCCAAGCCTTTGAAGCGTGGGACATCACCACCGGCGGCGAGATCGTGATCGCCCTGCTCGACACGGGCGTCTCCAGTTCGCACCCCGACCTCAAGGGCAAAGTCCTGCCTGGCTACGACTTCGCCAACCGCGACTCCGACGCCAGCGATGACGAGGGCCACGGCACCTACACGGCAGGCGTCGCCGCCGCCCACGCCAACAACGGCGAAGGCATTGCGGGTGTCTGCTGGAACTGCAAGATCCTCCCCGTCAAAGTGCTGAATCGGCGGGGCCAGGGCGCAGATGCCAATATCGCTGCGGGCATCCGCTGGGCCGTTGATCAGGGCGCGCGCATCATCAGCATGAGCCTTGGTGGCCCCGAGGACTCCCAAGTGCTGCGCGATGCCGTCACTTACGCCCGCGAGCGCAACGCCCTGCTGATTGCCGCATCCGGCAACGGCCAAGCCGACGGCAACCGCCCGAACTACCCCGCCGCCTACCCTGGCGTGCTCGCCGTCTCGGCCACTACGCCTAGCGACCAAGTCACCGGCTTCTCCACCACGGGCGACTTCGTCGACATCGCCGCACCGGGCGTCGGCGTCTGGAGCACCATCTGGACTCCCAGTCAAGGTGACACCTACGGCCCATCCAATGGCACCTCGGCGGCCTGCCCCTACGTCGCAGGCGCAGCGGCGCTCATCCTCACCCTGCGGCCCGACCTGAGCGCCGATCAGATCGCCGACATCCTGCTGGCTAGCACCGACGACATCCTCACGCCCGGCAAAGACGACCAGAGCGGCTACGGACGGCTCAACCTACTGCGCGCCGTGCAGATGGCCGCTGATCCCAACGTCCTCAGCAGTTCGCGCATCCAGGGCCGTGTGATCGGCGCGGGCGCAGGCGTCACCGTCGCACTCAACACCGGGCAGCAGACCCAAACCGATGCCAGCGGCTTCTACAGCTTCGGCTCGTTGCCAGCGGGCCTCTACATCGTCAGCATCAGCGGGCAGGGCATCAGCGCAGCGCCCCAGGAAGTGTGGGTCAGCGGCACTGCCCTGAGCGTCGTCACGGTCGATTTCCATATCGGCAACGCCATTGTCGGTGGTGGCGCCGCCAACCAGTACTTCCAGCCCGTCCCGCCGCCGACCGACGGTGCGCGCTACTTTCCAGAAACGGGCCACACCCTGCGCGGCGCATTCCTCAGCTACTGGCAAGCCAACGGCGGCCTGCCGATCTTCGGCTACCCGATCAGCGAAGCGTTCGTCGAGCGGGGCGAGGATGGCAACGAATACGTCGTGCAATACTTCGAGCGCCACCGCCTCGAACAGCACCCCGAGAACGCGCCGCCCTACAACATCCTGCTCAGCCGCGTCGGCATCAACATGCTCGAAATGAACGGGCGCGACTGGTTCACCTTCCCCAAAGGCCAGCCACAAAGCGGCTGCCAATACTTCGAGGCCACCGGCCACAGCCTCTGTGAGCCATTCCTCAGCTACTGGCGCTCGCACGGCCTTGAGTTTGACGGGCGCGCAGGCAAGAGCGAAGCCGAAAGCCTGGCCCTCTTCGGCCAACCGCTCTCCGAACCGCAGATCGAAATCTCGAGCAACGGCATGCCCTACGTCACCCAATGGTTCGAGCGGGCGCGCTTCGAGGATCACGGCCCCGATGGCGTTCTGCTCGGCCTGCTGGGCAACGAGTTCGCCGCCTTGCGCGGCCTCCGCTAAACGCCACACCAACACGAAGCGCCTGTACCATCCCAGTACAGGCGCTTCAACGATCTTCGGATGCGCTACCGCAGGCGAACTCGCCTCAACAACAGCGTGTTGTGATTCTGCTGGCGCAAGTATCGCCACCCTCGCCTCAGCCGCAGCGCCAGGTGTCATGCCAGAATGAGGCTCTATCGCGCGATTCGCTCCCCTCGGGCAGGGTGGCCGTCTGCCGACCGCCTACTGAAACTCCTTCTCGCCGATATCGCCCCGGAACATGCGCCCCTCGAACATAATCCGCTCGGCGTTCACCAGCGCCCGCGCCCGTGCGCCCGCCAGCGTCGCACCCTGCGCCACCACCGTCAGCACCAAACCGCCACTCGTGCGCGGCAACGCCTGATCGAACGATGTGCTGAACCCAGGCACATTCAGCGACAACGGCCCACTCAAGGCGCGCGGCGTATAGCGCAATCCATTGAGGCTCTCGGTCGCACTGTGGAACGCTAACACCCCCTCATCCAGCGCCTCGAAGCCAGTGATCGGCCCGCCCTGCGGATAATGGTGCGGATACCCACGGGCCACCAACCCAATGCCCACCGTCGCCACCGGCGACCACGTGGGTGGGGGCAGCTCGTGGAGGCGGCGTGTATGCGCAGCCTGAAGCCAAGGGAACAGATCGCCCTCCAAGCGCGGTAACACCACCTGCGCCTCGCCCTCATGCATCGTGCAGCGCAGCGCTGTCAGGCGCGGGCCATTCTTCGTGATCACACAATCGATGCCCAGAATGCCCCAGTACACAATATCGTCCTGCTTCATCGCCGCAACAATCGGCAACAGCAACTTCTCGTGCAGGTACGCGCCCAAACGCTGCGCAAACTGCGATGTGCCGGTGTGCGCGCCCATCCCCCGCGCGAACGGCCCGCGATCGCCCTCCTCCAAGCGATCGTACAACCGCACGGGCAGCAGCGGCACCACCGTCGTGCCATCGGTGAAGGCCGAGAGCACCACGCGCGGCCCGCTCAAATAGCTCTCGATCACCACACCGCCGCTGCCATCGGCATCGAGCGGACGGGCCGCGAACAGCTCGCGCAGTCCCTCCAACGCGGCGTAGCGGTCCTCGTACACCACCTCGCCGCCCGAAGGATGATCGGCCTTAATCATCACAGGCAGCGGTTGGGTGGCCAAAAACTTCTCGGCGGTCGCCCGATCGGTGAACGCACGGCCTGGCGCGGTGGGCAGATTGTGGCGCAGCATAAACTCCTTGGCGCGGCAACGGCTCGCCGAGAGCAACGCCGCCCGCTGCGAAGGCCCACACACGCCGATATGTAGCGAGATGACCTCATCGACCAAGCCCAACTGCAGGGCACGGCTATCGGTGGGCACGATCATATCGATGCCCTCATCGAAAGCCCAATGCGCTAGAGACGCTATATTGTCGGGGTCTAGCTCCGCGCTAGGCGCAAGTTGGCCAGTCCCGGCATTACCGGGCGCACAGATCAATTCAGTAACAGATGTGCTATTAAAAAGCTTCCAAATTGTGGTGTGTGCACGGCCATCACTGCCCAGAACAAGTAACTTCATAGAGAATCAGCCCTGCGATGCTTCAAAGTGGAATGCACTATATGGTGATGCTGAGCTGTTATACTGCTTTTGTATGCAGTATTAACCTTATGGAGAAAGATGGAATAACAACACTATGACGATGTATCATATTAACTATTGACACATCTTGTACCATTATAGCATGGTGATGCGCGATTTTGCCGCATTCCGACGTTCGTTTATAATAGAGATCGTTGAAACGTGCGTACGACGAGGTGAATCAATAACATTGCGAGAAATTAAAATATCGTTCATAACCTATCCACATCCCATGAACAATCTTGTTTTACATTTTGGCTGTGCTTGTGGATCCGCTTCGGCCTTGTTTGCCGAGACTCGATGATGAGGCAAAATATGACGACACGCGCGCTTTGTATACACGGCCACTTCTACCAACCCCCGCGCGAAGATCCTCTCACAGGCACCGTGCCAACGGAAGTTGGTGCGGCTCCATATCGCAATTGGAACGAGCGCATTCACGCCGAATGCTACCGTGCCAATGCGAGCCTTGGCAACTTCGAGCGAATCAGCTTCAACGTAGGTCCCACGCTCTTTAGCTGGATGGCTCAATACGATCCCACGACCTATCAGCAAATTGTCGCGCAAGATCGCGCTAATCTGGAACAGTTTGGCGTTGGCAACGCGATCGCGCAAGCCTACAATCACGTGATTATGCCGCTCGCCAGCAGCGTCGATAAGCGCACGCAGGTGGCGTGGGGTATCGCCGATTTCGCAAAACGCTTTGGGCGTCAACCCCAAGGTATGTGGCTCCCCGAAACCGCAGTCGATCTCGAAACTCTATCTATTATGGCGGAACAGGGCATCGAGTTTACGCTGCTGGCCCCTTGGCAGGCCGATACCGATGAGCTTGACCCGACCGAACCGTACCGCGTGAACCTACCGAATGGTCGTTCGATCGTCGTCTTTTTCTACCATCAGGGTCTCAGCGGGCGCGTGAGCTTTGATCCCGGCCTCACCTCCAATGCTGATGCGTTTGCATTGCACGATCTGCCGCATCAGTACCACACCGCCAAACTGGAGCGTGGCGAGCCGCACCTGCTACTCGTGGCGACCGATGGTGAGCTGTACGGCCATCACCAGCCCTTCCGCGATATGTTCTTGGCGCACTTGCTGAAGAACGCTGGGCCGCAGCAGGGCATTATGCCCACCTACCCGGCCCGTTGGCTGCGCGAGTACCCACCGCGGCGCACCATTGGCATTCGCGAGCACACCTCGTGGAGTTGCTATCACGGCACCGCCCGCTGGAGCGCCGATTGCGACTGCACGCCGACCGGCAGCCCGTGGAAGGCCAACCTACGCACGGCCCTGAACAACGTCGCATCCGCGATCGATAAGGTGTACGTTGAGGCGCTTGCGCCCTACCGCATCGATCCTTGGGAACTGCGCGATAACTACGTGCATGTGATGCTGGGCGAGCAGCCGATCGAGGATCTGTTGGGCAGCGCCACGAAGCAGCGCCTCTCGGAGCACGAGCAGCAGCGCTTGCACGCCCTGCTCGAAGCGCAGCGCGAGCGTCAGCGCATGTTCACCTCGTGTGGCTGGTTCTTCGAGGACTTCGACCGCATCGAGCCGAAAAACAACGTGGCGTATGCCGCGCAGGCCGTGCATCTCACGCGCGTGGCGAGCAACGTGGACTTGTCGCCGATGGCGGTGGAGCAGTTGCGCAAGGTGGTCAGCCCACGCAGCGGTTTGCGGGCCGATCAGGTGTTCAGTTCGCACCTCAAGCGCGCGCAGCAACACCTCTAATTGTCGTCAGTTTAGCGTTTTGGGGAGTCTGCTTCGGCAGGCTCCTCTTTTGTTTGTATCCACAGATTATTGTATTGTTTTATACGTTCTTGACAGTCCTCATTGTCATTTCGAGATGGCTAGTAGTGCGATAAGGAGAGGCTCAGAAACTGGTCTAGTGCGCCCATTCGAAGGCCAGTTCTCAAATTGAGTCATTCTGAACGGAGTGCGCAGCACGAAGTGAAAAATCTCCCCGTCTCGTCCTGCCTTGAGCGGTTAGTTTCCGTCCTACCCGAACAGAACATGTTCCATAACGTTTTGTGGCATCGACCTTCTACTACGCGTAGAGGGTCGATGCCACTTGTAAAGGTCATGATTGAGCAGATGCGTTGTTTTTCCAAGTACACAGTCGGATTTGGTGTCACCTACCCTCATGTGTCTCGCTCGGCTCCACCAGTTCGAGCAACTCCAACCGCGCCAGCAACTGCATATAGGCCAGCAGCCCGTTCGCATCGCGTACACCCGTCTCAAGCTCGACAGCATCGAGGATCTCGGCCAGGTTGCGCTTGCCATCGGCCCAGTACAGCGCCACATCGGCGGGCAGGTCGCTGAACTCGCTGTGCTGGCGCAGCATGTCCTCGGCGGCGGCGCGCTCCTCGGGCGGCAGGCGCAGCATATGCGGGCGCAAGCTGATCGGCCCACGGTAGCGCCGTTTGGGGATCAAGCGGGCTGCGCTTTCGGGCAGCACCTCCCGTTCGCTCACCTGCCACCCTTCGAGGATGGTGTGCGCGCGCTGCCAAGTGTTTGCGGCGAACTGACGGGCTATGTTCACCCAGTGTTGCGGGTCGAAGTTCGGATCGAGCTTGCGAAGGCTGGCCAACGCGGCTTCCTGATGCTTAACACGGAAGTTGAGGCGCGCTTCCCACGGCGCTCCTTCGGGGGTTGCGCCGCTGAGCGCAGCCGTGATCGCGCTTTGTGTGGTGCGCGAGACACGCGTCTCGAAGCGGTGCTGCATCTCGTGGGCCAGCCAACTCACCTCGGCGGGGCCAGCGGTGGCGATGAAATAGGCGTAAGTGGCGGCCAACGCGGCGGCCCGCTGCAGCGATTGCGGCGAGACTTTCTCCAGCGTATCGGCGGTGGTGTGATAGAAGCGATCCGGCCATTGGATCAGCAGAGGCGTGGCGATGCCAACCGAGGGATCGCCCAAAATGTAGTGGTCGCTGCCGTTCGAGAAGGGCACGACGGCGTGACGGAACATCGGGAACACGCCCTGCCCCGAGAAGCTGTGCGCTTCGCCGAAGTAACCCTCGCGGATGGCTTCGAGCAGCGGCGCAGCGAAGCTGGGCATGGCGTCGGAGGTGCGCACCAACAGCCACGAGCTATCGGTCTGGTTCTGGTCCTCGCCGACCATGTCGAGGTTGAGGCCCGCCACGAAGTTCGGTAGTTCGTGCTCGTGGGCGGCGAAGTAGGCGTAGGAGCCGGTCATCTCGGGCATCCACAGGAAGCGAATGCCACGCTTGGGCTTGGGCAGCCGTCCACTAGCGATCAGCGAGTTGAGGGCGCGGGCAGCCTCCATCACGGCTGCGGCCCCGCTGGCGTTGTCGTTGGCCATGGGCGCAGGGTGGCAGAGATGCGCCATCACTAGTACCTGCTCGTCTGTCTTGCCTGCGATCTGCGCCGAGACCGTTTCGATGCTGCCGTCGTAGAGTTGGCTACGGATGCGCGCTCGCACCTTCACAGGCGGCTGGCCCCGTTCGGCGCGCCGCCGGATGGTGTTGCGCAGGTTCGCGCCAACACGCGGCGTAACCGCAAAGCCGAAGGCCCGTGTCTCGCCACCCCACCACCACCACGAGGCGTATTGGATATCGTCTTGCAGGTCGCTGGGCGGATACACGTCTGGCACGTGGCGCATGCCGTCGAAGATCACGCCCGCCGCACCGAGTCGTTCGATGGCGATCGGATGCACCGACATGGGCATGCGCTTGGTGAGCACGAGTTTGCCGCGAACATCAAGCCCGGCATAATCTTCGAGCCGATTACCACCATCGACAGCCACCACCTCGTACTCGCCATCGGTGGCGATGCTGCGGGGCAACAGCGACAGCGGCACCTCGCGGTAATCGGCCAGGCGCGTCAGCGTACCGTCCAGTTCGAGCAGGTGCAGCGTGCCTTCGTCGCAGTTCCACTCTTGGAACATCGGCTCGGCCCAGGCCCACACGCCCTCGCGGGCGGGGAACTGCTCGAGCGTGCTTGCGATTCCCCAACCTTGCAGTGTTGCATGAACCCATTCAGCGGCTTCACGGTACATGGGGCTGGCTTGGATGCGATGCCATTGGCTGATACGGGCGATCAAGTTTTTTGCAGCAACACCGGAGACTTCGGTATTGAGGAGTGCAAGGAGCGAACGATACATAAAAGATGATCCTTCTGAATCGTTTGGATAGCATAGATTATGGGTATGATACCACAGCGAATCGACTTCTAGCGGCATACCACTTGCCACTCTCTGGGCAAGCCCAAGAGATAAGGAGGTCACCATGGCCGATTACTCACGTGGTCACGAATCAAGCTTTCAGGATGCTGTTCAAGCGCTTCAGACCTACCTCGGTAATCGTTGGGAGGGTGTCGAGAGCGATGGTCGTGACGAGATGGTACGGGTGCTAACCGAGAAACTTGGCTACGATCGGCGTGATGCCAATATGCTGCTCGATGCGATGATCGATTCGGGTACGCTGCGGTATCACACTGAATCGGGCAGTCAGGTTGCTGAGGTACCTGTGGTTGGCGCGCCCTCAACTGGCGCTCCAGTGCCGTTCGTTCCGGAGGCCGGGTATTGGCAGATTGGCACCGAGGAGCCTGAGGCTGAATCGAACGTGCGCAAAGGACAGGTCACGCCTAGTTAGACATGCTGGCCCGCTATTTCAGTTGTACAAGCGCGCTGGGGAAACCTAGTGCGCTTGTTGCGTGCTACAATGGGAAGTGTTAGGTGTAACAATTTGTATCACCTTCATTGTCAGATACAAGAGAAATGCGTGTTCAATCTGCGAAATCTGTGGATGTGTAACGGTTTTGTGATTTTGGGCGTATTGATGCGACAAAGGAGTTGTAGCTATGCGTACCATTTCTATTCTTGGTGTGCCGGTTGACCTTGGCGCGGGCCGACGCGGCGTGGATATGGGGCCGAGCGCGATTCGCTATGCGGGCCTGAAGGAGAACTTGAGTGAGTTGGGCTTTGCAGTGCGCGATCTGGGCAATATCGCGGTGCCGCTGGCCGAACAGATCGAGGCGCCGAGTGAGGGCGAGCCGCTGCGCTACCTCGATGCGCTCGTGACGATCAACCGCTTGCTGGCGGAGCAGATGATCGAGATCCGCAAGAGTGGCGCGTTCCCGTTGATTTTGGGCGGTGATCACAGCTTGGCGATCGGCTCGGTGGCCGGGATGGCGCAGGGCCGCCGGATCGGCCTGATCTGGATCGATGCCCACGCCGATTTCAACACCGCCGAGACCACGCCTTCGGGCAATATCCACGGGATGAGCGTTGCCGCATTGACGGGGCGCGGGCATCCGGCGTTGACGCACTTGTGGGGCGAAGGCCCAGCCTTGCGCGATACAGACGTGGCGCTGATCGGCTTGCGCAGCATCGATCCGCTGGAGAAGGAGGCGTTGCGCGCTTCCGGCATCCACGTCTTTACGATGCACGACATCGATCGGCGCGGCATGGCCGCCGTAATGCAGGAGGCGATCGCGCAGGTTTCGGCGCACACCGAGGGCTTCTATGTGAGCTTGGATCTCGACGCGCTCGACCCGCGTGAAGCCCCGGGCGTGGGCACGCCGGTGTTGGGCGGCTTGTCGTTCCGCGAGACGCATTTGGCCCTGGAGTTGGTGGCCGATAGCGAGCGGATGCTGGGCTTGGATCTGGTTGAGGTGAACCCGATCCTCGATCAGCGTAATCGCACGGCGGAGTTGGCGGTGCAGTTCGCGCTTTCGGCATTGGGCAAGCGAATCTTGTAGCGAGGCGCGCCGTCTGTGCTATCATGCCGCTGGTCGACAACGGATTGCGGCGATGGGCCGCGACTGAAGCGGCGCGCGTTTTGGCGCGTCAGCGCCACACCTATCCGAGCGCGCAAACGTTGTACACGACGGAGGTTGTTACGTAGCGACGAGCGTTCACGCCGAGGTTGCCCCTTCTCCCCAACATAAACGGCGTTGTCGACGCCGCCGACTTGATGATGTGACGATACGAGGAGGTATCCTTATGCATTTTGCCCCCACCGAAGACCATGAGATGCTGCGCCAGATGGTGCGCGATTTTGTTGAGAAGGAGGCCAAGCCTACGGTCGCGGCTCGCGATGAGGCGATGGAGTGGCCCGCCGATCTGGTGAAGAAGATGGGCGAGTTGGGCTTGATGGGCGTGGCGGTCGATGAGCAGTATGGTGGCGCGGGGCTGGATTACATCTCGTATGCGATTGTGATCGAGGAATTGAGCCGCGTCGATGCCTCGTTGGGCGTGATCGCTTCGGTGAACAATTCGTTGGTCTGCTACGGTTTGGAGAAGTTTGCGACCGAGGAGCAGAAGCGCGAGTTTCTGGTGCCGCTGGCTTCGGGCAAGAAGTTGGGCGCGTTCTCGCTCTCCGAGCCGGGCGCTGGCTCCGATGCGGCCTCGCAAAAAACCACGGCAGTGCGCGATGGCGATGAGTACGTGATCAACGGCGTCAAGAACTGGGTCACCAACGGCGACCACGCCGATACGATCATCCTGATGGCGATGACCGACCCAAGCAAGGGGCATCGCGGCATCACGGCGTTCCTGGTCGATACCAAGGCTCCCGGCTGCAGCGTGGTGAAGGTGGAGAATAAGCTTGGCATTCGCAGCGCGCACTCCTGCCAGATGGCATACGACAATTATCGTCTGCCCGTGTCGCGGCGGCTGGGCGAGGAGGGCCAGGGCTTTAAGATCGCGATGACGATCTTGAACGCCGGGCGAATCGGCATTGCGGCGCAGGCGCTGGGCATCGCGCAGGGTGCCTACGAGGCGGCGCTGGCCTATGCCAAGTTGCGCGAGCAGTTTGGCCAGCCGATCATCGAGTTCCAGGGCGTGGGCTTTACGCTGGCCGATATGGCCACTCGCATCAAGGCGGCCCGCCTGCTGACCTACGAGGCGGCGTGGCGCAAGGATACCGGGCAGGATTTCATCGCGGCGGCGGCTATGGCGAAGCTGTACGCCTCGGAGACGGCGATGTGGACGGCGACCAAGGCGGTGCAGATCCATGGCTCGAACGGCTACTCGAAGGAGTACCCAGTGGAGCGCTTCTTCCGCGATGCGAAGATCACCGAGATCTACGAGGGCACCAGCGAGATTCAGCGCCTGGTGATTTCGCGCGAGATCGCCAAGTAGCGCGCCATCGGATTGCACCGATGGGAGCCTGCGGCGGTGTAATCTGTGGATGCTTGGCGGTTTGTGCTACGATTGCTGTTGAGAAGGCCGATCTATTGAGGTTCGATGAGTGTGGTATGATACGCCACGAAATCGATTCTTGGCGGAGCCATTATGAAGACCACTCAGGAACGTATCGAGGAACTGCGCCGACGCCGTGAGCTCGCGCGTACGACGGATCCTCAAGCGGCTGAAAAACAGCACGCTCGTAATAAATTGACTGCTCGGGAGCGCATCGAGGCATTGCTCGATCCCGGCTCGTTTGTGGAGTTAGACGCTTTCGCAGTGCATCGCACCAGTGCGTTTGGCATGGAGAAGCGCAAGCCGCTCGGCGATGGTGTGATCACTGGGCATGGCACGATCAATGGCCGTGCCGTGTGTTTGTTCGCCCAGGATTTCACCGTGTTCGGCGGTTCACTGGGCGAGGTGTTCGCCGAGAAGATCTGCAAGGTGATGGATCTGGCGTTGCGGATGGGCGTGCCCTGCATCGGCTTGAACGACTCGGGCGGTGCGCGCATTCAGGAGGGCGTGGTGAGCTTGGGCGGCTACGCCGAGATCTTCTACCGCAACGTGCTCGCGTCGGGCGTGATCCCACAGTTCTCGCTGATCGTGGGGCCGTGTGCGGGTGGCGCCGTGTATTCGCCCGCGATGACCGATTTTATTTTGATGGTCAAGGGTTCCTCGCAGATGTTCATCACCGGCCCCGACGTGATCAAGACCGTCACGAACGAGGATGTCGGCTTCGAGGAGCTTGGCGGGGCAATGACGCACAACACCCGCAGCGGTGTGGCGCATTTCGCCGCCGAGAACGAGTACGAAGTGTTCGATCAGTTGCGCCACTTGCTCTCGTACATCCCCTCCAACAACCTGGAGGACCCGCCCTACGAGCCGCCCGAGGACGACCCGGAGCGCATGGACGAATCGCTGCAGACGATCATCCCCGATAACCCCAAGAAGCCATACGATATGATCAAGGTGATCGAGGCGGTGGTGGACGAGGGCAGTTTCTTCGAGGTGCAGCCGTTCTGGGCGCGCAATATTGTGATGGGTTTCGCGCGGTTGGATGGCTTCCCGGTCGGTGTGGTGGCGAATCAGCCGGCGCACCTGGCGGGCACGCTCGATATCGACTCGTCGGTGAAGGCGGCACGCTTCGTGCGATTCTGTGATGCGTTCAACATCCCGCTGGTGACGTTCGTCGATGTGCCTGGGTTTATGCCCGGCACGCAGCAGGAGTACGGCGGCATTATTCGCCACGGCGCCAAGTTGCTGTACGCGTACTGCGAGGCGACCGTGCCGAAGCTCACTGTCATCACGCGCAAGGCGTACGGCGGTGCCTACGACGTGATGGCGAGCAAGCACATTCGGGCCGACTTCAACTTCGCCTGGCCCACCGCCGAGATCGCGGTGATGGGTGTCGATGCGGCGGTGAAGATCATCTTCCGCAAAGAGTTGGCGAACGCCGAGGACCCGGTGGCGCGCCAAGCCGAGTTGGTGGAGGATTACCAGAATCGTTTCGCCAACCCATATGTGGCGGCGGAACGTGGCTATGTCGATGAGGTGATCGAGCCTCGCGAGACGCGACCCGCGCTGATTCGGGCATTACGACTGGCGCGTGGGAAACGTCAGAGCCTTCCCGCTCGTAAACATGGTAACATCCCTCTATAATTGCGAGGTTGAGAGGGGCAGAGGCGAAAAGGATGGGCCTTTGCCCCTCATCGTAAGCGTATAGTAATTAAATATCAACCGGAATACCTATTGCGTCGCACTTTAGAGGTATGTTAAGATGAAGCACGGACCGCACAGTTACGGCTCAAAACCGGATCTGGCGGACAGCACATAGGTGTCGAAAGCAAGATCATGGCTAACAACGACGCCGAGTACAGCGAGCGCGTAATCGAACTTCGATTGCCGAGTCGCCTTGGCTATGAAAAAGTTGCGATGGATGCCGCCTCGTCGCTGGCACGCCGAATGGGTTTTGACAGTGCTCGGATCGAGGCGCTGCGTACCGCGTTGAGCGAGGCGGTGACGAATGCGATTGAGCATGGGAACGCCCACGATGCGGCCATGAAGGTGATGGTGATGCTGACTGTCCGGCCCGATGGGCTTGTCATCAGCGTGGCTGATCAAGGGCGCAAGCATCTCGATCAGGACCAAACCGTGTTGGTCCCACGGATAGAGGACACATTTACGAAAGAAGATAAAGGTGGCTGGGGTATCTGGCTTATTCGTGAACTCATGGACGAAGTTGAATTTAGTGTCGCGCCGACAGGCGGCAACCAGGTACGCATGGTCATCCATTTGGAACGATAAAGTATGATTGGTGTGACAAATACAGTTTTATCAATGGATCTCACTTTTCCCAGCGAACTTGGTTATGAAAGGATCGCCCGCGATGCTGTGGCCGCGTTCGCTCGGCGTTTAGGATTTGATCGAGAGCGGATCGAAGACCTGAAGACGGCGCTCGGAGAGGCCTGCATTAATGCGATTGAGCATGGGAATCGGCGAGTGCCAGGCTTGCAGGTGGCGGTTTCGTGTGTTTTGGAGGGCGAACTACTCACGATCGAAGTTCGCGATACTGGCGTTCAGCGCTACGAAGGAACGGGCATTGAAGCTGGTATCGATATGAAGTTGCAAGGGTTAGCGCCATTACGCGGGATGGGTCTGATGATGATTGCGCAGTTGGTGGATGAAGCTGGGTTTAGCGAATCTTCCGATGGTGGCAATCTCTTTCGGTTAGTATTGCATCGGCATACTTCCTAAGCCCCTGCGCTCCGGTCGCTGTTCGTCCCTATACGGCGACTGGTTTGTGTGACGCATTCTTTGCGATTTTTTAATAGACTTATTCGGTTACCCCTATACAATTGGTGTGAGGAGTTAGACATGTTGGAAGATGAATTGAGCGTCAGTACTCGTGAACGAGATGGTGTAGCTATCATCGATCTCGTTGGCGATGTGACGACTTTTGCTGAAGAGAAGATCAACAATGCATATGCGGCTGTCACCAACGCTGGTGCTCGGTATATCTTGATGAATTTTCGTCAGAACGATTATATTAATAGCGCTGGTATTGCGATCCTGATCGGTATCGTGACCGAGGTGAACCGCAACAATCAGAAGTTGGCGGTGAGCGGGCTTTCGCAGCACTTCCAAAAGATTTTCCGCATGGTCGGCCTTGCCCAATATGCTGATATTTATCAGGAAGAAGACGAGGCCGTGCAGTCGATGACCGCCGCCGCTCGGTAGGACGCTGGTGTGTGAACAGGTGGATGCTTGCGAGGTGCATCGCAGTTCGCCTGTTCACCTTCCCTCTTCTCTCCTTCTCCTCTCTACCTTTTAGCGTTTAACCCACATTTTGTGTGAATACATCGGCTGCACGGAGCACGGTGGCGTCGTCGCCGTAACGCCCGACTAGCATCATGCCTACCGGCAAGCCATTGACGGTGCCACACGGCACACTGATCGCCGGGTGCCCGGTCATGTTGAACGGCCCCATGTTGACGCTCATGCCCGTGGTGAGTTGTTGATACTCTTCGCGGCTGGCATCGTAGGGTGGGATGCGCGTGGCGTTGTAGGGCGTGGTCGGCATAATCAGCAGGTCGTAGTCGCGCAGGGCGGCATCGTAGGCCGCCCTGGCTTGGCGGCTGAGGTTCTGCGCTTTAGCGTAGTAGCTGCCGAAGTAGCGCTCTTGTAGGTAGGTGCCGAGCAAGAGCACGGGTTTGAGACTGAGCGGCAGGTCTTGCGCGTGGATGGTGCGCCCTCGCCCAAAGTGCTCCTGCATACTGCGGTGATAGTAGCCCTTCCAGTTGGTGCCCGTGGTGTTGTTGGCGATCATAGTGCTCATGCCTTCGATGGTGAGCAAAATCCACGTATGTACCGCGTGGTAATGCCAGGGGATGGAGATCGTGTCAACCTGGGCGCCAAGCTCGGTAAATTGTTGTGCGGCGCTTAACACGCACTCGTCGATCTCGCGTTTGGAGAGGTTCGGCCAGTCGAAGCCCTCCTTCACGATCGCCAAACGCAGCCCTGTGATGTCGCCGGTGAGCGCCTGAGTGTAGGGGAACGGCTGTATTTCGTTGGTTTGGCGCGAATCGAGGCCGTCGGGGCCAGCGAGCACTTCGAGCAGCAAGGCGACATCGGCCACGGTGCGCCCCATCGGCCCGACGTGATCTAGCGTGCGTTCGAGGGGGTAGATGCCAGTGTAGGGCACCAACCCGTAACTCGGCTTCAGGCCAATGATGCCACACCAACTGCTTGGCCCTCGGATCGAACCGCCCTGGTCGCAGCCGATCGCGAGATCGACTTCACCCGTGCTTACCAGGACCGCGCAGCCACTCGATGAGCCTCCCGCCGAGTACTCGGGGTTGTGCGGGTTGCGTACTGGACCCGTCTCGGCGGTGTGGCTGCCGCCCGAGTAGCACAGGTTCTCGCAGACGGCTTTGCCTACGATGGTGCCGCCTGCATCGAGCACACGGGTGACGACGGTTGCATCGATGTCGGGGATGTAGCCGTCGAATAAGAGAGAACCGTTCATCATCGGCACACCAGCCAAGCAGATGTTATCCTTGAGCACCACCGTCTTGCCGACGAGCGGGCCGCTTGAGGCGCCACGCACCTCGGTGCGCCAATACCATGCCCCAAGCGGATTCTCGTGGGGTTGAGGACGATACCCAGGAGTGCGAGGATAGGTGACTGGTAGGGTCGGCTCAACCAGTTGATCGATGTGGTTATAGGAGGGTTGCATATCGTCTGCCATGAGTTGGCGATACCAAACGAGTTCTTCGTGGGTGGCGTGTAGGTGATAACGAGCCGCGATCGTAGCTAGTTCATCGATGGTCGGTAGTTGAAATGACATAACAACCCTCTTCCTTTCTGAACGCAGCAAGTTCATCGTTGTTTTTTGCCAACACGAACAGCAGATCGCCCGCCAGGCGAGATCTAAAAAAACGGCGTGGTATAATATTGGGCAAAGATTCTTAAGAGTTGAAGGTTACGAACGTGTTATCAGTAGTTCTCTTCTTAGTGAGCGCCCTTGCACTTTTCGGCTTGGCCTACGCGCTTTGGCGTTTTTGGGAGCAATTTGCCCGACGCACGCCAGAAGAAGAAGCCTTTGATGCACGGGTAGCAGCATTAAATCGTCGTCAAGCGTATCGCATGAGCGATGAAGACCTGACTCATCCTCTGACGGAAGATGAAGCCTGGAAGATAATGGTACAACGAGGAAGAGATGGGTGGCGTCGTGAGCGATATAGCGGGAATTTATCGCGACGACAAGGCGAGAAACGGCGTCGTCCTAACCTTCGAAACCAGAGTGAATGAACGTGCCACCCAAACGAACATTCACGGGGCGCTTACCCTTGGGCCAATTCTTCTAAACCTGAGCGATTCAAAAGGGTGATGGTCGATCGGTTGATTTCGAGTAAGCGCGCTGCACGAAACTGGTTGATCACTTTGGTGACGGTTTCGCGGTAGGCGTTGATCATTTCTGCCAGTTGACGGTGGCTACGACGCGGCACTTGTACGGTCTGGTCACCGTCTTCGTGCTTCGACATATCGAGCAGCAACGACGCCAAGCGGGCTGGCACCGATTTGAACGACACTTCGTCGAGTTGGCGGCTGATGGCGAGCCGATAGCGCCCAATATCCTCGAGCAGTTGCAGGCGCAGCTCGCTATCTTGCTCGATAAGCCGACGTAGTTCGGCACGCGGCACTCGCGAGAAGCGCACAGGTGTGAGCGTTTCGGCGAATGTCGTGTAGGTTGCATCTTCCTCAATCGCCACATGCCCAAACAGTTGTCCTGGCTCAACAACCCGTAGAGTGAGTGCTCGACCCTCATTTGAGAGCAACGAGAGTGCTACTTGGCCGCTGCGTAGGAGGAGAAGATCGGTGGCGGGTTGCTCGGGTCGATAGAGCACGACACTGCGCGATGCACTCTCGATCTCACGCCCTTCTGCGAGTGCGGCCCACTCGCCAGCGCTCTCGATCTCCTTTTGTTGCTTTCGCCCCATGATCTGCTCCACGTACTAGAATCTCTATAACTGTTCTATTGTAACACACACCACAGCTCAATAGATGATCATTTAACCTCGATTGTGTAACATCCCACAAATCCTACCCAACTCGATTGGATGGTGCCGACCTGCTGCAGCCAAGGTACATTCTCCTGTTTGTGGTGCTGCGGCACTGCTACGCGTGGCGACACCACCCTCCTAGCATCAGTCGGAATGGTGTCGCGCAGCAGAGAGGTCACTTGTTGTGCGTAATCTCCAAGATGTGGTATCACAGCTTGCGGTAGAAGATGTAGGCCATTAGGATGCGGAGGAGGCTGCTAATCGCGAAGAGTGTGGTGTAATTGGTATAGGTGAAACCATTGATGGTGATTGTGAAATCGGCCAGCAGCGACATGAAGACGCCGCCCAACACGCTGGCGATAAATGATGATGCGCCCGTCAGTGCGCCGTACGTCGCCACGTAGGCTCCCCGTCCCTCTGCGGGCGCGCGGTCCATCACCATGTTGATTAACCCCTGCGTGACGCCCGGCCACAGGAGGCCCGCGCCGATCTGGCAGAACAGCAGGGGTGTATAGAACCCCGGCGATGAGCCGATCCATCCCCACGGGAGCAGCACCAAGCCCAGTATCGAGATGATCATCACCTTGAGATCGCCAAACCGATCTTGGCAATAGCCTACCAGCGGTTGGCCGATCAGCCCGCTAATGCTGGGGATGATCGTAAAGAAGGCGAGCGTGGTGAAGCTCATTTCGAGGTATTGCAGGGCGTAGGCATTGTAGAAGGACGTGACGGTATTGATGGTGAGCGCCCAAAGTGAGGCGCAGATCATCAGCGTTCGGAAGCGCTTATGTTTGAGCGGCGCGCTGAACAGGTCGCGAAGGGGCGTGGCGCGCAGATCGGGCTTGGGTGGCTCGGGTTGGTAGCTGATCACCACGAGGCCTGCGATGGCGGCCACCACTGCGGCGATAAACACGATCGCGTAGCCGACCTCGGGGTTGCCGCTCTCGGTGTAGCGATCGACCATCCAGCCCGTGACCATCGTGCTGAGCATAGCCACGGCGCTTGCGACGTTGTTGCGCAGACCGAAGTAGCGCCCTCGTTGCCGTGGCGGCACCAGATCGCTCATCCAACTGGTCCAGGCGTTGTTGCAGATGCCGAGCAATGCCTGGGTGATCGCTAGGATGATCAGGAAGATCGTGAGGCGGGCGGAGCCGAGGCTGTGAATGAACGGCAGCATGGCGATCACTGCCCACAGCGAGCGGCTGACGCCCGCGCTGAGGATGACGAGCATACGGCGGTTGCCAAGGCGTTCTTCGAGGTACGCTCCCACGAATTGGAAGAACTGCCCGATGAATGGCAGTGCGCCGATCAGGCCGATCTCAAAATCTTTGGCTCCTAGCAGGAGGGCGAATCCTGTGAGTAGGATGGAGGTGGTAGTGCTGAGGTGGATGTTGCTCAGCGCCCCTTCGATGATCGAAAGCCGCAAACCCTTTTGGATGGCGCTTGGAGAAAGACCATTTCCATTTGGTGCATCCGAGTTAGCGGATGCGGGGGTTTGGCCGCGCAATCGCACGCGTGCCAGGAACTTCATTGTAGTGCCTTAGTGCTATAAATAACAAGCTTGATCGTAGCGGGTAATCATAACGCGAAACGCGCTTGCGTCAAATTGTACAAAGCTGATACGTTGCTTACAGATTGTGATGCGACTTGGAACGCATGCAGTTGGGCACTATTGTACGATCGGATTCCTGTGTGTTGTGGTATTGATTCGGATGAGATCTGGGCCTTAATCGCGCGTCTCTGGCACGATCTCTTTGCGAAAGATCAGGATGAATTGATGGACTTGGTTGGCTACGAAGGCGAATGGATAGCCGAAGGGGTAGAGGTTTTGGCTGAGGTCGTGCCAGATGCGGTAGCCGCGAAACGAGAGGTAGGGCAGTTTCAGCAACTCTTCGACAATATCGGCGTGGAGCATGTTGTGATGTTCGCGGGTCGGCTGCAAATCTTTGGCGAAGAGCACCACGTAGCCGTGCGGCTTGAGCAGGGTGCAGGCGAGCGCGATGGTTTCGCGCAGGGCGGGCAGAAACTCGTGATAGCTGAGGTTGCCGAGGTCGGCTGGGTCACTGGTGAACGGAGTGGCGTTGCCGTTGCCGCGTTTTTTGCGCTGGCCGGTCTTGGGGCGGTTCATCATTTGGGCGTAGGGCGGGTCGGTGAGGATGAGGTCGAAGCAGCGTTGTTCGAGCGCGGCGTAGGTGGCTGGCGAGCGGGCATCGCCGACGTGTACGGGCAGTTCGGCTAGCCCTAGCTCGGCGCAGACAGTGCGGTAGATCGAGACGTACTCGCTCGAAAGCTCGATGCCCATGCCGTGGCGATCCTCCATCGCGCAGGCCAGCAGTGTGCCACCCACCCCCGCGAACGGATCGAGCACCCAGCCGCCCTGTTTGGTGAAGAAGCGGATGAGCTCGGCCATGAGTTGAGGCGGCTTTGGCGAGGGATGCGCGCGCCGTAGGGCGTGGGCGTAGCTCGCCTCGCCCCGTGTGGGGTAGCGCGTGCTGATCACCGAGCGGAGCGCGTACATCCAGGCGCTGCCGTTCAGATCGTTCAGTTGATTACGTGGATCGGGTTGCTGGGTAGGATCTGGCGGCGGAAGCTCATCAGGATCTGTCATACGCCCCTTCGTCCACACAAACGCCAAGGCAACTGTAGCTCTCCATTGATCCTTTCTCTATCATACCACGGAACGCAACCGCTGAGGCGTCGGGACGCCATGCTATAATCGCAACAGGCTCCCGCAGCACCACAGCGAGATGAGTATGCATATTCTTCAGGTGTACAAGGATTATCCGCCGATTGTGGGTGGGATCGAGAACCACGTGCGCGACCTGGCCGAGGCGCTGGTGGCGCAGGGCCATCAAGTGACGGTGCTGGTGACGAGCCTACAGCGACGCACCGAGACGCTGCAGCCGCAGCCGGGCCTGACGATCATCAAGGCGGCGCGTTTGCTGCACGCGGCCTCGACACCGTTGAGCCTGGCGCAGGTGTGGCTGGCCCGTGGTATCCGCGCCGACGTGGTGCACTTGCACTTCCCGTATCCGCCCGGTGATCTGGTGGCGTTGGCAGCCGCCAACCGTCCGCCCCTGGTGATTACGTATCACAGCGATATTGTGCGCCAACAGAATCTGCTGCGCGTCTATCGTCCGTTGCTGGAGGTGACGCTGCGGAGGGCGGCCCGCATCATCGCGACTAGCCCGAACTACGTGGCTTCGTCGCCGTTCCTGCGGCGCTACGCCGATAAATGCGCGATCGTCCCGCTGGGCATCGATACAGCGCGGTTTGCGCCCGTGGAACCCGCACAACTCGGGGCGATGCGAGCATCGCTGCCGCTGGCCCCGAGCGGGACGGGCGGGCGAATCTTGTTCGTGGGGCGTTTGCGCTACTACAAGGGCTTGCACGTGCTGATCGAGGCGATGCCGCAGATCAATGGTACGTTGTTGATCGGCGGCGATGGCCCGGAGCGCGAGGCGCTGCGCCAGCAGGCGGAGCGGCTGGGTGTGGCCGAGCGGGTGCGTTTTCTGGGCGATGTGTCGGATGCCGACCTGCCAGCGCTGTATCAGGCCGCCGATCTGTTTGTGATGCCCGCTCACGTGCGGGCCGAGGCGCTTGGCATCGCGCAGATCGAGGCGTTGGCGAGCGGCCTCCCATCGGTGAGCACCGAGATCGGCACGGGCACCAGCTTCGTCAATCTGCACGGCCAAACGGGCTTTGTGGTGCCACCGAGCGACCCGACCGCGCTGGCACGGGCGATCAACGTGCTGCTGGCCAACCCGCAGTTGCGCGAACGCATGGGCGCAGCAGGGCGCGAACGCGCGCGGCAGATGTTCAGCCAGGAGCGTATGGTCGCCGCGAACGTGGCGGTGTATCGCGAGGTGCTTAGGGATAGAGCTGCCGATAGATAGCGGCCCATTCATCCAGCGTGAGCGTTTCGGCTCGGCGGTTCGCGTCGATGTTGGCGGCCTCGAAGACGGCCTGCATGCGCTCTTTCTCGATGCGCTGGCCGATCGAGGCGAGGCCGCTGGGCAGCGCGTTCGACAGCTTCTTGCGCGAGTGCAGGAATCCCGCTTTGATCAAGCGCATCAACTGGTCGAGGTTGTCGATATCGACGGCGGGCTGTGGGCGCAGCCGCAAGCGCAACACCGCCGAATCCACAGCGGGCGGTGGAATGAAGCTGCTTCCCGGCACGCGGGCGATGATCTCTGGTTCGGCGTAGAGTTGCACCGAGTGGGCCAAGACGCTCAGATCACCCGGCTTCGCCACGATGCGCTGCGCGACTTCGAGCTGCACCAGCACAACCATGAGCGTGGGCTTGTGCGCGGCCTCCAGAAAGTGCCGCAGCACTGCCGAGGTGATCGCGTAGGGCAGGTTCGCCACCAGTTTGTAGGGCGGCAGTGTGTCGCTGGCGCGTGGGGCGTGCGCCAGGATCTCGGTGGGCGTGATGTTCAGGATGTCGGATTGCACCACGCGAAAGTGAGCGATGCCCCCAAACTCGCTCTCAAGGCGCGCAACGAGCCGCTTGTCGAGTTCGACAGAGATGACTTGTCCGGCTTGTTGAAGAAGTTCCCATGTCAAAACGCCCAGTCCTGGCCCAACCTCGATCACCGTGTCGGTGTTGCTGAGGTCGGCGGCGGAGGTGATCGCGTTGAGGGCTGTAGGATCGGTGAGGAAGTTCTGGCCCATGCCACGGGTTGGCCGCAGATCGAGGGCACGTAGAGCGGCGCGGACACGATTGGGCGTTATGTACGGGTTTTGTGTCATACTGTGTTTGGTGGGCGGTGTACTGCTGGAACAGCCGCACACCGCCCGATAGGTTTAGAGATAGCGATAACCCGGCAGCGTCAAGAATTCCTCGAAGGTATCTGCGCTGACGAGTTGGTCGAACAGTTCGGTGGCACGGGCGAAGTGCCCCTTGTTGTAGCGCTCCTCGCCGACCTGCTCCTTGATCTTGGCGAGCTCCTCGGTGATGAGCTGGCGCACAAGCTCGATGGTGACTTTGCGGCCATCGTCGAGCACGCCGCCGTCGCGGTGAATCCACTGCCACACCTGCGAGCGCGAGATCTCGGCGGTGGCGGCGTCCTCCATCAGGTTGAAGATCGGCACCGCGCCTTGGCCGCCCAGCCACGCCTCGATGTACTGAATGCCCACGCTGATGTTGGTGCGCAAGCCGTTCTCGGTGATCGGCCCGGTGACGAACTGCGTCAGGTCGGCGGCGGTCACGTTCACATCGGGGCGCTGGCGGTCGATCTGGTTGGGCTGCGGCATAATCTTGTCGAACACTTCGAGCGCCACGGGAACCAGGCCGGGGTGCGCAACCCAAGTGCCGTCGTGGCCGTCGTTGGCTTCGCGCTCTTTGTCGGCGCGCACCTGCGCAAACGCTCGCTCGTTGGCGGCGGGGTCGTTGCGCACGGGGATGAAGGCCGACATACCGCCGATCGCGTGGATGTTGCGGCGATGGCAGGTCTTGATCGCTAACAACGAGTACGAGCGCATAAAGTGCGTGGTCATCGTGACCAGCGCGCGGTCGGGGAACACGATGTCCTTGTGGGCGCGGAACTTCTTGATGCAGCTGAAGATGTAGTCCCAGCGACCACAGTTGAGGCCCGCCGAGTGCTCGCGCAACTCGTAGAGGATCTCGTCCATCTCGAAGGCCGCGGTGATCGTCTCGATCAGCACGGTGGCGCGGATGGTGCCGCGCGGCACGCCGAGCAGTTCCTGCGCCATCACGAACACATCGTTCCACAGGCGCGCCTCCAGATGGCTCTCCATCTTGGGCAAGTAGAAGTATGGGCCGCTGCCGTTGGCCAACAGCGTCGCGGTGTTGTGGAAGAAGTATAGGCCGAAGTCGAACAGCGAGGCCGAGATCGGCTGACCATCCACCAACACGTGCTTCTCGACCATGTGCCAGCCGCGCGGGCGGATGAGCGGCACAGCGATGGTCTCCTTCAACGCGTATGCCTTGCCCTCCGGGCTGACATAATCGATCGTGCGGCGGTTGGCGTCGCGCATGTTGATCTGGCCCTGGATGGTGTTCTTCCAGTTGGGTGTGTTGGCATCCTCGAGATCGGCCATGAAGACCTTTGCGCCCGAGTTGAGCGCGTTGATCACCATCTTGCGGTCGGAGGCTGGGCCGGTGATCTCAACACGACGGTCCTGCAGATCAGCGGGGATGGGCGCAACAACCCAATCACCGTTGCGGATGTCGGCTGTTTCGGGCAGGAAGTCGAGCGTGCCGCCCGCATCCAGTTCGGCTTGTCGTTCGACGCGCCGTTGGAGGAGTTCGAGCCGTCGCGATTCGAATGCGCGTGCAAGCTGAGCAACAAACGTCAGAGCCTCGTTCGTGAGGATCTCGGCAAATGCTGGTGTCACTTCGGCGGTGATGGTAATGCCAGCGGGTAGCTGGTTCGATTGCGTCATATCAAAGCTCCTTTGCTGATCAAAATCGCAGGAGCTTCTATCATACTACAAATTGGGGCACTTGCGGAGGAAGCGCAGAGCTAATGAACGTAGGTATTTGCGTAGGCCAAGCCGAATTGCAGGGAACTGTAGGTCGGCAAATGTGAGAGATCGATGCCCAATTGCACCAATGTTTGCGCGATCTCGGGCGAAATGCCCACCAGAATGACCCGCGTGCCGAGCAGTTGAGCGGCGCGAGCGGCCTGCAGCAGGTATTGCGCGACGCTTTGATCGATGATCTGGACGCCAGTGATGTCGATAATCAGGGCGGCGGCGCGGCGCTCGTTGATGGCCTTCAGCATGGTTTTGATGATCTGCTGGGCACGGATCGAATCGATGGCGCCGATCAGGGGGAGCACCAGGATGCGCTCGCTGATCGGGATGATCGGCGTGGATAGCTCTTGGATGACGGCGCGCTGGCTGCTGATGATGCGCTCTTGGAGTTGAAGCTGCGCTTGGTTGCTGGCGAGCAGGTCTTGGAGGATGCGGGGCAGCAGCTCCATCGAATCGAGCGCGGCATCGGTGACGTTGGCGGCGGTGATCAGTTGCACATCGGTCTGCACTTCGGCAGGCACAGATTCGCCTTGTGCAATGAGTGCGGCCATTTCGAGGCATTTCCTGCCGACGGCGAAGGTGCTGCGATACACGGTGGCGGCGAGTCTGCCGCGATGCACGGCGGCGAGGCCATCGGGAGTGCCGTCGAAGCCGACGACCACGACGGAATCGCAGAGGCCGCGTTGTTCGAGCACATCGAGTGCGCCGAGCGCGAGTTCATCGTTGTGGGCGAACACGCCGCGAATGTCGGGGTGGGCCGTGAGCGCATCGCTCATCATACGCGCGCCATCGGCCCGCGACCAGATGCCCTGCGTCTCATAGGCGATGCAGATATCGGGGTATTGCTTTTTGAGATGATACAGCGCATTGTAACGCGGGGTTAGCCCTCCGCCGAATTGGGCGATTTTGCCTCGGTTGCCGAGCTGTTCGGCGAGGTAGCGGACGATCGCATCGGCTCCTTGGACCTCGTTGGTGCGGACGGCGCAGGCGAAGGGTGGCATGCTGATGTGTTCCGCCACGACGATCGGGGTGCGGGCCTCGGTGATCAGGGGAGAATCTGCGACATGAATGACAAGATTGCCAGGTAAAATAAGGGCATCGACGTTTTGTGCAAATACTTCGGCAATCGCATCTTCGTAGTTGGCATCGGCGTTGATGTTGGGCGTTACAAGCGTGATTCCCAGTTCTGATGCGCGTATTTTGATGCCCTGTTGGCAGATCGCCCAATAACTGTGAAATAGCTCATATGGAACATAGCCAATGCGAAGGTTGCTTGAAACGTTCATGCCGCTGCCATTCCTCCTCTGCATCCGGGCTACGATGAAAACATATATGATTTTCTTACAGCATACCTGTGATCGTTGTGGGCGTCAATACGGTTTGTACCGTTTTTTAACGAAGACGAGGTTGCTTCCAAATCAAATGATGAATGGCGTTGAAACGCATCGATTGTGATGAAAAGTTGCTCTCGTTTGCGGAAACAGCGTGTTTGATGTTGTTGTGAAGTGTTGGTGGTTGGCTTGGATTGGTATCGTGCGAGCCGATAGGCAAGGGCGCGATGCTGTGTTAAGATAGCGCTATGATACGCTGGTGGCTCAAGCAACTTTCAGGACTTCCTTACAAGTACGTCACAGAATGTTCTGCGCGCCGTAGGAGGCTGTAGGAGCGTATGAGGTTCAAAACGGGGGAAGAGGCGCGTCGCCGACTGCGGGTGTTGCTGCGCTATCCCGATTCTCAGTTTGATCTGTTCGAGGCCGCATTGTGCATCTCCTGGGAGGATCGCGGTATCGACGGGCGGTTGCAGGCTCGTCGGGCGTTGGCCCAGATCGCCGATGAGTTGCATGTGCGGCTGGCTGGCCTGAGCGCTCCGCGAGCGATTGTGGCGCAGATCAATACGTTGCTGTTCGATGAGCTGGGCTTTCGGGGGAACACGTGGAATTACAGCGATCCCGAGAATAGCTTTTTAGATCGGGTGTTGGAGCAGCGTGCTGGCTTGCCGATCTCGCTCTCGGTGCTGTACATCGAGTTGGGACAGCGGCTGAATCTGCCGATTGTGGGCTTGGCGCTGCCGGGCCACTTTTTGGTGCGCTACCAAGTGTCCGATGGCGAGGATCTGTACATCGATCCGTTTAACCGTGGGCGCTTCTGGACGCTCGATGATTGCCATCGTCAAATAATGAACTTCTATGGCTCGTACTCCTCGGATCGTGTGCTGAACTCGATGGCTTCGCCGAGCAAGCATAGCATTTTGGGGCGGATGCTGCGGAATCTGCGCGGGACGTACCTGGAGCGCGGCAACTTCGAGCGGGCGCTGGCGACGGTGGAGCGCTTGATGCTGGCCGAGCCGAACAATGTCGCTGATCTGCGCGATCGGGGCTTGCTGCGGGCGCGGTTGGGGCACGTGTACCAAGCCCTGAACGATCTCGATGAGTACGCTCGTTTGATGCCGCACGCGCCGGATTTGGGGCAGTTGCGTCAGCAGGCGCTGTCTTGGGCCGAGCAGGTGGGGCGGGCGAATTAGCGTTGTGCAGCGGCCCACACTGCCGTAGTTACCTGTAGCCCTGTGCCCGTTGCGCTGGCTGGCACTCCAAAGCCCGGAGCATGACCACGGGCGCTGCCTACGCGGCTGCTCCATCTTGCGCCAGCAGCACAACACACGCCGATTGATGCGGCGGGTTGACCTGCGGTAGCGGTTCGTGGCTGGAAAGATGAAGATGGGCGGCTGGAATGCTCCAGCCGCCTTTTGTGTCGCCGCTTAATAGAGTTTGCCTTCGCGCTTGGTTCCGGTGTAGTCGATGTAGACGATCTTCGTCTCGGTGTAGAAGTCGAACACCTCGGTGCCCTGCTCGCGGGGGCCGACGCCGGTGTTCTTCATGCCGCCGAACGGCATCTGCGCCTCGCCGCCGAGCGTGGGCGAGTTGACGTGGGTCATGCCCGTTTCGATCTCGTCGATGTAGCGGAACATGCGCGACATATCGCGGGTGTAGATGCTGGATGTGAGGCCGAACTGGGAGTCGTTGGCGGCAGCAATCGCCTCCTCGAAACTCTCGACGCGGATGACGGAGAGCACCGGGCCAAAGACTTCTTCCTGGGCGATGCGCATATGGGGGCGCACGCGGTCGAACACGGTCGGCTGCACGAAGAAGCCCTTGGATAGCTCGCCCTCGGTGGCTTGCTGGCCGCCGCAGAGTAGCTCGGCGCCTTCGGCCTTGGCGATGTCGATGTACTCCAGCACCTTCTGCATTTGGCTCTCATCGACACTCGGCCCCATGTCGGTGTCATCGGCCAGCGGGTCGCCCAGGCGCATCTTGCTGGTGATGGCGATCAGGCGCTCCAGGAAGGCGTCGGCGACGGGGTGCAGCAGGATGACGCGGCTGGTGGCGGTGCAGCGCTGGCCCGTCGAGCCGAACGCGCCCGAGACAACACCCGCAACCGCCAGGTCGAGATCTGCGTCTTCTAATACGATCACGGGGTTTTTGCCACCCATCTCGCACTGTGCGGGGATACCACGCATCGCGGCGCGCTGGTAGACGCCCAAGCCGATCTCGGTGGAGCCGGTGAACGAGACACATTTGACGGCGGGGTGGTCGATGATGGTGTTGCCGATCTCGCCGCCGCCGCCGAAGACCATGTTGAGCACGCCAGCGGGCAAGCCCGCATCGACGAAGCACTGCACGGTCAGCATGGCGCTCTCGGGCGTGAGCGTGGCGGGTTTGAAGACGACGGTGTTGCCTGCGACGAGCGCGGGCGCGATCTTCCAGGCCGGGATGGCGACCGGGAAGTTCCAGGGGGTGATCAGGGCGGCCACACCGCGCGGCTGCTTGATGGTGTAGCCGAAGTTGTCGGCGAGTTCGAGCGGGATGGTTTCGCCGTTCAGGCGGCGACCGTGCGCGCCGCAGAACTCCATGATGTTGATAGTGCGGTTGAGTTCGCCGTGGGCTTCGGAGAGCAGTTTGCCCTCTTCGCGGCTGAGCGCGCGGGCGATCTCGTTGCGGCGCTCTTTCATCAGTTGCGCGGCTTGCGTGACGATCGCGCCCCGCTTGGGCGCTGGCACTTTGCGCCAGGTTTTGAAGGCTTGTGCCGCCATTTCGACGGCTGTAAGCGCTTCATCGCGGCTGGATAGCGGCACTTCACCCAAGGTTTCGCCGTTGGCAGGGTTGATGTTTGGGACGCGCTTGGCTGATTGCGATGTGATCCACTCGCCGCCAATAAAATTCTGATAGGTCTGCATGGCCGCTCCTTTGCTGATCTTAATGCAGTTTATAACTCGCCCTTCCTGTGGGCTATGGGAACGATGCTCAGTAGGATTTGGTTCGATCGAGCGAACATCCACAGATCCTTGACTGTGGTGCGCTCGTATATTCGATGATGGGTTGTGATGCTGCCTAGCGATCGCCTCGTTCGAAACGGTTTCGAACATGGTAGCGATATCCGTGCTATTATACTGCACTCGCATTGTACTACGCTGAACGGGAGTTAGCATGCTGGCTCCCCTCGAAAGGTGAACAATTGCGGTTATTGATGGTACTTCTGCTGTTGATCGGTCTGGCTCCCCCCGTGTATGCGCAACCTCCCGTCGGTCTGGTTCGCATTACTTCCTCGGTAAGCCCTCCCATTCTGGCCGATCGATCGCTGATATGGCTTGAACACGACGAACAGACCTCTCGCCTCCACAGGTATGACCTCATTTCGCGCACCTCCCACACGCTGGCTGAACGATCCGCGACGATTCTGGCGTTGGCCGCCGATGGGCGTAGCGTGGCGTGGGCCGAGCGCGCCGCCGATGGCGTGGTGCGGGTATGGTGGTTGGATGATCGGGCGGGCGCGCCGCAGATGCTACCGCTCACGTTGGGCGACGGCCTGCCTGAACTGGCGCTGATGGGCGAGACGTTGTTCTACACCGATGCGACGTCGGGCCACCAGGGCTTGTTCGCCTACGATCGGGCTACGGCGACGGAGACACTGCTCAGCACGATGGGTCAGCGCCCGGTTGCACGGGGCGGGCTGTTGCTGTGGAGCGAGGCAGAGCCGACTGCAGCCACGGGTCGTTGGCTGTGGCGCTTGCACGGGCGCTCGGCGACGGGCGAACTGCGGGTGTTGGCTGAGCGAGAGGCAGGTTACGGCGGCTTGAGCGGCTACGACACCGACGGTCAGCGGGTGGTGTGGGCGTTCGAGCCGAGTTCGGGCGATGGTCGAGTGTATGTGCAGCGCTGGGCCGATGCGGTCGCGACGCCGCTGAACGAGCGGAACGGCAGCGCGCCGCGCATTGCGGGTGAGCGTGTGCTGTGGGCCGCGCTGAACGAGGATCTGCATTGGCAAATTCACGCTGCCAACCTAGCGAGCGGCGAACAATGGGCGCTCACGGAGCCGAGCGAGGCGGCGCTCGATGCGCTGGGCATCGCGGCGGGGCGGGCGGTGTTCGCCGTTGAGCAGCCGTTTGGCGCAGGCCGCGAGGTGTACCACGCCGACGTGCAGGCCCGACAGGTGACGCTGCCCGTGGCTCCAACGGTGGCGGCCACGCCGAGCGCCTGCGATCGCGCCATCCCGAGCGGGTGCGGTCATGTGAGTGTGCAGGGCAATCAGTTGGTCGATCTGGCCGGGGTGTGGCAGATGCGGGGCGTGCAGTTCTTCCTGCCGCAGTTCGGCATCAACGAAAAGACCTTTCACACCGCCAACTACGCCAGCGCCAAGGCCGATGGTTCGTTGGTGTACTGGTTGGATCGGGCGCAGCACTACTTGCATGCCAATCTGCTGCGGATCTTTGTGGAGTTGCCCTACGAGTCGGGCGGCACGGTGATCACGCCGACCGATTACGCCACATTGTTCGATTTTGCGACGTTGGCGAATCATCGTGGGATGCGTTTAGGCATTTCGCTGCACAACAGTGCCGATTGGAATATGAGCGAGGCGCGGGCGAACTGGATTCGCGGCTTGATCGACTATTTCGATGCGCGGGGCGGCTTGGCGACTTTGGCGTACGTCTCGGCAGATAACGAGATCAACAACCATTGCAGCCGTGCCGGCGCCGATTGTTTCGATAGCGATGGGCAGCACAATGCCAGCGCGTACATCAACGGCGCGATCGAGTGGACCGCTCGCGTTCGGGATGTGGTGAAGGGGCGCTTGCCGCAGCTGCTGGTGACGGTGGGCATCTCGACCGAGATGCGCGATGTCGATAACACGCGGGGCGCGTTCAACTTTTTTCGGCGCGATTCGCAGGGGCGCACGCTGGCGAGCCTGGTCGATTTCCTCTCGCCCCACAACTACGGCGGTGGTGCGGCGGGCATCGTGGAGGATATTCGCTATGCGGGGTTCGCTGGCCCAGTGGTGCTGGAGGAATACGGCTTCCCCAGCGATCCGCTGACGCAGCATCCGAGTCGCACCGAGGGCGCGCTGATCTGCCGGATCGATCCGAACAATGCGGTGTGCGTTAATACTGCGCCGTTCTACGTGGAGCAGAACATCATCGCGATGCGCAGTCGGGGCTATGCGGGCGGTGTGGCGTGGATGCTGGCGGATATGCGCGAGAAGAATAGCGGATCGGCCTGTTCGAGCAAGCCGTTCGATTTGTGGACGGGCCTGTTCGCGATCGGCGGGACGTACTGCGGCGGCACGTTCAACACCGCGTTGGGCCACCCCAAGGCCACGGCGGTGCGGGTCTGCGCGTTTCACGTGGGTAGCGTGGCGGCCTGCGATTGGGGCGTGCCGCGCCTGTACTTGCCCGTGGCGATGCGGTGAGTGGATAACGGTATGGGCAGCGATGGGGTCGCGTCTCTGGTAACACGGCGACACGCTCGATCTGCTCGTCCCGCAGCCGCCGTACGTGGTAGCATGTGGCAGAATAGTTCTTTCATGCACAAGAAAGGTTCCCAATGACCCGACGACTTATCTCCTCCGGCTCCTCGTTCGAGCAGCAGATCGGCTATTCGCGGGCGGTGGTTGACGGCGATTGGGTGTTTATCTCCGGCACCACCGGCTACGACTACGCCACAATGACGATCGCCGATGACGTGGTGGCCCAGGCGGAACAGTGCATGCGCAACATTGGCGCGGCGCTGGCCGAGGCGGGCTGCGATTGGCATGATGTGGTGCGAGTGCGCTATTTGCTGCCCAACCGCGAGGATTTCGAGCCGTGCTGGCCCGTGCTGCGCAAGTACCTTGGCGAGGTGCGCCCAGCTGCCACGATGATGGTGGTGCAACTGCTCGATCCGCGCATGCGCATCGAGATCGAAGTCACCGCCCGACGCCGCCAATGATGGTTCTACGCTGCGCGCCAGAACTGCCTCGCTCATGTTGCGCTTGTGGTTGGCAAGACATAACGTGTCGAGTCTGACACCTCTCACAGCAACGCCCCGCTAAGCGCTTTGGCTCGGCGGGGCGTGTACCTCAAACGGCGTAGGCGTTAGCCCTCTACCTCTTGATCGATCAACTCCAAGCCCTTGTCGATGACCGCCAAGCCCTCGCGCAACTGCTCCTCAGTGATGATCAGCGGCGGGTTGACGAACACCGTGTTCCAGCGCACGAACGTGTAGACGCCCTGCTCGCGCAGGTAGGGGTTCAGTTTCGCCATCGGGGCGAGTTGTGCAGGCGTCGGGTTGTAGGGTGTCAGCGGCTCGCGCGTCTTGCGGTTCTTCACGCACTCGATGATGCTGAACAGGCCGATCGAGCGCACATCGCCCACCGAGGGGTGTCGCTCTTTGATGGCCTGCAACTCTGCTGCTAACACTTTGCCGAGTTGTGCGGCCCTCTCGATCAGGTTGTCCTCTTTGTAGGCGTTGATGCAGGCGACCGCCGCCGCGCAGCCCACCGCGTGCGAGTTGTAGGTCAACCCTGCAAACAACGGGCGATCCTCGAAGTACTCGGCGATCTCGTGCGAGACCATCGTCGCGCCCAGCGGCACATACGCCGAGGTGAGGCCCTTCGCCAGGGTCATAATGTCGGGTTGGATGCCCCAGTGGTTCACCGCGAACCACTCGCCAGTGCGCCCGAAGCCGCTCATCACCTCATCGGCGATCAGCAAGATGCCGTACTTGGTGCACAGGTCGCGCAAACCGCGAATGTAGCGCTCCGACGGGATCAGGATGCCGTTGGTGCCCACCACCGTCTCGATGATCATCGCTGCAATGGTGTTCGGCCCCTCGAACTGGATGATCTCCTCGGTGCGGTTCAGGATCTCGTCGGCGTAGGCCTCGTCGTTGGGATCGACGCCCGCGCGATAGGGGTAGAAGTCGGGGATGCGTACTACACCTGGGATGCTCGGCTCGGCGGCCCAACGGCGCGGGTCACCAGTCAGGGCGATCGCGCCAGCCGTGGCGCCGTGGTACGAGCGATAGCGCGCCAAAATCTTGTGGCGGCCCGTGAACCAACGGGCGATCTTGATGGCGTTTTCGTTGGCTTCGGCACCGCCATTGGTGAAGAACGCTTTGGCCAGGTTGCTCGGGGTGATCTCTTGCAGCAACCGCCCGGCCTCGGCGCGCGCCGCTGTGGTGGAGGTGGTCGGCGCCACATAGGCGATCCGTTCGAGTTGCGACGTGATGGCCTTGATCACGCGCTGGTCGCCGTGCCCCAAGTTGGTGCACATCAACTGCGAGTTGAAGTCCATGTAGCGCTTGCCGTCGGCATCCCACAGGTAAATGCCCTCGGCGCGGTCGATCACCAGGGGCTTCATGGTGCTTTGCACCGTCCACTCGTAGAGTGTGGTGTCGTGTGACGTATCGATGATTTCTTGTCGTGAGAGAGTAGTTGTCATACTGCTGCCTCCGCCTTTGAGGTTTGTTATCGAGAACAGCCTGAGGCCGCGATCCCGTGAGGTGGGCTGCGTTTGGATGCGCGGCCTGAAATGGCAATAGTAGCAGGTTTGGGCGCGCTGTCAAGCCTTCGGAGGGCGAAAGGGTGCGCTGCGGCGCGTGGCTCGCACCACACCGCCGCAGCGCTGCACCCTCCGTAACAGTGCCCAGCCGTTCGGGGATCACGCGGGCAGAGCAGGAAAGCGCTGCCCCAGCCGCCCGCTTCTTTTTTCACCAACCAAACAGACGTGCTACCAATGGCCTACACGCTGAATGGCTTGCGATGCACGAATTGGCCCGCGCCCTGCTCGCCTTTCCACGTGCCATCGTCCACGATCACGCGACCGCGCGAGAACACGGTGCGCGGCACGCCTGTCACCTGCATGCCTTCGTAGAGGTTGTAGTCGGTGTTCTGGTGGTGTGTGGCGGCGCTGATGGTGTAGGTTTTGTTGGGGTCCCACAGCACGATGTCGGCATCGGCGCCGGGAATGATCACGCCCTTGCGCGGGTAGACGCCGAACAGTTTGGCGGGGTTGGTACTGCACAATTCGACCCAGCGGTTGAGCGAGATTTTGCCGGTGCGCACGCCGTGCGTGTACAGCACCATCAGGCGATCTTCGATGCCTGGGCAGCCGTTCGGGATGGCAGCGAAACTGCTGCGGCCAAGCTCTTTGCCAGCCGCACGGCCACTGTGCCCGCCGTCGAACCAGAACGGGCAGTGGTCGGTCGAGATGACTTGCAGCGAATCGTCGGCCACGCCCTGCCAGAGCGCTACTTGGTCGCTCGCCTCGCGGAAGGGCGGCGAACAGACCCATTTCGCGCCCTCGTATTCGGGCCGTGCGAGATCATCTTTGGTGAAGAAGAAGTATTGCGTGCAGGTTTCGGCGAAGATTTGGTTTTGCAGACCGCGTGCGTGGGCCGATTGCACAGCTTCGAGCGCGCCAGCGTTGGTGAGGTGCACGATGTAGAGTGGTGCGCCTGCGACTTCGGCCAGGCGAATGGCGCGGGCGGTGGCTTCGGCTTCCAGTTCGGGTGGGCGCGTCAGGGCGTGGTACTTCGGCTCAATATTACCGGCCGCCAGCGCCTCCTTCACCAAAATATCGATCACGTCGCCGTTCTCGGCGTGCACCATAATCAGCAGGCCGTGCTGGGCGGCTTGCTCCATCGCGCGGTAGAGCGTGGCATCGTCCACCATCAGCGAGCCTTTGTAGGCCATAAACAGCTTGAGACTGGTGACGCCGTAGGACGGGCATTGCTGAATCTCATCCATCACGCTGTCGGGCAGGTCGGTGATGGCGACGTGGAAGCCGTAGTCGATCGCGGCCTTGCCCTGAGCTTTCGCGTGCCAGATATCGAGCGTTTCGCGCAGGGTGGCGCCTTTGGGCTGGATGGCGAAGTCGATATGCATGGTGGTGCCGCCAAAGGCCGCCGCTTTGTGTCCGGTGAAGAAATCGTCGGAGGAGACGGTGCCGCCGAACGGCATATCGAGGTGGGTATGCACGTCGATGCCGCCCGGGATGACGTAGGTGCCGCTAGCATCGATGGTGGTGTCGCCGCTCAGGTTTTGGCCCACGGCGATGATGCGTTCGCCATCGAGCAGAACATCGGCCTGGTAGGTATCGCTTGCGCTAACAACGGTGCCGCCTTTGATGAGAGTGGTCATTGAAACCTCCTGCTGCGCTCGGAAGCGCTGCTTGCACAAAACCGGGGCCAATACTCCTGTGGTGGGTTAGGTGGATAACCTGGCGTGGGCGGCACGTTCGAAGGCCGCTCGGGCGGTGCCATCCCACAGCACAAAGCGCACAAGGGTGAGCGATTGAGGCTGCTCAAGAACATCGACAACCGTGTTGATGGCGATCGTGGCGGCCTCGTCGAGCGGGTAGCCGTAGGCCCCCGTGCTGATCGCCGGGAACGCGATCGAGCGGAGGCCGTGCTGGTTCGCCAGGGCCATGCTGTTGCGATAGGCGCTGGCCAGGAGGGCTGCCTCGGGGTGCTGTGTGTCGATCGAGTCGCCGTGCCACGCAACGCGGTTCGCCCGACGATAGACCGGCCCGACGGTGTGGATGACGTGACGAGCACGCAGCCGATAGCCTTTGGTGATGCGGGCCTCGCCGGTGGGACAGCCGCCGAGTGTGCGACATTCGGCCAACAACTCGGGGCCAGCCGCCGCGTGGATCGCGCCATCGACGCCACCGCCACCCAGCAAACTGGAGTTGGCGGCGTTGACGATCGCATCGACATCCTGATCAACGATATTGCCCTGCACAATCTCAAGCACCGCTTGGTTGATCGTCATCCGTACCATGGGTCTGCCCTATCCTCTGAACGCGGGAATAATCTCGTTGCCGTACACTTCGAGCGTCGCTTCCTCATCGCCCGACATCAGGTAGATATTGAACTGCGTCACCCCCGCATCGGCCAACTCACGCAGGCGTCGCTTGTGTTCGGCCACCGAACCGACGATGCAGAAGCGGTCGGTCACTTCGTCGGAGACGAACTGTGCGTTACTGCTGCCGACCTCCGCATGGTGGTGATAATCGTAGGCTTTGCGGTTGGTCACGTAGGAGGTGAGTTCGGGCGGTAGTTCATTGGCATCGTAGCGCGAGATCAGGTCCACCACGTGGTTCGAGACAAGCGCCGGGAACCAGCGCACGTGTTCGCGGGCCGTCTCCAGATCGTCGGAGACCCACACAGCTGCGGCGGCCATCACCTCAATGCTCGCTGGATCGCGCCCTGCTGCGAGCGCGCCCTGCTTCACAAAACCCATGCACCACTTGATCAGGTGGGGATCGGCGAATTGCAGCACGATCCCATCGGCGATTCGCCCAGCCATGTCGAGCACCTTTGGTCCGTAGCCTGCGATCCAGATCGGCAGAGGATAGCTCGGATCGACCCAGGGCAGAGACACCTGCTCGCCTTCGTAGGAGATGGTTTTGCCAGTGGTGAGATCGTAGATCTGGCGGGTCGCTTCTTCGAGGCGCGTTAATGTGGTCGGTTTTTTGCCCAGCACCCGCCGCGAGCTATCGCCCCGCCCGATCCCCAGCACCATCCGCCCACCAGAGATGCGGTTGAGCGTGCCGAGGAGGCTGGCCGTCACCGTCACATCGCGCACCGCAGGATTGGTGACACAGGTGCCCAACCGCATGTTCGAGGTGGCGTTGGCCATAAGCGTGAGAAGGGGGTACGGTTCCATCCAGAGAACGTGCGAGTCGAAGACCCAACCATAGGTGAAGCCTGCGGCCTCGGCCTGTTGCGTCAGTGCGATCGAGCGCGTGTGGGGCATATCGAGCTTAAGCGTCATGCCGAAGTCCATAAGCCTGCTCCTGCTTCTGTGCTAGGTGAACAGCGAGCGACACCGCGTGGGTGCTGCTCACTGTTCGATAGGCTATTCCTTGGTAAACCGTGGGTCGGCAAAGGTTACTGGCCTTGAGTGGCCATGCGCCAGATTTCGTGGGTGTAGGCTTCTTCGCCTGCTAGTTCTTTGGTGATGCCGAAGGTCTTGGCGGTCTCGGCGCTGCGTTTGAACACCTCGGGGTCCATGTAGCCGATCTTCGTGTCCTTATTGAACGGATCGCCCCAGATCAGCTTATTCACCTCGTCCATCTGCCAGGCTTGGGCCTCTTGGCCGCCAGGTGCGTCGTTCTTCACCATAATCTCAACACAGTCGGCGGGGTTATCGCGGCAGTACGCCCAGCCTTTGAACGAAGCGCGCAAGAATCGCGCTGCGATATCTTTGTTTTTGGGGTCTTGAATCCAGTCTTCGCGCACAAAGATGCCATCTTCGGGCATTGCAGTGCCTTCGACGTTCGGATCGATGATGTTCAGTTCGTCGATAGTGTGACCAGCACTGAGCACTTGATAAAGCTCATTGTACGTCATTGCGGCGGCAGCATCAACCTCTTTGTTCAACAACAGGCTCATGTCGAACGGCTGCTGCACCAATGTGACATCGTTATCCTTGTCGATGCCGTACTTGTTCAGCGTGGCCAACAGCGTGAACTCGTTGCCGAAGAACCAGATACCCACCTTCTTACCCCTGAGATCGGCGGGTGAGTTGATGTTGCTCTCCTTCCACGAGATCTCGCGCATACCAGCATTGGTATAGACTTGGGCGATATTGATCAGTGGCGTGCCCTGCTCGCGCACCGAGAGCAAGTTGGCCAGCCAGTTGATGCCGAATTGGGCCTGGTTGCTGGCGACGACCTGCTCGGGAGCGATATCCGGCCCACCGGGGCGAATGGTCACATCAAGGTTTTCCTCGGCGTAGTATCCCTGCTCAAGAGCGGCGTAGTATCCGGCGAATTGGGCTTGGGTGACCCATTTGAGTTGTAACGTAACTTTATCGGGGGCAGTAGCGGCTGGAGCGGCGGTGGCATCGGCAGCGGGGGCTGTGGTGGCCGCAGGGGCGGTTGTTGAGCTACCACAGGCAGCCAACAAACCGCTAACAATAAGCAACGCGATGAGCGCGCCAAGGAATTTGTGAGTGCGCATATTTCCCACTCCTTCATTATGGATTGATGTAATGACCGGGGTCGCCTCGTGAACGGTTACACCTCCTTTCCTATGCGATGCGGTATCCACATGTGCATCGGCCCCCTCGCCGGATACACCACATTTCAGCGTAGAGCGAACACAACGATTCGGATTAGTGACCGTTGCGCTCTTGTCGGAACGAGACATGCCAGGGCATCACCAGCCGCTCGCAGGCCGCGATCACCAAGTAGAAGGCGATGCCCAACAAGCAGGCCATCAGGATGCCCGACCAACACTCGCGTAATCGCAGAATACCCGCTTGGCTTTTGATGTAGACACCCAGCGCGTTCTGCCGCCCACCGAAAAACTCGGAGACGATCGCACCGATCATACTCAGCGACGAGCAGATCTTGAGCGCGTTGAACAGGTAGGGCAGCGCGGCGGGCAAGCGCAGTTTGAGGAAAATATCGCGTTGCCGTGCCGCATACGAATGCATCAACTGAAGCGCATCGGGGCTAGGGCTGATCAAACCTCGATACACATTGATCAGCGTGGGGAAGAACGTCATAATCGCCACCACGCCGATCTTCGAGGCCGGGCTGATGCTGCCCAACCACACGCCCAACAGTGGCGAGAGTGCCACGATCGGCACGGCGTTCGAGGCTACCGAGAACGGCACCAACCCCTCGGCCAAGCCACGGAATCGCACGCAGACGATTGCCACGAGTATGCCGAGCGTGCAGCCGATCGCGAAGCCCGCCACCGCCTCACCAAAGGTGAACAAGCCGATCTGCAGCAGGAACAGCGGCTGCGCGAAGAACGCTTCAAGGATGCCACTTGGGGGCGGCAGCAGGAACAGCGGAATGTTGAACACCCACACTGCCGCTTCCCACAGGATCAAACCCACCACGAAGATAACGATCGGCGGCCACCACCGCGCAACCAGCGTCTGCACACGCGCGCCGGAGAGAGAAGGCTTGCTATTGCTACGAGCGATTGTCATGCTCAATCCCTGATCTAATTATCGTTAATGTTCGTGCAGGCTCTCGCGCACCTCGGTCACCAACTCGAAGAAGCGCGGTGCCTCTCGCGTGGTCACATCGCGCGGTCGCGGCAGATCGATCGAGATTACCCGCTCGATGCGGCCTGGACGGGGCGACATCACCACCACACGGTCGGAGAGAAAGACCGCCTCGGGGATACTATGCGTCACAAAGATCACGGTTGTATCGGTCTCCGCGCCGCCCCAGATCCGCAGCAATTCGGCCTGCATGCGCTCCCGAGTCATCTCATCGAGCGCGCCGAACGGCTCGTCCATCAGCAGGATGGAGGGCGAGAAGGCCAGCGCACGGGCGATCGATACGCGCTGCTGCATACCGCCGGAGAGTTGCCACGGGTAGGCATCGCCGAAATCCTGCAACCCCACCAACGACAGCATCGCGTTGGCGCGTTCGCTGCGCGGCGTATCGTTGAGGCCCATCACCTCCAGCGGCAACTCCACGTTCTTGCGCACAGTGCGCCAATCGTAGAGCACGGGTGCTTGGAAAACGATCCCATAGTCGCGGTCGCGGCGGGCCTGCTCCGGCGTTTTGCCCTTCACGCGGATGCTGCCAGCGCTCGGCTGCGCCAGATCGCCGATCAAGCGCATCAGCGTGCTCTTGCCGCATCCCGAAGGCCCGATCAGCGAGATAAACTCGCCCGGCGCGATCGTCAGGTTGATATCCTGCAGGGCCACCACAGGACCGCCACCGCTCTCGTAGGTCTTGCTAACCTGCTCGATCGCAATGATTGCTGGTGTGTTCATAGTCGTATTATCTCGCAGCGTGTTCGCTGACTGAACGGCGAATCAAAAGGTACCTGCGTTACGTTGAACCGAAAGCGCTATTCGGCCTTGCGTTCGCGGACAATCAGTTGCTCGGCGAGCGCCACGGCTCCATAGAAGCAGAGCCCGATCAGCGCTGACATCAGGATGGTCGCGAATAACAGTGGAGGATTAGCGTTGTAGAACTGCGCCGCCTTGATGATCTCGACACCGATGCCCTTCTGCGAGCCTGCGGGTAGTTCGGCCACCAACGCGCCGATCACACTCGCTGTGGCGGCGATCTTGAGCGACGTGAACAGGTTCGGAAGGGCTGCGGGGAAGCGCAACTTCACAAACACCTGCAGCGGCGAGGCGGCATAGGAACGCATCAGGTCGAGCGCATCGGGCGAGGCCGAGCGCAAGCCGCGCAGCATGCCGATCGTTACGGGGAAGAACGTCAGATAAGCGGCGACGATCGCCTTGGCGAGCCAATCAGGTGCATTCAGTTGCCCAAGCCCCACCACCACCATCGGCGCGATCGCCAGAATCGGCACCGTTTGTGAGCCGACTACATATGGTAAGAGTCCGCGCTCCAACAATCGCGAGGAGGCGAACAGCATCGCCAGCAGGATACCGAGCAACCCGCCGATCACAAAGCCCGCCAACGCCTCGCCGAAGGTGGCTAGCGCACTCTCAAACAGGATAGCGGCTCGCAGTGGGCCATCGGCACCGCGTGGACGATCAAAAAAAGCCGACCCGATTGCCCAGAGGTGGGGCAACTTCTGGTCGGACACTTGGAAAACCACTTTAACGATTTCCCATAAGACCGCAAGCACCACAAGAATCAACAGCGCAAACAACCAAGGCCGTACTCGCGACCAAGGTAGCCGGTGTTGACGATTCGAATCGCTTGCTTGTTGAGCTAATACCGCGCCATCGCTCACCCCAGCCTCCTATGTAGCTTGGTTTGCTATCATCAATAGCGAATCACAGATGTGATAGCAGGGTGAACAACACCAGGATCAAGCATCCTCGCTCTCACAACAGGGTACTTTCACCACAAAGACCCAATACGCTTGACAGCCCGATCCCCATGCGTAAGTGTTGGGTTAGGAAATAACGGTATTTTAAGGAATGATAATCGGAGTGGAATAGGTCGCTACTATAGAGGAGACGTTTTTTTTTGTCAAGGAGAAAATTAGTCGCTTTTTGAAGGAAACCTCAGTGAGGTTGAACACGTATTGTTCATGTCTGCTATTGCGAATGAGATCGGCAATTGATATGATAGCCTGTATGACATATATCATAGTTGCTGGCCTTGAATGTAGCGACCGCATTGATTAGCTGTAAAGGAAGGAAGCTTGTATGAAGCGACGTTTTTGGTTGATGCCAATAGCTCTATTGGTATCAGTGATCTTAGCCGCTTGTGGTGGCACGGTCGCTCAAGAGCCAACTGCGACAGCAGAGCCGACCGCTCGCCCAACATCGACTCCACGTCCTCAACCGACGGCGGCTCCTACAAAGGAACCGACTGAAGAACAGATCGAAGTACCGATTGGCAATGACGATTGGAAAACACTTCCAATCAGCATGGATGATATCGATACATACACCTATGATACAGGCATCTTCTCAGTCGACATTCCTTCCGCTTGGGACGTGCAGGACCGCAGCACCGATACCGAAGTATTGGTACGGTTTACAGATGCAACTGGGAATGGTGTTGTTCTTGTCAATATCATCGAGATGCCCGAGCCGCAGGGTGAGGAGCAACTCACCAATCTTCTGAACACGTATCTCGACAACACCTACTCCGTGCAGCCGGAATACTCGCGCGATGATGCGATTCCGCAGCCCGATGGCAGCGTCTTGGTGGTGTGGGGCTACGATGTCGATTTCAGGGGTGAGCCTGTGCGCTTGTTGGGCAACACCTTCATCGAGCAGCGCGATAACCTCGTTTCGTTGATGACGATTGCTCTGCCCGATGAGCAGTTCGACACCTTGCGCGAGGACATCAATACCGTGCTGAATTCGTACTACATCGATACCTCAGTGCCGGTTACACCTGTCGCGCTCGATGGCCTCCTGCCAGTTGAGATCGGCGATCTGGATACCTATACCTACGATACTGGTCTGTTCTCGATCGATGTGCCAGATAACTGGTCGATCAAAGATAACAGCAAGCCGGGTGAAGCGATTGTGCTGTGGACCGATCCCACGGGGAATGCATTGCTCGTTATCGACGTCTTTGCTGGTAACGGCACTCGCTCGCAAGAGGAACTGGTCGATATCCTGGAGACCTTCCTGGAGAACTCGTTCGGTAACGAGGAAGACTTCATTATCGAAGATCCGAAGCCACAATCGGATGGTAGCACTCTGATCGTTTGGAGCTATGTAGCAATGGCCACCGGTGGCGTGAAGGCCGAACTCTTGGGTAACAGCTTCATCGAGCAGCGCGGCGACCTGATCTCGATCATGACTACGACCGTGCCTCGTGATCAGTTCCAAGAATTGTTGCCACACACCAACGAAATCATTAACTCGTATCGCTTGGACCCCAATGGCATCCTGCCCTAAGCTTAATCGCTAAACGAATCGTAACAACAACCCTGGAAGCCTATGCTTCCAGGGTTGTTGCTTTCTCGGCATATTGTCGAATCTCGATTGATGTCTGCCTTTTCAAGAAAGGGGATGTCGATGCGCGTAGCAGTGCCTCGACACCACAAAAGCGTTACATCCTTACTGCCTCCGACAAAAACGAACTTGATCGCGCTACTGTCCAACCGAATTTGGTAATATGGCCCCTATCCAACACATTTTGATGTTAGATAGTAGAACTTTTGTGCGTTTTATTTGTTATTCAATGAGTAATGCATAGAAATCATATCAAATTAGTGGTATTTTCTGATGCAACGTCCTACGAATGTTAGATCTAGGTTTTATGCTATAATGAAATTGGATTTTAGCGGAGACGACAGCAGTTGGCGTCAGGAGTAGAAGCCAGCAATAGAGAGCAGTATCATGAGTCAGCTTGGTGAGCGCTTGCGTGCAGCCCGCGAAAGTCAGGGCATTGGGCTAGCGCAGGCCGCTGTCGAAACTCGGATCTTACAGCGTTACCTCGTAGCCCTTGAGGACGGCGATTTTCAGCACCTTCCCGGTGATGTTTACGCCCGTGGATTCATTCGAAACTACGGTACATACTTAAACCTGCCCACTGAGGAGTTGATCGAACTTTATCGCCGTGAGCGTGGGCTGAGTGAGCCGATACGAATCGTACCTGCCACATCTTCACCACGAATCCGTAGCTTCGCGTTGCCGAGCTTTGTGGGTGTGTTTTCCGTGGTACTCATTCTGGTTGCCCTGACATACATTGCGTTGAGCATGACCAACCAGATTGGCAATACAAGTCAACAGCAGGTCAGCAACCAACCCACCTCCGTCCCAACACCGCTGCCGCTACCTACGAGTCGCCCCGATGCTACAGCGCTGCCGGCCATCGTGACTGGCGAGACGGCTGTTCCACCAACGCGTGCTCCGCTCGATGTCGCAGGAGGCGCTGTCACTCCTACCGCGCAGGCGACAGAGGTCGCCGATGCGCCGATCTTTGGAGAAGTGCGCATCGCAGAAGGCGATAATCCTGGTTCATGGCTTTCGATCCGTCAGGATGGCGTCGAGGTCTTTGCTCGCGTCCTCGCTCCCGGCCAGTCGTTTACAGTCCGAGCCCAACGTTCGATCTCTATTCGAGCAGGTAATGCTGGGGTTGTAACCGTCGTCATCAATGGTCAAGAACTCTGCTGTGTCAATGCCCGTAATGGCGAAGTTCGTACCATTAGTTGGCCACCATAAGCGTACCGCGCCGATCCGAGTAGGTGGAGGGGGGCATTGCCCCCCAATTTTACGTTTCAGTTCATAACTAGCCCTGGAAACAGCTCCCAACCTGCCATGTGCCATGGCCGCTGTTTGCAACGGCGCTCATTGGTGAATGGAGTAGACATATGCCAGCCGAAAGCACCTTTGATATTGTTTCTGAATTTGATCGTCAAGAGTTGGTAAACGCTATTGATCAAGCTCGACGCGAGGTCAACACACGCTACGATCTCAAAGATAGCAAAACCGAGATTGTCCTTGGCGAAAAAGAAGTAACCATCACCACCGATTCTGAGATGCGCCTCGACGCCGTGCGCGATATTGTGCAGACCAAAGTGCTGCGGCGCGGCCTCTCGCTCAAGATCCTCTCCTTCAACAAGCCCGAGGAGATCGGTGCCCTGCGCGTGCGTCAAGTTGCTACCCTGCAGCAAGGCATCCCCGACGACTTCGCCAAAAAACTACAGAAGATGATCCGTGAGCGCTTCCCCAAAGTGCAGCCCCGTATCCACGGCGATGCGCTGCGGGTCGGCAGCAAAAATAAAGATGAGCTTCAAGCGATCATTCGCTTTCTCAAGGAGCAGCAAGAGGAATTCCCGGTCGCGCTGCAATTTACAAACTATCGTTAACACCAGGCGCGGGTTGAGCATAGAACTGTCCCGCAGAATACATAGGCAAAGATGAAGTATCATATCGTTACCCTTGGTTGCCCGAAAAATGCAGTTGATAGCGAGGGGATGAGCAGCATCCTCGAAGCACAAGGCCATACCTCGGTCAACCAAGCCGAGACCGCCGATGTCCTGATCGTCAACACCTGCTCGTTTATCGCCGCTGCTCGCGACGAAACGCTCAGCGTATTGCGCGAGATGGCAGCCGCCAAAACGCCAGGCCAACGCCTGATCGCGGCGGGCTGCATGGCCGAGAGCCACGGCGAACTCGTCAAAGCGGTTCCCGGCATCGATGCGGTGCTTGGCACCCGCGAATGGCTCAAGATCGGTGAGGTCGTCGGCCCGGCTACCTCGAATGGCGCCGCCCAGCCGCGCGCAACCAACGAGTTTATCCCGCTGAGCATGTCGGCAGCGCCAGCGCCCGCCAGCCGCACCATCGACATCGATGTGCCGCTCGTCGCCGTGCAGTCGCCCGCCCAATCGTCCTCCGAGGATCTGCTGAGCGTGCCGGGCGCCTACGCCGATTGGCGCACCGCCCCGATCGAGCGCCGCGCCACTGGCCCATCGGCCTACCTCAAGATCTCCGACGGCTGCAACCTGCGCTGCGCGTTCTGCACCATCCCATCCTTCAAAGGCGATATGCGCTCGAAGGCGGTCGGCGCCATCATTGGCGAGGCCCGTGCGCTGGTGGCTCAGGGTGTGCGCGAAATCGTGCTGGTGGCCCAACACCTCACCGATTATGGCCGCGACCTTAAGCTGAAGGACGGTCTGGCGACTCTGCTCGACACGCTCTGCGAGGAACTGCCGCAGGATATCTGGATCCGGCTGATGTACGCTTACCCGCACGGCGTCACCCCGCGCCTGATCGAGACGATGGCGCGGCACCCGCAGATCTGCGCTTATTTGGACATGCCGCTACAGCATGCGCATCCGGACACGCTGCGCCGCATGCGCCGCCCGCCAGATACCGAGCGAACGCTGGGCATCATCCGTGACCTGCGCGCTGCAATGCCCGATTTCGCGTTACGCTCAACCTTTATTGTTGGGTTTCCTGGGGAGACGCGCGAGGAATTTAACGCCTTGCTCGAATTCTTGCAGGAAGCAAAGATCGATCGTGTAGGTGTATTCCGCTATTCACAAGAACCCGGGACCCACGCCGCGACATTGCCTGGTCAGGTGCGCAGTCAGGTGATCGAGCGGCGCTGGCACGAAGTCATGCAACTCCAACAGGGCATTTCACTCGAACGGAATCGACGCTGGGTTGGGCGCACCATTCAAATACTTGTCGAGGGTGAAGGGGCGGATGATACCGGCGCGCCGCTCGTTGTAGGACGATCATTCCGCGACGCGCCAGAGGTGGATGGACAGGTGTTCGCATGGGGTTCGGCAGCGCCCGGCAGCCTTGTAACGGTGCAAGTATCCCAGGCGCTTGAGTACGACCTTTGGGGAACTATCGTTTAACGAGCGGGGAACATCTTGCATGCACGTGGCTCGTATGTTCGCGTTGGGTGACGCGCGATGCAAGATGTTCACTCTTCGCCCGTTTCTCTTCACGCAGCCAGTCGGCCCTGCAACGCCTTCTGCAACTGTTCCAACTTGCTGCGGTCGTGGTGGCTCAGATATTCGACCATGTAATTGATCGCTGTCTCGCTATAGTCATCGAGTAGACCATCGAGCACCTGTTGAACCACCAACGTCACAAACTCTTCTTCCTTGATCGCCGGAGTATACACATAGGCCAAGCCTTCGCGGTGACGGTTGAGGACACCCTTCTCGGCCAAGCGACTCATCGTGGTCATCACGGTGGTGTAGGCGATGTCGCGGTTCTGCGAGAGCTTGCGGTGGACCTTCTTCACTGTGCTGCGCTCGTCGCGCCAGATGATCTGCATGATCTCAGTCTCTAGCGGACCCAGCACTTTGACTAGGCCATCCTTGGTTGGGCTGAAGCGAAAACGCATGTTAAGCGGCATGGGTATGGCTCCTTTCAATGGCGTGTCCGCCGATTGCTGACTTTGGTGTTCGCGTACACATACGGTAAACAACTTACTGCGATGCGTACTAACTTGTTGTTTGCTTCACTGATTGCAGTTTACTAGTCCGCGACGCAAACAACAATAGGTTTTGATTACTAGCCGGTTACATAAGATGACAGCAAGATTACAAGCGACTGTCGTACTATAGAGATAAACGATGAACTTAGAACAATCTCGCATAACTGTTCAGGCCGCGATGCGCGAGGCGTTTCCTCAGTTTGAAGCTCGTGTGGAACGGTTTTATGCCATGCAGCAGTATCAACTCGGCTGGCGAGACGAAAACCTCGCCCCGAGCGACTCGGTGGCTGGGAAGCTGCTGCGCCCCTACCTCGTCCTGTTGGCTTGCCGCGCTGCCGGTGGTGATATCCAGAAAGCCCTGCCTCTCGCAGCCGCCATTCAGCTCGTCCACGACTTCACGCTCATTCACGATGACATTGAGGATCAGAGTGAAACGCGCCGTGGTCGCCCGACCGTCTGGAAGCTTTGGGGCCTTGCACAAGGTATCAACACCGGCGATGGCCTGTTGATCGTCGCTCACCTCGCGATTCATCGGCTGCAAGAGGCGGGCGTGCCTGCCGAAATCGCCTTAGAGGTGATCAAACGCTTCGATCAGACTATTTTGACAGTCTGCGAAGGGCAATTCCTCGACCTGAGCTATGAGGGCGATCTACGAATTGGCGAGGCCGATTACCTTGCGATGATCAGCCGGAAGACCGCAGCTCTTGTTGCGGCGTCGACAAGTATTGGTGCGATCGTCGGAGGGGCAGATGTGGCAACCGCCAAAGCTCTCTTTGATTTTGGCCAGAATCTTGGGCTAGCGTTCCAGATACAAGATGATGTACTAGGAATCTGGGGTGAGCCTAGCGTGACGGGTAAACCAGCTGCCGCTGATTTGTATCGACATAAGCTGAGTTTACCGGTGATATATGCTTTGCAACATGCTGATCGCCGCGAAGACCTGGCGAATCTGTACAGCAAAAATCATGCCAGCGATGCCGATGTTGCTCAGATGCTCGCCATTCTCGACGAAGTTGGGGCGCAGGGCTACACCGAGGGTGTCGCGGCGCACTACCATTCCCAAGCGATGCAGGCGCTCGATTCGATCCAAGGCGGCGACGCCGAGGCGCTTGCGCAACTGCGAGGTCTCGCCGAAAGCCTGGTCGGTCGGCGCAGTTAGCCGAAACAACAGCGCGGGTGCAGGGTATCGCACCCCACACCCGCGCCTCTCCCTCTCCATACGTACGATTAGCGATACCCCTCGGCCTGCATCTCGAACAGCCGCGCGTAGGTGCCCTGGCGCGCCACAAGCTCCTCGTGCGAGCCAAGCTCGGCGATCTGGCCGTCCTCGATCACCGCGATGCGATCGGCCATGCGCACCGTGCTGAAGCGGTGCGAGATCAGCACGGCGATCTTGCCCTCGGTCAACTCGCGGAACCGCTGGAAGATCTCGTACTCGCGCTCGGCGTCGAGGGCAGAGGTCGGCTCGTCGAGCACCAGCACCTCGCCATCGCGCATAAACGCACGGCCCAGCGCGATCTTCTGCCACTGCCCGCCGGAGAGCTCGTGGCCTTTCTCGAACCAGCGCCCCAGCATCGTGTCCATACCCTGTGGTAGTTCCTCCACCACCTCGTCGGCGCCGCCGCGCTCGGCAGCCTCTTCGATGCGGGCGGTGTTGTCTAGCTCGTTGATCTGTCCAAAGCCGATATTCTCGCGCACCGTGAGCTGATAGCGCACGAAGTCCTGGAAGATCACACCGATGCGCTGGCGCAGCTCCTCGATGTCGTAATCGCGCAGGTCAACGCCGTCGAGCAGAATCTGACCCTCGGTCGGATCGTAGAGCCGCGTGAGTAGCTTGATCATCGTGGTTTTGCCAGCGCCGTTTGGGCCAACCAAGGCCAACTTCTCACCCGGCGTGATTTTGATGCTCACATTGCGGAGCGCCCAATCCTCGCGGCCCGGGTAGCGGAACGACACATTGCGGAACTCCAAGCCCTGCTGGAACTTCGCAGGCATTGGCTTGGGAGACGCGGTGTTATCCATCTGAGGCGTCAGATCCAAGAAGCTGAACAGATTGTCCATAAACAGGCCGTTCTCATACAGCCGGTTGATGTTCTCGAACAGCCCTTGGAAGGTGCCTTGGCTCTGGCGGAACAGCGTCAGGTAGAACGTCATGCTACCGATCGTGATGTTGCCGCTCACCGCTTCGTAGATGATCCAAGCGTAGGCCGCGTAGTAGCTTGCGGAGGCAAACAGGCCCCACACCAAGCTGATCAATGAGCGACGGCGCGCCAAGCTCACATCCTCGCGGAAGAACTTCCAGAACAGGTCGGTGTAGCGGTTCAACAACGGCTGTCCTAAGCCGAACAGCTTGATCTCCTTGACGGTGTTATCGACCGTCAGCAGATGCTCTAGGTAGTTCATACGGCGGGCTTCGGGGGCGCGCCACGTGATCAGCCGGAAGTACAGGCTGCTGTAGCGGCTCTGCGCGATGAACGAGGGGATCGTGGCACCGAACAGGATCAACGCGATCAGCGGGTTGAAGGCGATCAGGATCGCAGCGAACGACAGCAGTGTGATGGTGTTTTGCACCACCAAGAAGCCGCCGTTGATGATGCCGAGCGCGCGGAAATCCGCTTCGCGACGGGCGTTCTGGAGTTTATCGTAGAAGTTGGCATCCTCGAAGTATTGCAGATCGAGGGTGAGGGCCTTGGAGATCACCGCGCTGTTGATGTGATGTCCAAGCCGAGCGTTCAGCACGTGCTCCGATAAGCGCCGTATCTGTGAGATGATCGCGCTCAGCATGATCAGGCCGAACTCGAACAGCAAGTACGGGAGCGCGGCTTGCAGGCCAATTTGTGCGGTTGCCCCAATGCTGATCGAATTGATCACGGAGTCGATGATCAGCTTGGCGACCCAAGCTTGGCTGGCTGGCAGCGCGGCGCTGATCAGCGTCAGCACGGCCATCACACAGGTATTGAATTTATCGGCGCCCCAAACGAGTTGGAATGCGCCAGGAATATTGCCAAAGGCCGTGCGAGCATCGTTGAGGCGCTCGCGCCAAGTTTTCGGCGCCTCTTTCTGGTCCGATGCCCGCGGACCGCGCCCGCCCCGGGGGTGTCCATCCATATGTTCTCTATCTCCAAACAGCAGAATCCCTGCGAAGAACTCGCAGGGGTATCTTGCTGTGCTTCATTACAACGATTATCAATAGACTAAAATGATACCACATGCTTTTGTCGTATGGTATCTTCCAAAACGCCGTTTGTATATGATTTGCGATAGAAACGGGGGATTTTGGGGGTTTGATTTAGGAAACAGCTATTCAAGCGCATCAAGCGCAGCGTTCCAAGCCTTGAGACGCTCGCTATCGCCTCCAGTATCGGGGTGATGCAATCGTGCGATGGCTTTGCGTATGGCGCTGATCTCGGCGGGTGTCAGCCGAAATTCACCACTGGCGAGGTCGATCGGTTCGGCCAAGCCTTGAGCACGCCCACGCCACATATCGCGTTCTCGCTCAAGCGCGTTGTTATCTTGCGTGATATTCACGAGGTTTGCGACAGTGGTCTGATAAGCACGGGCGACTTTATCGTACTTAGCCTGCTCTTGTTTGATCTGCCGCAGAAGATCACGGATGATCTGTTGCGCTTCATCGAGTTGTTGTTGTTGTTTGATCGGATCGTCCTCGATGACAGACGCAGAGAACCGTGAACGTTCAGGCACTCGATTCACATGGTACTCCTGTATGGTGCTAGTTAGGCAGAGTATACACGAAGAATGGTGATGAGAGATCAGCCATGTGTCGGTTGTTTTTGTGTGAAAGCTATGGTAGCATGCTAAGTGAACAAACGAAACGCCCCGGTCCTATGAAGAGGATCGGGGCGCAATGTTGTTCAATGCTACCGATCGGGTCATTGCAGAGCAAGGATCTGCGCCCGCTCTTCGGGAGTGATCGGCTGGAATTCGGTACCTTTGTTCAGATAGACGATTTCCTCGTTCTTCACACTGACGATCAAGTCCTTCGCGCCATCTCGATTGAGATCATCGAGCCGCAACAGCACCGGCGTTTTATCCTCGTTGGCACCAAAGAGGTATGGGCCGGTCAGCGTGCGCGTTTGGCTTGGGTCACCACCGGGGATCTCGATCACGATCACCTGCCGATTCAGGTTCATTGCGATAAAATGGGTGGGTGTGCCAGCACCGTCGTTGTGGCCAACCACAGCATCCATTTGGAAGGTACGGGTGGAACCGTAGCGCAGATCGTCGAGGCGACTGCTACCCCAGCTGACGATGTGCCCCATCACAGCGTAGATCGCCAGCAGCGCCAATACGATGGTGATCGCATAGGAGGCACTGCTCAATGGTATGGAAGGAATGGCGATTGTAGGGCGCGTCGGGGCGCTACCGTGTCGGGAAACGGTACTACGGATTTCTTGACTACGAACTGCCATTGCTGGTGCCTCCTCTTCCAGAGCAGTTTGCCAAATGCAATCGTATCCGGCCCGACGTTCTTTCTACAATTCTCTTACTAATTAAAACGTTTGTTCTCATATCGGGTTGACGGTATTTTATCAGAACATGAGTTCTGAGTCAAGCTCATAGGACGCCGAATCACTACGCATTTTTGAGGAGTTTTACGATGGCTGGTCGGGCATTGGTGGCGGTGGTACAGGCTTCGCCAACAACGATCCTCGATGCAATCGAGCATGTGCTTCAATTGGCTGAACTTGGTCCGGATGCGGTTTGGCCGACTCGTCTGTTGATCGATCAGCGCCGTCGTAGGCCGTTTCCTGCCGCGAACACGACTCCGTGGCAACTGGACGGCGCGCTGCGTGCCTTGGGGCTTGCGGCGAGCGTGATGCAGAATCCCCGCACGTGGCGAACGCGCTTCGGCCCCCGCGATCCCTACGGCTATGCGGCGGTGATGCGTTCCAATACAGCGGTTGGCTTATCACTCGCATCGCGCGTGCCCGTCCCGCTCGATTCTACCTTTCCCACGCTGCGGCAGGTGGTCGGCGAGGAGGTGCAGATGCCGCAGGCTATGCAGAACGCGCAGCTCCTCACGTTGCCCACGCTCAAAACCGATGCGCTGGTGGGGCTCGGTGGCACGCTCAGCGTGCTGGCCTCGGCGCTGCTACCCGATTGGCAGCGCGTACCGCCTGCGTTGCTCCCATCGCTGCTGGTCGATTGCTTGGCTCTGCAACGCACCGTCAGCCCGCAGATCGGCGGCTTGATCGACGGCACCACTGCGGCACTTGGTGCTGGTCCGTACCGCCTGCGACCGCAGGTGCGCAACCTGCTGCTGGCCTCCACCGACCCGATCGCGCTCGACGCGGTGGCCGCGCGGCTACTGGGCCGCGATCCGTTGCGCGATGTGCCCTACCTGCGCATCGCTCAGGAGCGGGGCCTTGGCGTGGCCGATCTCGCGCGCATCGAACTGGTCGGCGACCAAGCCGCGCTCGCTACTCCCGCGCCATTGGCGGAGCGCCTGCGCCCCGGCCTCGCAGCTCGTTTGGCCCGCACGCCGTTTGCAAACCTGGCCTTCGCGACCGAAAGCTTGTGGTATGAGCGCCTGCTGTGGGCACTGCGCGACCGCGATCTGTTCGAGAGTTGGCTACTGCACAGCCCGTGGGGCCGCCTGTTTGGCGAATACCAGCGCAACGCCTACGGTCGTGCGCCGCAGCCGCGGCCCCGCGCCAACCCGACGCTCAAATCCTAGCGCATGCCCACCGGGCGCGGCTTCGTGCTACAATGTGAACGTGGAAACGAACTTCACCGACCTGCTGCGACGTGTACCTGGCTATCGCAACCAGATCACCCATGTCGAACCGATAGCGCCACGGGCTGCGCGCTACGCCGACCTCGCGCACCCGCTGCCTGCGCCGCTGCAACGCGCCCTTGCGCAGCGCGGCGTGACGCGCCTGTACGCGCACCAAGCCGCCGCGCTCGACGCCGTGCGTTCGGGTGGGCACGTGGGTGTCGTCACCGCCACCGCCAGCGGCAAAACGCTTTGCTACCAACTGCCCACGCTCGAAGCGATCCTCGACAACCGCCAGGCTCGCGCCCTGTTTCTGTTTCCCACCAAAGCGCTGGCCCACGACCAGCTGCGCTCGCTACACGAACTGATCGGCTTGGTGAACGACGAACTCGACGCCGAGCGCCAAACCTTCTCATCGGTGCGCCTGCCGCGCGCCTCGGCCCCGCTGATCGCTGCCACACTCGATGGCGACACGCCCATGGCCGACCGCGACCGCGTGCGCATCCAAGCCCAGATCATCCTCTCGAATCCCGATCTGCTGCACCGCAGCGTGCTGCCGGAACACCGCCGTTGGCGTGACTGGTTCGCGCAACTGCGCTACGTGGTGATCGACGAGGCGCACATCTACCGAGGCGTGTTCGGCTCGCACGTGGCGCTGATCCTGCGGCGGCTGCGGCGGCTGAGCGCCTACTACGGCGGCGCACCGCAATTCATCTGCTGCTCGGCCACCAGTGCCAACCCCGCCGAACACCTCGAAGCGCTCGTCGGCGACCCGGTGCAGATCATCGACGAGGACGGCGCGCCGCAGGGTCATCGCACCTTCGTATTCTGGAATCCGCCAACCATCGAGGATCGCAAAGCGCGCGGTGAGCTGGGTGAGGGTGGCAGCCGACGGCGCAGCACCAACGTCGAAACGGCCAACCTGCTCACCACGCTGGTCGCGAACGACATCAAAACCCTGGCGTTTGCCCGCACGCGCCGTGGGGCCGAACTGATTCTGCGCTACGCCCGCTCGGCGCTCGAAAACCAACTCGCTAAAGATGAACAGCCGCCGATCGCCGCCTACCGCGCCGGATACCGCCCCGAGGATCGCCGCGAACTGGAACGCCGCTTCCAGGAGAACGACCTGCTCGGTCTCGTCAGCACCAATGCGCTCGAACTCGGCGTGGACATCGGCGGCGTGGATGCCGTCGTGATCAGCGGCTACCCAGGCTCCGTCGCGAGCACCTGGCAGCAGGCCGGACGCGCGGGCCGCGCCCAAGGCAGTAGCCTCACCGTGCTCGTCGCCCAGGACGACCCGCTCGACCAGTTCTACATGCGCCACCCGTCGCAGTTCTTCTCGCGATCTCACGAACGGGCGCGCATCGCCCTGCAAAACCCCTATATCCTGAGCGACCAACTCTGCTGCGCGGCGGCGGAACTGCCCCTCACCGACGCCGACATGACCTGGTTCGGCGACACGATGCCCGCCCTGCGCGATTGGCTGCTGCGCCATGGTCGGCTCTACGAAAGTCAGCACGGCCTGGTCGCCAACGAGCGTCGGCCCGCTGTTGGGGTCAACATTCGCAGCGCCGATGGCGCGCCGATCACCCTGCGCGACGCCGATACAGGCCGCCAGATCGAGCAGATCCAATCCTCGCGAGCGGCCTTCGAAGTGCATCCCGGTGCGGTCTACCTCAACCAAGGCGATACCTACTTGGTCGAAAGCCTCGATGAGCACGAGGCCATCGCCCGCCGCAAAAACGTCGAGTACTACACTCAGCCTCGCGAAACCACCGACATCGCCATCGAGCGCGTGATCGAGGAGCGCAGCGTGGGCCCGGCCAAGCTCCACTTCGGTGTCGTGACCGTGACGCGTCAGGTGATCGGCTACCGCCGCAAACGCCACTTCACCGAAGAAGTGCTGAGCGAACACGACCTCGCGCTGCCGCCCTTCTCTTTCCGCACGCAAGCGGTCTGGTGGACCATCCCCGACGACCTCAGCTCCGCCCTCGCGCGGGCCTGTGGCGACACCACGCGCCACAACGGCGAAGGACTGCCCGGTGCGCTTCACGCCATGGAACACGCCGCGATCGGCCTGCTGCCCCTGTTCGCGCAGTGCGACCGCGCCGACATCGGCGGCGTCTCCACCGCGCTGCATCCCGAAACGGGACTCGCCACCATCTTCGTGTACGATGGCGTTCCGGGAGGCGTCGGCATCGCGCAGATCGGCTACGAGCAGGCCAGCGACTGGTGGCTCGCCACCCGCGACCTGCTGCGCGACTGCGTCTGCGCCGATGGCTGCCCCAGTTGTGTGCAATCGCCCAAATGCGGCAACGGCAACCATCCGCTGCACAAGGATGGCGCGCGCATGCTCGCCGACGCCCTGTTAGGCACGCCCATCCCAACCTCCGGGCGCAGCACCGCCCCGCAGATCCGCGTCACGGGCGAAGGCCGGGCCATGCTGCTCGATGATCTACGGGGACGGCTGCAACGAGCGAAGGCGGAAGTGGTGCCCGTGCGGCGCGGCGCGCTCCTAGCCGCCCTGCGCTACCGCCTCGCCACCGAGCGCGCGCGACCAGACCTCGACGCCGAGCTGCGGGCCGAACTCAATGCCATCGAAGCGCAACTGCAAACCCTCTCGTAATTCTGGCCCAAGTGCAGTATGTTTTGGGGAAGAAGATATCAGCGCCGTACCATCGGCAGCGTGCTGGGCGTTCTGCCCTGTTGAGGCAAACGACGGGCGTCTTGCGACATCGGCGGGGTGCGTGTATCGTCCGCGCGGCAGCCCGGGCACGCCGAAGCAGCCGCGCAGCCACAGCACCCGGTATCTCACGGGAGCGGGCAGGCACGGCTCGGCACGGGCCACGGGCGCAGCGGAAGGTTAGGCGGCCATCTCGCCGCCCAAATACGCATCGCGAATGCGGGGATCATCGAGCAGTGTGCGGGCTGGGCCAGCCAACGCGATCCGTCCGGTCTGCAACACATAGCCGTAGTCGGCGATCTGCAGCGCCAGATTCGCGTTCTGCTCCACCATAAAGATCGTCACGCCCTGCTTGTTGATGGCCTGAATCAGCTCCAGCACGCGGTCCACATACAGCGGCGAGAGTCCCATCGTCGGCTCGTCCATGCAGAGCAAGCGCGGACGGCCCATCAGCGCGCGGGCCATCGCCACCATCTGCTGCTCGCCGCCCGAGAGCACGCCCGCCTTCTGCGTCAGCCGCTCCTTCAGGCGAGGGAACAGGTCGAGCAAGCGCTCGTAGTCCTCCTGCACGCCTTGGCGGTCGCTGCGGGTGAACGCGCCCATCAGCAGATTCTCGCGCACCGTCATCGTGCTGAACAACCGCCGCGCCTCGGGCACCGAGCCAATGCCGCGCTTGATGATCTTGGGTGTGCTCAGCCCTGTGATCGGCTGTCCGTCGAAGTTCACACTGCCGGAGCGCGGCTGATGCAGCCCCAGAATGATCTTCATCGTGGTGGACTTGCCGCTCGCGTTGCCGCCCAGCAAACAGACGATCTGCCCCGGCTCGACGGAGATGCTCAGGTCGAAGTGCACCTGCACCGGACCGTAATACGTGTTGATGTTGGTCAGTTCGAGAAGTGCCATCGTGCCCCCCAGGCTGTTCGCGTTATGCAACAAGTTCCAGTTCCTCTTGGGCTTCGCGGTTGGCGTGCCCCACCGTCTGATGCCCCAGATACGCCTCGATCACCTTCGGATCGTTGCGCACCTCGTTCGGCAAGCCCTCGGCGATCGCGCGTCCGTTGTCCATCACCAACACACGGTCGGAGAGCTGCATCACCAACTCAAGTTTGTGCTCGATCAGCAGAATGGTGAGACCGCGCTGCTTGAGCGTGCGGATCACCTCCAGCATCTCCGCCGTCTCGGTGGGATTCATGCCCGCAGTCGGCTCGTCGAGCAACAGAATGCGGGGCCGTGAGGCCAGCGCTCGCGCGATCTCCACGCGGCGGCGGTTCGCGTACGAGAGGCTGAACGCGGGCTGATCCTTGCGCGGCAGCAGCCGCTCGCCAAAGATCTCGAGGATGCTCAGCGCCTCCTCGCGCAACGCCTGCTCCTCGGCGCGCACAGAAGCGGGCCGGATGAGCGCCAGCGCCAACTCCGCGAGCGGCCCCAACACGGGGAACGCGGGCCGCACCGCGCGCAAGCGGGTATGAGCGCCCACCAGCACGTTGTCGAGCACGCTCAGGTTCGCGAACACACGCCCGTGCTGGAAGGTGCGCGCCAAGCCGAGCGTCGCCAACTGTTCGGGCGACTTGCCGTTGATCACCTGCCCTTCGAAGCTGATCGTGCCCTCGTCGGGCGTGTCGAGCCCCGTGATCAGGTTGAACAGCGTAGTTTTGCCCGCGCCGTTCGGGCCGATCACGCTCACCGTCTCGCCGGGCGCCACGTTCAGGTTGATCGCATTGACGGCGGTGATGCCGCCGAAGCGGCGTGTGAGATTTTCTATCGCTAACACGTTCTTCTTCCCTGACGAAATGCTTTACACTGTGCCCATCAGGCCCTGTGGCCGGAAGCGAATGAGCAACAGCAGCACAATGCCATAGATCAGCATACGATATTCAGCAGCACCACGGAACAGTTCGGGTAGACTGATCAGCGCAACTGCTCCGACGATCGCGCCGAGAATGTTGCCCATGCCGCCCAAAATGATCATCGTGACGGCCAGCACCGCGATCTGAATGTTAAACGTTTCGTGGTTGATGTACGAGTACATATGCGCCGTGATCGCCCCGCTGATGCCCGCCGCGAAGCCGCTCACCGCGAAGGCCAAGCCTTTGTAGCGGTTCAGGCTGATGCCGTAGGTGCGCGCGGCCACATCGTCGTCGCGCAGGGCACGCAGCGTACGCCCCAAGTGCGAGCCGAGCAGACGCCACTGCACTAACGCCAACCCGAGCAGTGCGCCCAGCGAGAGCCAATAGATCGAGGCGGTGTCGTAGAGCTCCACGCCGAACAGCGAGAGCGGCGGGATGTTGCTGATGCCGATCGGGCCGTGCGTGAGCCACTCCCAGTTCAGGATCACCAAGCCGACGATCTCGCCGATGCCGAGCGTTGCGATCGTGACGTAGTGCCCGCGCAGTCGGAAGGCCGGGAAGATCAGCAGCGTGCCCAACCCGGCGGTGATCACTCCCGCCAACAGGATCGCGGTGCCGACGCTGACGCCCAAATCGATCGCCAGCAGCGCCGAAGCATACGCGCCGATCGCCAGCAACCCCGCGTGTCCCAGTGACATCTGCCCCGCCGTGCCTGCCACCAGCGTCAAGCTCAGCGCCAGGATCGCGTAGAGCCAAGCGTTGGTCAGCGTCTGCAACAGGTAGGTGTTCTGGACGACCAGCGGTAACAGCAACGCCACACCCGCCAGCGCCAGCACCGCCCAACGGGGCACTTGCACCGGACGGCTCGGCGCGATGAAGGTGCCCGTCAACGGCTCGGGCGGCAGTTGGCGCGTCCTGCTCAGCAGGCCGTTTGGCCGCCAGACCAACACCACAATCAGCAGCAGGAAGGCGAACAGATTGCGGTAGCTTGTGCCGAGCAGCGCGATACCGTAACTTTCGATCAGACCGAGCAGCAGACTGCCCAGCACCGCACCCAGCACACTGCCCGCGCCGCCGATCAACTCCGCGATAAAACCCTTGAGCGTGGCCTGGAAGCCCATCGCCGGATAGATGTTGTTGTAGTACATCCCCACCAACAGGCCGCTCAAGCCGCCCAACGCCGACGCGATCGCGAACACCGTCTGGTTGACGGCGTGCACATTCACGCCCATCTGCATCGCTGCCTCGCGGTCGAGCGCCGTGGCCCGCACCGCCCACCCCAGCTTGGTGAAGCGCAGGAAGCAGAAGAGCAGAACGGCGGCGGTCAGGCCGATGCCGGCGATCAGCAGATCGAGCGCGCCGATCGTGCCGCTGCCCCACTGCAATCGCCAATTCGGCAACTGGCTCGGCAACGCGCGCGGGTCGGCCCCGAAGATCAACTGCACGACCTGATCGAGCACGAAGCTGATGCCGATGGTCGCCAACAGCGGCGCGATCCTGGCGGTGCTCGCCAGCGGGCGCAACCCCACACGCTCGATCAGCATACCGAGTAGCGCGCAGCCCACCACCACGCCTAAAATAGTCACCAACAGCGGCGTATGCAGGTACGAGATGCAGATCCAGCCGATGTACGCGCCGACCATATACACCGAGCCGTGCGCGAAGTTGATCAGATTCGAGACGCCGAAGATCAACGCCAAGCCGACCGCTAACATCGCGTAGATGTTGCCGATGATCAGACCGTTGATCGAATAATCGATGAATGAGGTCATAACCGCACTATCCCATTAGTGCGCGACGTCGGTGGGCTGCCGCATCACACGCAATGGCGACCCCAAATCGGCTACGAACCGAACACCATCACGCGCAACTCGGCAACCCACCGCCCGTCACGTTAGACGACTACTTCGACGCGACCGTGGGCTTGACGCCATCCCACAACTGGAAACTGCCATCCTTCACCACCAAGTTCACGCTCTTGGGCGTCGCCACGCGGCGTGTCTCGGGATCGAACTTGACCGAGCCGAAGATCACGCTCGGCACATTCTCGATCTGCGCCAAGCCATCGCGGATAGCCTTGCGGTCGGCGCCGTATTGCTTGATGACGTGATAGAACAGAATCATCGTGTCGTACGCGCCTGCTGAGAACGAATCCGGCTCTTCGTTGTACTTGGCCCGGTAGCTGGTCACGAACTTCTGCACCTCGGGGCGCGGGTCATCGGGGTAGAAGTTCGTGTTGGTGAATACGCCATTGACCGACTCGCCGCCCAACTCGATCAGTTTGGGCGAATACGCCGAACTCGTGATCACGATCGGCAGATCGATGCCCGTCGCGCGCACCTGCTGGCAGATCAGTGCGCCATCGGCGTAGTACGAGATCAGGATCAGACCATCGGGATTCGCCTCGCGCACGCGCACCAGCGTGGAGCGAAAGTCCTTCTCCTCCGGCAGGTACGCCTCCTCGGCCACCACCGTCGCGCCGCGCTCCGCCGCTGCTATCACGAACAGATCTTTGGTGGTGCGGCCCCAATCGGTGTTCAAGTAGAGCACCGCCAAGCGCCGCAGGCCCAAATCGTTGATCGCATAATTCGCCATCAGCGGCGCGTTATCGCTCTGGCTGATGGAGTTGCTCCACATATAATCGCCGCCCTTGGTGAAATCCGGGTGCGAATTCGTCAACCCGAACTGCACCAGCCCGGCGCGCTGGTAGATCGACGAAGCCGCCATCGAGGCCGGGCTAGAGAAATCGCCGAACTCCGCCACGATGCGCGGGTCGTTCACGAACTTCTGCGCCACCGCCACCGACTGCTTCGGGTCCGATTGGCTGTCCTCGAAGATGTACTGGAGCGGTCGGCCATTGATGCCGCCATTGGCGTTGATCTCGTCGAGCGCGAGATCGAAGCCCTTCTTCCATTGCGCGCCGTACTGCGCGTTCTGCCCCGTGAGCGGGCCGGAGACGCCGATGTAGATCGGCTCCTGCGCATTTGAGCCAGTGCTAGATTGCGGGGCAGCCGAGGTGCCGCACGCCGCCAACACCATAACGAGTAACAATAGCGCACTGATGCGCCCAACCAACCGAGGAGCATTGAATGTGGTCGCCATCTTCCGAAGTCCTTTCGTAGGTGAGCCTATGGGTTTATAACTTTATTGATCTATAAAGTCAAGAATAAAAACTGACAAAAAACCTACGCGATGGAAAGAAAATGAGCAGCAGAAAGCGTTAGATGCGGGGACAACAATGACACTGGCTCAGCGCGTGGTGAAGATGCGCCGCTCGCCAGCCGCACTGATGGCGTAGAGGGAGTCGAAATCGACGGTGATGATGAGATTGTGGGTGCGCAACAGAGCCCATAACGCAACTCATCGATAACGGAAAACGTTCGCTTGGAACGGTTGTATCTTAATATACAAGATCAACTTTGTCAAGATAAAGAATGGTATAAGTTACAGAGGGTTGTGACATGCGCAACGTGGGTTGATTCTGCTGCCACAAGAGGGAACCGCCGGTGGTCAGGTTCCGCGCTTTGGAGTGCCAGCCAAGGCGGCGATGCGTGGGCTACGGCTTACTACGGCAGTGTGGTTTGTTGGCGTGAGCGACCCGCGTGGGGCGGTATGTTCGGCATCCCGAACGATTCGGGCTTGGGAGCCGTCACCGCCCACTACGCTGTTTGATCAACTCGTGAATAATCTCCTGGTAACGGGTGCGTTGCCGCGCGAAGGTCGCTCGTTCGCGCTCGATCTCGGCCTGGTTCTTTTCGAGCGCGAGCTGCTGCTGCCGTAACTCGGCCTGCTGCTGTTCGAGCGCAGCGCGTTCTTGCTTGATGGCGGCCTGCTCGTGTCGCAGCACTGTGCGCTCCTGCTCGAAGGCGGCCCGTTCCTGTTCGAGTTTGGCGGTCTGGCGCGCGATCGCATCGCGCTGCACGGCGAACTCGATGGTACGGCGGGTCAACTCGTTGCGTTGGCGTTGGCCCTCGCTGCGCTGGCGCTCGATCTGGCTGCGCTCCTTGGCGAGCGTATCGGCCAGATCGGCCAACTCGGCGCGCTGGCGCTCGATTTCAGCGCGTTCCTGCGCGAGCCGCTCGTGCAACTGCTGAAGCTCGACGCGCTGCTGTTCGGCGGCTTCGAGACGCTGCGCTGCCTCGGCGTGGCGTTGTTCCACGTGGGCTTGGCGCTGCTCAAGCTCGCCGATCTGGCGCTGCAACTCGAGGTGCTGTAGCTCGTTGGCGCTCTGCTGCTGGCTGAGCAGGGCGCGTTGCTCGTGCAGCGCATCGTGCAGGGCCGCCAATGCCGTGCGCTGCTGCTCAAGCTCCTCGTAGCCACTGGCCAGTGTCGCCCGTTCCTGCTCGATCTGCGCCTGTTGTTTGGCGAGCGCTTCGGCTTGCTGTTGGAGTTCCTGCTGCTGTTGCGCAAGGGCGGCCTGCTCCTGTGCCAACAGCTCCCTTTGCTGCTCGATGTTGTTGCTGGCGGCTGGCAGGCTCGACTGGGGCTGGCCGACCGCCCGCTCGTGATTCTGCTCGGACTGCTGCGCGAACTTCGTGAGGAACGATTGCTCGGTCTGCGTCAGGAGATCCAGCGTGGCACGGGCTTGGGCGAGTTGTTCGCGCTCCAGCGCTAGTTGTGCCTGCTGTTGCGCCAACTGTTCGCGCTCCTGCTCAAGCTGTTTCTGGCCCAATTCGAGCTGTTGCTGATGTTGCTGGAGCTTCTCGGCCTGCTGGTTCAGCTCTGTTTGGCGCTGCTCTAGGTTGTCGCGCAACCGTTCGAGGACGGCGGCGTGCTGTTGCAGCTCGGCGTTGCGACGGTCGAGTTCTTCGTGTTGCGCGGAGACTTTGGCGCGTAGTTGCTCCAGTTCGTCGCGTTGCCGAGTGATGGAGATGGCGCGGCGCTCAAGTTCGGTGCGCTGGCTGCCGATCTCGTCGCGCAGCCGCGTGAGCATCTGCTGGCGCTGTTCGAGTTGGTCGCGCTGCTGTTCGAGCTCCTGCTGTTGCTGCTGGAAGAGGCTGGTCTGCTGCTCAAGCTCGGCTTGGCGCTGTTCAAGCTCGGCGGCCTGCTCCTTGATCGCGAGTTGTTGCGCGCTCATCGACTGCTGCTGTTGCTGCATCTCGGCCTGTTGCGCCGCGAGTTCGGCACGCAGTTGTTCGAGCTCGTGCCGTTGCTGATCGAGCTGTTGGTTCCGCTGCTCGATCTCGGCGAGGCGTTGATTGGCGTGAAGGTGCAGTTCTTCAACTTCAGCAAGCCGATGGTTCGTTTGGGCCTGCAACTGTTCTAGCTCGCGCTGGCGTTGGGCGTTGAGCGCTTGGGCCTGCGCAAGCTCGTTGGTCTGCTGCGCGATCTCGTGGCGTTGCTGCTCGATCTCGTGGGCTTGGCGGCTCGCTGCGGCTTTCCACTGCTCGATCTCGATCTTGCGCCGTGCGATCATCTCAAGCTGTTGGGTCGCGCTTGTGCCGAGCCGTTCGATCTCGTTGCGCCGCTGAATCACATCCTCAAGCTGGAGCGCAAGCTCGTTGCGCTGGCGTTCGAGTTCGTCGCGCTGGCGCTCGATTTCGCCCTGTTGATGCTCTACAAGGATGCGGCGCTGTTCAAGCTCGGCAGCGTGACGCAGCATATCGAGCCGTTGGCGCTCAAGGTCCGATTGGCGCTGTTCTAGCTCGGCGCGCTGTATGGTGAGCTCGTGCCGCAGTTGTTCGAGTTCGCTGGTGGATTGACTTGAGATGAGGTGTTGTTGGTTCGCGTTGAGCGCTTGGAGGCGTTCTATTTCGGCGCGCAGGAGCGCGATTTGGCCCTCTAACGCGACAATCGTTGCGCGTTGGGCGTTGATGGTCTCGGCGTGAGGCGCTTCGGCCTCTGGCAATGGTGCTGTATGAGACGCGCTCAGGAGCCGCGTGCGCACTTGTCCGACGTCGAGGCCCTGGTTGATGAGATCGCGGATGGTGGTGAGCAGAGCGATATCTTCGGAGGTGTATTGCCATTCGAGCTTATCACCCAAGCGAGTCCCGTTCGCGCTAGCACCAGGACTGAGCAGATCGGCAAACTCAAGCGAGCAGTGGCGAAGCGCCGCTGTCGAGATCCGAAGTTTCTCTGCGACTTCTCGAGGTCGATAGCCGTTCAAGATACTTGCCTTTCGCACACCGGGCAGCCAATCTTATCATGCATAACGTCCTCAGGCTCAAAAACGTTATGCGCACAACATTATTATAGCCGCTAGTAGGTTGATTTGGTGTTGGGAAGTTGGACTGATCTTGTGTTCCGATCATTTCTCGGATAGAGTGAGTGGTATGGAGCGCTTGAATGCCCTGCTACTTGCACGACGTATGCGAAGTAGTGTACAATGCCTCACAGCAAGCCCACAAGCGAGTTGTTCTGCGTACCTATCACCTAAATGTGAGAACCGCTAGACTCTCAATCGAAGATTTTTGGCATTGAGAGTCCGATAGATGCAGGCTGGGAACCGCAGCACCTGGCCGCCAATCAAGAACGAATGGCTATTGCTGAACTCCCTCCGCGCCAAGCCGTGCCGCCGTCCCGCTCCGTGCTTGATGCGGAGACTGAGAGCAAGCGCGTGATTCGCCGTGGTCCAACGCTCGAACAACTGGTGTACATAGGGTTGTTCGCGATTGCGTTGCTGATTCGACTGGTGTGGTTAGGCGAAGGCGCGCTGCATCACGACGAAACGCACCATGCAAATTATTCGTGGCGGCTGTTTTCTGGCTTAGGCTTTGTGCACGATCCTCTGTTGCACGGGCCGTTCCTCTACCATATCGGTGCGTTGTTCTTTTTTCTTTTTGGCGACAATAACGCGACGGCTCGGCTTGGTCCGGCGCTGTTCGGTAGCGTGCTGGTGATCTTGCCGTTTTTCATTCGGCGAGAGCTTGGGCGCGGCCCGGCGCTGTTGGCGAGCGTGTATCTGCTGTTTTCGCCCACCTATCTCTATTGGAGCCGCCACATTCGTCACGATATGTATCAGGTGACGTTTGAGTTGCTGGCGTTTGTGGCGCTGGTGCGCTATGCCAGCACGCGCAGGCCGTTGTGGCTGTATGTGGGCGCGGCGGCGCTCGGCTGCATGTTCAGCAATATGGAGACGTTCTTCCTCTATATTGCGATGTTCGTGCCGCTGGTGCTGATCATCTTTATGTGGCGGGTGTGGCGTCCCGGCATTTTGGTGACGGCGCTGCTGGCGTTGGTGATCGTGGCGGCGGTGTTTAAGCTGCCCGGTAAAGCCGAAGGCGAGGGCGGCACGGTTCAGCGTGTGAACGGCAGCTATGTGTGCCCAACCGTCGGCAATATGTTCCCCCCTCCGAACCCGATCATCGGCGAGCCAGGCCCGATCTTCGGCTTCGAGCCGCTGCCCACCGCCGATAACAACTATGCGTTGTGCGTGCGTGTTCAGCCCGACGATCAGTTTTTGGTATATCTCGCGAAGTTGTGGCAGTTCTTCGGCCATCCTTCGATCTTGCTGGGCGCGGCGATCACGATTATCGGCTTGGTGGCGCTGTACGTGGCGATCTGGGTGCGGCGCGATGCCAACGGTATGACGGTGTGGCAACGGGCACGTACGAAGCCCGATCAGGCGCTTGAGGTGTTCGCCAGCTTGTCGTGGGGGTCGCGCACGTGGATCGCGTTGGCGATCTTCTTCTCGATCTACGGCATGCTGTTTAGCTCGTTCCTGGTGCATCCGACAGGCTTAATCAGCGGTACGACCGGCTCGCTGCTGTATTGGCTGGCGCAGCACGGCGTGGCGCGTGGCGGCCAGCCGGGCTACTACTACTTCATCATTGCTGGCTTGTACGAGCCGCTGGTGTTGATCTGGGGCGCGGTCGGCTTGGTGATGGTCGGTTGGATGCTGGGGCGGCATGCGCTGGATTGGTGGGCGCGCCGTAAACAGGGCGATGGCGACGCGGAGCCGATCCCGCTGCGTTGGGAGTTTGTGTTGCCGCTGCTGCTGGTGTGGTGGAGCGTCGGAACGTTCGGCCTGTACTCGTGGGCCGGCGAGAAGATGCCGTGGCTGATTACGCACGTGGCGCTGCCGATGGTGCTGTTGGGCTCGTGGGCTTTGGCCCGCGTGCTGAACTGGTGGCGCTCGGTGGCGCTCGGTGGCCTGAGCACTCAGTACACCGAGGAGGAGGCCGAACAGGCGCGCTCCTGGCGGGGCCAAGCTTCGGCGCTCGGCGTCTACCTGGCGTTCTTCTTCACGGTGATGCTCTCCTGCTACCAATCGCTGGCGCTGTTGACGAAGCCCACGAATACCGAGTTTTGGCAGTTGCCGTTGGTGCTGCTGGTGGCCTGCGTGTTTGTGCTGCTGATCACGGCGGGTGCTGTGGCGATCCGGGGCTTGCGCTGGGGCGCGGGCGCGTTGGTCATAGCGATGACGCTGCTGATCGGCTTCTACACCCTGCAAAGCTCATACCGATTGAGTTATCTGTGGCCCGACGATGCCCGCGAGCGAATGATCTTTGTTCAGACCTCGACCGACGTGGCGCGGGTGATGGAGCGGCTGGAGCAGGCCTCGATCCGGCGGGGCGGCGATATGGACCTGCCGATCTGGTACGATAACGAGACGATCTGGGCGTGGTATCTGCGGCGCTTCACCAATAAGCAGCAGGCAGCGCAAAATATGACGACGCCTCCTGGCCCGGAGATTCAGGCGGTGCTGATGTTGCAGGAGAACCTCTCCGTCAACGCAGCGACGAATCTCAGTGGTTTCCGTATTCAGCGCTTCCCACTGCGTTGGTGGTTTCCTGGCGAGGGCACGCGCCTGCCCGACGATTGGCTGACGCGCCCGATGCCTGAGGATGGGCCGCCGGATAATTGGCCGCTGCTGATGCGCTTGCTGCGCGCGCCGCTCGACGGAAAATCGCAGGCCGAGTTGTGGCGTTATTTGTTGTACCGTATTCCACCCGAGCCACTCGCTTCGGTTGATTTTGTGATTGCTGTGCGCCCCGAGCTAGCCGATGAGATGGGCTGGGGCTTCGGTGGCGATGATCAATGAGGCTGTTGCGGGTGCGTGTGGGCTGCTCCATTCGCATCGCACCAACAGCTCCCATGCAACACTTGAGGAACCAGAATGTCTGCCATCCCGCGCGAAACTTCCGATATTTCGACTGTGGCGGTGCTTGATCGCCGTTTTGATCTAACGCGGGTCAACCTTGATATGGTGGCCTTCATTGGCTTAGTGCTGCTGAGTGTCATCGCGCATCTCTGGGCGCTGGGCAATATGGCGCTCCATCACGATGAATCGATCCACGCTTGGTCGAGTTGGCGCTTTTTTACTGGCGCTGGTAGTTTCACCTGTGCCAATGGTCGCACGGCTGCCACATACTGTTACGATCCGATCTTCCACGGCCCGTCGCTCTACTCGCTGACGATGTTTTCGTACATGCTGTTCGGCGTGGGCGATGCGCAGGCCCGCCTGCCGATGGCCTTGGCAGGCATCGGTATGGTCGCTTCGTCGTGGATGCTGCGGCCCTATTTTGGCCGTTGGGGCACGCTGATCGCTGCGGCGCTGCTGGCGTTCTCGCCTTCGCTGCTGTACTACACGCGCTTCGCCCGCCACGATGGCCTGATGCTGCTGTGGGAGTTTTGGATGGTGCTCGGCGTGATCCGCTGGTTGGATACCGGACGGGCGCGCTACCTCTATCTGTTCTCGGTCGGCACGGCGCTGGCGATCGCCACGCACGAGTTGTACTACATCCTGTTCTTCCTGTTCGGCACCTTCGTGATTATCCGCGTGCTCTCGGAGTTGCTCGAGAAGCGCAAACTGATGATCGGCATCGCGGTGTTATTGGCGATCGCGATAGTGCTGGTGGTCTTGAACCCGTCGATCACGCCGCAACTGCGGGCCGGTGGTCTTTCCTTCTTGGTGGTTACGGTGCTGGGTATGGGCCTGTTGTTGTTGGTGGCTTGGGATAAGACGCCGCTGCTCACGGCCCGCAGCCTCGAACTGTGGCGCCATCGCCGCAACGAGTTGTGGACGGCGCTGGCCCTGCTCGGCGCGATCTATGTGGTGTTGTACAGCACCTACTTCGCCGATCCGCGTGGCATCATCGATGGGCTGTACCAGGGCATTGCGTATTGGCTCGGCTCTCAGCACGATTACGCTCGGGGCGACCAGCCGTGGTACTACTACATTCTGCTGATGCCGATCTACGAGCCGTTGGCGCTGTTCCTCTCGCTGGCGGCGACGGCCTACCTGTTGGTGTGGCGCTCGTTCGTGGCTCCGCGCTTGGTTGGGAAGGTCGCTCCGGCTGCAACGCCAGTGGCGGCGCAGGCAGCGGCTCCCGTAGCCGAGGCGGAGGTGACGCCAACAATCGCGGCTGCTGACGGTGCTGATGCTGAGATTACGCTGGAAACCACGAAGTTGGCGGATGCGACGGTTGGGGAGAGTGCTGCGGGCGAACTCCCCGCCGAGGCATCGATGGTTCAGGCAGTGGTTGAGGAACAGTCGTCGTCTGCACTGACGCCGTTTGCGTTCACCAATCATCTGTTGCCGTTGTTCCTGGTCTTTTGGTTTATCGGCTCGTTTGTGGCCTTCTCGTGGGCTGGCGAGAAGATGCCTTGGCTGCTGGTGCACATCGCGCTGCCCGGCAACCTGCTGGCCGCTTGGGTGCTTGGTCGCTTGATCGATTATGCGCGGGCGTTGCTGGGTGATCAGGCGCCAGCGGAGATTGCGGCGGCGCGCTCCAAGGTGTTGCTCATCCCGCTGCTCACCGTGCTGATGCTGGTCTTCATGGGCGTGGCGATCTGGCGGCTGTTTAGCGCTGGCGATAGCCTAGCTGGTCAATCCAACCTGCTGCAGGGGTTAATCCCGCTGTTGGCGGCTGGCGCGCTGATCTACACTATCCTCACGCTGGGGCAGATCGCCACGTGGCGCTTGACGCTGGCGCTGATGACGCTGGCGTTGGCGGGCTTGGTCACGGCCTACGAGATTCGGGCGACGTGGATGGTGGTGTACGATCACCCCGACACGCCGATCGAGCCGCTGGTGTTTGTGCAGAGTTCGCCCGATGTGCCGCTGATCGTTCAGCATGTGAAGGATCTGGCGATCAGCATGACGCGCAATCATCGCACGGAGCGGGACCCGATCGGCGGCTACTCAATGCCGATCATTATGGACACGGGCGATGAGACGGGCGAGTACAGTCTGTCGTGGCCGTACTACTGGTACTTCCGCGATATGCAGCGGATCGAGGCGCGCAAGGCCGATTTCTTCCAGAACGCAACGCCGGAGTCGTTCGAGGTGCCGATCGATCCACAGCAACCCGACGGGCCGAAGGAGTTGGCTCCGGTGGTGCTGGTGTCGGTGCCGCATATCACGAATGCGACCCGCACGGCGCTGGAGGCGAACTACGTCAAGCGCTTCGAGTCGAAGTTGAACTGGTGGTTCCCCTACGGCAACAAGTGCGATCCGCAAGCGCCGGGCTATTCGCGCTTCTACTACAATAGCTGGACACCCGCCGCAACGATCGCGCAGGATGCGCCGAAGGGCTGCGGACCCACCTCGATGTCGCCGGAGGAGTTCAAGGCGCAGAAGCAGTTTATGGCTCCTTGGCGGCTGTTCACGTGGCCGTTCGAGCCTGCGAACCTGCCGAAAACGTGGCGCTTTATGCTGTACCGCGAGTTGCCTCCGCCGCTGCAACTGAGTGGCCGCGAGATGGAGGTGTGGGTGCGCAGCGACCTCGTGGGTGGCTCGTCACTCGGGAGCACCAGCGCTGGCGCATCGTCGCCGTTGCGCTTGGTGGCCGAGCAGGTGTTCGGCGTACCGGGCCAGTTGGTGCAGCCGCACGGCTTGGCGGTCGATTCGCAGGGGAACGTGTACGTGGCCGACTCTGCGATGCACCGCGTGTTGAAGTTCGGCCCCGACGGCACGCTGCTAAAAGAGATCGGTTCGCAGGGCAGTGGGCCAGGCCAGTTGAACGAGCCGCACGGCTTGGCGGTGGATACGCAGGGCAATCTGTACGTGGCCGACACCTGGAATGCGCGCATCTCGAAGTTCGATCCCGAGGGCAACTTCCTGACGAGTTGGGGCGAGGGTCAGCCCGATGAGAGCGGTCGCCTCTTGACGATGACCGATGGCACCGAGGCAGGCAATGCGGCGGCTCCGCTCGGCTTCTACGGTCCGCGCGGTGTAGTGGTGGATGCGCAGGGCAATGTCTACATCGCCGATACGGGCAACAAGCGCATTGTGGTCACCGATACCGAAGGGAACTTCAAGTACCAGTGGGGTTCGTTTGGCGCGAGCCTGGGCCAGTTCAACGAGCCGATCGGTCTAGCGCTCGATGGTCAGGGCAACCTGTACGTTGGCGATACGTGGAATGGCCGTATTCAGGTGTTTGGCCCCGATGCGGAAGGCCGGATCAGCCCGATCCCGATCGTCACCTGGAATGTGGCGGGTTGGCAGGCCAACACCTACTACGATCCGTTCTTGGCGGCGAGCCAGAGCGGGCAGCTCTACGTATCGGTGCCCAGCCGCGACACGGTGTTGTACGCGAATCTGCGGGGCGATGTGTTGCTGCGGTGGGGTGGTAATGGCACCGACACCGCTTCGATGGTGTTACCAAGTGGTGTCGCTGTCGATAACGAGGGCGCGATCTATGTGGTGGACTTCGGCAATGCGCGAGTTATGAAGTTTAAGCTGCCGAATGTCGCTGATCCACAGTTGGGACGCTAGGACATCGGAGATGTGTTGCGCCAACGGCGTCGCCAATGCAGGAGGTAAGTGCGATGAGCGAACCTCAGCTTCAGGCGCTGGCAGATCGACATGGATTTTCGGTTGAGGCGGTACGTGTGCTTTACCTAGCGATGCAGCAGAGTAACGGTGCAATGTCGCATTTCGATCACCCGGAACTCGGTGGCCATGGGCAGTGGATGGGTGGCATGGTGATGATTGGCGATATGTTCAATAGTGCATTGCAGGATCGAGTTGTGGCGCTGTGCGGGGATTTAGCACGGCTGCCACTGCTCGAAACCCCATGAGCAGCGTATTTGTGCATGTTCTACAGTAATGCCGTTATTCTGCTCATGGAGAATAGCGGCATTATGTTTATGCGTAGAACCTGCATAGCACTGCATTTCGATGATAGATTGGCTCAACGCTTCCGTAGTTAGCCGCCCTTTTCTCACTGTAATCGAATGACACTGATGTATGACCCCTGCCAGGCTGTTGGCTAGCGGAGCATTGCTATACCAATCGTTACATTTTCGTAGAGAATGATCGGTGAAAAAGCTCATACGACAACGCGCTTTTCGCGTATTGTATGGTATGATGGAGGCTCCACTGCTCAATATGCTAGATTTTACGGTTGTGCATCTTATCTAATCGGTCATCACGTAGCAATCTGCACGGAACGCATGTTCCCTCGGGAACGATAACTCCTTGGGCTGAGCACAAACCTTGAATCGCTACAAACGACATGGTTAAAAATTCGCATATTTTCGCACTCACATGTCGTATACAGAGGCTGGTGTTAATCGATACGTTGTCATGACGAGAAATGCTGCTTGCCAATGCACAATGACATACGAAGTGTGTGATTGACGCTGAATATGCCATTGTCAATGGGTCAAGATAGAAACGAGGTCTATGCTATTCGCGGTTGTTTTATTGTTTGCATTAGCAGCAGTTGCTCCTTGGTTTCCGCGGCGCATCGCTTCAGCAACAGGCTGGGTGCTCGCGGCGGTTCCATTTGCACTGACGCTGTATTTTGCCCGCTGGATCGGTTCCTCTGCCCTCCCCGTCCGTGTCTCGTATGAGTGGGCACCATCGCTCGGTGTCTCTCTCTCGTTCTACCTCGATGGTCTGAGCCTCCTGTTTGCACTGCTGATCTTGGGGATCGGCACGCTGGTGGTGATCTACGCTGCGGGCTATTTGGGGGCGCACCCACAGTTGGGGCGATTCTACGCCTTCCTGCTGCTGTTTATGGCCGCCATGCTGGGCGTGGTGTTGGCCGACAATGTGTTGACGCTGTTTATGTTTTGGGAGCTGACGAGTATCAGCTCCTTTTTATTGATCGGTTTCTCCCATCAGCGCTCGGAATCGCGTAAAGCTGCCAACCAAGCCCTGTTGATCACGGGTGGTGGTGGCTTGGCGCTCTTCGCTGGCCTGATCATGATGGGCTTTGTGGGCGATTTCGAGCTTTCGACGCTGCTGAGCCAGGGCGATGTGGTGCGCAACCACCCGCTCTACTTCCCGATCCTGCTGTTGGTGTTGATCGGCGCGTTTACCAAGTCGGCCCAGGTGCCCTTCCACTTCTGGCTGCCCGGCGCGATGGAAGCGCCGACACCCGTGAGCGCCTATCTGCACTCGGCCACGATGGTGAAGGCGGGCGTCTATCTGTTGGCTCGCCTCAGCCCCGTGTTGAACGGCACCACCGAATGGGAATGGATCGTCACCACGGTGGGCGCGGTCACGATGCTCACTGGCGGCATTATGGCGTTCTATCAGACCGATCTCAAGCGCCTGCTGGCCTACTCGACGATCAGCGCGCTCGGCACGTTGATGCTGCTGTTGGGTCTCAGCACCGCCGAAGCGCAGATCGCAATGGTGGTGTTTTTGTTGGCCCACGCGCTCTACAAAGGCGCGCTCTTTATGGTCGCAGGCATCATCGATCATGAGACGGGCACCCGCGATGTCAGTCTGCTCGGTGGCCTGCGACACGCTATGCCGATCACGGCGGTGATCGCGGGCGTGGCGGCTTTGTCGTTGGGTGGCTTCGGCCCGCTGCTCAGCTTCATCGGCAAAGAGTTGCTGCTAGAGGCGGTGCTGCATAGCTCGGCGATGGCGGTGTTGGTGCCCGCCGTGGTCATTGCTGGTGCTCTGTTCGTGCTAGTGGCCTCGGTGGTGTTCTTTAAGCCGTTCTTGGGCGCCACAACCCACACGCCAAAACATCCCCACGAGGCTCCGCTGACCATGTGGCTCGGCCCGGCGCTGCTGGCGTCGGCGGGTGTGCTGTTCGGCATCCTGCCCTTCTTGGTCGATATGTCGGTGGTGGCGCCGGCGGCGAGCGCCGTCATCGGCGAGCCGGAGAGCGTGCACCTCGCGCTGTGGCACGGCCTGAACCTGCCGCTGCTGATGAGCACGATCTCGTTCGTGGCTGGCTTGGGGCTCTACTGGGCGTGGCAACCGATTCAGCGGGCCACCGCTTGGATGCCGAACGTCTTCCGCATCGGCCCGTCGTACTGGTACTACAACGGCATGGTGCTGCTCTACAGCGTATCGCGCTCGATCACGCGCCTGTTGCAGAGCGGCTACCTGCGCCTCTACTTGCAGACCATCATCGTCACGACGATCGGCTTGGTCGGTTGGACGCTGGTGAGCCGCGGCGGTGTGCCGAGCATTACGATGAGTTGGCCCGACGCGCGCTTCTACGAAGTGGGCCTCGCGCTGATCATCATCGTGGCGGCGATCGCGGCGGTGCGGGCACAGGGGCGCTTGACCGCCATTTCCGCGTTGGGAGTCTCGGGCTACTGCGTCTCGCTGCTCTTTGTGATGTTCGGTGCGCCCGACCTGGCGATGACTCAGATTTTGGTGGAGACCCTGACCGTCATCCTGTTTGTGTTGGTGTTCTATCACCTGCCGCGCTTCTCGCGCGTATCGAGCCTGGCGAACCGCGCACGTGACCTGACGATCGCGCTGACGACTGGCGCGGTGATCACGCTGCTGGTGCTGGCTGCAACCGCTTACCCCACCGATCAGGCCATCTCGAAGTTCTTCGCCGAGAATAGCTATTCGATCGCGCATGGCCGCAATATCGTCAACGTGATCCTGGTGGACTTCCGCGGTATGGATACGATGGGCGAGATCACGGTGCTCTCGGTTGCGGCGATCGGTGTGTACGCGCTGTTGAAGCTGCGCCCACGAAAGGGCGAGAAACAATGAACTCAATGATTCTTCGCACAGCGGCGCGCTTCCTGATGACATTGCTGCTGCTGTTCTCGATCTTCTTGCTGTTGCGCGGCCACAACGAGCCTGGCGGCGGTTTCGTCGGTGGGTTGGTTGCGGCCAGCGCGTTTGTGCTCTATAGCATGGCCACAAGCCCTGCGGCTGCGCGGGCCGCCTTGCGCATCGATACGCGCATGTTTATCGGTGTGGGCTTGCTGCTCTCGCTGAGCAGTGGCGCCCTCCCTTTCATCGAGGGTAAGCCCTTCCTGACCGCGCTCTGGTGGGATATCAACGTGTTTGGTATGACCCATATCGAATTAAGCTCACCCCTGTTTTTTGATATTGGCGTGTATCTGGTGGTATTGGGCGTCTCGCTGACCATGATGTTAGCTCTTGCGGAGGAATAACAATGCATGTTGTGCTTGCAGTCACAATAGGCTGTTTGTTCGCAGCCGCAATCTACCTCATGTTGCGGCGAAGTTTAGCCAAATTGATTATTGGCCTTTCGATCCTTACAAACGCCACAAACCTGCTCATCTTCACCGTTGGCGGGCTGACGCGCGCGCAACCGCCGCTCGTGCCCGAGGGCGCCGAACAGCCCCCGACGCCCTTCGCCGATCCCATCCCGCAGTCGTTGATCCTGACGGCCATCGTGATCGGTTTTGGTGTGCTCGCGTTTATGATGGTTTTGGCCTATCGCACCTACGTGATGGTTGGCTCCGACGACCTCGATGATATGGTGGCGACCGACGCGCTCGCGCCTCGTCAACTGCCGTATCGCTCGTTGCGAGCCAACCCGTCCGAGCGACCTGCGCCAACATCAAATGAGAAACGATCCCCATGAATATTTTGGTTATTCTTCCAATCATCGTGCCGTTGTTGACCGCGATCTTCACCCTGTTGACGAATCGGCGCCTGGTCGCGCAGCGTGTGATCGGCGTGGTGGGTGCGGCGGTGCTGTTGTGCGTTGGCGTGCTGCTGCTGATCGATGTGGCGCGCCGTGGCCCGCAAATGATGGCGGTCGGCAATTGGTCCGCGCCTTATGGCATTATCCTCATATCCGACTTGTTTAGCGCGATTATGGTGGTGCTGGCGGGCATGATGGGCCTCGCCGTCGCCACCTACTCGCTCACCGATATCGATGCGCGCCGTGAGCACTACGGCTACTACACGCTGTTCCACGTGTTGCTGATGGGTGTCTGCGGCGCGTTCCTCACGGGCGACCTGTTCAACCTGTACGTCTGGTTCGAGGTGCTGCTGATCGCCTCGTTTGTGTTGCTGGCCTTGGGTGGCGAGCGCCCTCAGATCGAAGGCGCGATCAAGTACGTCACAATCAACTTGGTCGCTTCGACTCTGTTCTTGGTCGCGGTGAGCGTGCTCTACAGCTTAGTGGGCACGCTGAACATGGCCGACCTGGCCCGCAAACTGCCCACCATCGGCCAGCACGGCCTTGTCACGGCGGTGGCGCTGCTGTTTATGGTCGCATTCGGCATCAAGGCCGCCTTCTTCCCGCTGTTCTTCTGGCTGCCCGCCTCGTACCATACGCCGCCCGTAGCCGTTTCGGCGATCTTTGCAGGTCTGCTCACCAAGGTAGGTGTCTACGCGCTCGTGCGCACCTTCACCCTGATCTTCGTGCAGGATTCCGAGTACACGCGTCTCGTGATTATGGTGGCCGCTGGCTTCACAATGATCGTTGGAGCGTTCGGCGCGCTCGCCCAACACGAACTGCGCCGCATCCTCTCGTTCCTGATCGTCAGCCACATCGGCATCGCGGTGATGGGTCTGAGCCTCAACACCACCGCCGGGCTTGCTGGCACGATCTTTTATGTGATCGAGGATATCATCGTGCTGACCGCCCTGTTCATGGTGATCGGCGTGATTCGGCATCAGGAGGGCAGCGAGCGCCTGGAGCAACTTGGCGGCTTATACGTCAAATCGCCCGGCCTCGCCATTATGTTCCTGCTGCCAGCGCTCTCCCTTTCGGGCATCCCGCCGCTCTCCGGCTTCTTCGCCAAGCTCTCACTGCTGCGGGCCGGGCTAGGAAACGGCGACTACGCGATTGTGGCGACGATGCTGGTGGCGAGTTTCTTAACGCTGCTCACCGTGAGCCGCATCTGGTCGGATGTGTTCTGGAAGGATCATCCCGCAGATGTGCAGTTGGCCCCGCTGCCGGGCGGATGGGCAACCGTGAGGGTGGCGCGCATCCCGATCATTGCTCTCGTGGTCTGCCTCGTGCTGCTCGGCGTTGCGGCCGGCCCTGTCTTTGATCTGGCGCATCAGGCCGCCGAGCAACTCAGTACACCGCAACGCTACATTCAACTCGTGCTAGGGAGTACGCCATGAAAAGTCTGTTTTGGAACCTCTCGCTGGCGCTTGCGTGGGTGGCTGTCACCGGAGATCTCACGGGCCGCAACTTGCTGCTCGGTTTCCTGATAGGCTTTCTCGTGCTCTTCTTCACGTCTCCGATTATCGGCACGCCAGCGTATGTGCGCAAAGTGATCCAAGTGCTCAACCTTGCGCTCTTTTTCATCTGGGAGTTGATTCTGTCGAACTTGCGAGTCACCTTGGAGGTGCTCACACCCGGCTATCAACTGCGCCCTGGAGTCGTGGCTATCCCGCTCGATGCCCGTAGCGACGCCGAGATCCTACTGCTCACCACGCTGATCACGCTCACACCCGGCTCGATCGCAATCGACATCTCCAACGATCGTCACGAACTCTACCTGCACACGATGTACATGTCCGATCCCGAAGAAGTGCGTCGCCAAATCAAAACTGGCTTCGAACGGCGCGTATTGGAGGTGCTGCGATGATCGAATTTCCACGAGTCGAGACGATCGTCTTTGCATTGCTGATCATCTCGCTCTTTCTAGCTTTTGTGCGGCTCCTGATGGGCCCTAGTCTGCCGGATCGGGTCGTCGCACTCGACCTTATCTCTGTCACCACCGCAGGCTTCATTGCGATCTACGCTATCGAAAGCGGCCAGCCAGTCTATCTCGATGCCGCTATCGTGCTTGGTCTGATCACCTTCCTCAGCACGGTGGCGCTTGCCCAGTATATCGAGCGGAGAGCCCGCGATGAATGAATTTATCAGCAATGCACTGATGCTGATCGGTGCTATCTTCTTTTTACTGTCTGCGGTGGGCATCTTGCGTATGCCCGATCTGTTCACTCGCATGCAGCCGGCCACCAAAGGCACCACACTCGGCATCGCCTGTACGCTGCTGGCCGTCGCCGTGCACTTCTCCGATAGCAGTGTGACCGCGCGCGCCATTGCCGCGATCGCATTCTTCTTCATCACCGCACCGGTCACCGCCCACCTCATCAGCCGAGCATCGTACTTTGTTGGCGTTCCCTTGTGGAAAGATACCGTGATTGACGAGTTGCGCGGTCGCTACAACCCGATCACGCATGCGCTCGATGATCTTCCTTCGGCACAAGAACAAGTACTTGTTCGAGATGCAGAAAGAACGTCAGATGAATCATGATGTGGCACTCTTAACTAATATCACCGTTGCGATCATCACAGCGTTTATCGGTGGTTACCTTGCTCGTAAAATTGGCCTGCCCGCACTCGTCGGCTACCTCATCGCTGGCATGGTCATCGGGCCGTTCACTCCCGGCTTCGTCGGTGATGTCGTCGATATCAGTCAACTCGCCGAACTTGGCGTCATCTTCATGATGTTCGGCGTTGGCCTGCACTTCTCGCTCAAAGACCTCTGGGCGGTGCGGGCCATCGCCATTCCTGGCGCCATCCTCCAGATGCTACTCGCCACCACCATCGGCTACGCGCTCACGCAAGTCTGGGGGTGGTCGTCCGGCGCGAGCCTCGTCCTCGGCCTCGCGATCTCGATCGCCAGTACCGTCGTGTTGCTGCGCGGCCTCGTCGATAACGGCCTGCTCAACACCCCGCACGGGCAAGTCGCCGTCGGCTGGCTCGTGCTAGAGGACCTCGCCACCATCGTCATCCTGGTGCTGTTGCCCGTACTGTTCAGCAACGCCGAAGGCAACGCCGTCTTCAACGTCGGCTTCGCCATCGTCAAGACCGCCCTGTTCGTCGGCCTGATGCTGTTCGTCGGCACCAAACTCATGCCGCTGCTGCTCAAGCAGATCGCCCTGACCCGTTCGCGCGAACTGTTCATCCTCGCCATCGTCACCCTTGCGCTCGGCACCGCCTTCGGAGCTGCCGAACTGTTCGGCGTCTCCCTCGCGCTCGGCGCCTTCCTCGCAGGCGTCGTGATCGGCGAATCGGAGATCGGCCACCAAGTCGGCGCCGACATCATACCGTTCCGCGATCTCTTCTCGGTGCTGTTCTTCGTCTCGGTGGGCATGCTCGTCAACCCCGCCACACTGCTCGCCAACAGCACCCAAGTGGTTGCGCTCACCCTCCTGATCGTGGTCGGCAAAATGCTGCTCACTATCCTGCTTGGCGTGGTACTGCCCGCCTCGCTGCGCACCGTCCTGGTCGTCGCGGCAGGCCTCAGCCAAATCGGCGAGTTCTCCTTCCTCGTCGGGCAATCCGGCCTCGCGCTCGGCGTGATCGACCAAAACCAGTACAGCCTCATCCTGGCCGGGGCCGTGCTCTCCATCCTGGTCAACCCGCTGATGTTCCGCGCCATCCCCTGGTTCGATCAGCAGATTCAGCGCATACCCGCGCTCGCACGCCTGCTCGAACGGAACACGCCACAACCGCAGCCCTTCAACCACACCCTGGCCGACCACGTCGTCGTCGTTGGTCTGGGGCGTGTCGGCGAGCACATCGTCCGCGTGCTCCAACGCCTGCACGTCCCGCATCTTGTGATCGAGGAGGACGCCGCCCGCGCCGCATCCTTCCAAGAGCACGGCGTGCCGACCCTCTTCGGCGATGCCGCCAACTCCGAAGTGCTGACCCACGCCGGACTCGAACGCGCCAGCGCCCTCGTTGTCACCGTGCCTGATGAGACCGACGCCGAGCTCATCGTGATCGCCGCGCACCAACTCGCGCCCAAACTCCCGATCATCGCGCGGGCCGCCACCACAAACGGCGTGAAACGCCTCACCAACCACGGCGCGCAGGTCGTCATCCATCCCGAACTCGAAGGCGGCCTCGAAATCGTGCGCCACACCCTGCTCGCGCTCGACTTCCCGATGGTGCAAGTGCAGCAATACACCGACGCCGTGCGTCAGGATACCTACGACACGTCGATCTCCACCCACGAAGAGCGCCTGCTGCTCGACCAACTCGTCTCAGCTGTGCGCGGCATGGAGATCTCGTGGAGCACCGTCGCCGAAAACAGCCCGCTCATCGGCCAGTCCCTCGCCGAAGGCAACCTGCGCGCGCGCACCGGCGCCTCCGTCATCGCCCTTGTGCGCGACCATCAACTGCTCGCCAACCCCAAATCGACCACCGTCTTCGCCGCTGGCGACACCGTGGGCTTAATCGGCGACATCAGCCAGGTCGCGCTCGCCGAGCAGATCATCAACCCGCAACTGGCCCAGGAACGAGCGCTCGCTTCCCAAGCAGCACTCCGCGAGGACACACTCCACAGCGACACACCTGCCGCTGCCTAACCCCATTTTCAAACCACGTCGAGGTTTTGCATCTTGCAGAATCTCGACACAAAAAGGAGGCCCAGGCAACCCTGAGCCTCCGTTTATGGTATGGGAAGAAAAAGCCAATCGCGATGTGAACGCCCGTCGCTACGGGCAAACAACGTCGTGTTCAACGTGTGCGCGCTCGGACAGATGTGGCGCTTCGCGCCAAAACGCGCGCCGCTCTACTCGCGGCCAGCACAGCGCATTGCTAAGCCTCTCGTTGCAACATCGTCACACTCTCGATGTGCGGCGTCTGCGGGAACAGATCGACGGGCTGCACGCTCACCAACCGATACCCGTGGCCCGCCAGAATCTTCAGATCGCGGGCCAGCGTGGCCGGGTGACAACTCACATACGCGATCCGCGCAGGCCCGATCTTCACCAAGTTCTCCAGCGCCAACGGGTGGCAGCCGCGTCGCGGCGGGTCGAGCACCGCCACACTAAACGCATCATCGATATGCTCAAGCACCCGCTCCACCGCGCCCACCTCGAACCGCACATTCGTGATCTCGTGGGCCTCGGCGGTCGCTCGCGCATCCGCGATCGAGCCAGCGAACTCCTCGACACCCAACACCTCGGCCACCGAACTCGACAACGGCAGCGCGAACGCCCCTGCGCCGCAGTACAAGTCGAGCAACATATCGCTCGAACGCAACTGCAATCCCGAGCGCAACAGCCCCAACAACTGCTCCGCCGAACTGCGATTCACCTGGAAGAACGTCATCGGGCTGAGTTGGAAATCGAGCCCGCCAAACTCCTCCACCAAATACGGTGCGCCGAGTGGAATCGGCGGCGTCGAGCGCAACGTCACCCCCGCCAGCGCCGGGCACTGCGCACGCCAGCGTGAAGCCAACGCACGCAGCGACGCATACGCAGTGGGCTGTCGCTGATCGGGGATCTTCAACGTCGCCAGCACATAGCCATTGCTCTCGCTGACGCGCAGCGCGATCTCGCAGCGCGGCATCGAATCATCGCGCACCGTGTGCAGCGCCGCCAACACCTCGTTGAGCGCAGGATGCAACAGCGGATCGTGCCTCACCTCCTGCAGCCGCCGCGTGCCAGCCGCGTAATAGCCGATCCGCGCGCCATCGCAGTGGAAATGCGCACTATTGCGATACTCCCACGGTCGCGCCGCAGGCAGCGTCTCGCCCACCGTCACATCGCCGAACCCGCCGATCTTGGCCAGTTGATCGGCGAGGATCTGGCGCTTAAAACGAACCTGAGCGGCATACTCGATATGCTGCCACGGCATCCAATCGGCGCCCTCGACACGCGGCGCAACGCGGTCCGGCGATGCCTCAAGGATGGCAACCGCCTCGCCGCGCGCGTACGAATCGCGGCGCTCGTGCAGGCGCACACGCACACGCTCGCCGGGCAGCCCGCCGCCCACGAACACAACGCGCCCATCCCAACGCCCGACACCCTCGCCACCCTGAGCGATTCCATCGAGCGTCAACTCCAACGTCTCTGGCCAATGAGTCATAGAACCTACTTATCTCTAACGTTATCAACAAACCGATCGGCGGCGCCATCACGTCAACTGCGCCAACCGATCCTTCAACACCTGCGACGAATGCCGGAACGCCGCCTGTTCCTCATCGCTGAGCGGCAGATTCAAAATCTCCACCGCACCGTTGCGCCCAACAATCGTCGGCAAACTCGTCGCAATACCCTCGACGCCGTACTGTCCGGTCATCGGCGTGCTCACCGTCAGCACCGTGCGCTGATCGCGCAATACCGCCTCGACGATCGTCAGCAAGCCCAGACCGATCGCATAGTACGTCGCATGTTTGCGCTTAATAATCTCGTAGGCAGCCGTGCGGGTCTGCTCGAAGATCGCATCCATCGCCGCCTGATCGTAGCCACGACCATCCGGCCCAACGAAATCGCGCAGCCGCACCCCAGCGATATTCGCCAAACTCCAGAGCGCCAACTCCGTATCGCCGTGCTCACCGACAATGTAGGCATGCACACTGCGCGGATCAACGCGGTAGTACTCGCCCAGCAAATACCGAAAGCGAGCAGTATCGAGGATCGTACCCGAACCGAGCACGCGGCCATGCGGCAACCCCGCGATATCGGCAGCGATCGTCGTGAGGATATCGACCGGGTTGGTGGCCACCACCAGAATCGCATCGGGGCACACGGCCACCACCTGCGGAACAATGTCGTGAAACACCGCCGCGTTGCGCTGCAACAGGTCCAAGCGCGTCTCGCCTGGCCGCTGATTCGCGCCCGCAGTGATCACCACCAGCTCACTGCCAGCCAGCGCCTCGTACCCGCCCGAAGTGATCTTCAACGGACGCACAAACGGCAACCCATGGTTGAGATCCATGGCTTCACCTTCGGCTCGGGCTGCATCTTTGTCTACAAGAACCAACTCGTTAGCAAGGCGACGCTGCATGAGGGCATACGCGAACGAGGAGCCGACCATGCCAGTACCTACAAGGCCAACCTTACCTGCAACTTTTTGCGTATCCATAACGTCTTTCTCTTAACTGTTGTAACGGTTTTTGTATCCGTAACTGTAGTAGCTGGCTGCTATGAACTTCCGATCGGATAGTGTACTATACCATAAAGCGCATCAAGGACAATAGGAACAGGAGATCACCATGAGCTTCGGTAACTGTGGTAGCAGTAGGCACGAACTTGAGGCAGCTCAGTTCCAGAAGCGCGAAGCTAATAGCTACTATGCCGAAATCAGCAAACACAAACTCGACGAGCAAGGCGACCTGATCGATCAAATTATCGAACACGCCTTTGGCACGCTAGACGCACAACATCTCGACCTGCGTGTCGTCGATACCATACGCACGATCCGCTGTGCGGCCTAATGTTCCCGCATAGTGTTGGATTGAATCTGTGGGCGAGCGGTGAAGCGACCAAGCAGCAGCTTGGTTAATGAGAGCGGTTCAACTGCTGAAGCCGCATTTGCACATACCTGATGAGATCGCGTCGGCGGAGGATGCCCTGTAACATCTCGTCTTCCATTACTGGCAACTGCTCTTGACCACTCTCGATCAACGTGCGAAAAGCCTCACGTGCGGCCATCTCGGGCGACAACGCTCGTAGGTGTTTGCGAGGCGTCATCGCTTCGCCCACATAGGTGCGGGGCCAATCCTTAAACGTAAAGCGCCGCAGATCGTTCAAAGTCATCATACCGAGCAGATGCGTCGGTCCTTCCTCATTGGTGTTGTGCAGTACAGGGAACCCCTGATCGATATGACCTAGCACATAGTGGCCCACGAACTGGTCGAGCGGCAGATCAGGAGTCACAGCCCGATACACGCGCTGCATCAGATCCCCCACCGAGATCCCCTGCAAGATACGCTGCAGCACCGCCTGCCGATACCCTGCCTGCGCTCCACGCACCAATAGGAACCCAATCAGAATCAGGCAAACGACGATGATCGGCTCGCCGACCATCAGCAGGAACGCCAGGGCCAGCAGGATGATCAACCATCCACACACATTCCCAATGTAGGCAGCCAGCCGCGCCGAGGGCAGATCCTCATCGTTCAGGAACCATAACACTGCATATAAAATCTGCCCACCGTCCATCGGGTAGCCGGGCAACAGATTAAACACCGCGATCAAACCGTTGGACAGGGCATGAAACAGGGCCAAAAGACTCAGTGCAGGCCAGGGGCTCAACCACCACCCGAGCGCGCCCAACAGCGCCAACACCAGGCTCACGCATGGGCCTGCCAGCGCCACCAGCAACTCCTCGATCGGCGTTGTGTGATCCGCATCGATTTCGGCCAGCCCACCGACCGCCTGCAACGTGATCGCACGCACCCGATATCCGTAGTGGCGCGCTACCACAACGTGTGCTACCTCGTGTAACACCACCGAGACACACAACAGCAGGGCGGTTGCCAGCGCCAACAACCATGCCGAGAGCGTGCTTACCAAATGACCATACACCTGAGAAAAGATCAGAATGAGCGGTATCAGCATCAAAACCCAACTCCAATGCATACGGATTGGAATTGATGCTATTCGAACGAGCGTAAGCGAACGGCCCGCCATGGTTCCACCCTCGAAATGTGTCTTGCTTGAATGGCCTGCCCAACACAACCACCCATCTGCGAAGCATGATACCACACTGGGCTAACCATTATGGGTAGGTAGAACAAAGCACTCTCATGATCAGTTACATTCGCTTGATAAATTACAAAGACGCCCATCATCACTCATGTTTGTAGTAGAAACGCATGCAACTTGGGTGAAAAAGTTCTCAGCATCACAATGTCAACTTCTCGCCTTGCAACAATACATAGCTCGCAACAATCAGCAAAAACCGACCAATCTCAACACAGTAAAGATACAAAAATATTGACAAAAACAGATGCGATCGTGTATTCTATACAAAGGTTTATAGGATCAAATGCGCATATATAATCGCATTTGTATGAAGAGGATCATTCCTTGACGGCTTATTCGATACAGTCAGATCATCAACTCTGCAAGGCCCAGCTCCACCGAAGCTGGTCTGTGTGGTCTGGACTCCATGAAAGGCGCATGGGCCGGGCGATGCGCCTCGGTGCACAAACTCCTCCGCGAGCGCGGCGCGCTCGCGCGGTGCTGACTGCCAGCGCCGCAGATGTTATAGGCAGAGCGCTCTAACTAGGGCCTCCCGGCCCCCTACAAGAGCGCGTGCAGTTGTCGTGCGGCTTTTGAAAGGGGTGTCCTTTGGGGCAACGTGTTCTCGTCCTCAATGCAAGCTATGAGCCGCTGCAGCTTATCTCCATTCGGCGCGCAGTTGTGTTGCTCCTTCAGGAGAAAGCCGAGCTTATTGAAGCGGCCAAACAGCGCTTACGGGCACAAGGCTTTGCGCTCGAAATTCCCGTTGTGATTCGGCTTGTCCGTTATATTCGCATTCCTCGTCGTCTGCGGCTGCCATGCTCGCGCCGTGGCGTGCTGACACGCGATCGCGAAACGTGTCAATACTGTGGCGCCCAGCCTGGCCGCGCTCAATTGACGGTTGACCATGTGTTGCCACGCTCGCGCGGTGGCAAGACCACGTGGGATAACGTCGTCGCGGCCTGCCGCGAGTGCAACCATCGCAAAGGTGGTCGCACGCCTGAGGAAGCGCATATGGTGCTGCTCAGCAAGCCGCGCCAACCGCAGTATGTCGCCTTCGCGCTGCTGGGCGAGCTCGAACGCCACGAGGTCTGGCGCAAGTACGCTTTCGAGTAATCCATCGTTAGCCCATCGCAAGCCGATGACCATTCCGGGCTGAATGTGGTGGGATGGAGAGGCACAAGCCGATGCTTGTTTCACTCCATCCCATAACGTGTTGCTTTGTCTCCATTTTCTACCACATAGAGTCGAACGTGAACGCTGATCGTTCACAGATTTCGTTGCTGTACGGTGGCTTGCCCTGCCTGCTTGGATGGTGGCAAGCCAGCTATAGCTATGCTACAATATCACTATGCAAACACGACATATTCCGTTTGCTCGCTATGTCGCGAGCGCTCTCGGCGCAACTGTGGCAGGCGCTGCAGGTGTGTTGGTCGGTGCCGCTGCCTACGCGGTCGCAAAACTCAATCACCGCCCAGCCGAGACATCTAACCCCATCTACACCTTCTCGCCCTACGAAACGCAGATCGAAGGCTACGAGGAAGTCTCGTTTGAGACTGAGGACGGTATACGTCTTATAGGCTGGTGGCTGCCGCGCCCCAACTCGCAGCGCGTCGTGATCGGTCTGGGTGGCCACCACAGCGCCAAGTCCGATCTGCTCGGCATTGGCAGTGGCTTGTGGCGGGCCGGTAACAATGTGTTGCTGTTCGATTGGCGCTCGCGCGGCCAGAGCCAAGTCGCGCAGCACTCGCTCGCCTACTACGAACTGCGCGATGCTGAAGCCGCCCTCAATTATGCTGTCACCCGCATGCCCGAGGCACGCATCGGCCTGGTTGGCTTCTCGATGGGTGCTTCGGTGGCGCTGCTGCTGGCGGCGCGCTCGCCAAAGGTGTCGGCTGTGCTCGCCGATAGCCCCTTCTCGGGCATTGCCGAGCTGCTGGCCGACCGCGTTGGGCAATTCAAGCTGCCCGCCCAACTTGTCGTGCCGATGGCCGATGCGCTCTCGCACTGGCGCTATGGCTACCGCTTCGGCGCCGTTCGCCCGATCGAGATCGTGGCGCAGATCAGCCCGCGCCCGCTGCTGCTGGTGCACGGCGAGAACGATTCGGTGATCCCGGTCTCGCATACCAAGCAGTTGTTCGATGCGGCCCGCGAGCCGAAGGAGCTGTGGCTGGTGCCCGGTGTCGAGCATTGTGGCGCTTATTTCGCGGATCGGGCGCAGTATGTGACGCGTGCTGCCAATTTCTTCGAGCAGTATCTGGCAAGTATTGATTAGTGGTTGTGCTGCGGTTGAACGTGACGCCCCTGGACGCATGTGTCAACCGCTTTGTGTGCTTAGTGTATGCGATTCGATATTCTGACGCTGTTCCCTGAAATGTTCCAAGGCCCGCTCACGGAGAGCATAATCAAACGTGCTGTGCAAGCAGGTTTGATCTCGATTGGGCTGCACGATATCCGCGATTATGCCACGGACAAGCATCGCACCACTGACGATGCTCCGTATGGTGGCGGCGCTGGTATGGTGATGAAGGCTGAGCCGCTGGCCGCCGCTCTGCGTGTGGTGCTCGCTACTCCGCCCGAGAATACAGCGTCGGAAACGCCGAAAACGCAGGTCATCCTGATGTCGCCGGCTGGTACGCCGTTCACTCAGTCGCTCGCCGAGGAGTTAGCGACAAGCTACGATCGGCTGGTGCTGGTGTGTGGCCGCTACGAAGGACTCGACGAGCGTGTGTGCGAGGCGCTGATCGATCGCTCTATTTCGATCGGTGATTACGTGCTGACGGGCGGCGAATTGGCGGCAATGGTGGTACTCGACGCGGTGGCGCGCCTGCGCCCCGGTGTGATCGATGCAGAATCGACCGCCGAAGAGTCGCACAGCGATTATCTGTTAGAATATCCGCATTACACTCGGCCCGCTGTATGGGAAGGTCGACCCGTCCCGCCGGTGCTGCTCTCGGGGCATCACGGCGAAGTCGCCAAGTGGCGGCGCCAAGAGCGTTTGCGACGCACGCTCGAACGACGGCCAGACCTGTTGGCTCGCGCGTCGCTGACCAAGGATGATCGTGCTTTTCTACGCACATTAGGTTGGATCGAGCAGGATCAGTAAGTACGACCGCTTGTCGTAACGATGATGACAAATCGCTTACACATGCGCTACAGCCCGCTCGAATGGCATTTCTTAATTTGCTTTAACGAGGAAGCTATTTTATAATGGCCACGCGGCGTTTCTATTATTGGCTCCTAGCCGCGTTAGGATACCAGCGGCAAGATGCCTGGGCTTCAACAGAGCCTGTGTTCCAGCGTGGAGGCACCGTAGGAGGATCGATGTTCGGTAGCACCAAGAAGTCGCAGGCCGGCCCACCACCGGCACTCAACGGCAAACCAGAGACCGTTGTTGGACCGGGTACCAGCTTTGTTGGGACGCTTAAGTCCGACGGCAATATTCGCATTGACGGCTCGATGGAGGGCGATATCGAAATCCTGGGTAATCTGATTGTCGGCGAGACCGGTCGCGTGATCGCCACGATCAAGGCTCAGAATGTTCATATCTCCGGCGCAGTCAAGGGCGAAATCACAGCTGTTGAGCAGCTCGAAATCTCTCCGACTGGCAAGGTATGGGGCGATATCACCACTGCAGCGCTGCATATCGAGCCAGGTGGCTTGTTCCGTGGCCAGAGCGCCATGACGAGCAATGTGGATGAGCCATTGTTGCTGGAGGCCCCCCGCCCGACTCGCGCTGAATAGACGAGGTTTGCGATGCGCCGTCGACGTGTGCCGCGCTCCGGAACAACAATTTCCGGTTTGTTGGCATCCCTGCCATTCGATGCAGGGCGCTCTGGCGCGCGTTTGATCGCATTCGTATTGGTTGTGCTTGCGCTCTGGCTCCTGGCCAATTTTGTTGGCCAAGTGATCGCCGGAGCGCAACTCGATCGTGAGATCGCGAGGAAGCAGGCCACGCTGGTTCAACTCGCCGAAGAAAATCGGGCCTTGGAAGAAGAGTTGGCCTTCGCTCAATCGCCTGCGTATGCTGAGCTCATCGCTCGTGAACAGCTTGGGTACGCTCGCGAAGGCGATACGGTGATTCTGCCCACCTTCCCCGAGCGCCCCGCCGCTCCCGAGGTCGAAGCCCCAACCCCATTGCCCACCCCCGTCCCCGAGCCGAATTGGCGAGGTTGGACACGCGCTTTCTTCTCAACAGAACTGCACTCTACCTACCCTTAAACTATCCATTTGGTGATACTAAATCTGGTTGGACAGGGTCAGTGACAAGCCCGTTTTAGCCTGTGGCAGCAAGGCATTTCTCTTTTTGTGATGGCAAAGGGCTGCTACGCGCAGCCCTTCGCTATCACCTGTTTCTGGAGAAGTGAGTATCAGTTGAAAACCAGCACTATGCTATAACATTCACATGCCGCTTGTGTAAATAACCTTTACGGCACAAAAAACCGACCCACGCTAGGCGTAGGTCGGTTTGTTCGGTGTATGTTGCGATTACAGGCGCGTTGTCTCGTTGGTGTTGGGCGCCTCGTAGATGGTCACGTTTGGCGTGCTAGCGGGCTGCTGGTTGATCGGCACCTGCTGCACCGGAGGAGAGGCGCGTCGGGCGCGTGGCTGCAAGGCCTGCTGCACGGCGATGTCGATCGTTTGCTCGCGACCGCGCAGCAAGAGGCTCGCGCCAGCTAGGAACAAGATACCGATCCAGAAGCCGGTTAGGTACAATGCGGCGAAACCGAAGCACCAGAGGCCAACCTGCACCGCTTCGGCCACGTTGCCAAGCTTGCGGCGCTGCTGATACCCCAGCACACCAGCCGCGATCAGCGCACCCGGAACGATCATCCACCACAGGTTGAGCCAGACGACCAGGCCCAATACGATCAGCGCGATACCTAAGACGGCAGGTTGTCGTGATGTCAGGTTCATTGATGTTCTCCTTATCAAGCATCCCCGAGGGGATTGTTTCCTGCTTATCTGACGACATCTGATCTGGGTTTGTTGCAGGGGTTGGAAATGTGTTTTTGGATGTCGGCTGGTGCGCGTTGTGAAGCCCAACTTCGTGATAGTTGCGATGCTTGCCAGCAATCGGGTACACTACCGCTCGAAGGAAGATACACGAAGGGCTATTCGATGCTTGGTTCATTTCGTCTCAGCCAGCCGCGCATCTCACGCGGCCTGATCGCCGATGCGGTGCTGTTCGCGTTGCTGATCGGCCCGTTGGCCGCGCCGCTGTTGTACGCTTGGGGATGGTTCGTGCCGCGCACCGTTTCGGGCATCATCACCACAATGGGCATGTATGTCTGCCCGCAGCCCGAGCGCGGCCTGATGATCGGTTCGGCTGGCCTGATGGCTGTCTGTATGCGCTGTTACGGCACCTTGTTGGGCTTTCTGCTGACGCGGCTGTGGTACGCGAGCGATCGAGGCGCGCATTGGGCGTGGTTGCCCCGCTACGGTCTGCGCAGCCTGCCGATCTTCGCCCTGCTGATTTTCGCTTATCCCGCCGAGTTCGCCGCGCAGATCGTCGGCTGGTGGCCGTTCAATAATGGGATCGTGACGGTGGCCGGATTGGTGACTGGCGTGGGCTTGGGGTTGATGTTCCACCCGATGCTGCAACGCGCCGATTAGGCTTCCTGCTCGCGTCGGCGGAGGATGTTCGCCACGAGGTTATCCACCGATGCGAGGAACGCGCCGATCAGCGCGCGGTCGCCGCCGAATTTGCGGGCGCGCCAATACAGCATCAGGCGCGACTCCTGGTTTCCGAGTTCGTTGATCACCACGGCTAGTTCGCTTTTGGGCGCCAAGAAGCCTCCGCCGACCACACCGACGATGTGGCCTGCCGCCAGATTTTGGTGTTCCAGTTGGGCGTTGAGTCGCCCAAAGGTCGTGAGCACCGCGCCGATCAGTAGTACGGGTGGTACACGATACGTGCGCTCTTGGATCACTGTGCTCGCCATGTGTCGCTCCTGTTTGTTCGCTTGTACACGCCCCACCGCCCGCTCCTGGTATGATAGCACAATCACCTCGCAGATCTGTGGTATCATCGAGCCTATGCACAACAATCGTGCGTTCAGGGATGCGAACATGGGCCAATGAACCCAGTACCACTATCTGTCATAATCCCAAACTGGAACGGTGTGCGCTATTTGGCCGAGTGCTTCGACGCGCTGCTGCCGCAGTTGCCGCCGCACGCCGAGGTGCTCCTGGTCGATAACGGCTCGCACGATGGTTCGCTCGAACTGGTGCGCGAGCGCTACCCGACCGTGCGGGTGATCGCGCTCCCCTCCAACTTGGGGTTTGCGGGTGGCGTGAATGTGGGTTTGCGGGCCGCTCGCAGCGACCTGATGCTGTTGCTGAACAACGATGCGTTTGTTGATCCTGGCTGTATCGAGCATCTGCTCGCCGCCGCCGAACAGCACCCCGATGTCGGCGCGTTCGGCTTGGTGCTGACCTTCGCGCATCGGCCCGAACTGGTCGCCTCGGCGGGGATTCGGGTGCGCCGCGATGCGCTGGCCCTCGATCTGTGGCCTGGCCGTCACGTGCGCGATCTGCCGCCGGAGCCGCAGCCGGTCTTCGGCCCGAGCGGCGGTGGTGTGCTGTATCGGCGCGCCCTGCTCGAAGATATCGGCCTGCTGGAGCCGAGTTTCTTCAGCTATTTGGAAGATGTCGATCTGGCTTGGCGCGCGCAGTTGCGCGGCTGGCGCAGCCTGGTGATCACCGCGTCGAGCGCGCGGCACGTCTATTCGGCCACGGGTGGCGAAGGCTCGCCTTTTAAGCAGCGCTTGCTCGGTGGCAACCGCCTGCGCACGATCGTGCGGTGTGTGCCCACGGCGCTGTTGTGGCGCTACCTGCCGCAGATCGTAGCCTACGACGCCTTGGCGATCGGATACGCGGTGTTGCGCCGTCAACCCGCGATCGCGAGCGGACGCTTGGCGGCCCTGCGCGATCTGCCTGCCCTGCTGGCCGAGCGCCGGAGCATTCAGGCGCGCCGCACTGCCCCAATTGATGCGCTTGAGCGTTGGCTTGAGCCTGCTGGCCTGCCTTGGCAAACGCTACGTGAGCAGCAACAGCTTGCGGCTATTCTAGCGCAGCGCGTTCCCGCTCAGCCACGCTCGCTCAATGCATAATTCGGAGAATCCATGCGAGTCGCGATAATCCACGACTACCTCAATCAATATGGTGGCGCTGAACGCGTGCTTGAAGCGCTGCATGAACTTTACCCCGATGCGCCCGTTTACACGTCGATCTACGATCCTGCGGCAATGCCCGCCGAGTACCGCACTTGGGATATTCGTACCTCGTGGATGCAGCGCTTGCCCGGGTGGCGTCGAGCGTTTCGCGCTTACTTCCCACTCTATCCGAGCGCGTTCGAGAGTTTCGATCTGAGCGGCTACGATCTCATTCTCAGCAGCAGCAGCGCCTATGCCAAGGGCATCATCCCTTCTCCCACGGCGGTGCATATCTGCTACTGTCACACGCCGATGCGCTTTGCCTGGCGCACCGAGGCGTATGTCGAGCGCGAGGGCATCGGCGGGCTGTTGCGTATTTTGATGTCGCTGCTGCTCACCAATCTGCGGCAGTGGGATGTCTCGAATGCGCCGCGCATCGATCAGTTCGTCGCCAACTCGCGCGAGGTGGCGGGCCGCATCAAGCGCTACTACGGTCGCGATTCGGTGATCATTCCCCCGCCCGTCGATCTGCCGCCGTATGCGCCGCAGCCGCCCGGCGATTACTACCTGGCGGGTGGTCGCCTGATCCCGTACAAGCGGCTCGATCTGGTGGTGCAGGCGTTCAATGCGCTGGGTTTGCCGCTCAAGATCTTTGGCGATGGCCGTGACCGCGCGCGCTTGGAGGCGATGGCTGGCCCGAACATCTCCTTTTTGGGCTATGTGAGCGAGCAGCAGCGCCGCGACCTGTTCGCCAACTGCCGCGCGTTCGTGTTTCCGGGAGAGGAGGACTTCGGCATCACGCCGCTGGAGGCGATGGCTGCGGGCCGTCCGGTGATCGCGTATGCCGCTGGTGGCGCGCTCGACAGCATCATCGATGGCAAGACCGGGCGATTCTTCCACGAACAGAGCGCGGCGGCCCTGGCTGCTGCGGTGGGGCAGACGCACGCCGATCAGTACGATGCTGACGCGATCCGACGGCACGCCGAGGGCTTCGCCCGTGAGGTGTTCCTGGCCCGGATGCGCCAATTGATCGAGGAACGCCTGCGTGAAGCCCGAACAAATGCTTGAGTATGTGGTGTTGCCTGGCGATGCCGCAGAGACTGGTATGGAATTGTTGCTCTACTTGAAGATTCTGCGCCGACATTGGGGCATTGTGCTTGCGCTGCCGCTGGTGGTTGGCCTGTTGAGCACGCTCGTGGCGTTGCGCCAACCCGCGCGCTACAGCGCTACGGCGCAATTGCTCGTTACGCGCCCGCTGTACGGCAATCTTGACGGCGATGACACACTCGCGTATGATTTGCCTGCAATTGTCGGGGGCACACCCTTTGCGCAGGATGTCGTGGCCGAATTGGCGCGTCGCAATCATCCGCTCGACCAGGCTCTGATCGAGCAGGCGCTGCACGCCGAGAACCAACGCCACGTGGTGACGATTCGGGCGACTACGGCTCAGCCCGACGATGCGCTGGCGATCGTGCAGGCGGCGGTGGCGCTGATCGAAACGAACGGACGGCGCTATTGGGGCGAGCGCGATGTGACGCCTGAGCGTCCTGGTGTGAATGTAGCCGTATTGGAAGCGCCAACTGCTGCGGTGCTGCAGAATGGCCCGCGTGCCCTGGCCTTCGAAGTTGTCTTGCGCACACTGCTGGGCTTGCTGGCAGGGATTGGCTTGGCGTTCGCCCTGCACTACCTGAACCAAGACCGTGTGGCTGCCCTGCAATCTGTCGAGCGCACCAGTGCGTTGCGCGACGAACCTGTCGATTGATCGCCTAGCGATCAGATCAGCGAGACACTGAACAGTACCCTGTTCGATGTTTGTACCAAGGAAACGATATGCAATTGATGGACTACGTGATGGTGTTGCGGCGGCGCTGGTGGGCGATTCTGCTCGTCGCGTTCGCGGCCACTGTCGGAGCCTACATCTTCAGCAAGCTCCAAACGCCGATCTATCGCTCGGAAGCTAGCTATTTGGTAGTGCCCAACCGCATCGACAACGGTCTCTCGATCGTGTTGCAGGGCCAGATGCAGAGCTTCAAGGCGATGGCGCTTGCGCCCGTGCAACTTGAGCAGATCAGTCAGCAACTCAAGCTCGACCGCGATGCCGATTGGTTGCTCAAGCGCGTGCGGATCGAATCGCAGACCGACACCCGCCTGATGATCGTTCAGGCCGATTATCCCAACGACCCCGCGATGGCGCAGCGCTTGGCCGATGCGGTGGGCAACAATATGGTGGCGCTGGTAAGCTCGCTCAATCAGGGTATCGAGGGCACCGACCGTATTAGTATGCGCGTCAACCAGCCCGCACGCTCTCCCACACTCTACCGCCCCCAAACGCGCATCAATGTGCTGGCGGGCTTTGTGCTGGGCTTGGTGTTGGGGTTGCTGCTGGCCTTCGCGCTCGAAGCGCTCGATGACTCGCTCAAGACGCCTTCCGATGTTGAGCGTTACGTTGGCCTGACCACCCTAGGCGCGATTCCGATTGTAGAATAGTGTTCGGTTTTGGGCGATGGCACTCTCATCGCCCAAAACGCAAACGTGAAGAGATCATGACAGAAGCAACCACTGGCAGTTCGCCGCTGATCGCCATTCGCGACCCCCGCGCCCCTGCCGCCGAAGCCTATCGCACGCTGCGAACGAACATCCAGTTCTCGAGCCTCGACCGACCGCTGCACACGTTGCTGGTGACCAGCACCAGCCCCGACGAGGGCAAATCGACAACGTTGGCCAATCTCGCCGTCACCATCGCGCAGGCCGAGCAGCGCGTGATCTTGGTCGATTGCGACCTGCGCCGACCGACCCTGCACACCCTGTTCGGTTTGAGCAACGAGGTTGGTTTGACCAATATGATTTTGTCGCAGGAGGAAGCGCCGCCGCTGCAGGAGACTGGCGTGCCGGGCTTGAGCCTGCTGGCGAGCGGCCCGCTGCCGCCGCGCCCCGCCGATATTCTCGGCTCGCGGCGCATGGAGGCGGTGATCGCGCAGTTGCGCTCCCAAGCCGATATGGTGCTGTTCGATACGCCTCCCGTGATCGCTGTGACCGACGCCGCCGTGTTGGCGACCAAGGTCGATGGCACACTGTTGGTCTTTCAGGCTGGCAAGACGAGCCGTGAACGGGCGCGGCAGGCTCGGCAGATGCTTGAGAAGGTGAAAGCGCATATTGTCGGCGTGGTGCTGAACAACGCCGAGATTGAGCAGGGCTACGGCTACTACGGTTAATCGCCGCGTGCGGCTGGTTTACCACGACAACGCACGCTTACATCTGAGCAACAGCGATGATCGATCTACACTCACACATTCTGTATGGGATCGATGACGGGTCGGCTTCACTCGACGAGTCGCTCGCAATGTGCCGTATGGCGGCTACCGATGGCATCACGCACATTGTCGCAACACCCCACAGCCCTGCGTCGAGCGCGAGCCGTAACTACAGCGTAGACTTGATTCGGCAGCAGGTCGAGGAACTGCAAACGCGCCTGAACGAGCAAGGTATCTCATTGACGGTCCTTGCGGGGACTGAGATTCGGTATCACGCCGATATGCTCGCGCAGTTGAAGCAGGGCACGTTGCTCAGTTATCCAAACACCAACACCATTTTGCTAGAGGTGCCGAACAACGCGTTATCATCGGCGATCGAGCATGCGGTGTTTGTGGCGCAAGCGGCGGGGTATCGGGTGATCCTGACGCACCCCGAGCGATGCGGGGTGGTGCAGCGCGATCCGAACGTGTTGCTCTCGCTGATCGAGCGTGGCACGCTGATGCAGGTGACAGCCGCCGCCTTGACGGGCGAGCAGGGCGACTTGCTGTTGCATACCGCCGAGACGCTGTTGACCCACGGAATGGTGCATCTGCTGGCGAGCGATACGCACGGCTTGCCGCCCCGCCGATCGCCGCTGCTCTCGTTGGGCCGAGCGCGTGCGGCAGCCCTGATCGGCGACGCTCAGGCTGAGGCGTTGGTGAGCACTATCCCTATGGCGATCCTCAACAACACGCCATTGACCTTGCCTCCGCCACGCCCGATCGATCGGTCACGTTGGAAGATGTGGCGTTCCTAGAGCGCATCCGACTCAATTAAATGGTAAATGTTTGCACGACGCCATTGACCGTGACGGTATACTGGCCTGGCCCAAAATCGCCATCTAAGCGGATCGTTTCATCGAGCAACGTTGCGATGGCTGTACAGGCGTCGGCGCCGCTGTGGTTGGTTCGCACTGTGATGGTGATGGCGTTATTTTTGCGCTCCTGGCTGATCGTGCCCAACGACGTACAGCCATCGCCCAGTGTCCCACGAATGTGAACGAATACCTGAGGTGGAAACGATTCGGCCACACGCACATCGACCGAATCGATCTGTGCGAGACCGCTCGTTGGTCCTCCAGTGGACGTGCCGCACGCGCTCAAGAGTAGGATAACAATCAACAATACCCATCGTATCATTGCTGTTTACTCCTTTCACAATAGTTTTGCTTATTCGAGTGCACATAACAACAACGTTATTGGAGTTGCTGAAGTTCCCGCGAATATCTCGCGATGCGGCGGTTGGCGTGCTATAATATGCAATTATGAACACAGAAGAGATGCTTCATTCCAATAACACATTGTTTGACGATTTGCCCACCAGCTACCAAGTCGCTCACCTGACGATTAGTCCAAATATCACGCTTGCACCCATGGCGGGTGTTACCGATAGTATTTTTCGGCGGCTTGTGCTTAGCATTGGCGGTTGTGGCTTGGTGAGCAGCGAAATGACGAACGCATCGAGCGTGAGTCCCAAGGCGCTGCAACGTCATCGATTGCTCGATTATCTGCCCGAGGAACGCCCAATCGCGATGCAGTTGAGCGGCAACGATCCCGAACTCGTTGCGAATGCTGCGCGCGTTGTTGAATCGCTCGGCCCCGATATTATCGATATCAACTGCGGCTGCCCATCGCCCAAAGTGACGGGTGGTGGTCATGGTTCCGCACTGTTGCGCGATCTACCCAAGATGTCTCGCCTGCTCAAAGCGGTGCGCGCTGCTGTCCAACTTCCGATCACGCTGAAGTTTCGGGCGGGTTGGGATGAAACGAGCCTGAACTATCTGGAGACCGCCAAGATCGCTGAGGATGCCGGCGTTGCGGCCATCACGCTGCATCCACGCACGCGCGAACAGGGCTACAGGGGCCAAGCCGATTGGAGCCGCGTCGCCGAGGTCAAGCGGGCCGTGAGCATTCCCGTGATCGGTTCGGGCGATGTCGTTGAGGCCGCCGATGCTCTGAATCGTCTGCGCGAAACTGGCGTCGATGGTGTGATGATCGGTCGTGGCGCGATGGCGAACCCCTGGATCTTTTTGCAGATCGCTCAGTTGCGCCGTGGCGAGACGCCCTTCCAGCCTACACCCGCCGATAAGCGCGATCTGTTGCTCCAGTACCTCGCTATGTGCTGTGAAGAGATGCCCGAGCGCTTGGCGCTCAACAAGATCAAGCAGCTGATCGGCCAATTCCATGTGGCCCTGCCGGGTTGCTCGAACCTGCGCGTGGCTATCCATCGCTCAACTTCGACCGATGAAGCCCGTATGCATATCGAGGAATTTTTTGCCCCACATGTCGAGCATGTGTTTGCGTAATTAGTTGACATAGGCTGTTGGTTGCGGTAACATACGCCGACAAAACGCTATTAGAACTGCGGCGTTGTTTGCTGCCGCCACGCGCCAGAGAGAGCGTATGGACGAACAGGTTGAGTCATTTCTACATCATTTGGCCGAAAAGCGCGGGTTGTCGCTCAATACGACAGCCGCCTATCGTACCGACCTGGAGCAGTTCTGCGAATTCCTCCGTGAGCGTGGGCTGACCCAGTGGCAGGCGGTGGCACATGACGACATGCTTGCCTTCCTGTTGTTCCTGCGTGAGCGACGCTACGCCAATTCGACGGTCGCCCGACGCACAGCCGCAGTGAAGTCGTTCTACGCCTTCCTCACTGAGGCTGGTCTGGTTCCCAGCGATCCCACCGAGCAGATCGATTCGCCCAAGGTCGATCGGTATCTGCCCAAGGCGCTGACGCCGAATCAGGTCGATGAACTGCTTGAACTGCCGCTGCGCGAGCCAACTCCCGAGCGTCTGCGCGACAAGGCGATGCTGGAGTTGCTCTACGCCACTGGGATGCGTGTCAGCGAGTTAGTGGCCCTGAATCTGCGCGACCTGAATATGGAAGCCGATTGCGTGCGCTGCGTCGGCAAAGGTGGTCGCGAGCGCATTCTGCCCATCAGCGGCTCGGCGCTCACAAGCCTTGAGGAATACCTGGATATTGCGCGGCCTCAACTGGCCCGTGGCAACCCCCAGAAGGTCGATGCGCTGTTCCTGAACCATCGCGGCAAGCGTCTCACGCGCCAGGGCTTCTGGCTGATCCTGAAGGGCTATGCTGAAGAGCTCGGCCTTGAGGATCTGACCCCGCATACGCTGCGTCATTCGTTCGCCACCCATATGATCAATAGCGGTGCCGATATTCGCTCGGTGCAGGCATTGCTCGGGCATGCGTCGATCTCGACAACGCAGATCTACACGCAACTCTCCAATGCCAACGACGATGAGCAGCGCGCGGAAGCCCGCCGCCTCGCGCTCGCCTCCAACGCCGATGCCGAGGTGAACGGCTCGGTCAACCATACGGTGCTGATCGAGAAGAACGACTAATCGTCGAGAGCTCTTGTCACACATGCCGCTCTGTGCTATACTGCTCCAACGGGCGATGAAACAGAGGAGTACCCACTCGACCAGCCTCAGCGAGCCAGGGATAGTGAGAGCCTGGTGGTGATGGAAGTGGCGAAGGCACTGTGGAGCCTATTTGCTTGAGCGACCGTTTGGCTGTATTCCACAGTCTGCGGTAACTGGGGTGGAACCGCGCGTCGATAGTGTTGATGCGTCCCCAGGCGATAACAGATCGCCTGGGGCTTTTTGTTGCCCCAGGCACAAAGGAGGTTCCTATGCCTGCAACAAGTATGGACCAATTGGTCTCACTCGCGAAACGACGTGGCTTTATCTTCCCAAGCTCCGATATCTACGGTGGCTTGCAAGGGGTGTTCGATTACGGCCCCCTCGGTGTCGAGCTGAAGAATAACATCATCTCGTCGTGGTGGCGCAATAACGTGTACGAGCGCGACGATATGGAAGGGCTCGATGCCTCCATTCTGATGAATCGGTTGGTCTGGAAATATTCGGGCCACGAGGAGACATTCACCGATCCGCTCGTCGATTGTCGCAACTGTAAAGCGCGTTGGCGTGCCGACCATGTTCACGGCAAATGTCCGAGCTGTGGCTCGACCGATCTTACCGAGCCGCGCCCGTTCAATATGATGTTTAAGACCCAGGTCGGCCCGATCGCTGATAGCGAGTCGTTCGCGTATCTGCGCCCGGAGACGGCTCAGGGTATCTTCGTCAACTTTGGCAATGTGCTTTCGAGCACCAGCCGCAAGTTGCCGTTCGGTATTGCGCAGGTGGGTAAGGCGTTCCGCAACGAGATCAACCCGCGCAACTTCCTGTTCCGTGTGCGCGAGTTCGATCAGATGGAGATCGAGTACTTCGTGATGCCGGGCACCGAGGACGATTGGCATCAGCGCTGGCTTGAAGATCGGCTCAGCTGGTGGGAGAGCATTGGTATCCCGCGCAGCAAGATCTCGATCTACGATGTGCCGAAGGATGAACTGGCGCACTACTCCAAGCGCACCTTCGACCTGATGTACAACTACCCCGATATCGGCGAGCAGGAGATCGAGGGTATTGCAAGCCGCAGCGATTACGACCTCGGCTCGCACTCGAAGGATCAGGCGTCGCTCAACATCCAGGCGCGCGTCTCGGAGAACCGCGATAGCACCGCGAAGCTGACATACTTCGACCCGGAGAGCAAGCGGCATGTGGTGCCATTTGTGATCGAGCCTTCGGCGGGTGTGGGGCGCTGCGTGCTGGCGGTGATGGCGGAGAGCTACGACGAGCAGATGGTCAAGGCGCCGCCCGCCGAGAAGCTTCAGGTGGTGTCGGATGCGCTGGCCGCGTTCCTCAAGTCGGTGGGCAAGAACGAGAAGATCAGCGCGGAAGCCCGCGATGCGCTGCTAGAGCGGGGCCAAGCGATCGCGAGCGCGCTGCCCGAGCAGTTGCCGCAGATCGATGCGCTGCTGAGCATGCCAGGGGCGGATCAGATCGAGGTGGGCAAGAAGTTGCGCGGCCAGGCCCAGCCCGTCACCGATGAGTTCTTCCGCACGGTGCTGCACTTTAAGCCGCACATTGCGCCTGTGAAGGCGGCGGTGTTCCCGCTCAAGCGTAACCACGAGGGCTTGGTCTCGGTCGCCAAGGATATTCGGCGTTCCCTACAGGCGGGTGGGCGTATGCGGGCCGTGTACGATGACACGGGCGCGATCGGGAAGCTGTATCGCCGCCAGGATGAGATCGGCACGCCCTACTGCATCACAGTCGATTTCCAGACCTTGGAGGATCAGACTGTGACGGTGCGCGACCGCGATACGATGGCTCAGGAGCGGGTTTCGATCAACGAGTTGACAGCGTATCTGGAGCAATCGCGCTAACACGGCGATACGCGTTCTGTTCAAACGGCAGCAAAAAGGCGGGAGTGCTTGGCACCCCCGCCTTTTTTGTGATCAGGAAACGTTACCCGACATCGCTAAACAGGCCAAAGTCGGCATCTTGATAGCTTTCGCCATCACCCAAGTCGATCAGCGGGTGCGGATTCGGTGTCGTGTCCTGCCACACTTCAGGATCAACCGTGACCCAGTACTGACCAGCAGGTAAGTTGGTGAACTGGTACGTGCCGTAGTTCGGCCCTTCCCAATCAGGATCGGTCATGGTTTGTGCGATCAGAATGTCATCGCCTTCCGGCTCAAACACACCATCACCATCATCCAGGTAGAGGTAAACATACATTTCACCCATACCATACTCATCCTCGTCTCGGATGCCGTTCTGGTTGCTGTCGTACCAAACCAGGTCGCCAATACGACCAGTTGGCAATGGTGTGGGTGTATTGGTTGGTGTGCTTGTTGGCGTAGCCGTATTAGTCGGCGTCGGCGTATTGGTAGGTGTAGCGGTATTGGTCGGCGTTGGCGTGTTGGTGGCCGTCGGCGTAGCCGTGCGAGTAGGAGTCGCAGTCGGCGTATTGGTCGGCGTCGGCGTGTTGGTCGGGGTATTGGTAGGCGTAGCCGTATTGGTAGCCGTCGGCGTGTTAGTTGGCGTGTTAGTCGGCGTAGCCGTATTGGTAGCCGTCGGCGTGTTAGTTGGCGTGTTGGTCGGCGTAGCTGTATTGGTAGCCGTCGGCGTGTTGGTCGGGGTATTGGTAGGCGTAGCCGTATTGGTAGCCGTCGGCGTGTTAGTTGGCGTGTTGGTCGGTGTAGCCGTATTGGTAGCCGTCGGCGTGTTGGTAGGCGTGTTAGTCGGCGTAGCCGTGTTGGTCGGCGTAGCTGTCTCAGTAGCCGTCGGTGTGTTGGTCGGCGTAGCTGTCTCAGTAGCCGTCGGTGTGTTGGTCGGCGTCTCCGTCGGAGTAGCCGTGTTAGTCGGCGTAGCTGTCTCCGTCGGAGTAGCCGTGTTAGTCGGTGTCTCCGTTGGGGTAGCCGTATTGGTCGGTGTAGCTGTCTCGGTAGGGGTCGGCGTATTGGTTGGTGTCTCTGTCGGAGTAGCCGTATTGGTCGGTGTAGCTGTCTCGGTAGCGGTCGGCGTATTGGTTGGTGTCTCCGTCGGGGTAGCCGTATTGGTCGGCGTCTCCGTTGGGGTAGCCGTCGGAGTTTCGGTCGGAGTTACTGTTGGGGTGGCTGTTCCCGAAGGTGGTGGGCACACCCAAGGATACCAGTAGTAGTCCAAACTGGCGCCACGGTTCATAATCGGGTTGCCAGTGCGCCGATCAAGCAACATACCGCCGATATGAATCTCCACCACAGTATCGGTCGGTCGAATGCCAGGCCAGGGCACGTCGATCGAGAATCGATCGCCATCCTGCACCAAGCCATAATCGACGTACTCGGTTTCGGTACGGAGATCGGCGGGATGCACGATGTAGTAAGCGAGCTGTAGGCGCGCGGTTTTCCCGGCGGGCTGCAGCACAACCGTACCTTCAACAGTGATCATTTGCGGCTCTGGCAGACAGACCGCAGTATCGGGGTCATCGAAGATAACATTGGCGACTGTTGAAGGTGTCGGCGTTTTGGAGGGTGCAGCGTTCGGTGCTGCGCTTGCAGAGGGAGTGAACGAGATGGAATGCCAAAAAACAGCAACAAGTGCCCAAATAATGAAAGAACTGACGACGAACGGGCGTCTCATCGCTAGGCCCCTTTCACTAAGATGTGGTTCTTCGTGGTAAGAGAAACCGCTGTAATCCAATATTTACCGAGACAAAATATTTTATGGATTAACAAACGGTATACGGGCCGAAGGAAATGAAGTAATATAAACTTTTGGCATAATAATAGGTTGACGTGTAGATAATGCTACACGTACTAATATGTCAGTATAGGACAAAAATTTTGAAATAACATAGTACTGGGGTACTATTTCGATAGGCAGAATATTACATTCTGGATATGCTTTAATCGTTGCTAAGGATGAGCTTGTGAAATGTTCTGAGAGATATTGAGAGTATACGATGTTTAGATCGATGGTAGCAAGGTGTAAATGTTTGATTTCATGGCTTGATAGAGGGATATTTGAGGATTTTTGGATTGTTCTGCGTGAAAAGACGTTGGTTTCATGATAAATCGGGAAAAGAACGCAATATGGCATAATGATGCGTTGAATCGCGGTTTTTGAAAGTGATACCAATCCAATGGCTGTACAAAACCCATGTCGCCTATGGCAGCGGGTATGTAGTGATGCCAAGAGATGGTTATGTTTGAGCATGAAAAAAGTGGAGGGGTGCTTGTGCTTCCCTCCACTTCGCTGAGCGCCTTGTTGTATTACGCGCTCAGTGTCTCTAGCTCGTCGAGCAGGGCATCGAACTGATCCATTGCCTGTTGAATCGGCTCCGGCGTTGTCATATCGACGCCTGCACCCCGCAACAGGTCGATGGATGAGCGCGAGGAACCGCTGCTCAAGAAGTTGAGGTAGCGCTCCACCGCCGGCTTACCCTCGTTGATAATCTGCTTGCTGAGCGCCAGCGCCGCCGAGAGGCCGGTCGCGTACTGGTAGACGTAGAAGTTGTAGTAGAAGTGTGGGATGCGCGCCCATTCCCAGGCGATCTCCTCGTCGAGCACGACATCGGGGCCGAGGTAGCGCTCGACCAAGCTGAAGTACGGCTTGCTGATCGAGTCCGCCGTGAGCGGCTCACCCGCTTCGGTGCGCTGGTGGATGTCCAACTCGAATTCGGCGAACATCGTCTGCCGGAAGATGGTGGCGCGGATATCTTCGAGCTGCTGCACGATCAGGTGCTTGCGCAGCGCCGGATCGTTGCGCGTCTTGAGCAGGTAGTCGGTCAAGAGCGCTTCGTTCAGCGTGGAGGCGACTTCGGCCACGAACAGCGTATAGTTGCTGTAGACGAAGGGCTGGGTCTGCCACGAGAAGAACGAGTGCATCGAGTGGCCTAGCTCGTGGGCCAGCGTGAACACATCGCGCAGCCGATCTTGGTAGTTCAGCAGGATGAACGGCGCTGATTTATGCGATCCGCCGCTATAGGCGCCGCCGCGCTTGCCCACATTCTCGTAGACATCGATCCAGCGATTGGTGAAGGCTTTCTGAAGTGCCTCGGCATAATCGGGGCCAAGCGGCTCGAATGCGGCTGCCACCAGTTGTGTCGCTTCCTGATACGGCACGTCCATATCGGCTTGGGGGACGAGCGGCGCGTAGAGATCGTAGAAGCGCAGTTCGTCGAGGCCCATCAGCTGCTTGCGCACGCGCATGTAGCGGTGCAGGCGCGGCAGGTTCTGGTTGACGGTGCTGATTAGGTTGTGGTAGACATCGAGCGGGATGTTTTTGGGCTCGAGGGCTGCCTCCAACGCCGAGCTGTAGTTGCGGATACGCGCATTGATGACGTGGCTGCGCACTTCGGCGGCCAATGTGGCACCCAGCGTGGTGCGGATACTGCCGAAGGCACTGAACATACCCTTGAACGCCTCGCGACGCACGCGTCGATCCTGGCTCTCCATGTAGCGGCCATAGCGCGAGTGCGAGAGCTTGACGGTCTGGCCCTTCTCATCCTCGAAGGTCGGGAAGTCGAGGTCGGCGTTGGTGAGGATCTCGAAGATCTCGCCAGTGGCGCGGGTGATATCGTAGAATTGCGCCAGAATGCTTTCGACCTCGGCGGAGCGCACGTGTGCCCGTTGGCGTGCCAGCTCTTCGAGGGCGTAGTCGTAAACTTTCAACCCAGGCTCTTCTGCGATCCATTGATTGATCGTTTCGGTGGGGATGGCCAGGATCTCCGGTTCGATAAAGGCCGTCGCGGCGCTCACCTTTGCGACGAGCGAGCCTGCGCGTTCGGCGAGCATTTGGGCTGCGGTGTCGGTGCTGTCGGAATCTTGGCGGTGGCTAGCGTAGCGATAGATTTGGTAGAGATGGAGGCTAAGTTCATCGCGCAGTTGCAAGACTTGAAGCAGAGACTGAGCACTTTCGCCAATTTTATTTTGGAAGGCTACTATCTCGGGAATCCGTTCTTCAAGCTGTACAACAGCCTGTTCCCACGCTGCATCACTGGCATACATAAGCCCTAGATCCCAAGTGTATTCAATGGGGATCTCGTGGCGCTGCGGCACTTTCTGAGTGGTTGTCATTTAAGCCTCCATGTATATCATTACCAACAATGTCACTATGCTTTGAAATGTTGATGATTGTACCATAGCCACATCATCATGAGAAAAGTGTGCGGAATGAGCCAGGGCGAGAACGTGCTGGCTCATTCGTTTGTTCAGATGTTTTGGTAAGGCCGCAGGAGAGGATGAGTGGCAGATGCGGTTTACCGTGGGATAAGATCGGTCTCGGGCGTGAGCGAGCGCACAAGGGCGGCGATCACGCGGGCTGCATGCTCAACGTCGCTGAGTTGGATCATCTCGTTGGGCGAGTGCATGTAGCGATTGGGGATCGAGACGACGATGGTGGCCACGCCGCCGCGAGAGAGATGGATCGCATCGGCATCGGTGCCGGTGTAGCGCGGGTTGATCTGCAGGCTGTACGGAATGCCCTCGCGCTCGGCGGTGTCGAGCAGCATCTCGAACAGGACGGGGCTATTGGCGGCTCCGCGCGAGAACACAGGCCCACCACCGAGCGTCACATCGCTGAACTGTCGCTTCTCGGAATTGGGGTGATCGGTGGCGAAGGTGACATCGACCACGATCGCGACCTGCGGCTCGAATGCGAAGCTCGCGGTGTACGCGCCAGCAAAGGTCGTCTCCTCCTGGCTGGTTGCGACTGCTGCCACGGTGGCCTGTGGGCGATCCTGCGCGAGCAGCCGCAGGGCTTCGAGCACGGTGAAGGCGCCAATGCGGTTATCGATGCTGCGCGAGACGATTCGCCCGTTCGGGAACTCGTAGATCGGTGCGTCGATCACGCCGACGGTGCCGACCCGCACCTGCTTCTGGGCCTCCTCGCGGTTGCGCGCCCCGATATCGATCCAGAGGTCTTCGATGCGGCTGGCCTTTTCGCGCTCCTCCGGTTTCATAATGTGGATGGGCTTTTTGCCGATTACACCAATGACTTCACCATGGCGACCCAACAGACGGACACGTTGACCGACGAGAACCTGGCTGTCCCATCCACCTACTCCTTGGAAGAAGAGAAAGCCATCATCGTCGATGTAGCTAACCATGAGGCCGATTTCATCGATGTGCCCGGCGAGCAGTACCCGTGGACCATTTCCATTGAGGACGGCTAATGCGCTGCCCGCAACGTCGATGCGTACCTCATCGGCAAATGTGCTTGCCTCTGCTAGCCATACACGGGCCGGGGCGATTTCATCGCTCGATGGGCCAGGAGTTGAGAGCAGACGTTTGAGAAAGTCAATGTCCATGAAGTATCCCCTTCATATTGACTAGGCCAGGTCATCAACGTTAAGTATGTATCAAATGGTCTCACGTGTACGCGTGCAGGATAGTCGTTGAGAAGTATTGCAGGCAAAACCACAATTGAGACAAACCTAACCTAGTTATTATACACGACTGCGTTGCGCATAGTAGGACGTCTCAAAATTCCGTTCGGCTACATTTCTTAACAATGTTAACTTGACAGGGAAAAGGATGTTTTTGCGATGCAAAATATCTACATATAGGATATATTATGTATACGCTTTGGTTTGTTTTGCAAGGAAGTGAAGGAGAAGGTGGATGCAGCCTCTTAGTGCTGAGCAGTTGCGCGGTTCGTGGGGCACCGTGCTGTTGCCGATCAACGACGACGATACGATCGATTATGGGCGCTTGGCTGATGACGTGGCCCGCTTGATCGAGGCGGGTGTGAGCGGCATTTACACCAATGGCACGGCGGGGGAGTTCTCCTCTCAAACCGAGGATGAGTTCGATCGGATCAGCGCGGTGGTGGCCGAGTTGTGCGAGCGCGCAAATGTGCCGTTTCAGCTAGGTGTGTGCCATTCCAGCCCGCAGATCGCGCGGGAACGGCTGCGGCGGGCCGTGCAGTTGCGCCCCAGCGCCGTTCAGGTGATCCTGCCCGATTGGGTGGTGCCGACGATGGACGAGGCGCGCGCCTTTTTGGAGGGTATGGCGGAGGTCGCTGGCGCGGTCAGCATCGTGCTCTACCACCCGCCCCACGTGAAGCGCCTGCTTGATCCTGCGGGTTTAGGCAAGCTGTGCGCAGGCATCCCGAATGTGATCGGCTTGAAGTTGGGCGATGGCGGGGCTTCGTGGTATGCCGCTATGCGCAAGCATTTGGCGGGGTTGGCAGTGTTTGTACCCGGGCATCACTTGGCGACCGGCTTTGCGCGCGGTGCGGCTGGCAGTTACTCGAACGTGGCCTGCCTCAGCCCGGCTGGTGCGCAGCGTTGGTGGGAACAGATGCAGACCGACCTGCCCGCAGCGTTGCAGACCGAGCAGCGCATCCTGGCGTTCTTCCAAGACCACATTATGCCGTTCGCTGCGCAGGGCTACTCCAACCCGGCCCTCGATAAGTTGCTGGCGGCGATCGGCGGATGGGGCAGCGCAGGCACGCGGTTGCGCTGGCCGTATCGCGGTATTCCGCAAGCAGAAGCGGAGCGTCTAGCTCCGATCGCTCGTTCCTACATCCCCGAACTCTTCTAAGCCATAGCGGGAGGGGAGATCCGATGCACACCTATCGCACAACGAACGTGGCGTTCAGCGGATGGTGTGTGAGGGCAGCGGCACCTTGATCGCCTCGGCGTAGTGCTTATCGAAGGCGGAGCGGGCGCGCTCGAAGCGCTTACCAGCGTCCTCAAGGCGCAGCGTAGCGCGGTTGGCGAGCGAGATGCTGAAACTGCTGTAGAACTCAAGCATATCGCTCATCGCGGCCTGCTCAAGCTCCAGTCCGGCCAGATAATCGGCGTGCGATTGGGCCAGCGCGTTCGGCGGCGAGAGCTTGCCCAGCAACTCGTTCATCGCGACGATCTCCTCGCGGAAGCGCCGAGCCGCAGCGGCGTGCACCGTCGATGAGCCACCCGGTTGGCTCGTGGCGGCTCGGTAGTGCTCCACCGCTTCGCGCAGCTTGGCCCGTGGCGCTTCGAGCGCGTTGAGGTATGCCAACGCCTGCGCGTCCTCGTCGAACGACAACTGCGCCTGGAGGATCGGCGTCGGCTTATCCTCCTCAATCGGCTCCGGCTCGGCCTGCACTTGCGTTTGCGCGTTGGCGTGCGCGATCGACTGGTTATTCTCAACGATATTAACGAGCGCAAACCGCCCCAAAAGCGTCAGCGTCAACAGGATCACCGGCAAGGACCAGATCACCAGCCATGCTCGGCTCATATCGCGCTTGGCGCGCCGCCAGTTCACCCACCACGCCTCGCCCTCGTGACGGGCCTTGCGAATCTCCTCGTGCTCCTCTTCCTCCGGCTCGGCAGGCGCCACAGTCGCAGGCGCACTTGTTTGTGCGGGGATCTGCTTGCGTTCCTCAAGCCATTTCAAGCCCTGGCGCGCCCGCTCGTTGTGCGGGTTGATCGAGAGCACCGAGCGCAGACAGAACGCGATCTCATTCGGGTCATCGAGCACACCCGAGAGCCACAACCATGCTAACTCGTGGTGCGGGTTGAGTTGGACTGCGCGCCCAAGCAACACCGCAGCCACGCGGCGCTGACCACCACGCGTCGCAGCGACGCCTCGTTGATAGAGGCGCTCGGCTTCGACCTTATTCGATTTAACGCCTACTTCTGGCATGTTCGTTTCACGTTGTTAAGCGAATCGTTTAATGTTCGGGGAGCACCTGATTCAGCATGCGTTGCGACTCAAACGGGTCTTCGAGGAGACGAGCGCGGATCACGCGCCAATTGTCGGGGTCCTCGCCACCCAATCGCCAGATCGCGATGCCCGCCAGGTCCATCTCTTGCACCAAGGCCAACTTCGCATCCAAGCTGCGGCTAGTGGCGAACCAGGCGATACGTCCATTATACGTGATCCAGTTCTCTTGGATCGGCCCATTCGCATCGCGTTCGGCCAAGTTGACCGTCAAACGGCGCGTGCGGATCAGTTCGTCGATCGCATCCCACGTTTGCGCCACGGCTGTCCCACCAGGAGGCCAATTATAGCCGTAAAATGGCACGCCAATCACAACCTTGGCGGGGTCCACCACGGTCTTGGCGTACTCCGCGACCTGCTGCACCCAATAGATCGGCGCGACAGGCCCAGGGCCGCCTCCGCGCCAATGGAAATCGTAGGTCATAATCCGCAGGCGATCGACCACCTGCCCAAGCACCTTCCAATCCTGGAAGCCGCCAAGCCCGCCGTAATCGGAGGTTTTGGCGTGCACGGCCACCGTCAGCAGTTTGCCGTGTTGATGCAGCGCCTCGCTCAGATCCACCATAAACGCTGTGTAATCGTCGCGCAGGCTGCTGCTGAGCATTTCATAGTCGATATCGATCCCGTCGTAATTATTGTCGAGCACTTCATCGACAATATTCCGAATGTGTTGGGCGCGCCGTTCCGGGTTGCGCAACAGCGCTGGCACTGGGTCGGTCGCCAACACATTGTGGATGGTTGGGATCACTAACACATTCTTACTGTGCGCCAGTTCGACAAGCGTTTGATCGCGGGCGCCGCCATCGCGCAGAATGTCGCCACGAGCGTTGGTGGTGTACCAGAACGGGCTGATCTCATCCAAAATATCGGCGTTGGCCTCGAAGGACTGACGGTTGACGCCGGAGAACGAATCGGGCAGCCACGCCGAGATATACCGACCCGTCTTTGGGTGAAAGCTCGAGAGCGGTTGCTCGGGTTCTTCGGGAACATCGGCCTGGACGACGACAGGACGTGGACCCACGACTTGAGGTGCTCGTGGTGTGGCTGTGGGTTGTGGAGGGACTGCAGTTGGGATAAGCGGTGGTTGTAAGGCTTGTTGGATCAATCCTGTAGTGTCGACAATTAACGCCACCCAAACGACGAGTGAAGTGAGATAAATCAAACCAAGCGTGGTTTTACGAACTGTAGGAAACAATCGACGTATCATGGACCCTAAATGACGAAACTAGTGCATCTATCGGTACCAAACGGTTGATGCAGTGCGTATATGGTCGTTCGTTGGTTCCTCAGTATGCTCAGCTTTCGTATAGGCATTTAGTAAGCATCTAGTTCGCGGAGGCGCGCATCGCTGATCCCGAAAAAGTGCGCTATCTCGTGCAACATCGTACGCCGAACTTGGTTGCGTAGGTCGTCGCGATGAGGAAAATCACGCTCCAACGGCTCTTGGAAGATGGTAATGATATCGGGCAAGAGCGGAGCACCGCCAGCGCGCTTCGTGAGCGGAACGCCTTGATAGAGGCCGTACAGCGTCTGCCAGGGTTTGAGGCCAGTGGCATGACGGTGTTCCTGAGTGGGGCGTCGTTCGATACGCACTTCCACATTGACCAACAGGCGGGCGAACTCCTCTGGTAAGCTATCAAGGGCCTCGACAACAATGCTTTCGAATGCGTCACGATCCATACATACCATCCCTACAACACGTGGTCATTATACGCGTCGTAATGATACGGTGTCAAGGGTTTTTGGATATTGTACGCCGAAGTTGAGCGCAAAGGGAGCAAAGAACGGTGACAATCCTCCAACCACAACGCCGACAGAACTACAGTCTGTCGGCGTTGCAGGGAGGGGTGGGGGGAATGGGTTTATATGGTGAGCACGTTCGAGTTTGGCTGATTGTTCAGGGCTTGCGCAAGCCGATTCAGTCCGCGGTGCTGGAGCGCTTTCACAGAGCCAATGCTGCGCCCGAGCGACTTGGCGATGTCGGCCAAACTGCGATCCTCGCCGAAGCGCAGGCGCAATACAAGCTGCTGCTCGTTGGTGAGCGCACTCATCGTCGTCTTGATCTCGTTGTAGGCCATGCGCGCCATTACGGCCTCATCGGGCGGGTCGAGCGTGCCGAGTTGCGCCTCGTCGAGTGGCACCGATGTGCGGCGATTCGTCTGACGCATCACATCGATGGTGCGCGCATACGCAATGCGATAGAGCCACGCCGAGAACGGCCAGCCCCGATCCTCATAGCGATCGAGACTTTCGAGCACTTTGACGAATACATCACTACAAATATCTTCAGCGAGGTTTGGGTCGCCCAAGCGCCCCAAAACATAGCGACGAATCTTGGGTTCGTAGCGCTCATACAACGCACTGATCGCATCGGCATCGCCTAATTTTGCCCGAGCAATGACTTGCGATTCGGTGAGTTCACTCAGCTCAAGAGCTTTGTCGGTGGGCGTGAGTGCGTTGGAAGGGTTTAATTGTGCTGACATGGGCCCGACCTCGCTTGCTGAAAGCCCTTGTGGGCGATTGGTAACACCGCGTAATGTAGTTTGCAGTATAGGGACATGAGATGAACGTCTCGTGAGCGTGCCCCATCATCTGTTCACATATATGCTGTTCGCCCCAAAAGCCACATGTGCGCGTTGATCCTATAGCTTCAACGAATCAACATATTCATCACACAATGCCTCAACAGCCTGCCCTTCGGGTTCCAATTACTGCGAGTTATGGTACTAACCTTGCATATTCCGTTCGATACACGCTGTTCTGCCTCGTAATCATATATGAATTGGTATTTTGACGGTGAAATAATTCGGTGTAAGCGTTTACGACGATTTGAGAGATAACAATATCATTATCTGTCATTATGACAGCTTGTTCATCTCTGGCACGATCCTTGCAACCTTACACCCGGTTGGCGACAGATCGTTCAGATCACGCCTCATAAAGGAGCGAGACTATGCCATACCAAACACTTCGGGATCTACCTACATCCGTCCGAAATGTGCTGCCGCATCACGCTCAGGAGATCTACCTTGCAGCATTTAATAGTGCCTGGGAACAATATGATCAGCCAGAGGAGCGGCGTGAGGGGCGTAGTCGTGAAGAGACAGCCCATGCGGTCGCTTGGAGCGCGGTCGAGCAGAGCTACGAGAAGGCTGCTGATGGTGCTTGGGTTGAGAAAGAGAGGTAATGCGTGTACGAAGATGATGATATGAAGATGCAGGAAGGTGACGCTATGCACGATCAGATCGACTTTTCTGCCGAGCGGCGTGAAGATCAGCTTATTCTGTTAGCGGGTGGCTTGAGTGTAGTGTTCGCTGCGATCGCAGGGATTCTGATCCTGATGATGCGCCGTCGCCGCCGACCCACGCGCCTGCAACGCGCCGAGGCTGCCATCGAGATGGCCGCGCGCCGCACCGAGAACCTCGCCCGAACGCTGCGCAAGCAAGGCCCTGGCCTGGTGGAGCGTGGCGCTCGGCAGACCGAGAACTTCGCCCGCACAGTGCGTAAGCAAGGCCCTGGCCTTGTGGAGCGTGGCGGTCAGCGTGTCGAGCAGTGGGGTCGCGCGATCCGCAAGCAAGGCCCGGGCCTCCTGGTGCGCGGCGCAAATCGCGTCGAGCAGGCGGCTCGCAATGTGCGCAAGCAGGGCCCCAGCATGGTGGCTCACAGCGCCGAGCGTGCCGAGCACAGCGCTCGCACGTTGCGCAAGCGTGGCCCGGTGTTGCTCCGCCAAGGCGTGCATCGCACTGAGGAGGTGCTCTCGCAGGCCCGCTCGGCGAGCAACGAGATCGCGACTAAGGCCAACCGCGCTGTCGATTACACCCGTTCGGCCAGCGAGCAGGCCACGAATAAGGCAAAGACCTTCGCCGAGCGTGTACAGCGGCGCGTGAAGTCCTAACAACGTTCTGTTTCAGCGAATGGAGGCGGGGTTGAGCGTGATGCTCGCCCCGTTTCCGTTTGCGTTGCGCACGCAAACCACACTGCCGTAGTGAGCCGTCGCCCACTCATCGCCGCCCTAGCTGACACTCCAAAGCTCGGAACATGATCACGGGCGGTTCCGCACGAGGTTGGTCCTTTTGCGCCAGCAGAATCAACCACGCAGTACGAGCAACGGCGCATCCTGCGGTAGCGCCACTGAGCAAGCATTCGGCTATAATATGCCTACCCTGCAACTATACAAGGAGTGAATCATGTCTGAGTGTACGATTGGTGTGATTGGCGGAAGCGGCCTGTACGCCATCGATGGTCTTGAGGATGTTGAACGTGTGACGCTTGAGACGCCGTTTGGTGCGCCGAGCGATAGCTATATTGTTGGGACAATTGCTGGCAGGCGCGTCGCGTTCCTGCCGCGCCACGGCGTCGGCCACCGCTTCACGCCGAGCGAGGTGCCCAATCGGGCCAATATCTATGGGTTCAAGCAACTTGGCGTGCGCTACCTCGTTTCGGTAAGCGCGGTGGGCAGCCTGCGCGAGGAGTACGCGCCCGGCCACGTTGTCGTTCCCGATCAACTCTTCGATCGCACCAAGGGCATTCGCCCCGCCACCTTCTTCGGCGAGGGCATCGTGGTGCACGTCGGCTTCGATCGCCCGTTCGATCAGCGGTTGGCCGACCGCATCGAGCAGGCCGCCCGCGAGGCTGGCGCAACGGTGCATCGCGGTGGCACCTACGTGTGCATGGAGGGTCCGCAGTTCTCGACGCTGGCCGAGAGCGAGGAGAACCGCCGCCGTGGCCACGCGCTGATCGGCATGACCGCGCTGCCCGAGGCGAAATTGGCCCGCGAGGCCGAGATCGCCTACGCGACCCTGGCGCTGGTCACCGATTACGACTGCTGGCACCCCGGCCACGATGCCGTAACTGCCGAGATGGTGGGCAAGGTGCTGCAGGCGAACGCGGCCATCGCCCGCGAGACGATCCGGCGCGTGGTGCCGCTGATCGGCGACGGATTCGATAGCCCGGCCCACAACGCGCTGGCGACCGCGATCTTCACGGACCCCAAGGCCATTCCGCCTGCCAGGGTGGAGCAACTTAAGTTACTGATCGGCAAGTACCTCTCCTAAGCCTGTTGTATTAGGTTTGAAGGGAACACGCCTCGCCCTGCCACGCTGTACCGGCATGCCCCCGCTTACGGTTACTGCGCGGCGCAATGGTGGCAGGGCTGCAGGTACCTCAGGCGGTTGCGTTCGGAGTGGCATCCGCAAAGCTGTACAGAGTGGAGTATGCGTATGAGCGGCGACACGCCCACGATCTCCGAGGCGATATTGGAGGCTGCCAGCACCGTCGCGGGCTTGCAGTTCACCACGACGGAACTTCAGTCGATGCTGGCGGGGGTGCAGGCCTACCTGCACTCGTACGCGCAGGTGCGCGGCGTGGCGCTGCCGAACGAGGTGCCGCCAGCCATCCAGTTCAACCCGCAGTTGCCCAGCGTGGCCCCCGCGCTGACGCACGCTCTTGTGCCTGCACGTGACCTAAGCGTGACTCGTCCCAGCGAGCCGAGCGATCTGGCGTTTGGCTCGGTTGCCACCTTGAGCGCGCTGATTCGCTCGCGCCAAGTCTCGGCGCTGGAGTTGACTGAGTTGTCGTTGCAGCGCCTGGAGCGCTACGACCCGCAGTTGCAGTGCGTGATTACGCTGACGGCGGAGTTGGCGTTGGAGCAGGCCAAACGCGCCGATGCCGAGTTGGCGGCGGGGCGTTGGCGTGGCCCGCTGCACGGCCTGCCATGGGGCGCGAAGGATCTGCTCGACACCAAGGGCATTCGCACCACTTGGGGCGCTGCGCCCTACACCGAGCGCGTCCCCTCGCACGATGCCACTGTCGTTACGCGCTTGGCCGAGGCGGGCGCGGTGCTGACCGCCAAGCTCTCGCTGGGAGAGTTGGCGATGGATGATCAGTGGTTCGGCGGCCACACCAAGAATCCGTGGAACCTGGAGCAAGGCTCAAGCGGCTCGTCGGCGGGGTCGGCTTCAGCGGTCGCGGCGGGCTTGGTGAGCTTTGCGATCGGCAGCGAGACGTGGGGCTCCATCGTGTCGCCTTCGACGCGCTGCCGCGTGACGGGCTTGCGGCCCACGTTTGGGCGCGTGAGCCGCCACGGCGCGATGGCGCTGAGTTGGAGTATGGACAAGCTCGGCCCGTTGGCGCGCTCGGCGGAGGATTGCGCGCTCGTCTTTGCGGCGATCTACGGGCCAGACGGCCTCGATCTCACGGTGGCCGATCAGCCGTTCGCGTGGGAGCCGCAACTCGATTGGGCGAATCTGCGGATCGGCTACCTGCCGAACGATGCACAGTTGAGCGGCGAGCAGCAGTTTGTGCTGGAGGTGTTGCGCGAGCGCGGCGCGACGCTGGTGCCGATCCAGTTGCCCGAGTACCCGCTGGAGGCGATGGGCACGATCCTGTTCGTCGAGGCGGCGGCGGCCTTCGATGCGTTGACGCGCTCGGATGCCGATGACCTGCTGGTGCGGCAGCACGACGAGGCATGGCCGAACTTATTGCGGCAGGCGCGGCTGATCCCGGCGGTGGAGTACGTGCAGGCTAATCGGCTGCGCACGCTGACGATGCAGGCGTTCGACGAGACGATGCGCTCGGTGGATTGCTACGTCTGCGGCGATATGTCCGACCTGTTGCTGACGAACCTGACCGGGCACCCCAGCGTGACCGTGCCGACGGGTGTGGATGCGCAGGGCGATTCGCGCAGCGTCACCTTCACGGGGCGTCTCTACGACGAGGCGACGATCCTGGCGGTGGCGAAGGCGTTCCAGGAGATGACATCGTTCCACAGCGGCAGGCCCCCGCTCACGGCGTGATGTCAGCGCCATTACGAAGCGAGGAATGCGATGAAAAGCGAAGAGATTCCTCATTTCGTGCTACGCACTCCATTACTCAGAAACTGGTACTTGAAGGGTCGAATAGAACGAAACCCAGACGTTCAAGGTTGAACGAGACAGGGAGATTCTTCACTTCGTGCTGCGCACTCCGTTCAGAATGACAATAAGGGAGTAACGAAAAGCGCTGTCATCTCGAACGAAGGTGAGAGATCTCAGCGGGGAATGCGATGAAAAGCGAAGAGATTCCTCATTTCGTGCTGCGCACTCCATTACTCAGAAACTGGTACTTGAAGGGTCGAATAGAACGAAACCCAGACGTTCAAGGTTGAACGAGACAGGGAGATTCTTCACTTCGTGCTGCGCACTCCGTTCAGAATGACAATAAGGGAGTAACGAAAAGCGCTGTCATCTCGAACGCACGTGAGAGATCTCAGCGGGGAATACGATGAAAAGCGAAGAGATTCCTCATTTCGTGCTGCGCACTCCATTCGGAATGACAATGAAGAACAGCGTCATCTTGAACGGGATGTCGGGCGAAGTGAAGAATCTCATCGTTCTGCATAACGCGGCGCGTTTACTTACATCTATGTAATCTGTGGATTAACCCCCTACGAGCCGCTTACCCGCAGGAAGCGGGTCTGGTGCGCCTCCACACGAAACTCCAGCGTCTCGCCGAACTCAGCCACATCCGCCTGTGCCCACAGGTCGCGGACGAGTTTAGGCGTATCGAGCATACCCAGGTCGCTGGCCCGCAGCGTGAAGTCGTTCCACCACGAGCCACGGTTGATGATCGCGGCGGCCACCGAGCCATCGGCCAGTGGCTTAACCCATACCTCGCAGCCGTTCTCGCTGCGCACGCGACGGCCCGGGATGCCCAGCACATCCTGATTGACGGCCAGCACCTCGCGGTTGGTGAGCAGCGCGGCAGTTTCGCTATCGAGCGTGCGCACATCGCAGCCGATCATCAGCGGCGAACAGGCGATCGTCCAGAGTGACATATGGGTCTGATACTCGTAGAAACTCAGCCCATTGCCCTTGATCTGACCCTTGCCCTTGAGGCCCACGATCAGCATATCGAGGTCGTTCCAGCCGCCAGGCCCGCCGTAGGGCTGCACATCTGCGGCTTTGTCGAAGATCACATCGACACCCAAGCCATAGTAGGCCGGCCCGTCGCTCGGCTCCACCCGCACATTCACCCAACTATCGTAGACATCGCCGGAGATGCGCCACATATGCCCACCGACACTGCGCGCCCAAAGGTGCGGGCTGCGTCCGCCCCACTCGCAGACCGAATACAGGATCTCGCGCCCGGTGCCGCGCAGCGCCTCACCCATTCGGCGGTAACGCTCGATCGCGCTGGCCTGATCCTTCGGCGCGTGGCAGTAGTCGTACTTCAAGAAATCGACGCCCCACGAAGCCCACAACGCCGCATCCTGCTCCTCGTGGCCGTAACTGCCCGGAAAACCGCCGCAGGTGCGGTCGGCAGCATCGGAGTAGATGCCGAACTTGAAGCCCAAACTATGCAGATAATCGGCCAGAGCGGCCATGCCGCTGGGGAACTTGGCCGGATCGGCGATCAGGTCGCCGTTGCCGTCGCGCTTGCCTTTGACTGACCAGCAATCATCGACCACGATGTAGTTGTAGCCGAGTTCCTGCATCCCAAGGTCGCGCAACGCCTCGGCAGTGCTGCGCACGGCGTCCTCGTTGACGGCGTGGCCGAACATATTCCAGGAGTTCCAGCCCATCGGCGGGGTGGCAGCAATCGTTGGTTTGTTTGACATAACATTCTCTCATTGGGTATCGAGTTGCTGAAGGATATCGGTAGCGATCCGGCGGAGGATATCGCGCAATTCGGACGGTTGCTGGACGGTGAACGGCAGGTTCAGGCTGATCAGAAAGCGGGCGATGCCTTCGAGATGGCCATAGCGCGTCGAGAAGCGTGTCCCATTCGCGGTGGCGTTTAGCTCGCCGTAGCTGCTCGGGATGCGGCGCTGCACCTCGGCGAGCGGCGCGGCGAAATCCACCACGACTGGCTGCTCGCGCTCGTTGATGAACATCTGATTGATGTACTCCTGCGGATCGAAGGACGGATCGCGCTCGAAGGTCTCGTTGCGTATCTGCAGCTCCGCGATGCGGTCGAGCCGAAAGAGCCGATAATCCTGGCGCAGATGGCAATAGCCCGCCAAATACCAGCGCCCCCACCGACCATTGATGCCGTAGGGATCGACGGTTCGCTCGGTCATCTGCTCGTCGTTGGTGCGGTAGCTGATGTGGACGCGCTGGCTGAGTTGGATCGCCTCGCTCAGGTTAAGCAGCAAGCCCATATCGGGCCGATTCTCCGAGTCGCCGCCCATCAGCGTCAGGTGCTCAGTCATCGCGCTGAGACGCTCGCGGGCGCGCTGCGGCAATACCCGAAACACCTTGGCGAGCGCACCCTGCAGCGCGACCGGCGACTGGTCGATCTGCAGCCAGGCCGTGCTCAGCAAGCCCAACACGATCGCGCTGCCCTCCTCCTCGCTGAATAGCAACGGCGGCAACTTGAAGCCGGGCCGCAGATGGTAGCCGCCACCCGGCCCGTGGCTCGCCTCGATCGGCATCCCCATATCTTGCAGCATCTGAATATAGCGCCGCACCGTGCGCGGCTCCACCTCCAAACGGCGCGCTAACGCCCCACTACTGAGCGTCGCGTGGGTCTGCAACAGTTCGAGGATCGTCAGCAGTCGGGTGGTTGGGTGATACATCGTCGGCTCCCCAAACAATTGTGAATCGCCAGAATAGCGGACCAATTGTAACCGCTACTGCTTGTATGATGCAAGTAGTTCGATGAGGGAGCGCTCCTTCAATCTGTGAATGCAATACCGATTATGTTGAAAGGTGGACTGTGATGGTGAAGCCATTTCGGATCGCCGTAGAACAGGCAGTGCTCGACGACCTCAAGCGGCGGCTGGCCCAAACGCGCTGGCCCGTTGAGCTTGGGGACGAAGGCTGGGATTACGGCACCAACACCACGTACCTGCGCAGCATCGTGGACTACTGGCAGAACAGCTACGACTGGCGGGCGCACGAGGCACAACTCAACCGCTACCCGCACTACCGCGCTGAGATCGAAGGGCTGGGCATTCACTTCATCCACGTGCGCGGCAACGGCCCGAACCCTACGCCGCTCGTGTTGACGCACGGCTGGCCCGGCTCGTTCGTCGAGCTCCTGCCGCTGGTGTCGCTGCTCACCGATCCCGCAGCGCACGGCGGCGACGCAGCCGACGCCTTCGATGTCGTCATCCCCTCGCTGCCCGGCTACGGCTTCTCCGATTATCCGAAGCGGCGCGGCTGGACCCACGCCGACACCGCGCGCCTCTGGATCACGCTGATGACCGAGGTGCTGGGCTACCCGCGCTTCGCGGCGCACGGCGGCGACTTCGGCGCAATCGTCACGCAGGAGATCGCCAAGCAGAACCCCGCCGTCCTGATCGGCATGCACCTGACCTACATCGGCCATTACAATACCTGGGCGATGGACCACTCCACGCTTTCATCCGATGAGCAAGGGTATATGGGCGCTATACAGGGCTGGCTGATGACTGAGGGCGCCTACGTGATGATCCAGGGCACCAAGCCGCAAACCCTCGCTCACGGCTTATCGGATTCCCCGGTTGGCCTGGCAGGGTGGCTCGCCGAGAAGTTCCAAACCTGGACGGATGGCGGGTTGGAGAATCGCATCGGCATCGACACTTTCCTCACTAACGTGATGGTCTACTGGGTCACCAACACCATCGGCACATCGCTGCGCAGCTACGCCGAGGGCGAGATGGAGATCATGCAGCGCCTGCCCGACGTGCCGACTGGCTTCGCGCTCTTCCCCAAGGATCTACTCGCGCCGCCACGCGAATGGGTGGAGCGCCGCGTCGATCTGCAACGCTGGACCGTTATGCCGCGGGGCGGGCACTTCGCCGCGCTAGAGGAGCCAGAACTATTGGCCGACGACCTGCGCGCATTCTTTCGCCCACTGCGCACCTAAACGCCGAAACAAGCGCGGACTGTCTCATTGGAGAGGCAGTTCGCGCTACCGCAGGCCACGCCGTCGCCAGGACAGTGTGGGTTGATTCTGCTGACACAAAAGGACCAACCGCGTGCGACACCGCCCGTGGTCATGCTCCGGGCTTTGGAGTGCCAGCCAGGGCGGTGATGAAAGGGCTACAGGTAACTACGGCAGTGTAGGTCACATATCAACGCATGCAAGCTCTCATCAACTCCTTAGAAACTCCAAAACAGCGCTTGAAAAAAGATAGGCTATAATAGCCGCTGATCAAATTCGAGTAAAAACAGTAGGATTTCGCATGCGTCGTACTCACCTGTTTGTTGCCCTGTTTGTGTTTCTTGGTATCGTACTATCGTCGGTTCCCGCTCCCGATCCCGCGTTAGCTGCCCCTTCCGCGCAGCAAGCCGCCACACCCTCGCTGTTCGGCCTGAATCTCTACATCACCGGGCGTGAACGCACCGAAGACCAGGCCAAAACGCTGATCAGCATGGCCCAACAGATCGGCGTGGATTGGACGCGCGAGGAGATCACCTGGGCGGCGTGGGGGCCGATCCCCGCGAATAACTTCTACGATCGGCGCATTTTGATGCTGCACGAGGCTGGCATCAAAATTATCGGCATGCTGCTGACCACGCCCGATAAACTGCGCAGCAAAAGCTGCATCGAGTACGCCAAACTACACAATGAGCCGGACTATTGGTGCGCGCCGACCGACATCGAAGCCTACGGCAAATGGGTGCAGATGGTCGTCGAGCGCTACGACGGCGACGGCATCGACGATGCGCCCGGCTCGCCCCGTATCGACGCCTGGGAGATCTGGAACGAGCCAGACATCGACGAGACGTGGCTGCCCAAAGCTGACCCCGTCGCCTATGCCGCGCTGCTGCGCACGGGCTACGATGCTGTCAAAGCCGCCGACCCGACCGCGCTGGTGTTGAACGGTGGCGTGATGACCTTCGACTCGATCGGCGTGAACCGCTTTATGGATCAGGTCGTGGCGATCGCGGGCTGGGACAGCTTCGACGTGCTCTCGCTGCACCCCTGGCTGATCGACTACGCGCCCGACGAGCCATCGCTGATCAACCGTCGCGAGCGCTACGACATCACCATTCCCGGTCGGCTCGAAATGGCTAAGCGCTGGGTCGAGGCGCACGGCGGCGGCAAGCCAATCTGGATCACCGAGGTGGGCTGGAGCACCTGCGGCGGTAGCTGTGAGCCTCAGTTCGCTAAGAGCGAAGACGAGCAGGCCACCTACATGCTGCGCACCTTCGTGTTGGCCGCGGCGGCGGGCATCCAGCACGTCAACTACTTCCAGATGGAGGATAAGTTTGACGGCAAGCAGATCCCGTGGGGTGGTGCTGCTATCCTCAACGACAACCTCTCGCCTAAATCGGCCTACGTGGCCTACGGCGTGATGACCGCACAACTGCGCGGCGCGACGTATCTCGGCACTGGGCCGCTGCACCGCGCCAACGTCATCGCCGACTATCGCTTCCGCCTGCCCGATGGTGGCACCGTCGATGTGATTTGGCGCATCAACGGCACGCAGCAAGTGAGCTTCCCGCTCACCAGCGGCCTCAACGCCATGTTGATCGAGCGGGATGGCGCGCGCTCCGCACTTCCATCCGGCGGCAACGCCAACATCACCATCAGCGATCGCCCGGTCTACATCCGCCAGACGAGTGGCACCGAGCGCTACTTCCCCGAGACGGGCTACACCGTGTCTGGTCCGTTTATGCGCTACTGGAACGCCAACGGTGGCCTATCGATGTTCGGCCTGCCGATCAGCCCTGAGCGCTACGAGCAGGGCGAGGATGGGCGCAATTACCTGGTGCAGTGGTTCGAGCGGGCGCGCTTCGAGTATCACCCCGAGAACCGCGCCCCCAACGACGTGCTGCTTGGCCGCTTGGGTGTGAAGCTGCTTGAGCAGCGCGGCGTGGATTGGCGCACCTTGCCCAGCGTCGATGGCGCGGGCGCGGGCTGTCGCTACTTCCCCGAGACGCGCCACAGCCTGTGCGGCGCGTTCCGCACCTACTGGGAGCGCAACGGCGGCCTGCCTGTGTTCGGCTTCCCGATCAGCGAAGCGTTCGAGGAGGTCAGCGCCGACGATGGCAAGACCTATCTCGTGCAGTATTTTGAGCGCAACCGCTTCGAGTACCACCCCGAGAACTCGGCGGCCTACACCGTGCTGCTGGGACGGCTCGGCGCCGAGCAGATGCCCTAGTTACCAAATTTGGATATTCACTTATATATTCGAAATGCCTGATCGAAGTATCTCCTCGGCATTGAGATTGATACCGACATCTTCCAGTTAAGTGGTATCAAAGCGCTGCGCGTAGCAGCGCTTTGACATCACAAAAAACGTAAATTACCTTGCTACCGCAGGCTAGAGCTGCTTTTCAATGACAATCATCCAACCGGATTTGGTATAAACCGTTAGCCTTCAAAACCAACAAGAGCCATCCCGTTATGGGGTGGCTCTTGTGTTTGCGCTTGCTATAGAAGGGCATCAGGCGGTTGCGGCAGTATCGTTGTGCGTGATTGGTTTGTGCGACTGTTCAGCAAGCCATATCGCTGCGATACCTGCGCAAGCCATATGGCTCAGTGCCCAAACTAACAGGGATATCCAAAACATTTGGTGCACTATTGGAGGGCTTGGTGTTTGTACGACTTGTAGCCAAGGCAAAACCAGATTCAAAAGGATAGCTAGGAAAAGGGAGAGATACGAGATACCTGCCGCAATACTCATCCAACTGAACTCAGATGTGGCAGGGATGTGGGTCTTTCGGCCTAAGAGACCGATCAGAAGGTACCAGACACCGATAAGGGCGAATAAAGGGAAGAACACGTAGGTTCTTCGGGTAATGTACAGGGCACGATCTAACCCGAGATGCGCAAAGCCAATCCATTCACTGAACGTAACAATGTAGGGGTAGATGGCGCTCATAAACAACGCAAACGTACTCAGCAAGCCGATAATCAGCGTCCACCAACTCATTTGCGGGCGTAGCGGTTGGTAGATGAGGTGCAACACCAGCATCGTCGGTACGAGCAGGACTGGAACAGCAAATAGCGTATCCATTACTACTTCTTCGTTCCTGAATAGAAAGCCTATAGGCATCGCGGCGAAGAAGCCCAGAGTACTGCACAACGCGGCGATGCTGCCGATCCGATATGGCCAGTAGGTGGAGGGACGATGTGCCCGCGCCAAATCGCGCCCCAGTCGCCTGCTCGAACCCATCTGTGCAATTAGTTGATGCTGGAACTGCGGGTCGTGCGGATCGGCGTTGGCGTGTTGGGCGGCATCCTCGAGATGCTGCTGGAGTTCGCGCACCACACGCTCGCGTTGCTCGTCGGGGAGCGCCGTGAGATGCGCAAGAACCTGTTGGACATAACGCTCAAATGGTGTCTGTTCGCTCATGGCGGAGGACTCCTTCAATAGCCGCCACAAAACGTGCCCACGTCGCGTGGCGCTCCTCTACAGCCTCAAGGCCGCGTGCAGTGAGACGGTAGTAGCGACGGTCAACGCCATCGGTTCGGCGCTGCCAGGCGCTATCGATCAGCCCGGCGCGTTCAAGGCGATGGAGCGCGGGGTAGAGTGAGCCTTCCTTCATCTTCAGCGCGCCAGCACTGCGGGCGTGGATCTCCTTGACCATCTGATATCCGTACATCGGCTCGCTTTTGAGCAGCGTCAGGATGAGCAGATCAAGGCTTCCTTTGAGAAGTTCGCGATATTCGGCCATATGCATTTCGATACTTTGTGATTCTAGGTAGAGTATGACATGCGCATCTTCAAAAGTCAATAGGCGCTACACGATGGATTGGCAATCAAAAAAAGACATCGACCTTCGGCTGAATGAAGGTCGATGCCGTGAAAAAGGGAAAAGAGCGCGCTATTGCGAGCCAATCAGCACGTTATGCACCTGTTTGATCGGCTCCCACGCGCCGCTGCTCATATTCGATAAAATCACCACGCTGGTATCCAAGGCGGGATAATACCGAATCATACCGCTGACGCCTGCGTTGTAGCCCTCTTTTTCGTAAAACACCACCTGCCCCGCAGGATCGAGCGCGAACCACAGCCCATAGCTATACATCGTTGTACCGTTTTCGTCACGCGTATGCACCACCTGTGGCGTGAAAAACGCCTGAGTGAGCGCAGGCGAGATCAGCTCTCCGCGTTGCACTGCTCGTAAAAAGCGGTGCAGATCGCTCGTCGTGACGTGCGCGCCGCCATCGGGCGAGCCGATCGGCGGGTACGAGTAGATATTCTTCTTCCACTCGGTGATCTGCCCGTTCGCATCGCGCAGCGGATCGCAGCCCTCCGCCACATTGCGATTCACGCGGTCCATCCGAAAGAAATCGCAATCGTGCATCGCGGCCCTGGCGAAGATATTGGCCCGCACGTAGTCGCGGTAGCTCTGGCCGCTGGCCTGCTCGATCAGCAAGCCGAGCAGCACATAGCCCACGTTGCAGTAGCGGCAGCCCTCGCCCGGCGCAAAGTTGGCGGGCTTATCGATAAACTGCGGCAAAAAATCGCGCGTCTCGGTCACGCTGTAGTTCGGCTTCGAGATCCAAAGATCCTCGTAGCTCTCGCCGGCTTCCTCGTCGGCGTCGTCGGCGATGCCCGAGCTATGCGTCAAAAGGTGGAAAACCGTGACACCAGGGTGAATCTGCGGCAGACCCAAGCACTCTGCGACGGGCGTATCGAGCGCCAACAAACCCTGATCAACCAGTTGCAGCGTCGCCACAGATGTAAACAGTTTCGTGATCGAAGCGGTATCGAAGCACGTCTCAAGCGTGTTGGGCACCTGCCAGGAGCAGCTGGCGTAGCCGTAGGCCCGCGCATAGCGCGGCGTGTCGCCCTGCGTAATCAGCACCACCCCGCTGAACTCATCCTGGGCGGTGCGCTGCTGAAAGTACGCATCGAGTTGGGCTGTCAATGGCATACTCTGTTCTTTTCTCTAAAGCCTAGGGGCGGCGGTGGTTGTTGAGTTCTTCAACCTGAACACCACCTCACTTCGCCAGTGTCTCCAGCACACCCGTCAGCGCGATCATCCACTCATCGCGCACGGCCCGTCGGTCGAGCCGCGCGAACTGCGGCCCAATGCGCACCGTCGCATCGCGGTCGAAGCGCCGCCGCAGGCGCTCGCGCTCCAGGCTGCTGCCCTCCGGCAGGCGCACAATAAACTCCTCATCGGTCGTCACGATCGACGTGACCCCGGCCTGCAGCGCCAGCGCCTTGATCAACAGCCACGACAGCAGGTTCTCGGTCGGCTGCGGCGGCTTGCCGAAGCGGTCGATCAGTTCGCGCCGCAGCTCTCGCACCGCCTTGGGCGTTTGCGCCTCGGCCATGTGCTGGTACACCGCCAAGCGCACCCGCTCATCAACGATGTAATCGGCAGGCAGGTACGCATCCAGCGGCAGATCCAGCGTCACCAGCGGGGCCACCAACACCTTCTCATCAACTAATGGCGAGCGCCGCGATGTGCTGCGCCGACTCTTGGGTGCGGTCCCGTTGGCCTCGGCGGGCTGCGCAGGCTGCGCGGGCTGCGCTGGCTCGGCGGGCTTGGCGGACAATGCTGCCGCAGGTTGGCCCTGCATCGCCGCGAACTGCGCCTTGATCGTCTTGACAGCCTGCTCCAGCAAGCGTGAGTAGAGATCGAAGCCCACCGCCGCGATATGGCCGCTCTGCTCGGGGCCAAGCAGATTACCAGCGCCGCGAATCTCAAGGTCGCGCATGGCGATGCGGAAGCCCGCACCAAGCTCGGTCGCCTCCTGAATGGCCTGGAGACGCTCGTGCGCCTCGGGAGTCAAGCGGCGGTCGGGTTTGTAAAACAGGTACGCATACGCCCGTTGTGCGCTGCGCCCCACTCGACCACGAAGCTGATACAGTTGCGCCAAACCGTAGTTTGCGGCATCCTCGATGATCAGCGTATTGGCGTTCGGCACATCCAACCCGCTCTCGATGATCGTGGTCGAGACCAGCACATCATCTTTGCCGGTGAAGAAATCCAGCATCACCTTCTCAAGTTGCCGCTCATCCATTTGGCCGTGGCCCACGCCGATCTCGGCTTCAGGCACCAACTGCCGCAACTTGTTCGCCACGTAGTAGATGCTCTGGACGCGGTTGTGCACGTAGTAGACCTGCCCACCCCGATCCAACTCGCGCACGATCGCCTCGCGCACCAAGTTCTCGTCGTAGGGCAGCACATAGGTCTTGATCGGCACGCGATCCTCGGGCGGCGTGTCGATCACGCTCAGGTCGCGGATGCCCGCCAACGCCATATGCAGCGTGCGGGGGATCGGCGTGGCGCTGAGCGTCAACACATCGATGTTCGCCCGCATCTGCTTGATGCGCTCCTTGTGGCGCACACCGAAGCGCTGCTCCTCATCGACGATCAGCAGCCCCAAATCCTTGAAGAAGATGTCCTTTGAGAGCAGGCGGTGCGTGCCGATCAGAATATCGATCTTGCCCTGCGCCAACTCCGACAAAATCTCGTCTTGCTCCTTGGGCGAGCGGAAGCGCGAGATCATCTCGACTTTGACGGGGAAGGCCATCATACGGCGGGTGAACGTATCGTAGTGCTGCTGGGCCAGCACCGTGGTGGGAACCAGCACAGCGACCTGCTTGCCATCCTGCACGGCCTTGAACGCCGCCCGCAGCGCCACCTCGGTCTTGCCGAAGCCCACATCGCCGCAGATCAGCCGATCCATCGGCTGGCTCTGCTCCATATCGCGCTTGACATCGGCGATCGCCCGAATCTGGTCGTCGGTCTCGACGTACGGGAAGGCGTCCTCAAGCTCGCGCTGCCACACGCTGTCCGCCGAGAAGGCGTGCCCCTCGCTCAGTTGGCGCTGCGCATACAGTTGCAACAGTTCGCTGGCGAGCTCCTGTACGGCTGCGCGGGCCTTGCGCTTGGCGCGCTCCCAATCCTGCGTGCCGAGTCGCGTCAGCGCTGGCTGGCTGTCGCCCGCGCCGATGTAACGCGAGACGCGGTCGATCTGATCGATCGGCACGTAGAGGCGGTCGCTTTCGGCGTAGCGCAGGTTCAGGTACTCGCGCTCGATCTCACCCACCGTGCGGCGCACCAACCCCTCGTAGATCGCGATGCCATGCTCGATATGCACCACATAATCGCCGGGCTTCAAGCCGCGCAGGAACGCCGCCCGCTCCTCAACATTGCGGTCGCGCTTGCGTTTGCGCTCGGCCACCGGGCGGCGCTGTCGCCAGCCGAAGATCTCCGAATCGCTGTAGAGCGTCAGGTTCAGCGCGTGCGAGTGCCAGCCCTGATCGAGCGTGCCGTGCACAAACAGGATCGGCGCATCCTCGGGCAGCGGCGCGGACTGCGTCGCCTCGGCCAGCATCTCCTGGATGCGGGCCGCCTGCGGCGTCACCACCACCACCTGCTCGCGGTCGCGCAACCGGGCCGCGATATCCTCGATCAGATGCTTGAGTTGGCCGCCGAACAGATCGGCGGGCACAAACAGGCTATCGGGCAGCGTGACCGTGCGCAACGGCCCGGTCTTGCTGCTCGGCTCAAGTTGCCACGTCCCCACCGAACCATCGTTATTGCTGAAGTTGACCAGCGACAACGGCTCGGCCTGGGCCAGCATCTCGCTCCACAGCAGGTACGGACGCGGGAAGCCGGGCGGCAGCTCGCCAGCCTCGCGATGGTGAAGGTACTGCTCCTCGGCTTGGGCGTGCTGCTCGGCGCTCTGCTGTTCCAGCAGCATAATCTCGTTGAAGATGATCGGCGTATTGTTCGGCAGATGCAGCAGGATCGATGCAGGACGCTCGCCGCGCTGCTCGACGGCCTGCCGGAAGAACGGCGCAAACAGCGCGCGCCCCTCGAAGCGTTCGCCCTGGGCCAAACGCTCGATCATCATCTCCCACTCGTCGCGGGCTTCGTGGCGCATCGTGCTGGTATCGAGCGCCCGCAGCCGTTCGAGCGCCGCATCCAAGCGCCACAGCGGAATCTCGTGCGGCGGGCCGACCAACGCCTCGCGCACCTGGTTCTCGCTGCGCTGCGTGATCGGGTCGAAGCGCCGCAAACTGTCGATCTCATCGCCAAAAAACTCGATGCGCAACGGCTGCGTATCGCCTGGAGGGAAGATGTCGATAATGCCGCCACGACGATTCATCTCGCCTGGCTCCTCGACCGTCGGCGTTACGCGGTAGCCCATCGCCTGCCAGCGCCGCATCAACTCATCGAGATTATGCTCATCGCCACGGCGAAGGCGCTCGCTCGCAGCGCGCCACTCGGCTGGCGAGAGCGTGGGCTGCAACAGCGCCTTGATCGGCGCCACAATCACCAATGGCTCGGGAGAGACATCCTCCTGGTTCGCCTGTGCGCGGTGTTCCGACAACCGCCGCAACACCGTCAAGCGCGCCGCGATCATATCGATGCCGGGCGACATCGGCTCGTAGGGCAGTGCATCGCTCGCGGGGAACAGCAGCACATTCGCAGAATCGAGCCAGTGACACAGATCCTCGCGGATGCGCAGCGCCGTCTCAGTGGTGTTGACCACGTACACAAGCGGCAACGTGCTTTGCGAGGCCAACAGCGCTGCGAGCGCAGGCCGCGCCGCACCCAACACGGGCGCAACATGCACTCGCGCTTGCGCACTGGAACGCAGCATGGCGACCAATGCTTCAATATCCGATTGTTGGCTGAGTCGCGAGAGGATTGGAGTAAGATCTGACATGCTGCCCTATCTAGACACAGGCTAAAGGGGGGCAGATCAGTTGATCGGCCCCCTCGAAGTGCGCGTTCGATTAAAATCCTGGGATGTTATAGCATTTTTTAGGCCCGTCGTAAAGAGCCTATCGAAGGAACATCACGCATATACTTGGTTGGCCCCGCACGATTCGCGCACCACCAAGCGGTTCGGCAGCACCTCTTGGTAGATGCCACGATCCTCGCCCGCCAACCGATCGAGCAGATAATTCGTCGCATTGCGGGCCATCTGGCTGAGTGGCTGGCTCACCGTCGTCAGCGCGGGGTACGTATCGGCGGCGAAATCCTCATCATCGAACCCCACCAGCGCGATATCGGCTGGCACGCGCATCCCTCGCCGCTGCAACCGACTGAGCATCGCGAGCGCATCGTTATCGCTGGGGGTGATCAGTGCCTGCGGATCGCCAACCAGCACCTGCTCCTGGATCATCGCATCGGTGATCGGGTGGCCGATATAGCCGATCTGCGCCTCGAAACCAAGCGCATGCATCACATCGTTGTAGCCCCGAGCGCGCTCCCAGTAATCGCCGGTCAAATACGGCGAAGGCTGGATGAGGCGAATGCGCTGATATCCAAGCCCGGCCAAATGCGCCACGATCTGACGCATCGCGCCGTAATTGTCGGAGCTCACATAACTCCAGGGGATGTCGAGATGTGGCGCGCTAATCACAATACTTGGCAATCTGTATAGCAAATCGCTGATCGACGATAGGAATGCTTCGCTAGGAGCAACCAACAAAGCAGCATCGATCTGCTGGGCAGTCAGCACCGCCTGAGCCGCCTCGGTCGAACGGCTCTGCTCGTGAGTCAAGGTAACTAGGCGAATATGGCAATTTCGACCAACCACCACTTGGCTGGCGACCGTCAGAATTTCGCGGAAGTAACGCCCTGCAAAAAACCCCGCATCTTGGCCGACACTGATGACACCGATCGTTGCTGCCTTCATTGGCTGTCCTCTTGATCTTCCAGCCGAATACAGGATCTGGGTTCCAGATTAGTCTTTCTATTATAACAAAACCAAAAACATAAATGAGGTTGAGAATTTCTCCAATATGACGAGAACTTGACGATTTTAAGCTATTTCTACGCCGATGCTATCGTTTCGCACACCTGTTGAAGTGCTGCCACCAAGATACGATGCTCAACCGTATGCATCCGCTCAGTAAACGCCTCAAGCGTATCATCGGGCAAAATCGGCACTGTTTCGCTCACGATCACCTCGCCAGCGTCCAGCTCTGAGGTTACGTGGTGCACCATACAGCCGCTGTGCGTAATTTCGCCCCGCTGGAACGCCTCAAAGGCCCGTTCGATGGCATGAAGGCCAGGGAAAGCGCCAGGAAGCGCCGGATGCAGGTTGATAATCCGCCCCGGAAACGCATTGATGAACGTAGGCGTGAAGATCTGTAGCCAACCAGCCAACACAATCAAATCGGGCTGTTCGGCGGCCAACAACGCCGCCAAATCGCGGTCGTACTCCTCGCGGCTCTGCCCGCGATCGGCATATGGCTTGAACGGCACGTAGCGCGTTGGAATGCCCGCCTGCTCGGCCCGCACCAAACCATACGCAGCGCGGCGGTTCGAGACCACCTGCACGATTTCGGCATCCAACTGCTTCGCGGCGATCGCATCGATAATCGCCTGCAAATTGCTGCCTGATCCAGAAATACACACAATCAACCGAGTAGGCATAGCGCATCATCCTTATCGCAAAACTGTGGAACAGCGGGATGCCGAACGACACCCCGCCTCTCGCCTCCTGAGTACAGGTTGTGCCCTTACCCATCGCCTTCCCTGTGCGGAATCGCCTGTAGTTGTGGGAAAGAGTGCGCAACCGCAGCCGCATCGCCAGTCGCTACGGCAACCGTGCCACGTGCGCACCCTCGCCACCCGGCTACGATGGACTTGGGCCGTTATTGAACGCAGTGACCAACGGGCCAATTACGCCGGGCGCACCACGATCTCGCTCTGGTCGCCATCGACGGTGCCGACGTGATACGCATCGCCGGGCAGCGCCGCCAGCGCCGCCGCGACCTGCTCCTGCGGCACCACGATCAGCATGCCCAGGCCCATGTTGAACACCTCGAACATCTCGGCGGTCTCGACCTCGCCGCGCTGCTGGATCAACCCAAAGATCGCGGGTTCGGGCCAAGTGCCGCGCTGGATGGTGGCCCCCAAGCCCTCGGGCAGCGCGCGCGGCAGATTCTCCACCACACCGCCGCCAGTGATATGCGCGATGCCCCGCAGATCGATCTGCGCGGCGCGCAATCGCTCGATCTGCGAGAGGTACGGGCGGTGCGGGCGCAGCAGCGCCTCGGCGGGCGAGCACCCCAGTTCGGGCAGCGGCACCGTCCAATCGAGGTCTGCCAGCACGTGTCGGGCCAGGCTGTAGCCGTTGGTGTGCAGACCGTTCGAGGGCAGCGCGATCAGCGCATCGCCGGGCGCAACGCGGCTGCCGTCGATGATCTGGCTGCGATCCACCACGCCGACGATCGTGCCGACCAGATCGATCTCGCCGGGCACGTACACACCCGGCATTTGGGCCGTCTCGCCGCCCAACAGCGCACAATCGGCGGCCCGACATGCCGCCGCGATTCCTGAAACGATCGCAGCAACCTGTTCGGGATCGAGTTTGGCGCTCGCGACATAATCGAGCATAAACAACGGGCGTGCGCCCTGCGCCAAAATATCGTTGATGCAATGGTTGACCAGATCGTGGCCGACGCTGTCCCAGCGGTTGATCTGCGCGGCGATCTTCGTCTTGGTGCCCACGCCATCGGTGGAGGCGACCAGCACCGGATCGTCCATCTGCTTGAGCGCAGCGGCGCTGAACATGCCGCCGAACGCGCCGATCCCGGCGAGCACGGCTGGGCCATAGGTCGAGCGCACCGATTCGACGATCATGCGCTTGGCCTGCTGGGCGGTGCTCAGGTTCACGCCAGCCTGGCCGTAAGAAGTATTGGTCATCGTGAATCCCATAAATCGGTGAGGCGGCTGAGCGATGGGCGCGAATTGTACCCACCGCCCAGTGGCCGCCCTAAAGCTTGTCAAAGACCTATGCGCCGAGGGCGTGTTTGCCGATATCGCGCCGATAATGCGCGCCCTCAAAGCTGATCCGCTCCACGCCCGCGTAGGCGTTGCCCAGCGCGGCCTGCAACGTCTCGCCGCGCCCACTCACGCTCAGCACCCGCCCGCCCGAGGTGACGGGCTGCTCGACGGAGCCGCTGGTGCCCGCGTGGAACACGATCCGCTCGTCGGAGGCGAACAGCGGGTCGTTCAAACCGCTGATCGGCAAGCCCTTCGGGTAACTGCCTGGGTAGCCCGGCGAGGCCAGCACCACCGTCGCGCAGGCGCCAGGGTGCCAGCGCACCTCCACCTGATCGAGCCGCCCGTTGATGCACGCCTCGGCGATCTCGTCGAGCGGCGTGGCGAGCAGCGGCAGGATCACCTGCGTCTCCGGGTCGCCGAAGCGGCAGTTGAACTCCAGCACCTGCGGGCCACGGCTCGTCATCATCAGCCCGGCGTACAGCACGCCGATGTAGGGCGTGCCGCGCTGCGCCATCCCGTCGATGGTGGGCTGCAAAATGGTGCGGGTGATCTCGGCGCGTTGCTCGGCGCTCAGGTCAGGCAGCGGCGCGTAGGCACCCATACCACCCGTATTCGGCCCCTTGTCCCCGTCGAACACGCGCTTGTGATCGCGGGCGGCGGGCATCGGCACCACCGTGCGGCCATCGCTGAAGGCCAGCAGCGAGATCTCGCGCCCGCTCAGCCGCTCCTCCACCAGCACCGTCGTGCCCGCCTCGCCGAACTCGCGGTCGAGCAGGATGCGCTGCAGTGCCTCCAACGCCTCGTCGGTGGTGTCGCAGACCACCACGCCCTTGCCCGCCGCCAAGCCATCGGCCTTGATCACCAATGGGCGGTTCTGCTGGATGATGTATTGGCGGGCCTGCTCGTAGTCCTGGAACAGCTCGAAATCGCCCGTGGGGATGCCGTGCTCGCGCATGAACACCTTTGAGAAGGCCTTCGATGCTTCGAGTTGGGCGGCGGCGCGGCTGGGGCCGAACACCGCCAACCCGGACTCCTGAAACAGATCGACCACCCCAGCGGCCAGCGGCGCCTCCGGCCCGACGATCGTCAGATCGACTTCGCGTTCGCGAGCCAGCCGCAGCAAGCCCTGCAAGTCGCTATCGGGCACGGGCACCGATTCTGCGGCGGCGCGGCCAGGTGCGGCGGGCCAGGTCGTGCCAGCGTTGCCAGGGGCGACGAAGATCTGCGCCACACGCGGCGAGCGCGCAAGCGCCCAGGCCAGCGCGTGTTCGCGCCCACCACCGCCAATGACCAAGATACGCGACCCCATAGTAGGAATTTCCTTTCGGTTCATTGCTATTGATGGCACAACCTAGCCCCAAACTTCTTCGAACACCAACTTCTCGCGATGATCGCTGATCAGCCAGGGCGGGATGCGGATTGGGTAGTTGCCCGAGAAGCACGCCGTGCAGTGGCCGCCGTGCTGTTGCTGCGTCTCGTGGATGGCCCGCTCCATGCCCTCCAAGCTGAGGTAGCTCAGGCTATCGGCACCGATCTGCTGGCGGATGCCCTCGATATCGAGGCGGTTGGCGATCAACTCCGAGTGCGTGGCCATATCCACGCCCATAAAGCAGGGGTGGCGCACCGGCGGCGACGACACGCGCACGTGGACCTCGGATGCGCCGCCATCGCGGATCAGTTGCACCAGCGGGCGGGCCGTGTTGCCCCGCACGATGGAATCGTCGATCAGCACCACGCGCTTGCCCTGCAAATTCGAGCTCAGCGGGTTGAACTTGAGTTGGATGCCGATCTTGCGCAGTTGATCGTCGGGCTGAATAAAGGTGCGCCCGATGTAGCGGTTCTTGGTCAAGCCCTCGATGAACGGCAGATCGAGCTCGTGGGCGAAGCCGATCGCGGCGGGCACCGCCGAGTCGGGCACGGGCACCACCACATCGGCATCGGCGGGAGCCTCGCGGGCCAGTTGCGCGCCCATCGCCTGCCGGATCTTGTGGATGATCTGGCCGCCCAACATCGAGTCGGGGCGGGCGAAGTAGACGTACTCGAAGATACACAACGCTTTGCGCTCGCTGACGCGCCCGATCACGCTCTTTACACCCTTCGCATCGATCCGCAAGATCTCGCCAGGCTCGATCTCGCGCACGAACCGCGCGCCGATCGTGGCGAGCGCGCAACTCTCGGAGGCCACCACGTAGCCGCCTTCAACCTCGCCCAAGCAGAGCGGTCGCAGCCCGAACGGGTCGCGCACGGCGTAGAGCGCGTCGCGGGTCAGCAGGGCCAGCGAGTACGCGCCCTCGGCCACCTGCATAAAGGCACTGATGCGCTCCAGCCATCGGTCGCCCGTGTTGCGCAGGCCGAGCGCCTGCTCATCCCACACCTCCGGCGGCGAGGCCAGGATCTGGGTGATCACCTCACTGTCAGTGGTGGACGAGAGACCGACGCCGCGTTCCAACAGCATCTGCCGCAATTCGAGCGCGTTGGTCAGGTTGCCGTTGTGCGCCACGCCGAGCGGGCCGTACAGCGTTTCGATCAGGTAGGGTTGGCTGTTGCGAATGTGCGACGAGCCAGTGGTCGAGTAGCGATTATGGCCGATGGCAAGATGGCCGCGCAACGGGCGCAACTTGTCCTCATCGAACACTTGAGAGACCAGGCCCATGCCTTTGTGCGAGTAGGCGGCGCGCCCATCGCTGCTGGCGATTCCGGCGCTCTCCTGCCCGCGATGCTGTAGGGCGAACAGGCCGAAGAACGTTAAACGTGCGACATCGCGGCCTGGGGCGTAGATCCCGAACACACCGCACTCCTCGCGTGGGCGGTCGTCGGTCTCAAGGGGTATAAACGTAGGTTCCATCTCCTGCACCTCTATTGGAGTATAGCGATTCGAGCAGAGTGGTTCGATGTTGATGAGATACCTCGCTCGCATCCCCATGCTCTAGTGTGTTGCTAGACATTGCGTGATGCGATCAGACGCAGGCTGCGCGCCCGGTATGAACTCCTGGCCCGTCAACCTTTCATATGCGCTGATATAGCGCGCTGCTAATTGAGCAATAATGTCATTGGGAAGCACAGGTGGAACGCCATCTCCTCGATAGCCCTGACGCGCGTACCAAGCGCGTAGCAGTTCTTTGTCGAGATGTGTCGGTGTACGGCCTGCACCGTACGATTCTTGGGTCCAGTAACGACTCGAATCGGGGGTGTGTACCTCGTCGATCAGCGTGAGGGTGCCATCCACAAGACCAAACTCGTACTTGGTGTCCACCAGGATCAGCCCTGCCCGCTGCGCCAATTGCTGGCCACGGGCGAACAGCGCGAGCGCCGCCTCGCTGACCTGTCCCCACAACTCGGCGGAGAGCAGGCCGCGCTCGATGATTTCCTGCGGGCTGAGCGGCTCGTCGTGTGCGCCGTCGAGCGCCTTGGTGGTGGGCGTGATGATCGGGCGGGGCAGCTTGTCGTTTTTGTTCAGCCCTTCGGGCAGCGTCACGCCGTACATCTGGCGTTGGCCCTGCTCGTAGAGCGTCCAAAGCGATGTTTTGGTGACACCAGTGATGTAGCCACGCACGACGATCTCGACGGGCAGTGTCTCGGCAACACGCGCGATCGTCACGTTCGGGTCGGGCACCGAGATCACATGGTTCGGGATGATATCTTCGGTTTGCGAGAACCACCAGGCGCTCAGTTGATTGAGCACTTGGCCCTTGAAAGGAATGGCCCCCAATACGCGGTCAAACGCAGAAACGCGGTCGGTCGTGATCAGAATGTACTCATCCTGACGGCGATAGATCTCACGCACTTTGCCGTGGTACTTCTCGCCAAGATGCGGTAAATCGATTGTTGTGAGCGCCTGGGGAATGGCCTTCACAAGTTGTTCGTGAGTTAGCACAATGCCTCGTACTTTTGCTACCAGGGATGCGCGGGCGCATCGAATCTTTCAAACCATCAGAAGCAACCTTGGCTGTGTTGGGGAGGCGAACTGCGAGGCTCGCCCCCGTTGAGTTGTCGCAGCCTGGTTGCCAACAGTGCCTATGCGAACGCGATACCGTTCTGGAAGAGCCTCAAACCCAAGTTGCCCGATTCGCCACGGTGGTAGCGCGGGTGTTGCCAAGCGAACACGTGATTCTCGGGATGCGGCATCAAGCCCATGACATTGCCTGCGCGGTTGCTGAGACCAGCAATCGCAAGTTCTGAGCCATTCGGGTTGTCGGGATACGCGGCTGGGCCACCATCTGCAGCGGTGTAGGTCAGCGCGATCAGTCCATCGCGAACCAATGCGTCGCGTGTGGCCGCATCGCGCGTGGCGAGCCGCCCTTCGCCGTGCGCCACCGGGCAGAAGATCGGCTCGGTGAGGTTGGCGGTGAACAGACTTGTGCTGTGCGGATTCGGCATCAGCGTGACCCAACGGCACTCGAAGTGCCCCGAGGCGTTGTAGGTGAGCGTGACGGGGCGCTCGCCCGAGCCGCTCCAATCGCCGCCGGGCAGCAGGCCCGCCTTGACCAAGGTCTGGAAGCCGTTGCAGATGCCCAGCACAGGGCGTCCCTCGGCGATGAAGCGCTCCAGGTCGCTGCCCAGCCGCTCGCGCAGATCGAGCGCCCAGCGCGTGCCAGCGCCCAAATCGTCGCCGTAGGAGAATCCGCCCGGCACCACGATCATCTGATAATCGCTGATGCGGCGCTCGCCAGCAAACAGTTGATTGACGTGGACGATCTCGGGAATGCCGCCCGCCAGTTGGCAGGCCAGTGCCGCGTCGTGATCGCGGTTGCTGCCGTTGGCGTGCAGGATCAGCACACGAGGCGCGGCGGTGCGCTGGCCGGGGGCACGCGGGGTGGCCTTAGCGGCGGGCACGCTCGCGACGTTCGGCCCGGCGACCGGGGCGCTCACCTCGGGTTGCTCGGTCCAGGCGCGCTCAAGGTCGGCCAGCGCGATCGCGAGGCTGCCGTTGATGCGCAGCGTCGGCTCGGCGGTCACGCTGCCGATCTTGGCATGCGGCACCGCTGCAAGGTGCTGCTCGAAGGCTGCCGCGTCGGCGGGGCGCACCTCGACCACGAAGCGCGTCAGCGATTCGCTGAACAGCGCCACCGCGTCGCTCGTCCCAGCCTGCAAGCCCGGCAAGTTCGTCACCGTCACATCGGCGCCGACCTGCCCGGCGATGCACATCTCGGCCAGGGTCACGCCCAAGCCGCCCTCCGAGCAGTCGTGGCAGGCCTGCACCAGGCCGCCCTCGATCGCGCGGTGGAGGGCGCGCAGTTGGTCAAGCGCATCGGGGACGGGCTGCGGCACCGTGCCACCCGTTACGCCGTGGAGTTGCGTGTAGTGGCTGCCGCCCAACTCCTCGCGGGTCGCGCCGACGATGTAGAGCAGGTTGCCCGGCTCCTTCAGGTCGGCGGTGGTGGTGCGGCGCGCATCCGGCACAATGCCCATCGCCGAGATCAGCAGCGTGCCCGGGATGGCGTGGCGCTGCCCTTGCGCATCGGCATACTCGTTGTTGAGGCTATCCTTGCCCGAGATGAACGGCGTGCTGTAAGCCAGCGCGGCATCGTAGCAACCCTGCGTGCAGCGCACCAGGCTACCCAGTCGATCCGGCATGGTGGGGTTGCCCCAGCAGAAGTTATCGAGGATCGAGACTTGATCGGGATCGCCGCCGACCGCCACCAAGTTGCGCATCGCCTCATCGACCGCCGCCCAAGCCATCGCATACGGGTCGAGTTCGCCGTAGCTCGGGCAGATACCCGCCGAGAGCACCACGCCTCGTACGGGCCGATCCTCGGCGTGCTGGCTCGCGGTGCCGCGCGGCACGATCACGGTCGCGTCGCCATGGCCGTTGCGGCGCGGCCCAACCAGCGGCTTGACGGCGGTCGCGCCCTGCACCTCGTGGTCGTAGCGGCGCACCACCGCCTCTTTGCTGCGGATGTTCGGGTGGGCCAGCAGCGCCAGCAGGTCGGCGCGCAGATCGGGTTGGCTCGGCAGCGCGGGTTGCGCAGGCACCTCCGGCGCGCTCCATACCGCGTTCAGGTGGCGGCGCGGCATGCCATCGTGCAGGAAGGCGGTCGAAAGCTCGCCGACCAGCGTCTCGCCGTAGCGCAACTGAATGCGTCCGTCGCCGCTGAACGTGCCGATCACCACCGCGTCGATGTCTTGCCCCGCACAGATCTCGCGCAAGCGCTCCCAGTTCTGCGGCGGCACGGCCAGCACCATGCGCTCCTGTGCCTCGCTCAGCCAGATCTCCCAAGGGCGCAGGCCCGGGTACTTGAGCGGCACTTCGGTGAGTTGCACGTGTGCGCCGAGTTTGGAGGCCATCTCGCCGACCGCCGAGGACAGGCCGCCCGCGCCGCAGTCGGTGATCGCGCTGTAGAGTCCTTCGTCGCGGGCCTGCAGCACCGCCTCAAGCACCTGCTTCTCGTTGATCGGGTGGCCGATCTGCACCGCCGTCGCGGCGATATCGCCAGTCTCCTGATCCATCTCCATGCTGGAGAAGGTCGCGCCGCGCAGCCCATCGCGGCCCGTGTGGCCGCCGATCACCACCACTAGATCGCCAACCTGCGGCTCGGTGACGTGCGAGTTGTGCGGCAACAGCCCCAAACAGCCGCAGAACACCAGCGGGTTGGCCGTGTAGCCCGGATGATAGAGCACCGCGCCGTTCACAGTCGGGATGCCCATCTTGTTGCCGTAGTCCTCCACGCCGTGGATCACACCAGCCGCGATACGCGAGGGGTGCAGCACGCCAGCCTGCACCTGCTCGCGGGGCAGGTCGGGCGGGCCGAAGCAGAGCACATCGGTGTTGGCGATCGGGCGGGCGCTGACGCCCAGGATGTCGCGGATGACGCCGCCCACACCCGTGTTCGCGCCGCCGAACGGCTCCAGCGCCGACGGGTGGTTGTGCGTCTCGACCTTGAAGGCTAAGTCGTAGGCATCGTCGAAGGCCACGATGCCCGCGTTGTCTACGAACGCCGAGCGCACCCACGATTTGTTCAGCTCCTCGGTGGCACGGCGGATGTAGGTCTTGAGCAAGCCGTCGATCGTCTGCTGGCTCGGCGCGGCCTGTGGGTCGGTTCCCGCTGGCCCCTCGTAGCTGATGGTGGCGCGGAACGTCTTGTGCGAACAGTGCTCGCTCCAGGTCTGCGCGATCATCTCAAGCTCAACATCGGTCGGCTCGCGATTCTCCTCGCGGTAGTACGCCTGGATAGCGCGCATCTCGTTCAGGTCGAGCGCAAGGCGGCGCTCGGCGCTGATCTGGCGCAGGGCGGCATCGTCGGCATCGCGCAATGCAATCGTTTCAACCGTGCCATCGGCCTGTTGGAAGGCGAAGAACGGCGCGCTGATCGGCTGGCCGATCTCGAAGCGCTGCACGACTGGGTTGGCGAGCACTTCGGCGGCGAGGCGCTCGATCTCATTGCGGCTGAGGTTGCCCTGCAACCGGAAGCGTTGTCCGGTGGTTGCCCGCGTCAGCGTGGAAATGCCCATTAAATGGGCTGCGCGGACCAGATTTTCGGCGGCGGGGTCGGTGACGCCAGGGAGTGGAGAGACTTCGACGTGCAACTCATCGGCAGCGATCGGCTGCCCTTCCATCACAATCGTGAATGATTCAGTGACTGGGTCTGCAAGGAGCTCACGGCTTAAACGCTCAACATCGGCGTGGGTGAGGGTTCCGTGCAGAAAATACAGTCGGTCGACAGCGCAGGCGGATAAGCCAGTGATGTCCAAGTGCCGTGCGGCTTCAACAAACGCGCGCCCGGTCACACTCTCCTCGCTGGGGCGGGCGGCAACTTCGACTCGGAACGTGAGCGCCTTCCCAACGACTTGCGATTCCGACATGGCGGGAAAATCCTCCGATTGTTGTAAAGACAGATAAAAAACGTAATGTGTGGTGGCACATTACGTTGATAAGGTCGAATGTATACGCTAATAATCGTGCCATCCAGTCGCTTCGAGCCGTGCTACTTTGTCGAGCACCATTTGTTCGAGCGACTCCTGATATTGGATGATACGTTGTTGTAATGCAGGATCTGAGGTTGCCAAGATGCGCGCAGCCAGCAACCCGGCGTTGGTCGCGTTGCCGATGGCAACGGTCGCCACCGGGATGCCGCGCGGCATCTGCACGATCGACATCAGCGCATCGTTGCCGCCCAACGTCCCCAGCGCGATCGGCACGCCGATCACGGGCAGGGGCGTGAGCGAGGCCACCATGCCAGGCAAATGTGCAGCACCGCCAGCGCCCGCGATAATCACTCGCAAACCGCGCTGATGGGCCGCCCGGGCGTAATCGAACATGCGTTGAGGCGTGCGGTGGGCCGACACGATCGTCAGCTCGAAGGGCACACCCAAATCGCGTAATATCTCAGCTGCTTGGCGCATTGTGGGCAAGTCGGAATCGCTGCCCATAATGATACCAACCACCGGAACGGCGACATCGCCAGTTGATTGTTGTAGTTCTTGGCTCATAAACTCGTTACACATCCTCAAGTTGTGCGAGCCGTACAGCCAGCGTGGCCTGATCCGGCGCGACGATCGTGATGTGCGCCATCTTGCGTTGTGCGCGCACCGATGTCTTGCCGTACCAGTGGATCGACGCGCCCGGCACCTCCAACGCCCGCTCCAACGGTCGTTGAGTCTCCGCAAGCAGCCCATCGCCAGCGCCCAGCACATTGATCATAGCTGCGGCACCGACCTTGAGCGACGGATCACCGAGCGGCAAGCCCAGGATCGCCCGCACGTGCTGCTCGAACTGACTCGTCGCACATGCCTCGATCGTATAATGCCCAGAATTATGTGGGCGCGGCGCGATCTCGTTGATCAACACCTCGCCGTTCGCCAACTGGAACATCTCCACGCCAAAAATCCCCGCACCCTCGAACGTCGCAATCGCGCGCCGTGCGATCTCGCGGGCACGCTCCTGCAACGCCTGGTCGATCGGCGCAGGCGCGAACACACGGTGCAAAATATTGTTCTTATGCACCGTCTCGACCACCGGATACACGGCCAACGCGCCATCAAGACCGCGCGCGACCATCACCGCCAGCTCGCGCTCGAACGGCACGAACTGCTCCACATACAGCCCACGCTCGTAGCCACCCAACGCTTGGGCGGCCATCGGCAGGGTATCCGGGTTCGGCACCACCGCGTTGCCACGGCCATCGTATGCCGAAAGGCGCGATTTCAATAAAAACGGATACCCAAACTGCTGCGCGGCAGCCTCAGCGGCCTGCGCATCGGGCACGTCCAGAAACGGCGCAACCGGGAGATCATGCGCTGCAAGATGACGTTTCTGATTTAATTTGTCTTGAATAAGGCGAATAGTTGCGGGTATAGGTTGAACAGGAACGCCCTGTTGCGCCAGAGCATCCAATGTGTCGGCATTGACATGTTCGATCTCGACAGTGAGAATGTCACATCCGACGGCCAGCTCGCGGATGCGTTGTGGATCACGAAAATCACCGAGTACGTGCCGGTTTGCCACTTGCGCAGCGGGGGCGTTGCGATCGGGGTCAAGCACCGCGATCTGCATCCCGAGGTTGTGTGCGGCGGACGCCATCATGCGCCCGAGCTGGCCGCCCCCGAGAACGCCGATAGTCGAGAGCTTCATGGCCGCTATTGTAGCATAGAACTGCCCAAGGAATGCTGCGCGGCGCGCGTTTTCGTGGAGTTTTTCGCCTCACATTTCGCGAAGCCGAGTCGCCTGCGATCATCCGGCTCTATCGCGCTAAACCTCCCTCGTCACCCACACATTCTACTATCCGCGATGGTTCTGAAACAGCCGAGATCTCGGTTTTAAACCCAAAACTCACGTTCACAAGCCCGAATCTCACGCTCAACTCACGATCAACTCACGCTGCGTACGTACACTGCCAGCATCGTTGTAACCCAACACGTGCATTGAAGGAGAATCGAAGATGCAAAAAAGCGTGAAGGCCCTTGTGATCCTGCTCTCCCTCGCCGTTCTTGTGAACTGTGGCATCACCGATCGAGCCGCCCAAGTGCGCGAAACCATCAATACCATCGAAGAGATCAGCCGACCGAGTGGCGAAACCGACAGCTCGGGCGACGACACCCAATCGAGCGATAATCAATCGAGCGACACGCCCGTGATCGACTCGCTCTCCGACTCGTTCGACCCCGTGAAAATGGAGGCATTTCTCAGCAAACTCGGCAGCTACCGCATGGTGAACGAGACCAACATCACCACCCCATCCGATGGCAAAACGGAGACAACCACTTCACGCTTTGTAGAGGAGCGCATCATCGAGCCGAGCATCGTTCGCACCATTGTAGGGACCGAAGCGCAAGGCACCACCGAAACCTACCTGCTGCCCGATATGCTGTACAACGTCCAGAACGGCGAGTGCCGAATCACCGGGCTGAACACCGAAAGTTGGGCGACATCGCTCCAAATGGCCCGCAACATGATGGGCTCGGTGAGCATGATGTTGGTGTTGTCCTCGGGCGAGCCGAAACTTGTCGAGCGCAACGTCACGGTGAACGGGCAGAACACCAACCGCTACGAGATCAGCACCAGCACCACGGGCATCAAAATGCAGGGCGAATTTTGGGTGCGCGAAGACGGCCTGATGATCAAAGCCAATACCAACTCCGAAATGGCAGGCATCAGCACCGTCTCCAACTACGAACTCTCAGCGATCGGCGAGATCGACACGATCTCCATTCCAGCGGAGTGCCCCGGCCTCGAAGATATGGCCTCCTCCAACGTGCCGAAGGTTGATGACGCCAAGATCACCCTGCAGACCGAAGAACAACTCTCCTACAACACCAGCATGCCCTTGGAGGACGTGGTGAGCTTCTACAAAGAGCGCCTGGCCGCCGACGGCTACGAGGTGACAACACTCTCCGAGAGCGAGAGCTACGTGCAACTGCAAGCCAAAGGCTCCGAGATGGACCTCACGATCGTGATCGGCCAAAACCAAGACGGCACACTCGGCGTGCTCATCATGATCTCCAAAAACTAGCACCGCCTCACACCACTGCACAAAAGGGCAACCGCAACTGGTTGCCCTTTTTGCATCGCACCCTCATGTGGTTGCCGTATAGGTTTGGGAAAAAGAAGCGCAGCCGCCTCCGCAGCGCCCGTCGCTACGGCAACCGCGTCCCATCGGCAACGTGATGGTGCACTCGCTCTGCTCGCGCTTGCTGGCCGCAGCCGTTCACTGCGCACAACGAAATCTGCGTTACCATGGCCCCCGATGAATCGGCATAGCCACCAAGGAGGCGATATGCGCTACAAAGCCGTGCTCCTCGATTTCTACGGCGCCCTAGTCTCCGAAGACGATCTTGTGATCGGCGAAATGCTGCGCGACATGCTCGCCGCCGCCCCCACCGCCATCGACAAGCGCAGCCTAGGCCGCGCCTGGCTGAACCGCTTCCGCGAACTGTGCGCAGCCAGCCACGGCGAGCAATTCCGCACCCAGCGCGACATCGAGATCGCCAGCCTGGAAGCCGTGCTCACCGAATATCAGATCCCGCTCTCGGCCCAAGAGCTCGCCGCTCGACAATTCGTCTACTGGAGCGCGCCCCGCATCTTCGACGACGCCATCGCCTTCGTGGAGTCCTGCCCACTGCCGATCTGCATCGTCTCCAACATCGACCGCAGCGACCTGGAGAACGCCATCCGCCACGCGGGTTGGCGCTGCGACCACGTGCTCAGCAGCGAGGACGTGCGCAGCTACAAACCGCGCCCCGAACTGTTCCAACGCGCGCTGGAACTGCTCGGCCTCGCCCCGCACGAAGTGCTGCACGTCGGCGATTCGTGGAGCAACGACGTGGTTGGCGCGCAACAGCAGGGCATCGCCGTAGCGTGGGTCAACCGCGCCGGGCGCACGCCGCCCCCCGACGCCACCCCGCCCGACTACACGCTGAACAGCCTGGCCGAGCTAACGGCGTTGCTCGATGAACATCGCCAAGAACCGCGCTGATCCCTGGTATAATCGGCCACTATGCTAAGTGAACGAATCAACCTCTTTTTGCTGGGCGTAGCCGCCCTGTTGCCGTTGCTTGGGCTGGGCGCGTTGCTGTGGCGGCGCTACTACCGCGAGGACGAGAGCAATACCGCACGCCGCGTCGTGAAGAACAGCGCCGTGCCAACCGTGATCCGCCTGATTGTGCGGGCGATCGATATGGCCTTCGCGCTGGTGCTCTACCGCCTGCTCACGCCGGAAGCGGTGGGCCAGTACGACTTGGCCGCGCTGCTGGTGGTGCAGTACCTCGGCACCTTCAGCGACTTCGGCTTGGGCACGCTGCTCACCCGCGAGGTGGCGCGGCAGCCCAACGAAGCACCGCGCTTCTTCGGTGTCACGCTGACGTTGCGTTGGCTGCTCTCGATCATCGCGCTGCCGATGGCGCTGGTGATCATCGGCACCTACAACGTCAGCGGCGCGATGTTGCCGGGCGCACGCAGCCTCACCGACGATGGCGCCGCAGCGATCCTCATTCTCTGCCTCACGCTGTTCCCCGCCGCGTACAATAACGTCGTCACGGCGCTGTTCAACAGCCGCGAACGCATGGAGATCCCGGCGGCGGTCGAACTTATCACGCAAGTGGTGAGCGTATTCGCGCGGGTTGGCGTGCTGCTGGCGGGCTGGGGCGTGCTCGGCCTGGCCTGGGCGGCGGTGGCCACCACCTGCCTCACCGCGCTGGTCTTTCTGGTGCTGCAAGTGCGCATGTTGTTCGCACCGCGCTTGGAGTGGGATTGGCAGTTCGCGCGCAGCCTGCTCAAGCCCGCCTTCCCGCTGCTGCTGAACAGCCTGCTGGTCAACATCGCCTTCTCGTTCGACACGTTCATCCTGCGGGCGTTCACCGACGATGTAGTGGTGGCGCAGTACCGCATGCCCTACCGCGTCATCAACGTGGCGCTCATCCTGCCGCCGCTGCTCATCAACGCTATTTTCCCGCTGATCGCCCGACAAGCCAAACAGGATCGCAATGCCTTCAACCGCTCGTATCGGCATGTGCTGTACGTGCTGCTGCTGGCCGCCTTCCCCATCTCGGTCGGCACCACCGTGTTGGCCGCCGATTTGGTGCGCTTCTTCGCCGAGAACGCCCAATATCAGGGCATCTCCGATGTGGCGCTGGCCATCCTGATCTGGTTTTTGCCGCTCTCGTACATCAACGGCCTGATGCAGTACGTGATGATCGCGCTGGATCAGCAGGCTTCCATCACCCGCTCGTTTATGATTATGGCGGCGTTCAACTTCCTGGCCAATCTGCTGTTCATCCCGCTGTTCGGCCTGTACGCCGCCAGCCTGATCACCGTGCTCTCCGAAGTGGTGTTGTACATCACCTTCCTGCCTGTGCTGCGGCGCGAGGAGGCTGCTCCGCCGCTGTTGCGGCTGTCGTGGCGCCCGATGGCGGCGGCGCTGGTGATGGGCTTGGCGATGCTGCTGGTCTACCCGCTCGGCGGCGACTTTGGGTGGCTTGTGGCGACTGTGGTGGCCCCGCTCGCCTACGGCATTGCGCTGTGGGTGGTGGGTGCGTTCGGCCCCGAGGAGCGCGCACTAGTGCGGCGGGTGTTGGGGCGTAGTTAAAAGCCAACGCCAGCGAAACCACGCTGGCGTTGAGGCGTTGCTGGCGCAATTGTACTACAGGACGTGTACCTACCAACCTGTGACCCAGAAGCCCAGGCAACTCACGGGCGTGGCCAGGACGATGCCCAGGATCACGGCCATCATCACTTGGCTGCTGCGGCCACCCTCGTTTGAGATCTGACCCCCGATCACGCCGCCGATCAACGCGGCGATGGCGGTGGGTAGCGCGACAGCCTTCAGGATCGCCATATCGGTCTCGCTACCCGTGAAGTTCAGTTGACCCAAAAGCGTCGGGAAGAAGATAAACCCCATCCCAATCATAATCACAAAACCACCAAGTGCGCCGACCCCAGCAAAGAGTAGAATCTGTTTGAGAACGCCCATGATGTGCCCCCTACAGCCGTGGAATGCGTGGCTGTTAATCATCTGTGTTCGATGTCTACCCACTGAAACCCCACAATCTTGAGTTGTATGGTGCAGCAGAGACAGATTGAATGGGGTTATTGACGTGCCACGGAGCAATATTGCGCCAACGTTAGTGCCCCGCAGGCGTCTATGGTACCAAATACCGTCATTCTTGTCGACACAAATGTTTTAGGTTGTGCGAGGGCATTGAGAAGGAAAAAGGGGTATCGAGCCAGTGGCTCGATACCCCTTTCAGCACCTCGAACGAAGCACTAGACGCGGTTGAACATATCGCGAACGCGCTGAGCGGCACTTTCGGCGGCTTCGCGCATCTCGTCGATGCTTTCGCGCATCTGAGCGCGGCTATCGGGTGCGCTGCTATCCTCGTTCGGCAACAACAACCAGAGCGCCATGTACACCAGAACGCTAAATCCATTGAAGAAGGCTAGCAATATGAAGCCGAGCCGAACCAGCATCGGATCGATATTGAAATAACTCGCCAAGCCCCCCGCAACGCCAGCGATCATGCGCTCGTTCCGGCTGCGTCGGATTCGTCTGGTTTCCATAGATTTCCTCCATTATGTATGGATATCATTCGATATCGTTACGTTCCTGCGGCTAAGACGCTCGCTTGATCACGTTTGTTGCAGCTAGTTGACAAGCAACCCTTCCCGATTTATCATCAATAACCGGGCCGTGCCCCCGAGTTGCACGACAGAGAGAAGGCCCGACCTCGCTGATGGCAGATCGTCCCAAACAACATTCGCAGTTGGTGCGCCGCGCGTTCTGGGGTTTGTTGTTGAGTCTGATACTTGCGCTTGGCGGCCTGATTGCATTTTTGTACGAAGTATTTCTGGGCCTCGATGCCGAATTGCGGGCTCGGCTTATTGCCGACTTCAGCGGCGACGTGCAAGCGGCCTGGCAATTCTTCGGCCTTGATCTCTCCCCCGAATGGTCGGTTATTGCGCTTGCCTCGCTGTTCGCCCTCGTCCTCATGGTGTTGATGGCCTACGTGGCCCGTTGGATCGTGCTGCCGCTGTCCCGCCTAGTTGCCGCGATCACCGCGCCGCCGAACGCCAACCGCCAATTGCCCGTGCGCGCCCCCGGTGAGATTGGCGTGATCGCCCGCCGATTCGACGAACTCTTTAAATCGCAACAGCGCATCACGCAGGAGAAAGATCAGCAACTGCGCGTCCTGCAAGATTCGCAACGGCAACTCAAAGGGATGCTGTCCTTCGAGCGCGAACTGAGCGCCACGCTCGATCCGCAGCAACTCATTCGCCGCGTGGTGGTGGCGCTGCGCAGCGGCTTCCTCTACGAGCGCGTCGGCATCGCCCTGCTCGAAGGCGAGATGCTGGCCTTCTACTTCAGCGACGACGCGCAGGATGCCGGCTACGTGCCACCCACGCAGGTGCCCCTTAGCGAGCCAACCATCGCTGCTCGCGTGGTGCAGACCACGAAACCGGCGCAGGTGGAAGATCTGCGCACCACCACACAATTCGTGCCGACGCCGGGCATGCACACCGCAGTCTCAGAATTGGCGGTGCCCGTGATCTCCAAGAACAACGTGCTCGCCGTGATCGTGGTGCAGAGTAGTTTGCCCGCCGCCTTTAGCCCGCAGGATCGCCAACAACTCACCGAGTGGGCGACGCCGCTGGCCGTGGCGCTCACGAACGCAAAACTGTTCCAGACCGAGCAGATGCGCCGCCAACTGGCCGAGGCGATCTACCGCGTCTCGCAGACTCTCAGCGCCGCGCTGGCCCCCGAGGGTGTGCCCGAACTGATCCTCGATCAACTGGCCCAAGTGCTGCCCTACGACCGCAGTATGCTTGTGCGGGTCGATGAGGAGCACGTCGAGTTCTCGGCCTCGCGTGGCTTTGCCAACCGCCAACCGCACATTCGCAGCCGCATCCCGCTCGACGAGGTGCCGCTGGTTGCCCATATCGCCCGCCAAGGCCAAGCGCTGGTGCTCGCCGATGTGCAGGCCGATCCGCGCTATCGCCCGTTTGGCGTCACCACCACCCGCAGTTGGATGGGTGTGCCGCTGCTGCGCCAGGGTCACGTAGAAGGCGTGCTGATGCTGGAGAACGACGAGCCGAACCACTACAACCAAGAGCATGTGCACGCCATCGCTGCCCTCTCGAACCAGGCCGCGATCGCGATGGAGAACGCTCGGCTCAAGTTCCAACTCGAAGTGGTGACCCGCGTGACGCAGGAGGTCAGCACGCGCGATGTGAGCCGCGACCTGCCCGCGATTCTGCGCACCATCATCCACCACATCCGCCGCGTGGTGCCCTGCGATTACGCCGCGCTGGTGCTCTACAACGAGGAGGACGACACCTTCACGTTCGAGACGGTCTACGACTACAACATCCGCGATTGGGCCGAGCCGCCCGAAGGTCAGCGCATTCCTGCCGAGGGCACACCCTGGCAGACGGCGGGGCGCACCGCGATGCCGTTGGCGCAGGTCGAACTGTCACGCAGCAGCTTCGAGTACGACCGCAAGTTGGCCGCCAACGGACTGCGCTCCGGCGTGATTGTGCCGATCATCGGGGCCAGCCGCGCCGTTGGAACGCTCGACTTCGCGAGCCGCCAAGCGGGTGCGTATGGACAGGAGCAGATCGCCATTCTGCTCGAACTCTCGCACTACCTCGGCACCGCACTGCACAACGCCCGTCTCGCGCGCGAACGCGAGGAGACCGCTACCAAACTCGCTCGCACGCAAGAGCACCTCAGCCTGGTCGATAAAGTGCGGGCCGTGGGGCAGTTGGCCTCCGGCGTGGCCCACGACTTCAACAACCTGCTGGCGGGTGTGCTCGGCAACGCGCAGTTGCTGCTCTACGAAGTGCAAGACCCCGAACATCGCGAAATGCTCCAGATCATCGAGCGGGCCGCCAAGGACGGTGCCGAGACGGTGCGGCGCCTGCAGGGCTTCGCGCGCATGGAGCACGACTCGCCAATGACCGAGGTGCGCCTCGACATGCTGGCCCGCGACGCCATCGACCTGACCCGCCCGCGCTGGCGCGACGTGGCCCAGAGTCGCGGTGCCTCCATCGAGATCGTGCGCAATCTTGAGCCTGTCGAGCCGATCGCGGGGCGTCCCGCCGAATTACGCGAGGTGCTCACCAACCTGATCATCAACGCGGTCGATGCGCTGCCCAAGGGCGGCACCATCACCATCACCACCTACAACCAAAAGACCGAAGACGAAGGCCAGGTGGTGATTGAGATCGCCGATACGGGCACTGGCATGCCGCCGGACGTGCGCGCCCGCATCTTCGACCCGTTTTTCACCACCAAGGGCGAGCAGGGCACCGGCCTGGGCTTGGCCGTTTCGCTGGGCATCATCCAGAGCCACGGCGGCCAGATCGATGTCGAGAGCGAACTTGGCGTGGGCACCCGCTTCCGCATCAGTTTGCCCATCCGCGCTGCCGAGCAAACCACCAAACGCAAGGCGCCGCGCGATCTCAACATCATCCCGGGCCATATCCTGTTTGTTGAGAGTGAGGCGATGGTGCGAGATGCGACGGTGCGCGTCCTGACACGCTGGGGCCATAAAGTCGCGCAAGCCGCCGATGGTGCCGAGGCGTTGCGGACCTTCGCGCCGCACACGTTCGATCTGGTGATCTCGGATCTGGGCATGCCCGATATGAACGGCTGGGACCTGCTGAAGCAGATCAAAGAACGCGACCCGCGAGTGCCCACCATTCTGATTACTGGCTGGGGTCGCCAATACACCGATGAAGAAGCCCGCGAGCGCGGCGTCGATTTTGTGATCGAGAAGCCCTTCGATCAAGACGACCTGCGCGAGGTTTTGGCAGAAGCGATGGCATCGCGCTAACCTCAACATTCCACGTGGCCTGTTCGCTCACCCATAGTTAGAATTTTGGAGAACTGTCATGACGCAAACCCCGATTTGGCCTGCATCAGGCGAACGCGGCCTCGTACGCTACCCCGACCCTGCGGTGGAAACGCTGGACCCACGATTCAACCGCTACCGCCTCGGCAGCGCCCACGTCGAGCGCATCGCCACCGGGTTTCGCTGGGCAGAAGGCCCGGTTTGGTTTGGCGATGGTCGCTACCTGGTCTGGAGCGACATCCCGAACAATCGGATGATGCGCTGGTGCGAGGAGACTGGCGCAGTGAGCGTGTTCCGTTCGCCCGCCAACAACAGCAACGGCAACACCCGCGACCGCCAGGGCCGCCTCGTCACCTGTGAGCACCTGACCCGCCGCGTCACCCGCACCGAATACGACGGCAGCATCACAGTGCTGGCCGATAGCTACCAGGGTAAGCGGCTCAACGCCCCCAACGATGTGGTGGTCCACTCCGATGGCTCGGTGTGGTTCACCGATCCGGGCTACGGCATCCTCGGCAACTACGAGGGCGACCGCGCCGAGTTCGAGTTGCCCACCGCCGTCTACCGCCTCGATCCCAACACTGGCGAGCTCAGCGTGGTTGTCTCCGACATGGTGCGCCCCAACGGCCTGTGCTTCTCGCCCGACGAAAAACTACTCTATGTCGTGGATACGGGCGCATCGCACATGCCGAACGGCCCCCGCAGCATCCGCGTCTACGATGTGGTCGATGGCAGAGCCGAGAATGGGCGCGATTTTGTCGATATGTCGCCCGGCATGGCCGATGGCATCCGCGTTGATGTGGATGGCAACCTCTGGGCGGCGGCTGGTTGGGGCGGCGAAGGGTATGATGGCGTGCACTGCTTCGCGCCCGATGGCACCCTGATCGGCAAAATCCACCTGCCCGAGCCGTGCGCCAACATCTGCTTCGGCGGCAGGAAGAAGAACCGCCTCTTTATGGCCGCCAGCCAATCGATCTACAGCCTCTACACCGATACGGTGGGCGTCTAACGCAGCGCCTTCGCCTTTACGACGCCGTGGCCTACCATTGGGCTGCGGCGTCGTGCTATCTTTTCGCAAAGATGGAACGAGTCGCTAAGCGATGGGGGAAGATAGGCGATACCAATGTAAAGCGGTATCATCATTTATGATGTGGATTCTCACACTCTCACACCAAATCCGGTTGGACAGTGTCAGTCACAAACCAGTTGTAGCCTGCGGCAGCAAGGTACTTTCCATTTTATGTGGTGTC